>NZ_CP047650.1:3903053-4553562 GCF_009906855.1 Xylophilus rhododendri
GCAGCGCCTGGATGTCCTGCGTCACCCGCTCGATTTCCTGCGTCGAGCGCCGGGCATGGGCGGCGAGCAGCTCGCCCGCCGCATTGAGTGCCATGCCGCGGGCCCGGCGCTCGAAGAGCAGGCAGTCGAGTTCCTGTTCCAGCCGCGCGATCTGCCGGCTAACGGCCGAAGGCGCCACGTTCAGCCGCTCGGCCGCGGCCGTGACCGAGCCGCTGCGCACCACCTCCATGAAATAACGCAGCGCCTGCTCCTGCAGCACCCGGGGCGCTGCCGGCCGGGAAGTGCCCGGCAGGGCTGGAAGCGGGGTTCTCAAGGGCATGGGCCGAGTTTAGGGGGCTTGCCCTCATCGCAAGCCATTGCAGCCTGCGTTGCGCTGACTGGCAGGGAGGATTCATCCGGATGAAGGAGCGGCCAGGGCACTTGCACAATGCAGCCACTCCAGCCTGGGGTCCATAGGAGCGCAAGCGCATGAAACTCAAGCAGCGCCTGGCCGCATCGGCCGGCATTTCCATCCTGGCCGCCAGCTGGCTGGCCGCCTGTTCCACCCAGACGGCGGCCCCGCCGGTGGCCAGCGCCCCGGCCGCGCTGCCGGCGGCGCCCGAGGTGGCCTCCGGCTACCGCGCGGGCCTGGCCACCACCTATGCCGACAAACACATGGCCGCCGCCGCCAACCCGCTGGCCAGCGAGGCCGGCCGGCAGATGCTGCGCGAGGGCGGCTCGGCCATCGATGCGGCGGTCGCCATGCAGGCGGTGCTCACCCTGGTCGAGCCGCAGGCCACCGGCATCGGCGGCGGCGCCTTCGTCATGTACTGGGATGGCAAGAAGGTGCAGGCCTTCGACGGCCGGGAAACCGCGCCGGCCGGCGCCACCGAGAAACTCTTCCTGCGCCCCGACGGCCAGCCCATGGCCTTCAGCGAGGCGCAGATCGGCGGCCGCTCGGTCGGCACGCCGGGCACGCTGCGGGTGCTGGAACTGGCGCACCGCCAGCATGGCAAGCTGCCCTGGGCCCGCCTGTTCCAGCCGGCGATCGAGCTGGCCGAACGGGGCTTTCCGATCTCGCCGCGGCTCTACACCCAGATCGCGGCGGACAAGTTCATGGGCCAGTCGCCCGCCATGTCCGCCTATTTCCTGCAGCCCGACGGCAAGCCCAAGCCGGCCGGCACGCTGCTGAAGAACCCCGAACTGGCCGCCACGCTGCGCACCATCGCCCAGCAGGGGCCGGACGCGCTCTACGGCGGCACCATCGCCCAGGACATCGTGCGCCTGGTCAACAGCGGCGCCAATCCGGGCTCGCTCTCGCTGGCCGACCTGCAGGGCTACCGCGCCCGGGAGCGCGAGCCGGTCTGCTCCGACTACCGCAGCTGGCGCATCTGCGGCATGCCGCCCCCGTCGAGCGGCGGCGTGGCCATCGCCCAGATGCTGGGCACCCTGCAGGCGCTGGAGGCACGCGCGCCGCGATACACGCTGTCGGCCCTGCCGCCGGTGGCGGCCGGCACGCCGGCCCGGCTGGAGCCGCGGCCCGAGGCGGTGCACCTGCTGTCGGAGGTCGGCCGCCAGGCCTATGCCGACCGCGGCCTGTACCTGGCCGACAGCGACTTCATCCCGGTCGATGTGCGCGGCCTGACCGATCCCCGCTACCTCGCCGAGCGCGCCGCCCTCATCGGCGAGCGCAGCAGCGGCAAGGCCCAGCCGGGCAAGCCTGCGGGCACGGCGGTGGCGCTGGCGCCGGACAACTCGCCGCCGCGTGTCTCCACCTCGCAGATCGTGGCGGTGGACGACGCCGGCGGCGCCATCTCCATGACCACCACCATCGAGAGCTATTTCGGCTCGCACCTGATGCTGCGCGGCTTCATGCTCAACAACGAGATGACCGACTTCTCCTTCCTGCCCAGCGAGGGCGGCCTGCCGGTGGCGAACCGGGTGCAGCCGGGCAAGCGGCCGCGCTCCTCGATGGCGCCCACCCTGGTCTTCGACAGGGCCAGCGGCGCGCTGGTGGCCACCGTCGGCTCGCCGGGCGGCTCGCAGATCATCGAATACGTCTCCAAGACCCTGGTCGGCCTGCTCGACTGGCGGATGGACGTGCAGGCCGCCATCGACCTGCCCAACTTCGGCAGCCGCAACGGCCCGACCGAGGTGGAAAAAGGCCTGGTGACACCCGCCCTGGTGCAGAGCCTGAAGGCGCGCGGCCACGAAGTCACCGAGATCGAGATGACCAGCGGCACCCAGGCCATCGTGCGGCGCAGCCGGGCCGACGGCCGCCCGGTGTGGGCCGGCGGCGCCGACCCGCGCCGCGAGGGCGTGGCGCTGGGCGACTGAAGCCGCCCCGATACGCGGCGTTTTCCTGCGGCAGGCAGGATTTCGTCCGACAAGGCGCGGGAGGTGCGGAAACTAGATTCAGCGCAGCACTTTTGCCGATTCCGTTTCCCGCCCCGATGCTTCCCTCCGCCACGGCAGATGCACCCTCCGTCCCTCCTCCCAAGAAGCGGCGGCGACGGGCCCCGACCCTGTCGATGGATGCCTGGCGCCAGTTCATGGAGGTGGCCAAGCCCTACTGGACCGGCGAGAAGAAACGCATCGCCTGGCTGCTGCTGGCCCTGATGATCGTGCTGATGCTGGCCGAGACCCAGCTGGCCGTCATGCTCAACCAGAAGGCCGGCGAGATGACCTCCGCCCTGGCCGGCCGCGAACGCGACCGTTTCTGGGATGCGGTGCGCGCCGCGCTGCTGGTGCTGGCCTTCGCGGTGCCGGTCTACGCCTTCTACTACTACATGCGCGACAGCTTCTCCAACCACTGGAGACGCTGGCTCACCGGCCGCTTCCTCGACGGCTACCTGGGCAACCGCCGCTACTACGAGCTGGGCTCGATGAGCGAGATCGACAACCCCGACCAGCGCATCAGCGAGGACATCGACACCTTCACCGCCCGCTCCACCAACTTCCTGCTGATCCTGCTGGGCTCCTTCATGCAGCTGGTGGCCTTCAGCACCGTGCTGTGGTCGCTCTCGCATGTGCTGGTGGGCTTCCTGGTGCTGTATGCGCTGGTCGGCACGCTGGGGGTGCTGTATGTGTTCGGCGCGCCGCTGATCCGGCTCAACTTCTGGCAGCTGCGCCGCGAGGCCGATTTCCGCTTCGGCCTGATGCGGCTGCGCGAGAACGCCGAATCCATCGCCTTCTACCGCGGCGAATCGCAGGAGCGCGAGCAGATCGACCACCGCTTCGACGCGGTCTACAACAACTACGCGCGGCTCATCAAGAAGCAGCGCTCGCTCAACCTCTGCCAGCGCGCCTTCAGCCAGCTGACCCTGGTGGTGCCCAGCATCATCCTGGCCAACGATGTGCTCTCGGGCGAGCTGGAAGTGGGCGCGGCGGTGCAGGCGGCCGGCGCCTTCGTGGCGGTGCTGGGCGCCGTCTCGCTGATCGTGGACAACTTCGACCAGCTGGCGCGTTTCGTCGCCGGCATCGGGCGGCTGCATGCGCTGTCGCAGCTGGTGATGCCGCCGGCGCCGGAGGCGGCTGGCGCGGTGCCGCGCAGCGAGATCAGCATCCACCCCGGCGAGCGCCTGGGCCTGGAAGCCGTCACCCTCTACACCCCCGGCCATGGCCGGCTGCTGGTGCGCGACCTGGACCTGGACCTGAACCCGGGCGACGCCCTGCTGATCACCGGCGCCAGCGGCTGCGGCAAGAGTTCGCTGCTGCGCGCCATCGCCGGCCTCTGGCGCAACGGCAGCGGCAAGGTGCACTGCCTGCCGGCCAAGGACGTGTTCTTCCTGCCGCAGCGGCCCTACATGCAGGTGGGCAGCCTGCGCAGCCAGGTCTGCTATCCCAGCAAACGCTCGCCGGTCGACGACGTCCAGCTGCTGCAGCTGCTGCGCGAGGTGCAGCTGGGCGACCTGGCCGAGCGGGTCGGCGGCCTGGATGCGGTGCAGGACTGGGAAAAACGCCTGTCCACCGGCGAACAGCAGCGCCTGGCCTTCGCCCGGGTGCTGCTGCACCACCCCAAGGTGGCCATCCTGGACGAAGCCACCAGCGCGCTGGACAACGCCAACGAGGCCGCGCTCTATGCCCGGCTGCGCGCCAGCGGCGTCACCATCGTCAGCATCGCCCACCGCCCCGGCGTGCTGCAGCACCACACCCATGTGCTGCGGCTGGACGGCGGCGGCGGCTGGGGCCTGCACGCCGCCGAAGGCTACCGCTTCGAACACTGAAGGCCGGTGAGAGCGGGCAGGGCAGGGCGCCGCCCGTCATGGCGGCGTCACACCGTCCTTTTCTAATGAAATCGTTTGCAGAGCCCAGGCCCTGCCACCCCACGATTTCATTTCAGGAGAGGGATTCCCATGTCACGCTCGATCACCCGTGCCGCCCGCGCCGCCGCCCTGGCGCTGGGCCTGGCCACCGCCGGCGCCGCCTTCGCGCAGACCGCCATCTGCTACAACTGCCCGGTCGAATGGGCCGATTGGGGCACCCAGATCAAGGCCATCAAGGCCAGGACCGGCGTCACCGTGCCGCCGGACAACAAGAACTCCGGCCAGTCCCTGGCCCAGATGGCCGCCGAGCGCGCCAGCCCGGTCGCCGACATGGCCTACCTGGGCGTGACCTTCGCCATCCAGGCGCAGAAGGACGGCCTGGTCGCCGCCTACAAGCCCGCCGGCTTCGACCAGATCCCGGCAGGCCTGAAGGATGCCGACGGCCACTGGTTCACCATCCACTCGGGCACCCTGGGTTTCATGGTCAATGTCGATGCGCTGGGCGGCAAGCCGATCCCGCGCTCCTGGGCCGACCTGCTCAAGCCCGAATACAAGGGCCTGGTGGGCTACCTGGATCCGGCCTCGGCCTTCGTCGGTTATGTCGGCGCGGTGGCGGCCAACCAGGCACGCGGCGGCACGCTGGACAACTTCGGCCCCGGCATCGACTACTTCAAGCAGCTGATGAAGAACGAGCCCATCGTGCCCAAGCAGACCGCCTATGCACGGGTGCTGTCCGGCGAGATCGCGATCCTGCTGGACTACGACTTCAACGCCTACCGCGCCAAGTACAAGGACGGCGCCAACGTGGCCTTCGTGATCCCGTCCGAAGGCAGCGTGGTCGTGCCCTACGTGATGAGCCTGACCGCCAAGGCGCCGCATCCGGCCGAGGCCAAGAAGGCGCTGGACTTCGTGCTCTCCGACGAAGGCCAGGCCCTGTGGGCCCGTGCCTACCTGCGCCCGGTGCGCAACGTGGCCATGCCCAAGGAAGTCGCCTCGCAGTTCCTGCCGGCCGCCGACTATGCCCGCGCCAAGCCGGTCGACTACGGCCGCATGGCCGAGGTGCAGAAGGGCTTCTCCGAGCGTTACCTGAGCGAAGTGCGCTGATCCCATGGCCGTCTCCTTCGACGGCCGCGCGCGCAGGCTGCTGGTCGCCTGCGCGGCGCCCGCCGCCATCTTCTTCGCGGCCTTCTGGCTGCTGCCGGCCGCCCGCCTGCTGGCCCTGCCGTATGCGGCGGGGCAGGGCACGCGGGCCTATTTCGTGGTGCTGACCCAGCCGCGTTACCTGGCCAGCCTGCTGCAGACCACCGCGCTGTCGGTGGCCGTGACCCTGCTGACGCTGGCGCTGGGCGCGGCCGTCGGCCTCTACCTGGGGCGGCGCCGCTTCGCCGGGCGCGGGCTCCTGCTGTCGCTGCTCACGGTGCCGCTGTCCTTTCCGGGTGTGGTGGTGGGTTTCTTCGTGATCCTGCTCGGCGGCCGGCAGGGCCTGCTGGCCCAGGCCACGGCGGCGGCCGGCATGGGCCGCGTCACCTTCGCCTACGGACTGGCCGGGCTGCTGCTCGGCTACCTCTATTTCTCGCTGCCCCGCGCCATCGCCAGCTACACCGCGGCGGCCGAGGCGCTGGACGCGCCGCTGGAAGAGGCCGCCCGCCTGCTCGGCGCCTCGCCCTGGGCCATCGTGCGCGACGTGTGGGCGCCCCAGCTCGCGCCCACCACCCTGGCCTGCGGCGCCATCCTGTTCGCCACCTGCATGGGCGCCTTCGGCACCGCCTTCACCCTGGCCAGCCAGTTCGAGGTGCTGCCGATCACCATCTACAACGAGTTCACCAACTACGCCAACTTCCCCCTGGCCGCATCGCTGTCGGTGGCGCTGGGGCTGATGACCTGGGCGGTGCTCTTCGTGGCGCGGCGCCTGTCGGGCGCGGAGCGGCTGGTATGAAAACCGCGCACGGCCGCTCGCCCTGGCTGGCGGGCATCACCGCGGCGGTGGCCTTGTTCCTGCTGGCGCCGATGGCGGTGTCGGTGAGCGCGGCCTTCGTCGTCAACTACAGCCGCGGCATCGCCAGCGGTTTCACCTCCCGCTGGCTGCTGCAGGTGTGGGATGTGTATGGCCAGACGGTGGCCGCCTCGCTGCTGCTGGCCCTGGCCTGCGTGGCCTGCACCCTGGTGCTGGGCGTGCCCTGCGCCTGGGCGCTGTCGCAGAGCCGTTCGCGGCTGGCGCGTGTCTTCGAGGAGCTGCTGACCCTGCCGGTGGCCGTGCCGGGCCTGGCCACCGCGCTGGCGCTGCTGCTGGCCTATGGCGGCTACACCGGCTTTCGCCAGGGCTTCGGCTTCATCCTGGTCGGCCATGTGGTGTTCACCCTGCCCTTCATGGTGCGCGGCGTGGCCGCCGCCTTCGCCCGCGGCGAGTTGCGCGCGCTGGACGAGGCCGCGCGCACCCTGGGCGCCGGCTTCGGCCAGCGTTTCCTGGGCGTTCTGGTGCCGGCGGTGCTGCCGGCCATCGTCGCCGGCTGCCTGATGGTGTTCACCCTGTCGGTCGGCGAATTCAACCTCACCTGGATGCTGCACACGCCGCTCACCCGCACCCTGCCGGTGGGCCTGGCCGACAGCTACGCCAGCATGCGCATCGAGCTCGGCTCGGCCTATACCTTCGTCTTTCTCGCGGTCGTCCTGCCGGTGCTCTGGGCACTGCAGGGCTGCGCCGCCTGGCTGCAGAAACGCATCTCCCCATGACCCCGGATCCCCAACTGTTCCGCACCCGCATCGGTGTGGAGAACTGCGCCAAGACCTATGCCGACGGCACCCGCGGCCTGCAGCCCACCAGCCTGCAGGTGGAGCCCGGCGAGGTGCTGGCCCTGCTCGGCCCCTCGGGCTGCGGCAAGACCACGCTGCTGCGGCTGCTGGCCGGGCTTGAGGCGGCCGATGCCGGCAGCCGCATCCTCTTCGACCAGCAGGACGTCACCGACCGCCCGGCCGAGCGCCGCGGCGTCGGCATGGTGTTCCAGAGCTACGCGCTGTTCCCGCAGATGACGGTGGCGGCCAACATCGGCTATGGCCTCAGGGTGCGCGGCGTGGCGGCGCAGGAGATCCGCCAGCGGGTCGGCGAACTGGTCGACCTGGTGCGCCTCTCCGGTCTGGAGCACCGCCGGCCGGCCGAGCTCTCCGGCGGCCAGCGCCAGCGGGTGGCCCTGGCCCGCGCGGTGGCCACCCGGCCGCGGGTGCTGCTGCTCGACGAGCCATTGGCCGCGCTCGATGCCCAGCTCAAGGAAACCCTGCGCGACGAACTCGCCGAGCTGCTGCGGCGCCTGGGCATCACCGCCGTGCATGTCACCCACGACCAGCAGGAGGCCTTCGCCATCGCCGACCGGCTGGCGGTGATGCAGGGCGGCGCCATCGTGCAGGTGGGCGATGGCGAATCGCTCTACCGCAACCCCGCCCATCCCTTCGTCGCCGAATTCCTCGGCCGGGTCAACCGCCTGCGGGCCGATGCCGGCGGCGACGTGCCGCTGGGCGGCGTGCTGCTGGCGCAGAACGCGCCGCACGGCCTGCTGGTGCGGCCGGAGGATGTGGAGCTCACCGCGCCGCTGGCCGGCCGTTCGCTGGCCCGGGTGGCGCACCGCAGTTTCCTCGGCGACCGGCTGCGCCTGCGGCTGGAGGCCGAAGGCCAGGCTGCGCTGCTGGCCGATGTGCCGCGCGACAGCCCCTGGTGCGTGGGCGAGGCGGTGGGCATCCGCATCGCCAGCGACAGGCTGCTGCCCGCGGCGGCGCCGCGGTGAGCCGCGCCAGCATCCATGCGGTGGCGCTGGAGGCGCAGGTCTCGGCCGCGACCGTCTCGCGGGTGTTCAACACGCCGCAGAGCGTCTCGCCGGACACCCGCGCGCGTGTCGAGGCCGTGGCCCGGCGCCTGCAGTACCGGCCTCTCGGCGCCGGCCGCACCCTGCGCCGCCAGCGCAGCGAGGTGCTGGGCGTGGTACTGCCCACGCTGCGCAACCCGGTCTTCGCCGAATGCCTGGAAGGCATCGCGGCCGCGGCGGCCGATGCCGGCCATGCGATCCAGCTGCGCACCACCGAATACCGGCCCGCGCAGGAGCATGCCGCCGTCAGCGCCCTGCTGCCGCGGGTCGATGGCCTGGTGCTGGTGGTGTCGAACCCGGCGCGCTCGCGGGCGCTGCAGGCGATCCGCGCGGCCGGGCTGCCCTATGTGCTGGCCTACAACCGCCATGCCTCGCATCCCTGCGTGGCGGTGGACAACGAAGGCGCGGTGGCCGAGCTGGTCGATGCGCTGCTGGCGCGCGGCCATCGCCGCATCGCCATGCTGTGCGGCGACCTGAAGGCATCGGACCGCTCGCGGGCCCGCCAGCAGGGTTTCCAGCGCGGCCTGCTGGCCGCCGGCTTGCCGCCGGGGCCGGTCGTGGAAGTGCCCTTCGACGGCGATGCCGGAACGCCCCTGGCGGCCCTGTTCGCCCGGCCCGACCGGCCGAGCGCCCTGGTCTGCTCCAACGACCTGCTGGCCCTGCGTGCCCTGCGCGCGGCCCATGCCTGCGGCCTGCGGGTGCCGCAGGATCTCTCCATCGCCGGCTTCGACGGCATCGCCCTGGGCCAGGAACTGGTGCCCAGCCTGGCCACCATCGCCCAGCCCAACCGCGAGATCGGCGCCACCTGCGTGGCGCTGCTGGCACCCGCGGCAGCAGCCGGCACACCGCTGGATGCCAGCGCCAGCCGCCTGCTGCCCCATGCCTGGCGACCCGGCGAATCGCTGGGCCCACCCTCACCCGACACGACACCATGAGCACCACCTTCCTCGCCCAGCTGACCGACACCCACATTCGCGAACCCGGCCGCCTGGCCTACGGCCGCATCGACACCGCGCCCTATCTGCGCCGCGCGGTGCAGAGCGTGCTGGCGCTGCGCCAGCGGCCCGATGCGGTGGTGATCACCGGCGACCTGGTGGACTTCGGCCGGCCGGCCGAATACGCCCACCTGGCGCAGCTGCTGGCGCCGCTGGACATGCCGGTCTACCTGCTGCCCGGCAACCACGACGAGCGCGAGGCGCTGCGCTTGGCCTTCCCGCACCACGACTACCTGGGCGCCGCCGGCAGCCTGCTGCAATACAGCGTGGCGGTCGGCGGCTTGCGCCTGCTGACGCTGGACACCAGCGTGCCCGGCGCCCCGCACGGCGAGCTGGATGCGCCCAAGCTCGCCTGGCTGGAGGCCGAGCTGGAGCGCTGGCGCGAGCAGCCGGTGGTGGTCGCCATGCACCATCCGCCCTTCCAGACCCTGATCGGCCACATGGATGCCATCGGCCTGCGCAGCGGCGCCGAGGCGCTGGAGGCGCTGCTGCGGCGTTTCGACAATGTGGAGCGGGTGATCTGCGGCCATCTGCACCGCGCGATCGATGTGCGTTTCGGCGGCACCATCGCCAGCACCGCGCCGGGGCCGGCGCACCAGGTGTCGCTGGACCTGGATGCCCGGGCGCCTTCTCAATGGGAACTGGAGCCGCCGGCCTTCCGGCTGCATGCCTTGCCGCAAGGCGGGCGGCTGGTGAGCCACCTCGCGGCCATCGGCACTTTCGAAGGGCCTTACCCCTTCCACGACGGCGGTGCGCTGATCGACTGAATCAGGCCAGGGGGGTATCGGCCAGCAGCTCCCGCATGGCCTTGCCCACCTCGGGATCGGACGAATCCAGCAGGGTGGCGGCCTCGCCCTGCCAGCGTGGGTCGCCCAGCAAACGCAGGCACAGCGCACGCAGCTCGGGACAGGGGTCGCCGGGCAGGCTGTTGACGAACTGCAGGGCGTCCAGCGGCCGCCCCCGCTGGATCGCCAGCAGCACCGGGAACACCCGCAGATTCTTCACCCGGGAATCCGCGTCGCCCAGCTCGGCGAAGAGCTGCTCCGCCTCGTCGAGCCGATGCTCGCGCAAGGCGCCGAACATGCGGACCACGTCCCGGGCCCGCGCGGCATCGGCGCCGGAGCTCATGCGCAGCTGGGGTCCAGCGGGGCGCCCTCGTCGCCACTCATCATCTTCAGCAGTTCGCGCATTTCCTTGCTCGTCATCGAATCGGCGCTGGTGGATGCGGCGTCGCTGGACTTTCCGCCCAGGCCGAGGATGTTGGGGATGGCGTCCAGCGCGCCGGAGAGGTTGCCGGTGCACAGGCTGCCGATGCCCGAGACGATGCCGGTGATGCTGTTCGTGATGGTGGTGGCTGGATTGGCTAGGAAGGACATGGAGGATTTCCTGAGGGATGGCCGCGGCTGCGGCCGTTGGTGGAAGGAACAAAAAGACCGGCATGGCGCCGGTCCGGGCGTGAATGTGTTCCTCACCGCTCCGCCTCGAAGGCCTTCAGGCGAAATCCCGTCGGTGAAACCGAAGCCTTTCGGTTTCGCGTACAGCGCTCAGAAGGCCATGCGCGCGCTCAGCCGCACGGTGCGCGGCTCCATCGGGTGTACATGCCGGTCTTCCACGCCGCCGCCGCAGCTGCCGCTGGTGACTTCGCGTGCGGTGCAGGAGGCGTAGGCGTATTCGATGTCGTTGCCCTTGCGGCCGACCAGGTTGAACACGTCCAGGCCCAGGGTCAGCTTCGGCGTCAGCGCGTAGCGCGTGGCCAGGTTGAGCAGGGTGGCGGATTTCGAGCGCTCGATGTTCTGGGTATCCAGCGCACGTGGGCCCAGATAGCGCAGGCGCAGCGAGGCGGTCAGCGGGCCGGAGGCATAGGTCAGGCCGCCGGCGAACACCTTGTCGGCCGCGTTGTCGATGTAATTGCCTTCGCCGGCCGGCGCCTCGCCGCGGAAGCGGGCGCGCGACAGGGCGGCGTCCAGTTCCAGCTGCCAGGCGGTGCCGAGCTTCTGGCGCAGCGTGGCCTCCAGGCCGCGGCGCTTGCTGGAGCGGCCGGCTTCGGTGGAGCCGGCATCACCCACGTAGACCAGTTCCGAATCGAGCCTGAGCTGCCACAGCGCCAGGGTGGCGGTCGTGTCGGCATCGGGCTGGAAGCGCCAGCCGATCTCGGAGCCGGTGCCCTTGACCAGCGCCGGCACCCGCTGCGCCGCGCTGCCGTCCTGCGGATTGGTCGTGATCGTGGCGCCGCGCACATCGTTGCTGTGATAGCCGGTGCCGGCGTTGACGTACAGCTCGTGCGCCGGTGTCAGCGTGTAGGCCAGGCCGAGCTTGGGGCTGGCGATGCTGTCGTGCCCGCTGCCGCTGTTGGCCGCGCCGTAGACCGCCTCGCGGCCGGTCACCTCGTAGCGCAGCAGGTCGCCGCGCAGGCCGGCGTAGCCGCGCAGGCGCTCGGTGAAATTCACCATCTGCTGGCCATACACCGAGAACAGGTCCTGCGAGACCTTGTCGTCGCGCACCGTTGACAGCCGCTCGCGCGCCTCGGTGTTGTAGAGCCCCACCTGGCCGATGCGGTCGCCGCGCCAGCTCAGGCCGAAATTGACCACGCCGTCGAGCCCGCCGATGCGGTTGGCCACCCGGTGCGTGGCCTGGGTGCCGTAGACCTGGCGGCGGTCCACCTGCTCGAACTGGTCGCCGTTGACCGGGTTGTTGAGGAAGTAGGTGAAGTCCGAGAACAGGTCGAAGCGGTAGTCGATGGCGTAGAAGGACAGCTCGGTATCGCCATGCGCCCCCTTGTCGAACCACTGGCCCGACAGGCTCAGGCGCCGCGTGTTGCCGCCATCCGTGGGGTTGAGCGAGCCGAAGCGGCCGATCTCGCCGCTGTCGATCAGGCGCTGCGGCACCTGGTCGGTGGCGTTCCAGCGGCTGCGGTAGGCCATGCCGGTGAGGCTGAAGCCGCGGGCCTGCGAGCCCTGCGAATAACGCAGCACCGCATTGGCCTTCCTCAGGTTCTCGGGCACGTCCCAGGGGCCGTCGTTGCCCTCGATCTCGATGGCGCCCATCCAGGTCCGGTCCTGCACGGTATGCGAGCCGGCGGCCACCAGGCGTTTGAAGTCGTGGCCGCCCACCGTGACTTCGGCGAAGGGTGCGTCGAGGGCGCTGAAGTAATCCAGGCTGGCGCTGCCGGCCAGGGAGAAATCGCCGCCATCGGCGAAGTAGGGACCCTTGCGGTAGCGCACGCCCGAGACCAGCTCCGGGATCAGGAAGTTGAGGTCGGCATAACCCTGGCCATGCCCGTGGCTCGGCAGGTTGACCGGCATGCCCGAGACGGTGACCGCGAAGTCGGTGCCGTGGTCCAGGTTGAAGCCGCGCAGGAAGTACTGGTTGGCCTTGCCGTCGCCCGAATGCTGGGTGGCGACCACGCCGGGCACGGCTTCCACGATGTCGCCCGGCCGCAGCTTGGGGCGGGTCTGGAAGGAGGTCTTCTCCACCGCCCCCTCGCTGGCGCTGTCGGCCAGGCCGATGGCTGCGTCGCGCGGGCCGCGCACCTCCACGTCGGGCAGGTGGAGCTTGCCGCCCTCGGGGTCTTCATGAGCCAGGGCGGCGCCGGAAAGCAGCAGGCCGCAGAGCAGGGGAGAGGGACGGATCAGGGCGCGGGGCATCGTCTTTGTAAAGCAGCGTAGGAACTCTTTTCGATTATTCCTACGGGGCGTGACGGTTTGGCGAAGACCGAATCTTTCAATCTGCTTTCGCTTCCGTCACGCATTCGTCACTACTACGTAATGACATGTTTTTAAGCTGAACTTCCGTGGCTGATTCGAATCACCGGCTCCCGCCGGCCACTTCCATCGGGCTTCTGAACCAGTCCCCTGAAAGGCAAACCTAGATGTATACGCGCAGTACCTCCTTGCGACTGACGGTCGTCGCCGGCCTGCTGGCCGCCCTGGCCGCATGCGGCGACGGCAATGACCCTGTCGTCACCGGCACCACTCCTCCCACCGGCGGCGGCACCGCCACCACGGTGACCGCTGCCCAGCAAAGCGCCTTCGCCAGCGACTTCGGCAACGGCCTGGCCGCGCTGAACACCTACTCCGGCCTGACCAGCTCGGCCTTCGTCGACCTGTTCGACGACGGCTTCCTGGACGCCGGCTACAACAAGCCTTCCCTGCGCGCCAACCTGGCGCAGGAAGCCACCGCGCGTTCCACCACGCCGGATTTGGCCTTCCCCGGCGTCACCCTGTCGGGCGTGACGATCACCAACTGCAACGCCGCCGGCGTCTGCACGCTGAACGCCACCGTCACCAACGCCGACGTGGACAGCACCGCCACCCCCTTCACCAGCCTGGTCA
Organism: Xylophilus rhododendri; assembly: GCF_009906855.1. Classification (NCBI taxonomy): domain Bacteria; kingdom Pseudomonadati; phylum Pseudomonadota; class Betaproteobacteria; order Burkholderiales; genus Xylophilus; species Xylophilus rhododendri. Next base: position 3,916,475 of record NZ_CP047650.1, read on the forward strand.
GGCTGCAGGACGGCAAGGTCCGCCTGTACGGCGACCAGACCCAGACGCCGACGACCTGAGTCGCCGCGCCCCCACCTTTCGATTTCAGGACGAGCATTCCATGACGAAGACTTCCTTCAAGATGCGCGAGACCGCCGTGGCCCTGGCCACGCTCGCCGCCACGCTGCCGGCTTTCAGCCCGCTGATGGCACAGGCCGCCGACAAGGCCGCCACCAAGGCCGCCGGCACCTATGTGACCGGTGACTTCCACAACCACACCACCTGCTCCGACGGCACGCTGTCGATGAAGAAGCTGATCGACAAGTCGGCCGGCACCTTCAACCTCGACTGGTTCGTGCAGGCCGACCACGGCGGCAGCTCCACCCGCAACTGCACACTGGCCGAAGACCCCTTCCAGCCGGTGGCTCCCGCCCTCGGCATCCCCTCGGGCAGCACCATCCCCAGCGGCGGCCAGCCGGCCACCGACCTGAAGGGCCCGAACCAGACCTGGCAGGCCACCCTGCCCAACGGCGCGGCCGACATCAAGGGCAACAGCACCTCCTCGCCCAAGGCCATGTTCCGCTGGCAGGAAATCTCGGAATTCCAGTACCCGATCACCGAAGCCGAGAGCCGCAGCCGCAAGAAGCCGATCTGGATCGGCGTCGAGCAGAACGCGCCCGGCCACGAGCACATCTCCACCACCGTGCTGAACGGCCAGCTGCCCTTCCCCTCGGCAGCCACCGGCGGCAACGCCAACCTGCAGGCCCAGTACGAGTACTGCTTCGACCGCAGCGACACCGACAACAGCCGCGGCAACGACAGCACCGGCGCCGGCAACAACTGGGACTGCTCGGTCACCGGCAGCGCCAACAACAGCCTGATCGACGCCACCGCGCGCAAGATCACCGGCACCAACAGCTCCACCACCGCCAACCTGGGCCACCTGAAGACCCTCGAAGGCATCAAGTGGATGAACGAGAAGGCGCCGTCGACCAGCTACTTCGTGCCCGCCCACCTGGAGCGCGCCGGTGCCTACAACCCGCTGACCAACGCCGGTTTCAACATCGAGCACCTGCGCAACTTCAACAACGCGGCTCCGCGCATCGCCTTCGGCTTCGAATCCATGCCCGGCCACCAGGCTGAAGCAGGCCGCGGCAGCTACGGCACCGGCGCCGTCGGCGGCGGCACCTACGGCGGCACCGGCGTGTACGCGGCGCAGGTCGGCGGCGTCTGGGATGCACTGCTGGGCGAAGGCCGCGGCTGGTGGTTCTTCGGCAGCTCCGACTATCACAACCGCGGCAGCTTCGGTCCCGACCAGCGCGAGACCACGGCCGACTTCTTCCCCGGCGAATACACCCGCGACTTCGTGATGGTGCGCAAGGGCGCGGGCGACCTGACCGCCGGCGGCATCATCGACGGCCTGCGCAGCGGCAACAGCTTCGTGGCCAACGGCCAGCTGATCGACCGCCTGTCCTTCACCGTCTGTGCCGCCAACCCGGGCCTGCCGCGCAATGCCGGCCACGCCCTGATGCAGAAGGCCGGCTCCAACGCCGTGGCCGCCAACGGCGACGTGCGCATCAACGGCTGCGCCACCATGGGCGAGAAGCTGGTGGTCCGCCCCGGCACCGACCTGGTCGTGACCGTGGTGCTGCGTGACCCGGTGGGCACCAACAACTCGCCCTACTCGTTCCCGAACCCCTCGCTCAAGCAGGTCAACATCGACCAGCCGCTGAACGCGCCGGTGCTGGACCATGTGGACGTGATCAACGGCCTGGTGACCGGCTATGTCGACCCCAGCGACGGCGCCCGCTACGCCGGCCTGCTGAACTCGACCGCCGCCACCAACAGCTCGACCAAGATCGCCAAGGTGTTCAACACGAAGAACTGGACCAAGGCAGCCGACGGCACCATCTCGATGAGCTACATCGTGCCGGCCGCCACCGCCTCGCAGTACTTCCGCCTGCGCGGCAGCAACCTGCCGGCCTCGGTGCCTTTCGAGACCGATGCCAACGGCAACCCGCTGCTGGACTTCGGCTCGAACCCGGCCGACACCACGCTGCCGGGCAAGATCGCCTGCAGCGACGCGGCCTGCCCGGCGCACATGCGCACCCTGGGTGGCGTGAAGTACGCCAGCTACGACGTGGCTGGCTGGGCTGACCTGTGGTTCTACAGCAACCCGGTCTATATCGAAGTGACCAACGCGGTCAAGGTCGCAGGCGTCAAGTAAATGCAGCCTGGGACCGCACCGAGGGCGCGAGCCTCCGGTGTCCTTCACCCGCCGGCAGGAGCGATCCTGCCGGCGGGCAGACAACAAGCAGCCGGCCTCGTGCCGGCCTTGTGCGTCATGCTGCTGTCCGGCGCCGCGGGCCTGGGCTGGCAGGTGGTCTGGACCGCGCAGTTCGGCGCGGGCCTGGGCCATGAGATCGTGGCGGTGCTGGCCGTGCTGGCCGCCTTCTTCGGCGGCCTGGCGCTCGGCGCCTGGGGCCTGGGCGAGACCATCGCCAGAAGCCGCTGGCCGGGCCGCTGGTACGTGGCCTGCGAGCTGCTGCTCCTGCTGTGGGGCGTGGCCTGCGCCTTCGTGATGCCCGCGCTGGTGCAGCAGGGCGCCCGCCTGATCGGTGCCGAGCCCTCCGCCGGCTGGCACTGGACCGTTTCCTTCGTCCTGCCCTTCGTGCTGCTGCTGCCCGCCAGCGCCGCCATGGGCGCGACGCTTCCCGCGCTGGAGAGCCAGTTGCGCGCCGCGCACAGCCGGCTCGGCGCGCTCTATGCCGCCAACACCCTGGGTGCAGTCGCCGGTGTGCTGGCCGTGGTGTTCCTGGTGCTGCCGCACTGGGGCCTGCAGCGCACCGCCTGGCTGTGCGCCGCGGCCAATGCGCTGTGCGCGGCCGTGGGCTGGCTGATGTGGCGGGATCGCCCGGTCACGCCGTCCGCCGCGCTGGTGCCGCAGACGCATGCGCAGTGGCGCCTGGCGGGCCTGCTGCTGGCCACCGGTGCCCTGGGCATCGGCTACGAGGTGCTGGCGGTGCGGGTGCTCAGCCAGGTCACCGAGAACACCGTCTACAGCTACGCCCTGCTGCTGGCCATGTACCTGCTGGGCACGGCGGCGGGCGCGGCGCTCTACCAGCGCTTCGCGCACCGGCTCGGCGATGCCGACCTGGCGCGCGACCGCCTGCTGCAGGCCCTGGCGCTGGCCGTGCTGCTGTCGGGATTCGTGTTGCGCGAGGTCGATGTGCTGTGCGCCTGGCCCGCGCGCTGGCTGGGGGAGGGCGCTGTCGCCGCCCTGGCCGGCGAGACGCTGGCCGCCGCCGCCGTCATGTGGCTGCCTACCCTGGTGATGGGGGCGCTGTTCACCCACCTCTGCCTGCAGGCGCAGTCGCGCGGCTGGCCGCTGGGTCGGGCGCTGGCGGTGAACACCGCGGGCGCGGCGCTGGCGCCGGCCCTGGTCGGCGTCTGGCTGCTGCCGGCGCTGGGCGCGCACCTCGTGCTGGGCCTGCTGGTGCTGGCCTATCTGCTGCTGCAGCTGCCCGCGCGCTGGCGCCGGCCGCAGGTGGTGGCGCTGGCGGCCGTCGCCTGTGTGCTGGCGCTGGCCCTGCCGCCGCTGCGCTTCGTGGAGATGCCCGAAGGCGGCCAGGTGCGCAGCTACCGCGACGGCGTGATGGCCGCGGTGAGTGTGGTGGAGGATGGCGAAGGCGTCTCGCGCCTGCGCATCAACAACCGGGCGCAGGAGGGCAGCAGCGCCAGCGGGTTGGTCGAATGGCGGCTGGCCCAGCTGCCGCTGCTGCTGCATCCGGCGCCCCGGCGCGCCCTGCTGCTCGGCGTGGGCACCGGCTTCACGGCGGCCGCGGCGGCGCAGCAGCCCGATCTGCAGGTCGACGCGGTCGAACTGCTGCCCGAGGTGGCGGCGGCGACGGCCCTGTTCGCGCAATCGCCCGCGGCGCCGCATCCGGCCCGGCCGCTGCACCTGGTGTCGGCCGACGCCCGCCGCTTCGTGCAGGCACAGGGCCCGGCCTACGACGTGGTAGTGGCCGACCTGTTCCATCCCGCCCGCAGCGGAGCCGGCTCGCTCTACACCGTGGAGCAGTTCAGCGCCGTGCGCGAACGCCTGGCGCCCGGCGGCCTGTTCTGCCAGTGGCTGGCCATCCACCAGATGGACCTGCAGACCCTGCGCAGCATCGTCGCCGCCTTCCAGAAGGTGTTCCCCAAGGCCATCGCGGTGCTGGCCAGCAACAGCCTGGACACGCCGGTGATCGGCCTCGTGGCCCTGCCGGGCGACGGCCGCATCGACCTGGCCGCGCTGCAAGGCCGGCTCGCCCAGGCACAGGCGCTGCCGGGCCTGGCGCGTGGCCTGGCCACGGCTCGGCTGGAGGACACCTTCGCCGTCGCCGGCAGCGCCATCGCCGGACCGGCCGCGCTGCGCCGTTTCGCGGGCGATGCGCCGGTCAATACCGACGACCTGCCGGTGGTCAACCACCGCGCGCCCTGGGCCACCTATGCGCCGGAAGCGCTGCCGCGCCAGCGCCTGCTGGCCCTGCTCGATGCCCTGCAGCCGCAATACGGCGAGATCGCCCGCGATGGCGATGGGCCCGAGCGCCTGTCGGCCTACTGGGACGCCCGCCGCCGCTACCTCGCCTTCGGCACCACCGTGCGGCCGGTGGCCGACCCCGCCGCCATGCTGCGGCAGGTGCAGCCCACGCTGATGGCCCTGGTGCGGCAGAGCCCTGAGTTCCGCCCCGCCTGCGAGCCGCTGCTCGCGCTGGCGCGGGCCACCCAGTCGCCCGCGCTGCTCGCCGAACTGCAGGCCGCGCATGCGCGCTGCGTGCCGGCCCGCTAGTTTTTTTCCAGCCCGACCGTCAACGACCTTTCATACATCTCCCCCAGGCTCAAGACATGAACGCCCCCGCCTTTTTCCAGCGCGCCGCCAAGGAGCCGCTGCTTCACTTCCTGCTGCTCGGCGCCCTCATCTTCGCCGCCGACCATTTCATCGATTCCGGCCGCGAGAAACCGCAGACCATCACCGTCGGTGCCGACGTGCAGAAGGAAGCCCACGACATCTTCCTGAACGGCATGGGCCGCGAGCCCAGCGCCGACGACATGAAGAAGCTGACCGACCGCTGGACCGACAACGAGATCCTCTACCGCGAAGGCCTGGCCCTGGGCCTGGACCGTGGCGACACCACCATCCGCGAGCGGGTGATCTTCAAGTCGCTCAGCGTGATGCAGTCCGGCATCACCCTGCCCAAGATCGACGAGCCCGGCCTGCAGAAATGGTTTGAGGCCCGCCGCGCCCGCTACGACGCACCCGCGCGCTACGACTTCCTGGAAGCCGTGATCGTCGGCGACAGCACGCCCGAATCCACCAAGGCCTTCGTCGACGCGCTGGCCAAACGCGCCGAGTCCGACACCCAGAGCGATCTGCGCAGCTTCAAGAACCGCCCCCGCACCAACCTGGTGGCGAGCTACGGCGAGGACTTCACCAAGGCCATGGACCAGGCCACGCCCCAGCAGTGGATCGCCGTGCCCAGCAGCGCCGGCCTGCGGGTGGTGATGCTGGAGGCCGCGCATCCGCCGGTACCCGCCGTGTTCGAGGACATCAAGCCCGCCGTCTACCAGGACTGGCGCGACGACACCATGGCCGAGATGAGCAGCGCCGCCGTGCGCGAGATGGGCAAGAAGTACACCGTGCGCATCGCGCCCGCGGCCGAAGGCGGCAAGCCATGACGGCGCTGCTGCTGCGCTGGATGGCCGCGCTGCTGCTCGGCTGCACCGCCCTCGCGGGCCAGGCCCACGAGATGAGCCTGGCCGAGATGACCATGCGCGAGGTGGACCATGGCCAGTTCGTCTGGTCCTGGGGCGCGCCGGCCAAGGTCAAGCCGATCGCCGAGGAACTGACCGTGCTCTGGCCCGAGGGCTGCCTGGCCGACGCCCAGACCGTGGCCTGCGGCCCCGGCGGCCTGGCCGGCACCCTGGGGGTGCGCGGCGTGGGCGAGGCCTATTCGGCCGCCATCATCCGCATCCTCTGGCGCGACGGCCAGCAGAGCGTCGTCACCGTCAGCGGCGCCCAGCCCACGGTGCAGCTTTTCGGCAGCGCGCGCGACGAGCGCGGCGGCTTCGAGCTGGCCAGGCTCTACACCGTGCTCGGCGTGGAGCACATCCTGAGCGGCATCGACCACCTGATGTTCGTCATCGGCCTCCTCTTCCTGGTGGGCCTGAACCGCCGCCTGGTCGGCACCATCACCGCCTTCACCGCCGCCCACAGCCTGACCCTGGCCGCCAGCGCCCTGGGCTGGCTCACGCTGCGGCCGCCGCCGGTGGAGGCCTGCATCGCGCTGTCCATCGTGCTGGTCTGCGCCGAGGCGATGCGCGACCGCCAGACGCTCAGCCGCCGCTGGCCCGCGCTGGTGGCCTTCCTCTTCGGCCTGGTGCACGGCCTGGGCTTTGCCGGCGCGCTCAAGGACATCGGCCTGCCGCAGCACAACATCACCGTGGCGCTGCTGGGCTTCAACATCGGCGTGGAGGCCGGCCAGCTGCTGGTGGTCGGACTGGCCTGGGGGCGGTGCGCCTCTTCGGCCGGGTGCGCGGCTTCGCCTCGCTGCGCCAGCCGGCGCTGTACGTGATCGGTGCGGTGGCCGCCTTCTGGTCGCTGACCCGCATCGTGGCGATCGCCAACTGACATGGCCGAGCGGGAAGTCTTCTCCCTGTTCCCGACGCCCGTGATGCGGGTGGCGCAGGCCATTTCGCCCGAGCAGGTGCAGGCGCTGCGGGAGGGCCTGATGGACCAGGCCGCGCTGGCCAACCACCTCTCGGGCGAGCTGCAGCACACCCGCATCCTGGGCGCCGACGACCATCCCGAACTGCTGCAGGACCTGGCTCGGCGTGTCGGCCCGCATGTGGTCGAGATGGGCCGCCTGCTGTTCGGCGAGCAGCTGCGCTGGGGCATCAAGGAGATGTGGCTCAACGCCATGTCCACCGGCGGACGGCAGGCGGTGCACAACCATGCCAACTGCTTCGTCTCCGGCGTGCTCTACCTGAGCGACTGCGACGCCTCGGCCAACACCGTCTTCATGCGCAACCTGGGCGGGCGGGACTTCGTCTTCGCCAACACCCATGGCGGCGCCGAGGTCGGTCCCTTCAATGCCGACAAGTGGATCGGCCCCCAGCCCGAGGCGGGCGACCTGGTGCTCTTTCCCAGCTACCTGCAGCACGAGGTGCCGCTCAACCGCGGCGGCCCGCGGGTCACGCTGGCCTTCAACGCCATCCCCGAGCGGCTCGACGCCTGGGGCTACGCGATTTCCTTTTCCTCCTGAATTTCCCTTTTTCTCCTCCATGACTTCCCGACGCCTCTTCTGCACCCTGGCCCTGCTGGGTGCCGCCGCTTCCATCGCCCCCGTCGCCGACGCCCACGAGTACTACCTGCCGGGCATGGTCTTCGTGCATCCCTGGGCCGAGGCCACCGCGCCGGGCGTCAAGAGCGCGCCGGTGTATTTCTCGCTGGAGGACGTGACTGCGGCCAACCGCATCGTCAAGGTGGTCACGCCGATCGCCGACAAGGTCGTGTTCCGCGCCGGCGGCCCGGTCGCCAAGGCCGGCCTGCAGAAGACCATCGACATCCAGCCCGGCGGCGAGACCCAGTTCACCGAAGGCAAGCCGCACCTGCTGCTGCAGGGCCTGAAGGAGCCGCTGCAATGGGGCCGCAGCTACGAGATGACGCTGTACTTCGAGAAGGGCGGGGCGATGCAGGTGCAGGTGTCGGTGGGGGCGCACTGAATGAAAATAGACTGGGGCACACTCACCCTGGAGCGTTAGTGAGGACTTTCCCATGGTCAAGGCCACGGTTACAACGAAGGGGCGGGTCACGATTCCGGCCGGTATCCGAAAATCTCTCGGGCTGACCCCAGGTGACAGGGTCACATGGACCCGTCATCTCGATGGCACGGTCGCGATGGTCAAGTTTCAGGGCGACGGGTCGCGCAATGACTTGCGCGAGTCGGCTGTGGCGGACCAGCGGACTGAGTTCAGCAGCCGGGATGACGGCTAGTGTCCAGATCCGCGTAGTCGGTTAGGCTTCCCGGCTTTTTGCCTGGAAGACCCGCAGCCGCCATGGAAATGCAGCAAGAGCCAAACGGCGAAACAACCGACATCCGCGAACCCCGCCTCTGGCAGCTCAACGGCTGGACCGCCAAGGTCGTCAAGAACGAGGAAGACGACGGCTGGGCCGTCGCCATGACCCAGGCCGGCAAGAGCGAGCCGGCACTCGTCGGCCCCTGGACCATGGGCCGCGACAAGAAGAACCCCAAGCCGCTCGACGCCGCCGCCTTCAACACGCTGGTGAAGACGGCCTCCGAGGTCATCCGCCGCGCCGAGCAGCACCTGCACGCCACCCTGCACCGCCAGTTCGAGGTCGAGACCGACAAGGGCCGCATCACCGTCATGCTCGACATCGAGCCCGACGAGGACAACCCCAGCGCCACCCTCAGCGCCCAGGACGCGGCGGGCGAGGAGCTGGCGCGCATCAAGGTCTCGCCGGGCTTCGTGCTCAACCGGAGCTCCGCCCTGCGCTGGATCGAGGCCGACTTCGCCAAGCCCCGATAAGCCTTGAGCGCAGGTTCGCAGGACGATAATCGCCGGATGCAGATTCCGTTCACCAAGATGCAGGGCGCCGGCAACGACTTCGTCGTGCTCGACGAGACCCGCGGCCTGCTGGGCCTGTCGCCCGCACAGATCCGTTTCCTGGCCGACCGCCATTTCGGCGTCGGCGCCGACCAGGTGCTGTCGGTGCGGCCATCGCCCGCGCCGGGCATCGACTTCGAATACGTCATCTTCAACGCCGACGGCGGCGAGGTGGAGCAGTGCGGCAACGGCGCGCGCTGCTTCGTGCGCTACGTGGTCGAACACGGCCTGACCGGGCGCGACGCGATCCGGGTGCAGACCAAGGGGGGCGTGATCGAGCCCCGGCTCGATGCCGACGGGCGCGTCACCGTGGACATGGGCGCGCCCGTGTTCGACGCCGGCCTGGTGCCTTTCGATGTGGCCGGCATTTCCGCGCAAGCCGACGGTGGCTGGCAGCTCTGGCCGCTGGCGCTGGGCAGCGAGGCGGGCGATCCGGTGGCGCATGTGGCGGTGCTCTCCATGGGCAATCCGCATGCGGTCTGGGTGGTCGACGACGTCGATGCCGCCCCGGTCGCCGCGATGGGGCCGCGCATCGAACGCCATCCGCGCTTTCCGCAGCGGGTCAACGCCGGTTTCATGCAGGTGCTGGACCGCTCGCACATCCGCCTGCGGGTATATGAACGCGGCGCCGGCGAGACGCTGGCCTGCGGCACCGGCGCCTGTGCGGCGGTGGTGGCCGGCATCCGGCTCGGCCTGCTCGACAGCCGGGTGGATGTGCAAACCCGCGGCGGCACACTCACCATCTCCTGGGCCGGCGGCGATTCCGCCGTCTCCATGACCGGCCCGGCCGTCACCGTCTTCGAGGGCCGCATCGACGTGCCCGATTCGATCCCCTCCGTTCTGAACCCATGACCATCTCCACCACCCATCCGGAAATCCCGGACGCCTCCGTGCCGCCCATCACCGAGGACGACATCGCCGGCTACCTGGTCAACACGCCCGAGTTCTTCGAGCGCCATGCCGAGGTGCTGACCGGCGTGCAGCTCACCAGCCCGCACGGCGCCCGCGCCGTCAGCCTGCAGGAGCGCCAGGCCGAGATGCTGCGCGAGAAGATCAAGGGCCTGGAGCAGCGCCTGATGGCCATGGTGCGCAACAGCCACGAGAACACGGCCATCGCCGACCGGCTGCACCGCTGGTCGCTGGTGCTGGCGGGCACGGCCGATCCGTCCGAACTGCCGGCCCGCACCGTCGAGGCCGCGCTGGAGCAGTTCTCCCTGCCGCAGGCGGCGGTACGGGTGTGGGAGGTGGCGCCGGGCCATCGCCTGGCCAGCTTCGCCCGCGATCCGGGTGAGGAACTGCGCGCTTTCGCCGCGTCGCTGGGCGAGCCCTATTGCGGCCCCAACCGCGGCTTCGACGCGGTGCGCCTGCTCGACCGGCCGGACGAGGCCGCATCGCTCGCCCTGATGCCGCTGCGCACGCCCGAGGGCGACTGCTTCGGCCTGCTGGTGCTGGCCTCGCCCGAGCCCGCCCGCTTCGACGCCGCCATGGGCACCGATTTCCTGCAGCGCATGGCGGCCATCGCCAGCGCCGCGCTCGGCCGCCTGCGCGACTGAGATGGCCGACGCGGCGGATGGCCAGGAGCCGATCAGCCATCCGCTGGTGCTGCGTTACCTCGACCATGTGCGTTTCGAAAAACGTCTGGCCGAGCGTACCGTCACCCTCTACCAGCTCGACCTGTTGAAGCTGCTGGCCGCCTGCGCCGGCGCCAAGGTCGAAATCGAATCCGCCCACCACGCCCATATCCGCCGCTTCGCCGCGCAGATGTTTGCAGCCGGCCGCAGCGCACGCGGCATCGCGCTGATCCTCTCGGGCTGGCGCGGCTTTTACGCCTGGCTGGGCCGCGAGGGCCTTATCGCGCAGAACCCGGTGGCCCAGGTGCGTGCCCCCAAGGCGCCCAAGCCGCTGCCCAAGGCGCTGGGGGTGGACGACGCGGGCCAGCTGGCCGATTTCAGCGCCGAAGCGCCCGAGTCCGAGCAGGATGCCTGGCTCGACCAGCGCGACGCCGCCATGGTCGAACTCTTCTACGGCTGCGGCCTGCGGGTGGGCGAGCTGGTGGCGCTGGATGCCGTGGCCTCCGGAGCCGGCCAGGACGCCGGCCACGGCTGGGTCGACCTGCAGGACGGCATGGTCCATGTCCGCGGCAAGGGGAAGAAATGGCGCAGCGTGCCCATCGCCGGCAAGGCCGCCGAGGCGATCGCGCTGTGGCTGCCGGTGCGCCTGAGCGCGCTGCCGGCCGACGGCCTGTCGCAGACGGCGATGTTCCCCGGCCGGCGCGGCACCCGGCTCACGCCCCAGGCGGTCTGGCAGCGCCTGCGCGGCCGCAGCCTGGCGGCCGGGCTGGCCGCGCCGGTCCATCCGCACATGCTGCGCCACTCCTATGCCAGCCACCTGCTGCAATCCAGCGGCGACCTGCGTGCGGTGCAGGAGCTGCTGGGCCATGCCAACATCACCACCACCCAGGTCTACACCCGGCTCGATTTCCAGCATCTGGCGCAGGTCTACGACGCCGCCCATCCGCGTGCGCACGGCCGCCACAAACCCAAGACCTGATGCCTTCACCGGGCGGCCCGCACCGCCCGTTCTTCCCATGAAAACCTTGAAACTCCGCGACGGCAAGGAACGCTCCCTGCTGCGCCAACACCCCTGGATCTTCGAATCGGCCATCGCCCGCGGCGGCGCCGACAGCGGCGAGACGGTGCGGGTGGAAGCCCACGACGGCCGCTTCCTGGCCTGGGCCGCCTTCAGCCCCAGCTCGCGCATCCGCGCCCGCTGCTGGAGCTTCGTGGAGGCCGACCGCATCGACGCCGCCTTCTTCGCCGCCCGGGTGCAGGCCGCCGTCGCCATGCGCGGCCGGCTCGACATCCCCAGCGACGGCCTGCGCCTGGTGCACGGCGAATCCGACGGCCTGCCCGGCCTGGTGGTGGACCGCTACGGCGACACGCTGGTCGCCCAGTTCGGCAGCGCCGGCGCCGAGCGCTGGAAGCAGCCACTCGCCGACGCCCTGCTGGCCGCCACCGGCCTCACCCGCCTCTACGAACGCTCCGACGCCAGCGCCCGCGGCCTCGAAGGCCTGCCCGAGGTCACCGGCTGGCTGCGCGGCGAGGGCCCCACGGCGCTGGTGCTGCAGGAGCACGGCTGGCGCCTGGGCCTGGACATCGCCACCGGCCACAAGACCGGCTACTACCTCGACCAGCGCGACAGCCGCAAGGCCTTCGCCGACACGGTGCAGCGCCTGGGGGCGTGCCGGGTGCTCAACTGCTACAGCTACACCGGCGGCTTCACCGTCGCGGCCCTGGTCGGCCAGCGCGGCGCGGGCGTGACGGACGGGCAGGTGACCACCATCGACTCCTCCGGCCCGGCCCTGCAGCAGGCGCGCGAGAACCTGCGCCTGAACGGCTTCGACGACGGCGCCCATGAATTCCTGGACGCCGACGTGAACGCCAGCCTGCGCCGCTTCGGCCAGGAAGGCCGCGTCTTCGACGCCATCGTGCTCGATCCGCCCAAGTTCGCGCCCACCTCGGCCCATGCCGAACGCGCCGCGCGCGCCTACAAGGACATCAACCGCCTGGCGCTCAAACTGCTGGCCCCGGGCGGCGTGCTGTTCACCTACTCCTGCTCGGGCGGCGTGCCGCCGGAGCTGTTCCACAAGATCGTGGCCTCGGCCGGCAACGACGCGGGCATCGACGGCTACGTCGTCCAGCGCATGGCCGGCGCCGCCGACCATCCCATGACCCTGACCTTCCCGGAGGGCGAATACCTCAAGGGCCTGGCGGTCATGCGACGGGCCTGAACGCAGGGGCTTGACGGCCTCGCTAAACTGCTTCGTTGCCCTCGACCCGCCCCAGGATTTCCTCCCCATGAGCCTCATCCCCGCCACCATCCTCACCGGCTTCCTCGGCTCGGGCAAGACCACCTTGCTCAAGCGCCTGCTGTCCGAAAACCACGGCATGAAGATCGCCGTGATCGAAAACGAGTTCGGCGAGGAGAACATCGACAACGACATCCTGGTCACCGAGAGCACCGAGCAGATCGTGCAGATGAGCAACGGCTGCGTCTGCTGCACCATCCGCGAGGACCTGCGCGAGGCCCTGCAGCTGCTGGCCGCCAAGAAGCGCAAGGGCCTGCTCGACTTCGACCGCGTGGTCATCGAGACCACCGGCCTGGCCGACCCCGGCCCGGTGGCCCAGACCTTCTTCATGGACGAGGAGATCGCCGAGAGCTACCTGCTCGACTCCATCCTGACCCTGGTCGATGCCAAGCACGCGCCCCAGCAGTTGAACGACCGCCAGGAAGCGCGCCGCCAGGTGGGCTTCGCCGACCAGCTCTTCGTCAGCAAGACCGACCTGGTCAGCGCCGAGGAGACCGAGGCGCTGATCCATCGCCTCAAGCACATGAACCCGCGCGCTCCCATCCAGGCGGTGAATTTCGGCAACGTGCCGCTTTCCAACGTGCTCGACCTGCGCGGCTTCAATCTGAACGCCACACTCGACATCGACCCGGACTTCCTCAAGGAAGACGGCGACGACCACGATCACGACCACCATGACCACGCCCACGGCGAGCATTGCGACCATCCCTCGCATGCCCACGAAGGCCATGGCCACCACCACCATCACGACGACGACGTGAAGAGCTTCGCCTTCAAGTCCGAGCGGCCTTTCGACCCGGCCAAGCTCGAGGACTTCCTGGGCGCCATCGTCAACATCTACGGCCCGCGCATGCTGCGTTACAAGGGCGTGCTCAACATGCAGGGCACCGACCGCAAGGTGATCTTCCAGGGCGTGCACCAGCTGATGGGCAGCGACCTGGGCCCGGCCTGGGGCGCGGAAGAGACACGCAACAGCAAGATGGTCTTCATCGGCATCGAGCTGCCGCGCGACATCTTTCAGCAGGGATTGGAGCAATGCCTCGTCTGAGGTCAGCATTCGCAGCGGTTTCGGCCTATACAATCGCGCGCCGGTGAAATCGCCGGTGCCACCCGACGGACGGCTGCGGCAGGTGCCGTCCTACCAGGTGACGGCGGCCTCCCGGCTTCCCGTCGGGGTGATCCACCCGTAACATCGCCGGCATCGCCTCAGGGCGGTTCCTTCCGTCTCCCCGTTCAGCACATTCACGACCATGCCTTCCACCGTTCCCGCCCCCGTGAAGAAAGACCCCAAGCTTGCCCAGAACTGGAAGACCAAGTCGGCCGATACCCTGACCGACGCCGAAGTCCTCTCCATGCCCGACAGCGAGTACATGAACGAGAAGCAGCTGGCCTTCTTCCGCCACAAGCTCTCGGCACTCAAGCAGGACATGCTGGCCAACGCCGGTGAAACCACCGAGCACCTGCGCGAAGACACCGTGGTGGTGCCCGATCCCGCCGACCGCGCCACCATCGAGGAAGAACACGCCCTCGAACTGCGCACCCGCGACCGCGAACGCAAGCTGCTCAAGAAGATCGAGCAGTCCATCGTGCGCATCGACGCCGGCGACTACGGCTACTGCGACGAGACCGGCGAGCCGATCGGCGTCGGCCGCCTGCTGGCCCGGCCCACCGCCACGCTGTCGCTGGAAGCCCAGCAACGCCGCGAACTCAAACAGAAGATGTTCGGGGACTGATCCCCCACCGCCGAGCCCGTTTCACCCCATGCGCAAGGACGGCCCGGCCGGATTCTTCAGCAAGGTGGTTCGTCTGGTGCTGCCCGGCAGCACGGCGCGCAGCAACCTTGGCACGGCGCCGTCCGCGATCGAGGCGGAGTCCGAAACCGACAGCGACACCACCAAGGGCCGGCAGTTGCTGCGCGAGCTGATGGAGCGGCGCCGGCGCCACGACCTGGTGCGCCAGCGCGAATTCGACCAGCTGCGCCGCATGCGCCGCCTGGCCGCCTCCAGCCAGCCCGGGGCCGAAGGCGCCCAACAGGAAAACGAGTCCCAGGCCACCGGCTTCCTGGACACCGCGCCGGACCACAATTCCGAAGAACGAGCCGTCACCCTGCGCAAGATCAACGAGATCGAGGAGCAGATGTCGCGGCAGTGGTGGAAGACCCGGCCTTCGGAGCCCGCCGAGGCGCTGGCGCCCGTGGCCGCAGCCGGGCCCGCGCCAGCCGCCGCCGGCGCGGCGCCGCGCCCGCCTGACTCGCAGGCCTCGCGCCACCAGCCGCTGACAGCCGGCGCCGCCTTCAGCTTCGGCTCGCGCTTCACGCCGCCGCCCACCAATTTCGCCGCCACCACGCCTTACGAAGGCGGCAATGCGGCGGGCAGCCCGAAGGCGCCATCGCCCCCAGCCATCGCGGTGGCCGCCTTGCCGGCCGCGCCAGCACCGGTCCCGGTGCCGGCGCCGCTGCCGGCCGTCGTGGCGCAGGTGATGGTTCCCGACCTCGAACTGCCCGACCTGGAACTGCCGGACGCCGAACTGCCGGCCATCGCCCTGGCCGACCTCGCGCCCGGCGACGGCCCGATCGCGCAACTCGTCGCCACCGGCCCCGGCCCCTTGCCCGGCCCCCAGCCGGCCTTGCCGGGTTTCGTGCACGACCCCGCGATCGAAGAGGCGGCCATCGAATTCGCCAACGGCCATGCGGCGGCCGCGGAAACCAGCCTGCGTGGCCTGCTCGATGAAGCCGCCGAGGCGGGCCTGGACGAAGCCGTCCAGCGCGAGCGCTGGTTCGCCCTGTTCGACCTCTACCGTGCCACCGGCCGCCGCGAGCCTTTCGAGGCCGCGGCCATCGGCTATGCGGAGCGTTTCGGCCAGTCGCCGCCGCCCTGGTTCTCCCTGGCGGCCGAGGCCGTGCCGCTGCCGGACGGCGCCGGCGACTTCTACTGGCGCAGCCCGGCGCTGGTCGGTGCGCATTCGGTGGTGCGCCTGCGCAGCGGTGCCGCGGCGGCGCCCGGCGCCTGGTGGCTGGACTGGTCGGCCGTGGAGGGCTTCGAATACGACGCGGTGGCCCTGCTGCTGGAAACCTTCAGCGCCTGGAGCCGTTCCCCGGCGCAGATCTACTTCGAAGGTGTCGGCCGGCTGCTGGCCACGCTGGAGGCCCGCACCCTCACCGGCGCGGCCGATGCCGAGGCCGACTGGTGGAAGCTGCGCATGGAGACCCTGCGCCTGATGGGCCGCATGGACGACTACGAGGAAGCCGCCCTCGACTACTGCATCACCTACGAAGTCTCGCCGCCCTCCTGGCAGGAGCCGAGCTGCGAATTCCACACACTCAAGATCGGCCGGCCGGCCCTGCCCGGCGATGCACCCATGCCGGTCGGCTGGGAAAGCGTGCCGCAGGCGCCGGTGGCCGAATCCGCCATGCTGGCCGGCGAGATCGGCGCCGATATCGACACGGAGCTCGCCCGCCTCGACGCCGTCTTCGCGCTGCAGGCGCAGTCGGCCATGCCCGGGCGCGACGAGCTGCTGGCGATCGACTGCAGCCGCCTGATCCGCATGGATTTCATCGCCGTCGGCTCGGTGCTCGGCTGGGCCGCCAGCCACCACGGCGCGGGCATGGCGGTGGAGTTCCGCAACCTGCACCGACTGGTCGGCGCCTTCTTCAATCTGACCGGCATCAACGAATACGCCCGGGTGTACCTGCGGCCGGACTGAAAACCCGGTCCCATTGAAAAGCGCGGCGTTTGCCCTCAAGTGACGCGCTTATGAGCCAATCGAACGAAAGCGCCGTCTACCACGGCACCACCATCCTCAGCGTGCGCCGTGAAACGCCCAACGGCTGGCAGGTCGCCATCGGCGGCGACGGCCAGGTGACGTTGGGCAACATCGTCGTCAAGGGCACCGCCCGCAAGGTGCGCAAGCTGCACCACGACCGGGTGCTGGCCGGCTTCGCGGGCGCCACGGCCGATGCCTTCACCCTCTTCGAGCGTTTCGAGGCCAAGCTCGAAAAACACCAGGGCCAGCTGGCCCGCGCCGCCATCGAACTCACCAAGGACTGGCGCACCGACCGGGTGCTGCGCCGCCTCGAAGCCATGCTGGCCGTGGCCGACCGCACCACCTCGCTGATCATCACCGGCAACGGCGACGTGCTGGAGCCCGAGCAGGGCATCGTCTCCATCGGCTCGGGCGGCGCCTATGCGCATTCGGCGGCCAAGGCGCTGATCGACAACACCGACCTGCCGGCCGACGTGGTGGTGAAGAAGTCGCTGGAGATCGCGGGCAGCCTGTGCATCTACACCAACATGAACCACACGATCGAAACCCTGGATTAAGCGCGCCCATGTCCTTCTCGATGACCCCCAAGGAGATCGTCTCCGAACTCGACCGCCACATCGTCGGCCAGCAGCAGGCCAAACGCGCCGTCGCCATCGCCCTGCGCAACCGCTGGCGCCGCCAGCAGGTGGACGACAAGCTGCGCCACGAGATCACGCCCAAGAACATCCTGATGATCGGCCCGACCGGCGTCGGCAAGACCGAGATCGCCCGCCGCCTGGCCCGCCTGGCCGATGCGCCCTTCCTGAAGGTGGAGGCCACCAAGTTCACCGAGGTGGGCTATGTGGGCAAGGACGTGGACACCATCGTGCGCGACCTGGTCGAAGTGGCCGTCAAGCAGACCCGCGAGGCCGAGGTCAAGCTGCACCGGGTGCGCGCCGCCGATGCCGCCGAGGACCGCATCCTCGACATCCTGCTGCCGCCCGCGCGGCCCACCGGTGCGGCGGCGGAGGAGGGTGCCATCGCCGCGCCCGCGCCCGACAGCGTGGCCCGCCAGTCCTTCCGCAAGAAGCTGCGCGAGGGCCAGCTCGACGAGAAAGAGATCGAACTCGACCTCGCCGAGCCGCCGCCCGCCATCGACGTGATGGGCGCCCCCGGCATGGAAGGCATGGCCGACCAGCTGCGCGGCATGTTCGGCCAGATGGGCGGCCGCCGCAAGGCGCGCAAGCTGCGCATCGCCGAAGCCCTGCGCCTGCTCACCGACGAGGAGGCCGGCAAGCTGGTCAACGAGGAGGAGATCCGCGCCCGCGCCATCCACAACGCCGAGCAAAACGGCATCGTCTTCATCGACGAGATCGACAAGGTCGCCTCGCGCGGCGGCGAAGGCGGCGGCAGCACCGCGGAAATCTCCCGCCAGGGCGTGCAGCGCGACCTGCTGCCGCTGGTCGAAGGCAGCTCGGTCAGCACCAAGTACGGCATGGTCAGGACCGACCACATGCTGTTCATCGCCTCCGGCGCCTTCCACCTGGCCAAGCCCAGCGACCTGATTCCGGAACTGCAGGGGCGTTTCCCGATCCGGGTGGAGCTGCAGTCGCTCACCGCCCAGGACTTCGAGGCCATCCTGGTGCAGACCCATGCCTCCCTGGTCCGCCAGTACCAGGCGCTCTTGGCCACCGAGGGCGTGACCATCGAGTTCACGCCCGAGGGCATCACCCGCCTGGCCGCCATCGCCTTCGAGGTGAACGAACGCACCGAGGACATCGGCGCGCGCCGCCTGGCCACGGTGATGGAGCGCCTGCTCGACGAGGCCAGCTTCGATGCCGAGCAGCTCTCCGGCCAGACCCTGCTGGTGGATGCCGCCTATGTCGACCACCGTCTGGGCGAGCTGAGCCGCAACGAGGATCTCTCGCGCTTCATTCTCTAAGCACCGACAGGCTGCTTTTTCACCGCGTGCCGGCGCCGGACTGTTGTCCGCCGCCGGCACTGTTACATGTGAGTCGCCGTCTCAAGGTTCACTTTGACATGGGGATGTAAGTACTTCATTTAGAAGGTTTTTCCGCTCGTTGCACTTCGATGATCGTGTTCTAAGTCCTTGATTTCATTGTGAAAGTAGGCCCCGAGGCATGTCGGCGGTGCCTGGATTCCTGCTACAGTGCAAAAAAGTGCAATTAAGTGGTGAAAAGTGGCCCGGCCAGGCTGCCCACTCGCACTGCAGGGCCCGCCGCCCTGCTCATCTCCCGGAGGGTTGACTGTCGTGTTCCAAGGGGCCTCGTCGCTGAGTCTCGATGCCAAGGGGCGTTTGTCCGTCCCGACGCGTCACCGCGACGTCCTGGGCGCGACGGCCGCGGGCCAGCTCACCATCACCAAGCATCCGCACGGCTGCCTGATGGTGTTCCCGCGCCCCGAATGGGAGAAATTCCGCGAGCGTATCGCCCAGCTGCCGATGTCGGCCCAATGGTGGAAACGCATCTTCCTGGGCAACGCCATGGACGTGGAGATGGACGGCACCGGCCGCGTGCTGGTCTCGCCCGAGCTGCGCACGGCGGCCGGCATCAGCAAGGACTGCGTGCTGCTGGGCATGGGCAACCACTTCGAACTCTGGGACAAGGCCAGCTACGAAGCCCAGGAAGCCGAAGCCATGAAGGGCGAGATGCCCGACGCCTTCCAGGATTTCTCCTTCTAAAGCCATGAGCAGTACCGCAGTCCACACGACGGTCATGCTGCACGAGGCGGTCGATGCCCTAGTGCACGACCCCGATGGCACCTATATCGACGCCACCTTCGGCCGGGGCGGCCACAGCCGCCTGATCCTGTCGCGGCTGTCGCCCGCCGGCCGGCTGATCGCCTTCGACAAGGATCCGGAGGCGATCGCGGCGGCGGCGGAGATCGCCGACAGCCGCTTCTCGATCCGGCACGAGGGCTTCGCCCAACTGGGGGATCTGCCGCCGGCCAGTGCCGCCGGGGTCCTGATGGACCTCGGCGTCAGCTCCCCCCAGATCGACAGCCCCGTACGGGGTTTTTCTTTTCGTTTCGACGGGCCTCTCGACATGCGCATGGATCCCACGCGCGGCGAGAGCGTGGCCGAGTGGCTCGCTGCGGCCGAAGTGCAGCAGATCGCGGAGGTGATACGTGACTACGGAGAAGAACGGTTTGCTGGCCCCATTGCGAAGGCGATTGTTGCTCGCCGACAGGAAGGGCGCCCTGTTTCAACCACCACCGAGCTGGCCGAACTCGTGGCTGGCGCGGTCAAAACCCGCGAGCAGGGCCAGAACCCTGCAACGCGCACATTTCAGGCTCTTCGGATTTTCATCAACGCCGAGCTTGAAGAGCTGCAGCAGGTACTGAGCGCCAGCCTGGGCGTGCTGCAGACCGGCGGGCGCATCTCGGCGATCAGCTTCCATTCGCTGGAAGACCGCATCGTCAAGACCTTCATCGCCCAGCAGTCCAAGGAGGTCTACGACCGCCGCGCGCCCTTCGCGCCGCCGCAGCCGATGCGGCTGAAGGCGCTGGGCCGCTTCAAGCCGAGCGCGGCCGAGGTGTCGGCCAATCCGCGTTCGCGCAGTGCCGTGCTGCGGGTGGCCGAACGCACCGAGGTGCCGGCATGACGCGGCTGTCGGTCGTGCTGCTCCTGGCCGTGCTGGCCAGTGCCCTGTACCTGGTGCATGTGCAGTACGAGTCGCGCCAGCTCTTCACCGAGATGGAGCGGGCGCGCGCCGAGTCGCACCGCCTCGAAGTCGAGAGCGACCGGCTGGAAGTGGAAAAACGCGCCCAGGCCACGCCGCTGCGGGTGGAAAAACTCGCGCGCGACAAGCTGCAGATGCGCAACACCACGCCGGCGATCACGCTGTACCTGGCCGATCCGGGCCCGGGAGCCGCCAAATGAGCCGCGGCAGCCGCAGCGTCCAGTACGCCTCCAGCCCCTTGCTGGCCAGCAAGACGCCGGTCTGGCGCAGCAAGTTCATCGTCGCCTGCATCGCGCTGGGCTTCGTGGGCCTGGCCGCACGCTCGCTGTACGTGCAGGTGATCAACAACTCCTTCTTCCAGCGCCAGGGCGAGGTGCGTTTCGCCCGCACCCTGGAGCTGCCGGCCAACCGCGGCCGCATCCTGGACCGCAACGGCCTGCTGCTGGCCTCCAGCGTGATCGCCCCCAGCATCTGGGCGATCCCCGAGGACGTCGAGAAGGACGACCCCGAGGTCGCCGCCAAGTTGAAGACCCTGGCCAAGCTGCTGGGCATGCCGCTGCCCGCGCTCAACAAGAAGCTGGCCGACGAGGACAAGACCTTCGTCTGGATCCAGCGCCAGGTGGACGAGCCCGTCGCCAAGCAGATCGCCGCACTCGACATCAAGGGCATCTACCAGCGCCGCGAATACAAGCGCCAGTACCCCGAGGGCGAGGCGGCGGCGCACATCGTCGGCTTCACCAATGTCGAGGACAAGGGCCAGGAAGGCATCGAACTCGCCTTCAACCAGGACCTGGGCGGCAAGCCGGGCTCGCGCCGCGTCATCAAGGACCGCCTGGGCCGCGCGGTGGAGAGCGTGGGCGACGCGGTGCCGCCGCTCGACGGCAAGGACATCCAGCTCTCCATCGACTCCAAGGTGCAGTTCTTCGCCTACCAGAAGCTGCGCGACGCGGTCATCGCCAACAAGGCCAAGGCCGGCAGCGTGGTGGTGCTGGACTCGGTCACCGGCGAGATCCTGGCCCTGGCCAACTATCCCAGCTACGACCCGGGCAACCGCCAGCACCTGTCGGGCGAGCAGCTGCGCAACCGCGCGCTCACCGACACCTTCGAGCCCGGCTCGACCATGAAGCCGATCACCATCGCCACCGCGCTGGAGCTGGGCCGGGTCACGCCGCAGACCATCATCGATACTTCGCCCGGCCGCATCACCATCACCGGCTCGACCATCACCGACACCCACAACTACGGCGTGCAGACGGTCGAGGGCGTGATCCAGAAGTCCAGCAACGTGGGCGCCACCAAGATCTCGCAGCGCATGAGCGCGCACGAGATGTGGGACAGCTTCAGCGCCGTCGGTTTCGGCCAGAAGCCGCAGCTGACCTTCCCCGGCGCCGTCACCGGCCGGCTGCGGCCCTGGAAGACCTGGCGGCCGGTGGAGCAGGCCACCATGTCCTATGGCTACGGCCTCTCCGCCTCGCTGTTCCAGATGGCGCATGCCTACACCGTCTTCGCGCACGACGGCCACCTGATCCCGGCCACCATCTTGAAGAGCGACCAGCCGGCCGTGGGCACTCCCGTCTTCTCGCCCAAGAACGCCGCCGCCGTGCGCCGCATGCTGCAGATGGCCGCCGGCCCGGGCGGCACCGGCCCGCGTGCGCAGACCATGGGCTATTCGGTGGGCGGCAAGTCCGGCACCGCGCACAAGCAGGAAGGCCGCGGTTATGCGGCGCACAAGTACAGGGCCTGGTTCAACGGCATCGCGCCGATCGACAACCCGCGCATCATCGTCGCGGTGATGGTGGACGAGCCCACCGCCGGCACCTACTTCGGCGGCACCGTGGCCGCGCCAGTGTTCAGCGAAGTGGTGGCGCAGACCCTGCGCATCATGGGCGTGCAGCCCGACCTGAGCGTGCGGCCGCAGGTGGTGTCCAAGGAAGTGGAGGAGTCCTTCTGATGGTCGCCTCCGACATCTCGCTGCAGCAGCTGAACGGCGCCGCCGACGCGGTCGCCTGGCTGCGCGCGCGGGTCACCGGCACGCTGCGCATCGACAGCCGGGAAGTCCAGTCCGGCGACGGCTTCATCGCCTGGCCCGGCGCGGCGGTCGATGGCCGGGCCTTCGTGGCCGATGCCTTCGCACGCGGCGCGGCCGCCTGCCTGGTCGAGCGCGAGGGTGTCGAGGCCTTCGAATTCGCAAGCCGCGAAGTGGCCACCTGCGCTGGCCTCAAGGCCGCCACCGGCCGCATCGCTGGAGACTGGTTCGGCGCGCCCAGCGAAGGCCTGGACGTGCTGGCCGTCACCGGCACCAACGGCAAGACCAGTACCGCCTGGTGGCTGGCCCTGGCGCTGGCCCGCACCGGCCGCGGCTGCGGCCTGATCGGCACCCTGGGCACCGGCGTGCCGCCGCAGGTGGTCGCCAACGGCCTGACCACACCCGACCCGGTGCTGCTGCAGCGGGTGTTCCGCCAGTTCGACGACCAGGGCCTGGCCGCCTGCGCCATCGAGGCCTCCTCCATCGGCATCGCCGAACGGCGGCTCGATGGCAGCCGCATCCGCGTGGCCCTGTTCACCAATTTCACGCTGGACCACCTGGACTACCACGGCAGCATGGCCGCCTACTGGGCCGCCAAGGCCGAGCTGTTCGCCTGGCCGGGCCTGCAGGCGGCCGTGGTCAACATCGACGACGCCCATGGCGCCGCCCTGGCCGCGCAGCTGACGGTGGACCTGTGGACCTATTCGGCGGACGGCTCGGCCGACGCCCGCCTGCGCGCCGAGGACATCGGCCATGGCGAGACAGGTGGCCTGCGGTTCACGGTGGTCGAAGGCGAACAGCGCTGCCTGCTGCAGGCCGGCGCCATCGGCCGTTTCAATATCAGCAACCTGCTGGCGGTGGTCGGCGGCCAGCGTGCGCTGGGCGTGCCGCTCGATGAGGCCGTGGCCGCCTGCGCCGACCTGGCCCCGGTGCCCGGCCGCATGGAACGCATCGCCCGCGCCGGGCAGCCGCTGGTGGCCGTCGATTACGCCCACACACCCGACGCGCTGGAAAAAGCCCTGGCCGCCCTGCGCCCGCTGGCCGAATCGCGCGGCGGCGAACTGGTCTGCCTGTTCGGCTGCGGCGGCGGGCGCGACCAGGCCAAGCGCCCGGTGATGGCCTCCATCGCCGCCCACGGCGCCGACCGCATCTGGCTGACCAGCGACAACCCGCGCCACGAAGACCCCGCCGCCATCGTGGCGCAAGCCGCCGCCGGCCTGCCCGAAGGCGCACCCTATCGCATCGAGATCGACCGCGCCGCGGCGATCGCCCAGGCCATCGCCCAGGCCGGCCCGCAGGACGTGGTCCTGGTCGCCGGCAAGGGCCACGAAACCTATCAGGAAGTCGCCGGACGGCGCCTTCCCTTTTCCGACCGCGAGCAGGTCGAGACCGCGCTGGACCAGCGTGCCGCCTCCCTGCCGCCCTCGGCCCACTGATTCCCCGAGACCATGACCCTCGCTTCCCAAATGATGACCCTGCAGCAGGCCTTTGCCTGGACCGGCGGCATGCGCCTGGTCGGCAACGGCGAGCTGCCCATCAGCCGCATCCATACCGATACCCGCACCCTGCAGCCGGGCGACCTGTTCGTGGCCCTGCGCGGCGAACGCTACGACGCCAACGACTTCCTGGCCGATGCCCGCGCCAGCGGCGCCGTGGCCGCCATCGCCCACGGCGGCCTGCAGGCGGCCGGCCTGCAGGGCATCGAGGTGCCCGACACCCGCGCCGCGCTGGCCGCCCTGGCCACCGGCTGGCGCCACCAGTTCCGCCTGCCCATGGTCGCGGTGACCGGCAGCAACGGCAAGACCACCACCACCCAGATGGTGGCCAGCATCCTGCGCGCGGCCTATGGCGACGCCGCCTTCGCCACCCAGGGCAATTTCAACAACGACGTCGGCGTGCCGCTGACCCTGCTGCGCCTGCGCGCCACGCACCGCGCCGGAGTGGTCGAGCTGGGCATGAACCATCCCGGCGAGATCTCGGTGCTGGCGCATATCGCCCAGCCCACCGTCGCCCTGGTCAACAACGCCCAGCGCGAGCACCAGGAATTCATGCACACGGTGCAGGCCGTGGCGCACGAGAACGGCAGCGTCATCTCGGCCCTGCCGGCCGATGGCTGCGCGGTGTTCCCGGCCGGCGACGAATTCACGCCCCTGTGGCGCTCCCTGGCCGGTCAGCGCCGCTGCATGAGCTTTGCCCAGGCGCAGGCCGCTGGCGCCGACCTGTGGCTGCGCTCTGCCGAATGGCAGGGCGATGCCTGGGCGGCCGTGGCCGCCACGCCGGCGGGCGACATCGCCTTCCGCCTGGCCGTGGCCGGCCGCCACAACCTGCAGAACGCCTTGGCTGCCGCTGCCTGTGCACTGGCCGCCGGTGTGCCGGCAGAGGCCATCGCCGAAGGCCTGGCCGCCTTCCAGCCGGTCAAGGGCCGCTCGCGCGCGGCGCAGCTGTCCATCGCCGGCAAGGCCGTCACGCTGATCGACGACAGCTACAACGCCAATCCGGATTCGGTGCGCGCCGCCATCGAGGTGCTGGCCTCGCTGCCCGGCCCGCGCCTGCTGGTGCTGGGCGACATGGGGGAAGTGGGCGAACAGGGCCCGGCCTTCCACGCCGAAGCCGGCGCCTTCGCCGCCTCGCACGCCATCGAGCAGGTCTTCACGCTGGGCGCGCTCTGCGCCTCGGTGGGCGCCGGCTCGCGCCATTTCGAAAGCTATGCCGCCCTGGAAGCCGCGCTGCTCGCCGCGCTGCCGGGCACGGCGACCGTGCTGGTCAAGGGCTCGCGTTTCATGCAGATGGAGCGCGCCGTGCTGGCCATCGAAACCCTGGCCGCCCGCGGCACGCAGGAGGCATCGGCATGCTGATGAACCTGGCCGAATGGCTGCAGACCCTCTCGCCGGACCTGGGCCCGCTGCGGGTGTTCCAGTACCTCACCTTCCGCGCGGTGATGGCCGCCATGACCGCGCTGCTGATCGCACTGCTGTCCGGTCCCTTCGTGATCCGCCGCCTGACCGCCCTCAAGATCGGCCAGCCGGTGCGCGGCTACGGCATGCAGACGCACCTGGTCAAGAGCGGCACGCCCACCATGGGCGGGGTACTGATCCTGCTGTCGATCGCCGTCTCCACGCTGCTGTGGGCCGACATCTCCAACCGCTTCGTCTGGATCGTGCTGCTGGTCACCGGCGGCTTCGGCGCCATCGGCTGGGTGGACGACTGGCGCAAGGTGGTGCGCAAGGATCCCGAGGGCATGCGCTCGCGCGAGAAGTACCTGTGGCAGTCGCTGATCGGCCTGTTGGCCGCCCTCTACCTGGTGTTCAGCATCTCCGAATCCTCCAACTGGAAGGTGCTGCAGCTGGTCATGACCTGGGCCCGCTCCGGCTTCGACGTGGACCTGCCGCCCAAGGCCGGCCTGCTGGTGCCCTTCTTCAAGTCGGTGAGCTACCCGCTGGGCGTGATCGGTTTCATGATCCTGACCTACCTGGTCATCGTCGGCTCCAGCAACGCGGTCAACATGACCGACGGGCTGGACGGGCTGGCGATCATGCCGGTGGTGATGGTGGCCTCCTCGCTGGGCATCTTCGCCTTCATCACGGGCAATGTCTCGCTGTCGCGCTACCTGCTGTTCCCGCATATCGCGGGCTCGGGCGAGCTGCTGGTGTTCTGCGCCGCGATTTCCGGGGCGGGGCTGGCCTTCCTGTGGTTCAACGCACATCCGGCCCAGGTCTTCATGGGCGACGTGGGCGCGCTGGCGCTGGGCGCCGCGCTGGGCACGGTGGCCGTCATCGTGCGCCAGGAGATCGTGCTGGCCATCATGGGCGGCGTGTTCGTGGCCGAGGCCCTGTCGGTGATGCTGCAGGTCACCTGGTTCAAGTTCACCAAGAAGCGCTACGGCGCCGGCCGGCGCCTGTTCCTGATGGCGCCGCTGCACCACCATTTCGAAAAGGCCGGCTGGAAGGAAACGCAGGTCGTCGTGCGCTTCTGGATCGTGACCATGCTGCTGTGCCTGATCGGCCTGTCCACCCTGAAGCTGCGCTGACATGAAGCATCTTCAAGACCTCCCCGTACTGGTCCTGGGCCTGGGCGCCTCGGGCCTGGCCATGGCGCGCTGGTGCGCGCGCCACGGCGCGCGGGTGACGGTGGCCGATACCCGCGAAGCGCCGCCGCAGCTGCCCGCCCTGCAGGCCGAGCTGCCGGACGTGGCCTTCGTGCACGGCCCCTTCAGCGACACGCTGGTGCAGGGCGGCGCGGTGCGCGCCGTCTACCTCTCGCCCGGCCTGGCGCCGGAGCAGACCGCCGTGGTGGTCGACGCCGCACGCGCCATCGGCCTGCCGGTGGGCGGCGAACTGGACCTGTTCGCCATGGCGCTGGCCGACCTGCGTGGGCCGGACATCGAGGAAACGCCGCCGCTGCCGATCGACCTCTCCGCCCCGGACGAGGACGACAACGAGCCCGCCGCGGCTGCCCCCGCGCAAGAATCCGAGCCGCTGCCCGAAGACGCACCGGCCATCGAACCCGAAGCCCCCGCCGAGGAAGCCGCCGCCGTCCCCCGCTACCGCCCCGCCGTGCTGGCCATCACCGGCACCAACGGCAAGACCACCGTCACCTCGCTCACCGGCCAGCTGGTCGAACGCGCCGGCAAGACCGTGGCGGTGGCCGGCAACATCGGCCCCACGCTGCTCGACACCCTGGCCGAACGCATGGCCGCCGGCACGCTGCCCCAGGTCTGGGTGCTGGAACTCTCCAGCTTCCAGCTCGACGCCGTCCGCCAGTTCGAACCCACCGCCGCCACCGTGCTCAACATCAGCCAGGACCACCTGGACTGGCACGGCGGCATGGCGCAGTACACCGCGGCCAAGGCCCGTGTCTTCGGCGAACGCGGCCTGATGGTGCTCAACCGTGAAGACGAAGCCGTGATGGCCATGCTGCCGCCGCCGGTCAAGGTGCGGCTGCAGAAGCCCCAACACCGCGCCCACGTCACCTTCGGCGGCGACATGCCCAAACGCCCCGGCGACTACGGCATCGAGGTGCTCAACGGCATGACCTGGCTGGTGCGCGCCACCGAGGCCGACGAGACCCGCCGCAAGCGCGGCTCCGAAGCCGAGGAACTGCACATCCAGCGCCTGATGCCCGCCGATGCGCTGCGCATCCGTGGCCGGCACAACGCCGTCAACGCCCTGGCCGCGCTGGCCCTGGCGCAGGCGGCGGGCTGCTCGCTGGCGCCCATGCTCTACGGCCTGCGCGAATACCGTGGGGAGCCGCACCGGGTCGAATCCGTGGCGGTGATCGAGGGCGTCGAATACTTCGACGACAGCAAGGGCACCAATGTCGGCGCCACCGTGGCCGCGCTGAACGGCCTGGGCGCCGAGCGCCGCATCGTGGTGATCCTGGGCGGCGTCGGCAAGGACCAGGACTTCAGCCCCCTGGCCGCGCCGGTCGCCCGCCATGCCCGCGCCGTGGTGTTGATCGGCCGCGACGGCCCGCTGATCGGCGCCGCCCTGGCCGAAGCCGGCGTGGCGCTGCACCAGGCCGAGACCCTGCCCGAAGCCGTCGCCGCCGCCGGCCGCCTGGCCCATGCGGGCGATGCGGTGCTGCTGTCGCCGGCCTGCGCCAGCTTCGACATGTTCCGCGGCTACGACCACCGCGCGGAAGTCTTTTGCGAAGCGGTCGCCGAACTGGCCGAGAGCCAGCTGTCCGGCTCCACCGAAGGAGGCCTGGAATGAGCGCGACGCCCGAAGCCATCGGCCTGCGCGGCCGTGTCGGCGGCTGGTTCAGCGGCCTGTTCCGCGCCGCCGGCGATGCGCTGCCGGTGCGCATCGGCTCCTCCGAATACGCCCGCACCCAGACCGCTCCGGCACGCCTCATGGGCTTCGACCAAGCGCTGCTCTGGGTCACGGTGGCCCTGCTGGCCTGGGGCCTGGTGATGGTCTATTCGGCCTCCATCGCCATGCCGGACAACCCGCGTTTCGGCCGCCTGGGCTACAGCCAGACCTATTTCCTCTACCGCCATGTGATCGGCCTGGTGCTGGGTTTCGTCGCCGCGGTGCTGGCCTTCCAGGTGCCGATCCGCACCTGGGAGCGCTGTGCCCCGGCGCTTTTCATCTTCTCGCTGCTGCTGCTGCTGGCGGTGCTGATCCCGCATGTGGGCCGCAGCGTCAACGGCGCGCGGCGCTGGATCCCGCTGGGCGTGATGAACTTCCAGCCTTCGGAGCTGGCCAAGCTGTCGGTGGTGATCTATGCCGCCGACTACATGGTGCGCAAGATGGAAGTCAAGGAACGCTTCTTCCGCGCCGTGCTGCCCATGGGCGTGGCGGTGGCGGTGACCGGCGTGCTGCTGCTGGCCGAGCCCGACATGGGCGCCTTCATGGTGATCGCCATCATCGCCATGGGCATCCTGTTCCTGGGCGGCGTGAACGCCCGGATGTTCTTCCTGATCGCCGCCGTGCTGCTGTTCGCCTTCTCGATGATGGTGATGATGAGCGAGTGGCGGCGCGAGCGGATCTTCGCCTACCTCAACCCCTGGGACGAGAAGCTCACCCTGGGCAAGGGCTACCAGCTCTCGCATTCGCTGATCGCCATCGGCCGCGGCGAGATCTTCGGCGTGGGCCTGGGCGGCAGCGTGGAGAAGCTGCACTGGCTGCCCGAGGCGCATACCGACTTCCTGCTCGCCGTGATCGGCGAGGAATTCGGCATGGTCGGCGTGCTGGTGGCCATCGGCCTCTTCCTGTGGCTGACCCGCCGCATCATGCACATCGGCCGCCAGGCGATCGCGCTGGACCGGGTCTTCGCCGGGCTGGTGGCGCAGGGCATCGGCATCTGGGTGGGTTTCCAGTCCTTCATCAACATGGGCGTGAACCTGGGCGCGCTGCCGACCAAGGGGCTGACGCTGCCCTTCATGAGTTACGGCGGCTCGGCCATCCTGATGAACCTGGTGGCGGTGTCCATCGTGCTGCGCATCGACTACGAGAACCGCGTGCTGATGCGGGGAGGGCGCATCTGATGGGCAAGACCGCGCTGGTCATGGCCGGTGGCACGGGGGGGCATATCTTCCCCGGCATCGCCGTGGCCGAGGCCTTGCGTGCGCGCGGCTGGACGGTGCATTGGGTCGGTGCGCCGGCCAGCATGGAGGCGCGGCTGGTGCCGCCGCGTGGGTTTACCTTCGAGGCCATCGATTTCGGCGGTGTGCGGGGCAAGGGGTTCATGACCTTGCTGCTGCTGCCTTTGCGGCTGCTGCGGGCTTTTTGGCAGAGCCTGCAGATGGTGCGGCGGGTGAAGCCGGATGTGGCGATCAGCTTCGGGGGTACATCGCTTTTCCTGCCGGGTTGATGTCCGTGCTGTCGTGGAAGCCGCTGGTGCTGCATGAGCAGAACTCGGTGGCCGGGCTGGTCAATCGCGTGCTGGCTACTGTGGCGGATCGCAGCTTCACGGCGTTTCCCGGGGTTCTCAAGACCGGCGAGTGGGTTGGCAATCCCCTGCGGTCGGAGTTTCTGGCGGTGCCTGCGCCGGCTGAGCGGTTTGCGGGGCGCAGCGGGCCCTTGCGCCTGCTGGTCGTGGGCGGGAGCCTGGGGGCGAAGGCGCTCAATGAGATCGTGCCTGCTGCCCTTGCCCTGCTGCCTGCTTCGGAGCGGCCTGTGGTGACCCACCAGAGTGGCGAGAAGCAGATCGATGCGCTGCGGGCCAACTATGCGCGGGCCGGGGTGTCTGCTGAGTTGACGCCCTTCATCCAGGATACGGCGGTGGCGTTTGCGGATGCCGATCTGGTGATTGCGCGGGCTGGGGCCAGTACGGTGACCGAGATTGCTGCTGTTGGGGCGGCTGCCTTGTTTGTGCCGTTTCCGTTTGCCGTGGATGACCACCAGACTACGAACGCCGGGTTTCTGGTGGATGCCGGGGCTGCCTGGCTGGTGCAGCAGAAGGTTCTGACTGCCGAGTCGCTGGCTGCGATGTTGCGGTCTATGACTCGTACTGAGTTGTTGGCTCGGGCTGAGAAGGCCCGGGGTGTTGCCAAGCTGGATGCTGTGGGTGCTGTTGTGGCGGCTTGTGAGGAGGTTGCTCGATGAGCTCTTGCTTCTTGCTGGCGCTGGCTGCTCCTGCGGAGGGCGGGGGCCGGGATTTCGGCCCGGCGGCCGACTCACTTTCTTTTGCTTCGCCAAAAGAAAGTAAGCAAAGAAAAGGCGACCCGACACCCGAGGCCCTTCGGGCACCGCTGCGGTACTCGCAAAGGCGGGGTCCACGACAACTCGCTTCGCTCAAACAGGTCGTGGCCCTGATCCGCCTTTGCTCCGTTCCTCGCTCTCGGGCTCACGGTACCCGGGAGCGGGAGCGGGGACAGCGGCTGCTTCGCAGCGCAACTGGCCTTCGCTGCGCTCGGCCGCTGGCTGGTGAATACCTGCCCTTCGCCACGTTCTGTCTTTCAGCCAGGGCCGAGCGCAGCGAAGGCCCGTCGCCCTGCGAAGCAGTGGCTGTCCCCGTTCCCCGGGTCCCATCTGCGGGTGAGCGAGGAGCGGAGCAAAGGCGGATCAGGGCCACGACCTGTTTGAGCGAAGCGCAGCGTAGCGAGTTGTCGTGGACCCCGCCTTTGCGAGCACCGCAGCGTGCCCCCTCGAAGAGGGGGGACTCCCGCAGCTGGGTCGCCTTTCTTTGCTTACTTTCTTTGGCGAAGCAAAGAAAGTGAGCGCGGTCTGGGGCGCGCAGCCCCAGCTCCGCCCTCCGCAGGAGAACCGCCCCCAGCAAGAAGCCAAAGCCGCCAGCCAGCCAGCAAACAAAGCACAACAAAAATGAAGCACGCCATCCGACAAATCCATTTCGTAGGCCTGGGCGGCTCCGGCATGAGCGGCATAGCCGAGGTCCTCTTCAACCTCGGCTACCAGGTCTCAGGCTCAGACCTGTCAGACAGCCCCACCCTGAAGCGCCTGGCCACCCTGGGCATCAAGACCTACGTAGGCCACGCCGAAAGCAACATAGAAGGCGCCGACGCAGTAGTCACCTCGACAGCAGTCAAGCAAGACAACCCTGAAGTCGTGGCGGCAAGAGCCAAGCGCATCCCCGTGGTCCCCAGGGCCATGATGCTGGCCGAACTGATGCGCCTGAAGCAGGGCATCGCCATCGCCGGCACCCACGGCAAGACGACGACCACCAGCCTGGTCACCAGCGTGCTCGCAGCCGCAGGCCTGGACCCCACCTTCGTCATCGGCGGCCGCCTCAACAGCGCCGGCGCCAACGCCAAGCTCGGCAAGGGCGACCACATCGTCGTGGAGGCCGACGAATCGGACGCATCGTTCCTGAACCTGCTCCCCATCATGGCCGTGGTGACGAACATCGACGCCGACCACATGGAAACCTACGGCCACGACTTCAACCGCCTGAAGGCGGCCTTCGTGGACTTCCTGCACCGCATGCCCTTCTACGGCGTGGCCATCCTCTGCGTGGACGACGCCGCCATCCGCGAAATCATCCCGCAGGTCACCTGCCCGGTCACCAGCTACGGCTTCTCGGAAGACGCCCAGGTCCGCGCCGTGGACGTGCGCGCAGAAGGCGGCCGCATGCGCTTCACCGTGCAGCGCCGCAACGGCGTGACCCTGCCCGACCTGGACGTGACGCTCAACCTGGCCGGCCGCCACAACGTGCTCAACGCCCTGTCGGCCATCGCCGTCGGCGTGGAACTCGGCATCGCCGATGAAGCCGTGCTGCAGGCTTTGTCCGAATTCCGCGGTGTCGGTCGGCGCTTCCAGCGCTACGGCGAACTGCGTGCGGCCGACGGCGGCAGTTTCACCCTGATCGACGACTACGGCCATCACCCGGTCGAGATGGCCGCCACCCTGTCGGCCGCCCGAGGCGCCTTCCCCGGCCGCCGCATCGTCCTGGCCTTCCAGCCGCACCGCTACAGCCGCACCCGCGACTGCTTCGAGGACTTCGTCAAGGTCATCGGCGAACACGCCAACACCGCCCTGCTGGCCGAGGTCTATGCCGCCGGCGAGGCGCCCATCGTGGCGGCGGACGGCCGCGCCCTGGTGCGGGCCCTGCGGGTGGCCGGCAAGGTCGAGCCGGTGTTCGTCGACGAGATCGCCGACATGCCCGGGGCCATCGCCGCCCAGACCCGCGACGGCGATGTCGTGATCTGCATGGGCGCCGGCTCCATCGGCGGCGTGCCGGCCAAGGTGGCCGAACTGGTCGGCGTCGCTGCCACCACCGGAGTCGCCGCATGAGCGCCCAGGACATCGTCTCCCGCCTGCCGGCCCTGCCGCCGGTGGCAAGCTTCGGCAAGGTCGCCGTGCTGATGGGCGGCTCCTCGGCCGAGCGCGAGATCTCCTTTCTCTCCGGCAAGGGCGTGCTGGCCGCGCTGCAGAGCCGGGGCGTCGATGCCCATGCCTTCGACACCGGCCTGCGCCCCCTGTCCGACCTGCAGAAGGAAGGCTTCGACCGCTGCTTCATCGCGCTGCACGGCCGCTTCGGCGAGGACGGCACGGTGCAGGGCGCCCTCGAACTGATGGGCATCCCCTACACCGGCCCGGGCGTGATGGCATCGGCCATCGCCATGGACAAGGTGACCACCAAACGCGTCTGGCTGGCCGACGGCCTGCCCACCCCGCGTTATGTGCGCCTGGCGCCCGACCAGCAGAGCGCCGCGCAGATCGCCGCCGCCGCCGACACGCTGGGCCTGCCGCTGATCGTCAAGCCGCCGCGCGAGGGCTCCTCCATCGGCGTGACCAAGGTCACCGACCGTGCGCAGATGGCCGAGGCCGCCGCCCTGTCGCTGCGCTACGACCCCGACCTGCTCTGCGAGGAGTTCGTCACCGGCGAGGAGATCACCGTGCCCGTCCTCGGCAGCGGCGCCGATGCCATCGCCCTGCCGGTGATCCGCATCCGCGCGCCCGAAGGCGCCTACGACTACCAGAACAAGTACTTCACCGACGACGTGCAGTACCTCTGCCCCAGCGAGCTGCCAGAAGAAGAGGAACGCGAGATCCAGCGCATCGTGCTGGCCGCCTACCGCACCCTGGGCTGCCGCGGCTGGAGCCGGGCCGATCTGATGATCCGCGCCAGCGACCGCAAGCCCTTCCTGCTGGAGATGAACACCTCGCCCGGCATGACCTCGCATTCGCTGGTGCCCATGTCCGCGCGCGCCGCCGGCATCGACTATGCCGAGCTGTGCCTGCGCATCCTGGCCGCGGCCAGCCTGGACTACGCCGCCTCGCAGCGCCGCGTGGTCGAGCCCGAGGAGAAGGCCGCGTGACCGACGCAACGCCAGCACCCTTCGACGTACGGCTGATGAACGTGACCGCCGCGGTCCTGTTCGCCGGCTGCGCGGCGATGCTGCTGGCCGCCGCCGGCTGGTGGACGCTGCGCAACCCGGCCTTCGCGCTGGGCGCCATCGTCATCGAAGGCAAGCTCAGCCACAACAACCCGGTCACCCTGCGCGCCAACGTGGCCCACAAGCTCGAAGGCAGCTTCTTCACCGTGAACCTGCGCACCGCGCGCGAGGCCTTCGAGGCCGTGCCCTGGATCCGCCATGCCGACGTGCGCCGCGAGTTCCCGAACCGGCTGCTGGTCACGCTGGAGGAGCATGTGCCGGTCGCCTACTGGGGCCCGGAATCCGGCTCGGCCATGGTCAACAGCTTCGGCGAAGTGTTCGAAGCCAATGTGGCCGACGTCGAGAACGAGGACCTGCCCCGCCTGGCCGGGCCGCAGGGCCATGCGCCCGAGGTGCTGGAGATGCAGCATGTGCTGGAGCCGGTGTTCGCGCCGCTGGAGATGTCGGTCACCCAGCTGGAACTCTCCGGCCGCGGCAGCTGGCGCCTGACGCTGGACGACGGCCCGGTGGTGGAGCTGGGCGGCGGCAGCACGGCGGACCTGCTGGAGCGCACCCGGCGTTTCGCCCGCACGCTGACCCAGGTCGCCGCCAAGTACGGCCGCCGGGCCGACGCCCTGGCCTCGGCCGACCTGCGCCATGCCGACGGATACGCGATCCGGCTCAACGGCGTGACCACCATGACGGTGGAGCAGGCCGCGGCGATCGCACGCAAGAACATGGTCAAGGCGATCGACTGACCGCCATGCAGAAATACAAGGATCGAGGGAACAACTGATGGCTAAAGAGTACAAGGACCTGGTGGTCGGCCTGGACATCGGAACGGCCAAGGTCATGGCCGTGGTGGCCGAGGTGCAGGCCGACGGGCAGCTCAAGCTGGCCGGCCTGGGCGTGGCACCGTCCAACGGCCTGAAGCGCGGCGTGGTGGTCAACATCGACGCGACGGTGCAGAGCATCCAGCAGGCGCTCAAGGAGGCCGAGCTGATGGCCGACTGCAAGATCACCCGGGTCTACACCGGCATCACCGGCAGCCACATCCGCGGCCTGAATTCCAGCGGCATGGTGGCGGTCAAGGACAAGGAAGTCACCCCGGCCGACGTGGCGCGGGTGGTGGAGACGGCCAAGGCGATCAACATCTCCACCGACCAGCGCCTGCTGCTGGTCGAGCCGCAGGAATTCGTGATCGACGGCCAGGACGTGCGCGAACCCATCGGCATGAGCGGCATCCGCCTGGAAGCCAAGGTGCACATCGTGACCGGCGCCCAGAGCGCGGCCGAGAACATCATCAAGTGCGTGCGCCGTTGCGGCCTGGACGTGGAGCAGCTGATGCTCAACCCCCTGGCCAGCAGCCAGGCGGTGCTGACCGACGACGAACGCGAACTCGGCGTGGCCGTGGTCGACATCGGCGCCGGCACCACCGACGTGGCCATCTTCACCAACGGCGCGATCCGCCACACCGCGGTGATCCCGATCGCCGGCGACCTGATCACCAGCGACATCGCCATGGCGCTGCGCACGCCCACCAAGGACGCCGAAGACATCAAGGTCGAGGCCGGTGTGGCCAAGCAGCTGCTGGCCGACCCCGAAGCCCAGGTGGAAGTGCCGGGCCTGGGCGACCGCGGCCCGCGCATGCTGAGCAAGCAGGCCCTGGCCGGCGTGATCGAGCCGCGCATCGAGGAGATCTTCTCCCTGGTGCAGCAGGTGATCCGCGAATCGGGCTACGAGGAAATGCTCTCGTCGGGCATCGTGCTGACCGGCGGCAGCGCCGTCATGCCGGGCATGGTCGAGCTGGCCGAAGACATCTTCCTGAAGCCCGTGCGCCGCGGCGTGCCCAAGTACCGCAGCGCCCTGGCCGACATGGTCAGCCAGCCGCGCGCCGCCACCGTGATGGGCCTGATGGAAGAGGCCCGCCTGGCCCGCATGCGCGGCTTCAAGGTGGCGCAGAAACACGGCTCCGTGAAGACGGCCTTCGGCCGCTTCAAGGACTTCATCGTCGGGAACTTCTGACCATGCAGTCCCATTACCCCCTCTGGCTCGCGCGGGGCAGTCCGCCGGGCCGACGACGATGGCGATGTCGCCGTACCGGCCCGCCCGGCCATCGTCCGCAGCAGATTTTTTGTCGCACCTTCTTGTCCCAGTTTTCAGTCTTACAGAACCCTATTTCAGGAGATCCATCATGACCATCGAAATGATCGAAGTCGAAGAATTCCACCAAGGCACCCAGATCAAGGTGATCGGCGTCGGCGGTGGCGGCGGCAATGCGGTGGATCACATGATCGACCGCGCGGTGCAGGGCGTGGAATTCATCTGCGCCAACACCGATGCCCAGGCCCTCGGCCGCAGCCACGCGCACCGCTCCATCCAGCTCGGCCAGATCGGCCTGGGCGCCGGCGGCAAGCCCGACAAGGGCCGTGAAGCGGCCGAAGCCGCGGTGGACGACATCCGCGCCGCCATCGACGGCGCGCACATGCTCTTCATCACCGCCGGCATGGGCGGCGGCACCGGCACCGGCGCCGCGCCGGTGATCGCCCGCGTGGCCAAGGAAATGGGCATCCTCACCGTGGGTGTGGTGACCAAGCCCTTCGAATTCGAAGGCGGCCGCCGCATGTCCAACGCCGACTCGGGCCTGACCGAGCTGGAAGCCAATGTCGACTCGCTGATCGTGGTGCTCAACGAGAAGCTGCTGGAAGTGCTGGGCGACGACGTCACCCAGGACGAGGCCTTCGCCCACGCCAACGACGTGCTGAAGAACGCCGTCGGCGGCATCGCCGAAATCATCAATGTGCCCGGCCATGTGAACGTCGACTTCGAAGACGTGCGCACCGTGATGGGCGAGCCCGGCAAGGCCATGATGGGCACGGCCCTGTCGGACGGTCCGGACCGCGCCCGCATCGCCGCCGAGCAGGCCGTGGCCTGCCCGCTGCTGGAGGGCATCGACCTGTCGGGCGCCAAGGGCGTGCTGGTGCTGATCTCGGCCGCCAAGGGCAGCCTGAAGCTGACCGAGTCGAAGCTGGCGATGAACACCATCCGCGCCTACGCCTCGCCGGACGCCAACATCATCTTCGGCACCGCCTACGACGACAACCTGGGCGACAGCCTGCGGGTGACCGTGGTCGCCACCGGCCTGTCGCGCCAGGGCCAGCAGCGCCGCACCGCGCCTCCGCTGCAGGTGCTGCGCACGGGCACCCACGACGTGGCTTTCGGCCTGCCCACCGGCGCCGGCGCCGCCATGGCCGGCCACGGCCAGCAGGGCGGCCTGGGCTCGCTCGGCAACGCTTCGGCCACCGACTACGGCAACATGGCCGTGCCCAGCGTCTGGCGCACCAACCGCACCCAGGCCGCGGCCCGTGTGGACGCGCTGGCCTCCGGCGGCATGGACGACCTGGAGATCCCGGCCTTCCTGCGCAAGCAGGCGGACTGAGCCGCGCGCGGCCCGCGGGCCGCTGCCGCTGCCGATGACGGCTCCCGCGAGGGAGCCGTTTTCTTTTGGGGCGGCCGCTTCGTGGCACGGGCCAGGGTTTCGCGCCCGGGCGCCGTGCGGGTGATGGGGCGATGAACGATCGCGCTCCTTTCACCCCTGGAGCGACTTCATGTTCGGCGAGATCTCACCGAATTCCGCTGGCGCCAGTGCGTCGGCATCCCCTCACGATCCCGATGGCAAACAAGCCTTCGAAGCCGCGGAGCAGGAACTGGCCGCACGCCGCAGCCTGCGCGAACACAGCGGCCAGGCGCTGCTGAAGAACCTGCCCGCCGCCCAGGCCCCGAGCGGGCCGCTGGCCCTGGCCGAGGTCTTCCGTCCGCCGCACGATCTGCCCACCGAGGCGCAGGTCGAAGCCTTCCTGGCCGAGACCCTGCAGCAAGGCGCGATCAGCCAGGACATGGCCGACGAGATCCGTTTCTACGAAGCGCTGGAGCGCTCGCGCACCGTGCCGGCGATGCTGCCGCAGGATCTGCTCAAGCATCTGCGCGGCGCGCCCCTCAGCAGCCCGCAGGCGATCGCCCATCTCTACGGCCGGATGAGCGCCCCGGCCGCCAGCGCCTGCATGTCCACACGCCAGTACCTGCTGCATGCGGGCATCATCGGCCAGCGGGAAAAGGACGGGATCCTCAAGAACATGGTGCTGCGCATCCTCGATGGCCAGGATGCGGCCTGCACCGCGCCCGCCGCCCGCCACACCCTGGCCCATGTCCTGACCGAGCGCATGGCGCAGATCCATGCGATGCCCGGAGGCGACCGGCTGTCGATGAACGAGCTGGCCGAACGGGTGGTCTTCGGCGTGCGCGGGCAGCGCTGAGTTCAGCCCGGCCGCTTCGTGCCGGCGGC
Organism: Xylophilus rhododendri; assembly: GCF_009906855.1. NCBI lineage: Bacteria > Pseudomonadati > Pseudomonadota > Betaproteobacteria > Burkholderiales > Xylophilus > Xylophilus rhododendri. The sequence goes on from NZ_CP047650.1 coordinate 3,954,077, forward strand.
AGGCCGTTCGCGCGGCTGTTTCGGGGCGATCCTGCGGCGATGAACGATGGCGGCTTTCCCAAAACCGGAGCCACTCTCATGTACACCCACATTCTTTCCGAGGTCCCGGGCGGAACCGCCATGCTCCGATATCCGGTCGTCACCGAAAGCCAGAAGGTGGTCGTGGCCCTGCGCAGGGCGGCCGCCCGGCCGGGCCAGTACCCCGCCTTGACGGACTACACGCTGGACCGGCTGGAGAACGCCAGGTCCGTCATCGCCGAACAGCCGGACAGCGAGCAGCTGCTGAAGGCCCTGGAGCATGAGCTGGAGGCACGCCGTTCGCTGCACGAGCGCAGCGCCGGCGCGCTGCTGAAGAACATCCCCGCCGGCGCGCACGCACCCATCGAGCAGCCGGCCCTGGCCGAGGTGTTCCGCTCGCCGCAGGATCCGGCCGATCATGGGCAGGTCGCGGCCTTCATCGAACATGCGCTGGAGCAGGGCACGATCACGGCCGAGATGGTCGAGGCGATCCGTTTCTTCGAGACGCTGGCCTTTTCCCAGTCCACGGCGCCCATGCTTGCCGAGGAGCTGGAGCGGTACCTGGCCCAGGCCCCGACGATCGATCTGCCGGTGATCGCCAGGCTCTACCAGGTCATGAGCCCTCAGGCCGCCGGGCGTTTGATCGGCATGCGCATGAAGGAGCAGCAGGCCGGCTGCGTCGGCCAAACCGACCTGGACAAGGTCTACAAGATGCTGGCCCTGCGCCTGCTCGAAGGCAAGGACGCACTGTGTTCGGACCCGTTGGCCAGCCACACCCTGGCCTATGCCCTGACCCAGCGCATCGGCCAGATCTTCTCCCTGCCCGGCGGCGACCGGCTGTCGATGGATGAGCTGGCCCAGCGGGCGGCTTATGGCCTGCGTTCGCAGGCTTTCCTGCTCGACGCCGGCATCGCGCTCTACAAGGCGAACGGCGATTGAGCGCGCCGCGTGCCGGGGCCGGCATTCGCTATCGGGCTTTCGGGCCCGATGCGCGCCCCGGCTGCCATTGCGCCATCTCCTGCGCGATGAATGTCGCCAGGGGCGTGATCCGGCCCTCGACGCTGGCGGCTTCCAGGGCAGCCATGTAGTCGTCGCGCCGGCTCACCCGGATGACCGTCCAGGGATAACCGCCGGAGGCCAGCAGCGCGTTCATCAGAAACCTTCCGATCCGGCCGTTGCCATCGAAATAGGGGTGGATGAAAACGAAGAGGTGGTGTCCCAGCACTGCGCGCACGCAGGCCTCGGGCTCGGTCTTCAGCAGGTCCCAGAGTGCTTCGAGCGAGTCCAGGATGGCTTCGCGCGGCAGCGGCGTGTGCATCGAGTTGCGGATGAAGATGGGACCGCTGCGATAACCGGCCAGCTGGCTGCGTGCCACCATGCCGGCGCTCACCGCGGAACCGAACAGTGCCGCATACCAGTCATGGTGGTCACGCCCGACCACGGTTCCGGCATCTTCGCCCGCCAGCACCCTGGCGATGCTGTCCTTGACCGCATGGAAAGCCTGGAAATATCCCCGCGCTGCCAGGGCATCCCTGGTTTGGTTGTGTTCCGGATCCCCGTCGGGATCCCCGTCACCCATCGCTACTCGCTCGATGAGTTCGTCGGTGACGCGGTAACCCTCGATCGACAAGGAGTTGTAGGCGTCCGCGGCATACCGCTCCTCGACCTGTGCGAGGTACGCCTCTGCATCGGCCTGCAGTCCGGGCGCTGGCGGGAAGGCCGCGATGACGTCCTGGCGCCAGCCCATCCACATCGAGCGCAGGCGCAGCACGTATGGCGAACGATCCCGGCTCGGCTCCAGCGTGGGCTCTGGAAGGCGGAAAGGGTTGACCGGCTTGAGCTTGATCTTCATCTGGGCGAAGGCTTTCACGATGCGGTCGGCCTCGTCGGCACGGCCGATGAACTCGAAAGCGCCGGCCAGGCGGGCAGCCGCCGTCATCATCGTGGCGCCTGCCAGCAGCGTGGTCAGCAGTTCGGACGCATGGCGCACCATGGCCAGTGCGATTTCCGCCTCACGGGGGTTGTTCACAAAGAACTGGGGGCCCGTCATGCACAGGGCTTCTGCCAGCGGCCAGACCTGCTGCCCTCGCACCTCCACACGCGAGCGTGGAAGAGTTCATCAATTCACTATGGTATGGGTGTTTTTTCTACTATGGTATCTCTTGGGAATTCACTCTGTTATCGATGCGAAAGCAAGCGAGTCCTGGCTGGCTGCAGTGAATGTCGATGGCTGGTCCCGGCGGACTTGCGCCGCTTCGCGCTTCTGGCCGTGGCTGCGTGAGCCTGTCTGGCGCCGGCCCGCGGCCCGGCAACCATGGCAGGCTTTCCATCACTGTCAGGCTGTCATGCTCCCGACCCTGGGCACATCCGGCCCGCCCGCCGCGCAGGCGTCGCGGCCGCTGTCCTGCGACGAGGAGAGGCTGTTGTGCGTGCTGCGCGAAAGCCGGCACCACCCGCAGCATCCGGCGCTGCGTGCCTTGACCGATGACGAACTGCGGGATGCCCGCCAATGGCTGCCCGGCCTGCCCGGCCTGCCCGACGAGGACGAGCTGCTGGCGGTGGTGGCGCGCGAACTCAACGCCCGGCGCGAGCCGTGGGAATGCCGCGGCAACGCGGTGCTGCGTTCCCTGCCCGCACGGCCGCCGCGGCCGGCGCGGCGGGTCGAATTGCCGGCCGGCATGGTCGATCCGCATGCGCTGCCCGAGGTGCAGCAGGTCAACGCCTTCATCGTCGCCGCGCTGCACCGGGAGCGCGACCGGATCACGGTGGAGATCGCCGACGAGATCCGCTTTTTCGAGGACCTGGCCCGCAAGCTGGCCGAGGCTCGCCTGGACCTGCGCGAACTGCCCGCGCTGCTGGCGCAAGCGCCGGCGGCCGACCCGCCCTCGATCGGCATCCTCTACCTCTCGATGAGCTTCAAGGCCGCCTGCGCCTGCCTGTCGCACCGCCTGAGCGCCTGGGTGCGCGGCCATGTGGGCTGGCGCGACTACGAGGATTTCCTGGCCGAGGCGCCGGTGCTGCGCATGATCGAAGGCAGGGAGGCCTTGGGCCACGACCCGGTCGAGCGCCACACCCTGCGTTTTTTGCTCACCGAAAGGCTGGAGCGGATCCGCGCGCTGCCGGGCGCGAGCCGGCTCGCGCCGCAGGAAACCGCGCTGCGGGTGGCCTACAGCCTGAAAACGCCGGCCTTCCTGCTCGATGCCCGCCTGCCCTGGAGCGAGGCGGCCGAAAGCGCCTGAACCGTTCCGGCGCTCATCGCGGCAGAGGTCAAGGTCAGCTTCTGATCCCCGGTCTGCCGCGTCGTTCGGCACCGGCTCGTGGCACCCGGGCGGCCGCGCTGCGCGTGCGTCTGGCCACCGGCTCGTCGGGCATGTCCTGCGCCTCGCCGGCTGTGCGTTTGCGGCGCTGCAGGTCCGCGGCGCCGTCCGGCTGCTGCGGCAGGGGCGCCGGCTCGGGGAGGGGGTCTGCGGTCGGGCGGGGAGACGGCCGCTGTGCCAGTTCCAGTTCGAGGTGGCCGTAGATCTCCATCGCGCAGCTGCCGCTGAAATGTCGTCGCGCGCCGCCCGGCGCGTGCACCTGCAAGACCTGCTCCAGCGCCTCCTCGAAAAGCGGCCAGGACGGCATGGGGCTGCCGGGCTCCAGCTTGCGCAGCGCCATGATTTCGCGCACCCGCGCCTGGCGTCGGGAACTGGTGTCCCAGAGCCGGGCGTCGACGGGATCGCCCTGCGCGGCGGCGATCGCGTCGCGCCGCTCCAGCACCAGTTCCATCAGGCGCTTGCGTGTGATGCTGATGCCCTGCAGCCCCAGCTGGTTGCGCAGGGCGTACAGGTCGAGCAGCCTGCATTCCGGCACCAGGTAGCAGCTCAGCGATGCTCCGCCTATGAGTTCGTCGAGCTTCTTGACGGCGCGCGCTTCGCTGTTCGGCAGTCTCCTGATGTACTGCGAGAGCATCTTGGCCGTGCAATAGTGCTCGGGATCGATCCGGTTGACCCAGGCCGCGAGCACGCTGCGGTCGGTGAAGGCCAGCAGCGGCAGCCTGGCCTGCAGGGTGGCGAGGGATGCCGCGAGTTGCTCCCGGCTGGCCGGTGCTTTGAGCCACTGCCGGGCCGCCAGGGTGCGGTCGATGTGGGCGGGCAGCTCATGCGCTAGGCAGTCGCGTATGGCGGTGTCGCAGAGGCCGGGATGGCTTGCCAGCAGCTGCTGCCGGATCTTTTTGTTGTGGAAGACCTGGCGCCCGCGGCAGTCGGTCTGCAGGTAGCTGTCCAGCGCATGCCTCTGAACGGCCTGCGCCAGCAGCCCGAATACCAGGCGGCTCTCCCGCACGCCGTGGCCGTCGGCCGGCGTCTCGCCGGTCTGCGACGCCGCGTCTGGCATATGGCGGTGCGCCAGCCACGAGCCGGGCTGCGTGCAGTTCGCCAGGATGAACTGGCGCAGGGAGGTGCAGACCAGGTCGGGATCGACGGTGAACCGCGTTTCGCTGATCGGCAGCAGCCACGCGTTGCGGCGGAACGCCGCGGTGTAGTCGCACGCAGCACGCTCGTCCAGGCCGGTGTTCCAGGCGCGCAGCAGCGCCTGGCACTGCTGCAGGCTGCAGCCTTCCGGATGGCTGTGCACCAGGTGCTTCGCGAAGCTGGCCTGCCCGGTCGAATCCAGGCCCATCGGCGCGAAGCCGCGAAAGAGCTGCAGCTCGGGGTCGTCGCATCGGCAACCGAGGAAACGCACCGGCTGTTCGGCCTCGGGAAAGTACCAGCCGCCGGCATAGGCGAGCCCGGGCACGGCCAGCGGCAGATCGCGCATCTGCTCCTTGGTCAGCCGCACTCCGCGGGCCAGCAGCAGCATGCAGATCTCCAGGCCGGCCGTGGGAAAGCCGTGCTCGGCCATGGCGTTCACGCAGGTCACGATGCTGTTGGTGTGGTCGACGATGCGGGCCTGGCCTTGCACCGTGTGCATGCCGCCGCCGCCGCAGGTCTGCATGAGGGTGGCGATGGTGTCGCGGCTGGGCAGGCTGCCCCGCAGCTCCCACACCAGCTGGTGCACCAGGGCGGTTTCGTGGAGTGCCAGGAAATGGGTGAGCGGCAAGCCGTAATGGCGGGCATACCAGGTGATGTGCTGCCGCCATGTACCGCCGGCGTCCAGCAGCCGTGTGCCGGTGCTGCAGGCGTGCCGGAGCTCCTGGTACATCCGGCCCAGCCCGGGCCAGCGGTCCTCGTACAGGTCGGGGCGCGCCAGCGCGAGCCAGCCCGGCAGGTGCCGGCAGTAGACGTTGAGCTGCCGCCTGGCAAACACCTCGCGGACCTTGCGCATGGCGTTGCGGGCGGTGAGTTCGGTGGCCGACAGCTCCGCCAGCGCCCAGGCCACGTCGGCCGGCCCCGGCGTGGTCGGCGAGGCCTGATGCGGCGGCAGGAAAACGGCCGGATCGTCCAGGGCTTCAATGGGTGGCAGGAATGTGGCGATCGCCTGGCCCGGCGATTCGGGCCGCCACTCGGGGATGTGTCGGCTTGCGCAGGCGCGATCGACGAATCGGAACTCCAGGATGGAGTTGCAAGGGACGGGGTGTTGAAGAAGATGTCCATGGCGCGGGCTGAGGCAAGGCGGAAGTCCGCCATGTTGTGTCCTGGGCCGACGGGTCCGCGCAGGGTCCCGAAAACGCACGGCCGCAGGCGAAGCCTTCACCCGAGCCGCGGGCCGGGGTCCGGGGGGCCGGCCGCGGGCGGCCCATCGTGGCGGGCCCGCCTGGCCGAGGGCGGACTTTCGGGGTCCTCGGCCGGGCGCTTGGGTGACTGACCCCGCAGCATCCTCGGCTCGAGTTCGAGCGCCAGCTCGCTGTAGCCCAGCATCGCGCAGATGCCGCTGAAGCGCAGCGGCGGCTGGCCCCGGCGTGCGCAGAAGGTGGCCTGAAACGCCTTCATATAAGTTTTCCAGGACGGCATCCGGCCGCCGCGCTGCAGGCCGAGGGTGCACATCAACTCCTGAACGCGCAGCTGCTGCTGCAGGCGGGTGCGCCAGCCGGCCGGTGGGATGAATTCCTGGCGCACCACGCGGATCTGCTCACGGCGCTCCTTCAGCAGAAGCTTGAGCCTGTTGGCGTCCACGCCGATGCCCATCAGGCCCAGATGGGTGCGCAGGGTGCTGGTATGCACCCCGCTGCAGTCGCGGTTAGCGAAGAGCAGGATGCGCTCGTCGCGGATCATGGCGTCGAGCGTGCGAGCCGCGCGCTGCTCGTCGATGGGCAGGGTGCGGATGTAGTGCTGCAGAAAGCCCGTCGAACACCAGTGCTGTGGGTCGATCAGGTTGATCCAGCGTGCGATCGTGCAGCGTTTGGCGAAAGCCAGCAGCGGCATCCGGCTGCGCAGGGCGGCCAGGTTGATCGCCAGCTGCTCGGAGCTGCTGTTCTCCAGGCGCCATTGCGCGGCGGCCAGGGTGCGGCCGATGCTGCCCGGCGTATGGCCCTGGAGGATGAACACGATGGCGGCGCGGCCGACGGCCGGACGGTGGGATGCCAGCGCCTGGCTGATCTTTCGGAAGTCGAAGATTTCGCGGCCCAGGTAGTCATCGGTCACCAGTGCCGCCAGCCCGGCCGCATCGCAGGACGCCAGCATTTCGAAGACCGCCCGCGTGTGCGCGATGCCGTAGCGGGGGATGGGCACGGTGTCGATGTCCGCCTCGTCGTCGAATGCGTCGGGTTCCCGGTCGGCCGGCGGCGGCGGCGCCGGCGCCACCGCCGGGGGCTGGTGCGGCGGCCAGCCAGCCAGGATGCGCCGGCGCAGCCAGCCGCACACCAGTTCGGGGTTGACCACGAGCCGGTCCGCGCCCCGGTCGAGCAGCCAGCCGCTGCGCAGGAAGCGTTCGATCTGCAGCGCGACGACGGTCCGCTCCAGCAGGGGGGCCCAGGCAGCGAGCAGCGCCTGGCAGCGCGCGGTGCTGCAGCCAGCCGGCTCGGTCGTCACCAGATGGCGCGCGAAGCTGGGCTGCCCGGTGCCTTCGATGCCGATCGGTGCCACGCCGCGGAACAACCACGCGCCCGGGTCGTCCATCCGGAAGACGAAGTATTTGTCCGGCGCGTCCTCGGGCGGATGAAACCAGCGGTCGGAATGGGCGATGCCGGGCACGGCCAGGGGCAGGTCCTTGAGCTGGCGGCTGTTCAGCCGGATCTGCCGGCGCAGCAGCAGCACGGTGATCTCGGCATCGGTCGTGGCGAAGCCTTCCCTGGCCATGGCGGCCACGCATTCGGAAATGGCCTGGGCATGCGGTGTGATGTGCTCGCGGCCCCGGGCCAGGCGCAGGCTGAACTGCGTGCCCATCAGCATGCACATTTCCTTGCGGCTCGGCGCACGTTGCGCCACCTCGAATATCAGCCGGTGTGCCAGCGCCGATTCGTGTGTCGCCAGGAAATGGTTGGGGGCCAGCTCATGGGCCTGGGCGCATTGCGCGATCAGCTGGCGAAAGCCGGCGCTGTCCTCCAGCCGCCAGGGCTCGCGCCGGCAGGTGGCCAACGCCTGGTCGAAAAGCTCGCGCAGGCCCGGCCATTGCTCGGCGAAGAGGTCCGGACGCGCCAGCGCGATCCAGGCGCGCAGATGCCGGCAGGACGTGGCCAGTCCGCGTGCGCTCAGGGCCTGGCCGACGGCGGCGAGCACCGCCGGCACGCTGTTGAGTTCCTCGGGCAGCTTGGCCAGCGCCCAGGCGACGTCCGCCGGCCTGGGCATGAGCCGGTCGGACTTGCGTGGCTTGGGCACCGGCTGGAAGGCGGCGGCAGGGGCGCCGGCAGCGTCGCGGGCGGGCCAGGGCGGCGGGGCGGGCATGGGCTCGGCGCGGGGCGCGGGCCCGGCCGTCCCGGCGGCGGGCGGCAATTGGGCGGGGGGCGAGGCGGAGGAATGTCCCGGTGCCTGCGATAGGAATGCCATGGCGTGAGCTGCGGATGTGAGGGCGTCCGCCATGGTCTGCCGGTGCCGGTGGCCGTCGCGGCGCTTGCCGAAGCCGCACGGCGCCGCGCGAAGCCGGCCTATGCGCGCGATAGAGAGCACAGGGCTGCAAGGGGCCGCCGGGAAACCTAGAATGCCGCCCATGCTCCAGCAACGCACGCTCAAGACCCTCACCCGCGCCGTCGGCGTCGGCCTGCACTCGGGCCAGCGGGTGGAACTGACGCTGCGCCCGGCCCAGCCCGACACCGGCATCGTGTTCCGCAGGGTCGACCTGCCCGAGCCGGTGGACATCCCGGTCACCGCCATGGCGGTCAACGACACCCGGCTGGCCTCCACCATCAACGTGGGCAGCGCCAAGGTCCACACCATCGAGCACCTGATGTCGGCCTGCGCCGGCCTGGGGCTGGACAACCTCTACGTGGACATCACCGCCGAGGAGGTGCCCATCCTCGATGGTTCATCGTCGTCCTTCGTCTTCCTGCTGCAGAGCGCCGGCATCGAGCTGCAGCGCGCGCCGCGCCGCTTCATCCGCATGCTGAAACCCGTCGAAGTGCGCGAGGGCGAGGGCGCCGCGGCCAAGTGGGCGCGGCTCGATCCCTACCACGGCTACAAGCTCAGCTTCGAGATCGATTTCCACCATCCGGCGGTCGACTCCACCGGCCAGCGTTTCGAATTCGACCTGGGCGAGGGCAGCTACAGCCGCGACATCGCCCGGGCCCGCACCTTCGGCTTCACCCGCGATGTCGAGATGATGCGGGCCAACGGCCTGGCGCTGGGCGGCGGGCTGGACAACGCCATCGTCATGGACGACTACAAGGTGCTGAACGTGGGCGGCCTGCGCTACGACGACGAGTTCGTCAAGCACAAGATCCTCGACGCCATCGGCGACCTTTACTGCGTGGGCAAGCCGCTGCTGGCGGCCTACAGCGCCTTCCGTTCCGGCCATGCGATGAACAACAAGCTGCTGCGCGCCCTGCTGGCCGACCCGGCCAGCTACGAGGTCGTCACTTTCGAGGACGAGAAGCAGGCGCCGCACGGCTTCGCCCAGGTGGCCCGGGCCTGGTGAGGCTTCAGCTGCTGCAGGGCAGGTAGAACTCGGCCTGGCGGCGGGGCGGCTCGCGCAGGTCCCAGGCCAGCAGCTCGGCCAGCCGCACCGCTCCCCCGCCGACGCAGGCCGAAGCCATGCCGTCGACACTGCGCACCGCCACGATCTGGCCGGCGCGGGGCAGGCGCAGCAAACCGACGGCGCCCGGGGCGCAGACATGCCCGGCGATCTTGTTCACGAAGGCGCGGCCGCCGTCCCGGGCCTGCGGCTGCCCGAGCTTGTCGACCGGCAGCCAGCGGCGGCCCTGCGTCCGCGCCAGGAAGCGGGCCACCAGGCCCAGGCTGAGGTCGTGCTCCGGCTGCGTGCCCGGTGGCGCTGGCGAGGCGCCTGGCGGCCAGGGCAGCCGCCGTGCCAGCCAGCGGGCGAAGGCATCGTCCGGCGGCACGCCGCCCGTGGCCTCGCCGATCGCCTCGCAGGCATCGCCGAAGCCCGGCATCGCCCGGCAGGCCTGCATCCGGCCGGCCAGTTCGCTTGCGTCGAGTGCATCGGGCAGGCCGCCCGGCCCGCTCGCGCGTTTGGCGGCGGGGAGCGGCTCGGCATCCTCCGCGGGGCGTTTGGAGGCGGCATCGGGCAGCAGCTGCAGCTCCAGTTCGAGCCGCAGGCTGGCATGGATCTGCATCGCGCAGGCGCCGGTGTAGCGCCGTGCGGGCTGGCCGGGGTGGTGCCGGGCCAGGGTCTGTTCCAGGGCCCGGGTGAAGTTGTACCAGGGCGGCATGTTGTCGCCGCGCCGCAGTCCCAGCACCGCCATGAGCTCGCGTGCGCGCTGCTGCAGGCGCCCGGCGCTGTTCCACAGTTCCGGGTCGATGAACGCTTGCGGCTGCAGGTCGATGCGGCCCTGGCGGCAGGCCACCAGCATGGCGAGCCGGTCGGCCCGGATGCTCAGGCCCAGCAAGCCCATGTGGGTGTGCAGCGCGGCCTGGTCGAGTGTCCGCAGATCGGGGCGCATGAAGTAGTGGATGTGGCCGTCGTCGATCAAGGCGTCGAGGGCGGCAGCTGCGCGGGTGTTCCACGTGCGCTGTCTGGCCAGCAGGTCCTGCAGGATGCCCGCCGTGCAGAAATGGTCCGGGTCTTTCAGGTTGATCCAGGCCGCAGTCATGCCGGGCTGCACGAAGGCCAGCAGCGGCAGCTGTTGCCACAGCTGCGTGAGGTCGGCCCGGAGCCGCCGGTGCTGCGCGGGCTCGCGCAGCCATGGCCGCGCCGCCAGGGTGGCGGCTATGCGTGCGGGTGTTTCGCCCTGCAGGCAGATGTCGATCCTGCGGACGTCGATGTCAGGCCGCTGCGGCCGGATCGCCTGGTGGATCTTTTCCAGGTCGAAGTGCTCGCGCCCCAGCGGGTCGCGCCGCACGTAGTCGGCCAGCTGTCCGGGACAGGCGGACTGCAGCAGCTCGAAGACCACGCGGGCTTCCTCGGCGCCGGGCTGCGTGTCGTCCTGCATGCCCTGCTGCGGCGCAGGCTCGGGGCCTCTCGTGGGCGGCGCAAGGTCCGGCGGAGCCATGGCCTGCCGCCGGATCGATGGCCGGGGATCGAGCGCCGGGATGTTGGCCAGAATGCTTTCGCGCATCGTGCCGCACACCCGCTCGGGATTGACGCTCAGCAGGCCGTTCTGCACGCCCGTCAGCCAGCCCTCGTCGCAGAACGTTTCGGTCATCCTGCGGGCGGCGTCGGCATCCAGGCTCCGGTCCCAGCCGAGCAGCAGGTCCCGGCATTGCTCGATGCCGAAGCCGGCCGGATGGGTCTCCAGCAGATGGCGGGCGAAGCTGCCCCGCGCCGGCTCGCCGCCGACCGCCGGGTGTCCGCGGAAAAGCCGCTGCACCGGATCGCCGGCCTGGAAGGCGCGCAGGCGCTGCGGCGACTGTCCCACCGGGTAGAACCAGTTCTGGGTGTAGGCCAGGCCTTCCAGGAGGTTCGGCAGCGCGTCCATCTGCAAGCGGCTGAGCCGCAGGCCGCAGCCCAGCAGCAGCATCTCGATCTCCACCACGGCCGTGGCGAAACCCTCGCGGGCCATGCCGCCCACGCAGTCCTGGATCGCCCGGGCATGCGGCATGAGGCGCTGGCGCAGCGCATCGTCCTTGGCGGCGCCGGCGGTGCCCATGATGCAGCTCAGCTGACGCAGGTTCGGCGCGCCGAGGTTCAGCAGCTGCATCACCGCGTGGATCAGGGCGGCTTCGTGCCGGGCCAGGAAATGGGTCAGCGCCGCGCCGGAATGCGTGGCGCACCAGGCGATCAGGGCGCGAAATCTCTCGCTGTTGCCCAGCAGCCCGCGGTCCTGCCGGCAGGCTTTCAGCACGAAGGCGCTCATGCCGGCCAGGCCGGGCCAGAGCTCGGCAAAGAGTTCCGGGCGCGCCAGGGCGATCCAGGGGCGCAGGTGTTCGCCGACCACACCCAGCCCGCCGGCCGCCAGCCGTTGTTCGACCACCGCCTCCACCTGCAGGATGCCGACCGGGCCGGGCGGCAGATGCTGCAGCGCCAGGGCCACGTCCCGCGCGGAGGCCATGGGCCGCGTGTCCCTGGCGATCCGCTTTTGCGGCGGCGGCGTGCCGCCGTCCAGATGCAGCAGCGCTTCGGTGTTTTCGTCGAGCCGGCCGGGCGGCGGATCGATCGCCTGGGGCGCGGCAACGCTGCAGGGCCACGGGCTGCCGGCAGGCGCGCAGGCGGCGTCGGGCGTGCGGAGCGGGGGCCAGCCCATGGTCACCAGGCGGCGGCCGGGCCGCTCGACAGGTCGGTGTCGCAGGGCCAGTAGCACTCGACCTCCTGCAGGTCCTGCAGGCCCTGGGCGATCCACGCGAGCAGCTCCTGCAGCGGCTGCGGCCCCGCATCGCCCTGGGCCATCGGCATGCCGGCCTGTTGGCGCACCACCAGCACATGAGGCGTGCCGGGCAGGGCCAGCAGCACGGCCTGGGCGGGATCCATGCCGCGGGTGAACAGTTCGAGCAGGGGCATCAGCGATTGCGCGTCGTCCCAGGGCAGCAGGGAGGGCAGCGCTTCGCCCGGCACCCAGGCCTGACCGTGGCGCTCCTGCAGGTACTGCGTCACCTGCTCCAGTCCGATGAAGGGGTGGAGCCGGCGGCGCAGCGCATCCAGCGGCTCGTGCGGCATGCCTTCGGTGGGCTCGAAGGGGTCGTCCAGCCAGCGCGCGAAGTCATCGAGGGGCGGCGCGTCGCCGGTGAGTTCGGCGATGGCGTCGCAGGCCGCGGCGAAGCCGGCGATGGCCTGGTAGGACAGCTGCCGGCCGATGGCGCCGCGGCAGGCCGCCGCCGGCAGGGCGGCGGCGAAGCGGCCGTCGGCCAAGGCGAGCTCGCCCGGCGGCGGGGCCTGTTGCGGCTCTGCCTGCTGCGCATGCAGCAGCCACAGGCTGTCGGCGCCGCGGCGCAGGGCGGCGAATTCTCCGGCCCCGCGCTGCACCACCGCCATGTCGAGGCTGTTCAACAGATCGGCGGCGCCGGCCTGCCACTGGCGGGCGGACAGCTGCAGCAGGGCCCAGCCCTGGCCATCCGGCGTGCTGCGCACGCCCTTCGATTCGCCCGGCGCGTGGGAGAGCCGGTGCAGGGCGAGGTCCAGCGTTGCCTCGCAATCGGCAAGGCCTTCCAGCGATTCGACCGCGTCCGGATCCTGCAGCGCATTGCCGATCGCGCAGACCAGTTCGTACAGGCCGCCCCGGCCGGGGAAAAGCGTCTTCAGCCGCAGCTGCGGCCGCTGCTCGAATGCGTTCCAGGGCGCTGGCGCCGGCGGCGCTGGCGCGGCGGGCGCCGCATCGGGCGTTTCGATGCGGGCGCGTTTGGCGGGGGCAGCGTCCTCGCCGTCCTCGGCGGCCCGCTTGGTGGTGGGGGCCGGCTCGTCGGCCGCGCCGAGTTCCTGTTCGAGTTCGGCGTAGATGCGCATCGCGCCCAGGCCGGTGTAGAGCAGCGGCTGCTCGCCGGGTCCACGCTGGCACAACAGCTGGTGGAAATGCTCCATGTAGCGCTTCCAGTCGGGCAGCGGATCGCCTTGCCGCAGCCCCAGGCTGTGCTTGAGCCGGCGTGCGGTCTCCCGCAGGCCGGCCGAGCCGTTCCACAGGCCGGCGTCGATCAGCCGCGAGCGTCGCAGGATCATGAGGTGCCGGTAGGGGCGCAGCAGCGTCTGCAGGCCGGGGCGGTCCAGGCCTGCATTGCTCAGGATCAGCTGCATGCGCAGGGCGGTGAGATTGGGCCGCCGGCCGTCGGCCGACACGAAGAGGTGGAGCAGCTTGCGGGCCGCCAGGTCTGCGATGGCGCGGGCGGTGGCTTTTCCGTCGTGCTTCTGCCGTTTCACCAGGTCGGTCACCATCGCGCTGGTGCAGAAGTGCGTCGGATCGTGCCGGTTGAGATGGGCGGCGATCTGGCTGTGCCCCGCGAAGGCCAGCAGCGGCAGCTCCCGCGCCAGCGAGACAAGGCGGGCCGGCAGCCGGGCCATGGCGACCCGGGGCCGCTGCCATTGCCGGGCGGCCAGCGTGTCGTCCAGCCGCGCGGGGGTCAGGCCCTTGAGGGCCTCCTTGATCGCCGTCAGGCGCGGATGGGCCCGGGCGGGCCGCAGCGCCTGGCGGATGGCCTCCAGTTGGAAGATCTCGCGGCCGAAAAGGTCGCGGCCGAGGTAGTCGCCCAGCCGGCCCTCGTCGCGCGCCTGCAGCAGGCATTCGAATGTCATCACTGCTTCGGTCAGGCCGTAGGGGGCGGGCTCCGGCGCCGCGCTTTCGGCGGGCTGCTCGTCCGCCGGGCTGGCGGGTTCCGCGGCCGCGGCGCAGCCCTGGCCGGCCGCGGGGCCGAGTCCGGGCGTGCCGCGCAGGATCAGCTCCCGCGTGCGCCGGCACACCAGGTCGGGATTGACGGCCAGCCTTCCGGCCCGCGCCGACACCAGCAAGCCGCGGCTGCGGAAATTGTGCAGATGCGTCAGCCGGGCGCTGGCGTCCAGCGTGGGCGCCCAGACCTCCAGCAGCTCGAGGCACTGGTTGAGGCTGCCGCCGGCCGGATAGGCCTGCTGCAGGCAATGGGCAAAGCCGGCGCGGCCGTCCGGCACGATGCCGGCCGAGGCCTCGCCGCGGAAGATGCGCATGTTCTCGTCGTCCAGGCGGTAGTGCATGAACTTGCGCGGCGACTGGCCCTTGGGAAACAGCCATCCGTGCCGGCATTCCAGTCCGGGCAGCAGCCGGCCCAGCTTGTGCATCTGCCGCAGGTTCAGGCGCAGCTGGCGCAGCATCAGCAGCATGTCGATTTCCACCGAGGAGGTCGCGAAACCCTGGGCGGCCATCGTGTTCACGCAGTCCAGGATGTCCTGCGCATGCGGGGCGATGTAGCTGCGCAGCTTGGCCGCGCTGTCGGCCTGGTCGGTGCCCATCAGGCGGCTGATCCGCTGGCGCTCGGCGGTGGCCTCGCCCTGGTCCTGGATCAGGTAGTGGATGAGCGGCGCTTCGTAGACGGCCAGGAAGCTGCGCAGCAGGCGCGGCACGGTCGCGGCTTGCTCGGCGATCAGGCGGCGGAAGGCGGCGCGGTCGTCGAGCAAGGCGGGGTCGCCGCGGCAGGCGGCGAGCATGTCGTCGCGAAACGCCTGCAGGCCGGGCCATTGCACGGCGAAGAGTTCGGGCCGCAGCAGCGCGGTCCAGCCCTTGAGATGGATATCGCTGGGCGCGAGCCCCTGGCAGTTGAGCTCGCAGCGCACGATACGCAGCAAGGTCTTGCTGTTGTCCGGGCCCGGCGCGAGCCGCTCCACGATCGCCGCGATGTCGCGTGGTGTGGTCAGCATGGGCTGGAACGGCCGGGCCTGGCTGCCGGTGGCGATGGCCGTGTCGATGTTGGGCAGCGGCAGGCCGGCCAGGACCAGGGCGATGGAGCCGTCCAGCGCGCCATCGCCGGCGTGCGCGTCCACGCCGCGGGGCCATGAGGGACGGGGCTGGGACGGGCCGGCGGCAGGGCCCGTCGCAAACGTGGTGAAAGCCATGGCATGCGAATCGGCTGACGAGAAGGCCGCCATGGTCCGCAGCCGTGGCGGGCATCCGGCGCGGCATGCGAAGGCAGACGGCGCCGCGCGAAAAATACCGAAGCCGGCCGCCATCAAGCCTGTGATGCCCTGCCCCGCTGCCGTGGGAGCCGGGAGCAGATGCGCCTGCGCATGTCCTTGCAGACCAGGGCGGGATTGATGGTGAACCACAGGCCGTCGAGCGTCTGCAGCAGCCGGCGCTTGCGCCAGCTTTCGAAGCGGGCGCGCCGCAGCGGGGCGCTCAGCTCCGGTGCGAAATGGGCCAGCGCGGCATCGCATTCGGCGGCGCTGCAACCGGCCGGATGCTGCTGCAGCAGATACAGCGCGAAGCCGCCCCGCAGGGGCGTGGTGCTGCCGGTCGCCGGCTGGCCGCGGAAAAGCGCCAGCACCGCGTCGTTCGCGCGAAAGCGGGTGAAGCGCCAGGGCGCCTGGCCCTTGGGAAAGAGCCAGAAGCCCTTGCGCTCCAGCTCCGGCATCACCCGGGTCAGGTCGCGCAGCTGCGCCGGGTTGAGCCGCAGCTCCCGGCTGCCCAGCAGCGCCCTGATCTCCAGCATCATGGTCGGGAAACCCTGCCCGGCCATGTAGCTCACGCAGGCCATGATGGCCTGGCGGTGCTCGGCGATGAGGTGCGCCAGGGTCCGGGGGGTGCAGGGCTGCCGGGTGCCCATCAGGCTGCTCATCTGCGTGCGCACCAGGGTGCCGCCGTTCAGGTGGTGTTGCAGATGGTGGATCAGGGCGCTTTCGTGGCTGGTGATGAACTGCTGCAGCTCGGCGCCGTGGCTGGCGGCGCATTCGGCCATCATGCGGCGGAACGCCTTGCTGTTGGCCAGCAGCATGGAGTCGCGCCGGCAGGCATCCAGCAGGCCGGCGCGCAGTTGCGCCAGGCCCGGCCAGGTCGCGGCGAACAGCTCCGGGCGTTCCAGGGCGACCCAGGGCTTGAGATGCTGCGCCGACAGCGTGCGCCCGCGCGCCAGCAGCAGCGGCTTCACCTCCCTCAGCACCGCCTCGGCGCTGTCCTGGCGGTCGGGCGTCAGGCTGGCGAGCACATCGATGACATCGGTCGGCGTGAGCGGCAGGCGCCTTGCCGCGGCGAAATCCTGCGCCTGCGCGCCGGAGCTTTCCGGGCTGTCCCCGGTGCCGGACGCGGCGGGCGATGGGGCGGCACCGGTGCCGGTCGAATCGGCGCCCGGCGCGGGGGAGGGGGGAAGATGTCGGGCAGCATCGCTGTTGCCCGCGGCGCGGATGAGGAAGGCCATGGCGTCGGGTGGGACAAGACGAAAGCCGCATGGTCCGCCGCCCCCGCACGCGCGTCCGTGCGGCGGGGCGAAGACGCACGGCGGCAGGCGAACAGGGCGCCATGAAGGCCGCCGCCGGCCAGCGGACTCAGCTCGACTGCAGGTAGAGCGTGCAGGGCGGCCACTGCACCGCCTGCCGGGCCGCCGCCTCCACCAGCGGAGCCAGCGGCCTGGAGACCCTGCCGAACCGGGCGGCCAGCTCGCCGTTGACGATGCCTGCGGCCACCACCGGAAAGGCACCCGGCAGGCTGAGCAGCCCCACCTGCCGGTGCTGCGACAGCTGCGCCCGCAGCGCGCCCAGGAAGGCTTTCTGGTGGGTCAGCGGCGGCATGCCGGGCACGGGCCACCAGCGGCTGCGATGCCGCTCCAGCAGGAAGCCGGCCACCCGCTGGCCGTGCGAAAAACCCATCCAGGCCTCGCGCCGCAGCCGGTGCATCTGCGCGTGCGGCGTGCCGGGCGGCGCATCCAGCCTGTCATCCAGCCAGCGCGCGAAGCTGTCCAGCGGCGGATCGCACCACATGGCCTCGCCGATCGCCTCGCAGGCCTGCACATAGCCGGGGAACGAGGCATAGGACAGCTGCCGGCTCGCCGCGCCACGGCAGGCGGCGCCGGGCACGGCTGCCGCAAAGCCGCCGTCGGGCCGCCTGAACAGGGCCTGGAACTCGGCCGCCGCCAGCGGCCTGGCCTCGGCGCCGGACGATTCCAGCAGCATGAGCGCCCGCCCTTCCCGGCGCAGGGCGGCAAAGCTGCCCGCAGGCGCCTGGTGCTGGACCACCGCGATGTCCAGGTCCGCCAGCAGCAGGGGGCCGACCAAGGCCCAATGGTCGGCGTCCAGCTGCAGCAGCTCCCAGGCGGCGCCGTCCGGTGTCCTGCGGGCCTGCGGCACCGTCCCGGGCGCGTCGGGGCCGAAATCCAGCAAGGCGGTCTGCAGGCTTGCGGGATGGTCGGGCCGGTGGCCCGGCAGGCCGACTTGCGCGAAATCCTGCAGCGCGTTGCCGATGGCGCAGGCCAGTTCGTAAAGGCCGCCGGGCCGGGCATCGGCGCTGCGCGTCAGGATCCGCGGGCTGCGGTCGAAACGCAGCCAGCCGGGCGCCGGAGCTTGCGTCGCCATCTTCTTGGGGGCGGGGTCGTCCTCGCCGAGATCGACCGGGCGGCGGCGCTGCCGTTGGGGTGGGGCGGGTCGGGCGGGCCGGGCGGGCGGGACGGCCGGCGCGCTGGCGGCACCGTCGGACCGCGCTTCGCTCTCCAGTGCGTATTCCAGTTCGAGTGCCAGGTAGAGGTTGATCGGCGCGCCGCCCTGGTAGAGCGGCCTGACGCCCTGTTCGTTGGGCGGGCAGAACTCCTGCTCGAAGGCCTGCATGAAGGTGGACCAGTCCGGCATCGGCCCGCCGGGCGTGTGCTCCAGCCGCTGCATCAGGAGGCGGGCGTTTTGCTGGCGGCCGCGGGGGCTGCCCCAGAGCATCGAATCGATGAAGGGCGTCGGCGGAAAACGCAGGCGATCCCAGCGCTCGGCCAGCAGCAGCCGTACGAGCGCCGGCGTGGTGCAATTGCCCGAGAACGTCAGGTGGCTGCGCAGCGTGTGCGGATTCAGCGCAGTGGCTCTGGCGTTGGCGAAAAGGAAGATGCGTTGGCTGGCGATCAGTTCGTCGATGACCTTGGCGACGCTGGCCTTGGCCGAGCGGGACCGCTGCATCAGGTCGTCCAGCATCTGCGTGGTGCAGAAGAACTGGGGCCAGCGCCGGTTGATGCAGGCGACGATCTGGTTGTGCGGCGCGAAGGCGATGAGCGGCAGTTCCTTCTGCAGCGCCTTCAGGCAGGCGCACAGCTGACGGCTGGTGGGCGGTGGCTTCAGCCATTGCCGCTGCGCCAGGGTGGCGGCGATGCCGCCGGGAGTCAGGCCCTTGAGTACCTCGTACGCCAGCCGGATGCGCAGGCCTGGGTGCTGCTGCTGCAGCATGCGCTGAAGGGCGCTGGGGTCGAGGATGGGGCGGCCGAGTTCGTCCCGCGCCAGGCAGTCGCCCAGCCTCCCGTCGATCGACAGGCTGCGAAGCTGTTCGAAGACCCGTCGGGCGTCGGCCACGCCATGGCCGATGGTCTGGCCGTCGCGCTCCGGGGAGGGCGCGGCGACGCGGCCGGACGGCTCGTCCGGCCCATCGCTTTCCGGCTTCTCGTCCGGTGCCCCGTTGTCGTCCGGCGAGCAGCCGCGCCGGGGGCAGGAAGCCAGGATGGATTCGCGCAGACGGGCGCACACCATGTCGGGATTGACGATGACCAGATGCATGTCGAGCGGCTGCAGCAGGCGGCGCAGCAGCAGGGTGTCGATGTACTCATGCCGGGTGGCGCGGTCGAGCTGGGGATCGAAGCGGGCCAGGGCCTTTTCGCATTCCTGCGAGGGGCAGCCGCCCGGATGCTGCTGGTGCAGGTAGAACGCGAAGCCGGCGCTGGCGGGCCTGTCGCCTATCGCCGGCTGGCCGCGAAACAGCACGAAGGCGGGATTGTCCGGCCGGCAGCCGGGAAAGCTCTTGGGCGCCTGGCCCCGGGGATAGACCCAGCCCCGGCTGCGTTCGAGTTCGGGCAGCAGCTCGGCCAGCTGGGGCAGCTGGCTGTTGGTGAGCCGCCGGCCGCGCGCGCTGAGCAGCGCATCGATTTCCGTCAGCGGGGTGGCGAAGCCCTGCGCCGCCAGATGGCGCACCTGGTCGTACACCGCCTGTTTGTGCGGCTCCAGCGCACGGGCCAGGTTCTGGTTGCCGGGCTGCTGGTCGGTGCCCATCAGGCGGCTCACCTCCTGGCGGGTGGCGGGCCGGCCGCGCAGGTGGTGGAACAGGTAGTGGACGAGGGCGCTCTCGTGGGTGTGCAGGAAGTCCCGGGTCGGGATGTCCGCGCAGGCCGTGCAGCTGGCCAGCAGCGGGCGAAAGCTCGCGTGGTCGCACAAGGCCATGACGTCGTCCCGGCAGGCTTCCATCAGGCTGTCGCGCACGGCCTTGAGCCCGGCGAGCTCCGCGCTGAACAGCCGGGGGCGCGCCAGCGCCACCCAGGGCCTGACCGCCATCCTGGGCAGGCTGAACCCGCGCTCCTGCAGCGCGCGCTTCACGGCGCGTATCACCGATACGCTGCTGTCGCGGGTGCTGCGCGGCAGCCTTTCCAGCAGCGCCATCACATCGCTGACGTTGGTCGCGCGCCTCGGGTCGGTGAAGTCGCCGGGCCGGGCGGTCTGCGTCAGCGCGGCCGGCGGCAGGGGCTCATGGATGAGCCCGGGGCTGGACGAACACTCGTCCGAGGACGATAAGGTCCGGGCGAACGGCGTGCTGTCGGTACTGCTCCTCACGGAGGGGAGAAAGGCCATGGCGTGGAGTCCGTGGAGTCGGACTGGACGAAAACCGCCATGGTCCGCCGCGCGACGAGGCAGGTGCCGCCCGCGCGCGAAAGCCCACGGCGGCAAGCGAAGCCGGGCGGCGCGGCCGTGGTCCCGTTCAATCGCCCTGCTGCTCCTGCGTGGCCGCAAGCTCGCCGGCAGGCTGCGGCCCGACAGGCGGCTGCAGCCAGCACCACAGCACCGGCTGCTCCGCGGCCAGGGTCGCGGCGATGCGGCGCAGCCGCTCCTGCAGCGCCACCAGCGTGGGATCTTCATGGCACAGCAGCATGCCTTCGGCGCGGCGCACCAGCAGCAGGTGCGGCGTGCCGGGCAGGCCCAGCAGCAGGGGATTGCCGCCGTGCAGCTCCGATGTCCGGGCATCGAGGGCCGCCAGCAGCGAGGCACCCTCGTCCTGCGGCAGCAGGGGCGGCAGGGGCAGGCCCTGGAGCCACATCTGCCGGCGCCGTTCGAGCAGATAGGCGGCCACCTGGGTGGGAGCGATGAAGCGGTGGTACTGGCCGCGCAGGGCGTCGAGCGTGGCATGGGGCAGGGCCGTGACGGGGCCGAGCGGGCCGTCCAGCCAGGCCGCGAAGTCGTCCAGCGGCGGCTCGCCGCCGTCCAGGTCGGCGATGGCATCGCAGGCCGCCGCGAAGCCGGCGATGGCCTGGTAGGACACCTGGCGGCCGAGCGCGCCGTGGCAGGCCGCGGCCGGCAGCGCGGCGGTGAAGCGGCCGTCGGCCAGGGCCAGTTCCCGCGGCTTCGGCAGGGCCATGGGAAGCGGGTGGCTGGCCAGCAGCAGCCAGAGGCCCCGCCAGCTCCGGCGCAGGGCGACGAACTGGCCCTCGCCGCGCTGCACCACGGCCATGTCCAGGTCGTCGAGCAAGCAGGGGGCGGCGGCGCGCCAGTGGCGGGCCGGCAGCTGCAGCAGGGTCCAGGGCTGGCCGTCCGGCGTGCTGCGCGGGCCGAAATACTCGCCCGGCGCGTGCACGAACCAGTCCAGCGCCGTCTCCAGTGCCGCCGGGCGGTCGGCCACGCCTCCGAGGGGATCGACCTGCGGCGGGTCCTGCAGCGCGTTGCCGATCGCGCAAGCCAGTGCGAAAAGCCCGCCCTGCAGCACCTGCTGCGAAGGGCTCAGCAGGAACTCCGGGTCGCGGTCGTAATCGTTCCAGCGGCCGGGCGGCGGGCTGGGCTGCGGCGGTGGCGTCCCGGCGCCCGGTTGGGCGCTCGCCGCATCGCGGTCTTCCTGGCCGGCCCGGGCGGCCGTGGTGCCGCTGCGCGGGGCGAGCGTCAGTTCCAGTTCCATGTAGAGGCTCATCGCGCCGCCGCCGTGGAAGTTCTGCGCCGGCCGGCCGCGCCTGCGCTTGCAGAACAGGCGCTGGAATTGCGCCAGGAAGCGGTCCCAGGGCGGCATGTCGTCTCCCGGGGTCAGCCCCATTTCATGCGTCAGCCAATACAGGGACTGCTGCAGCGCGGCGGGTCCGCTGCAGTAGTCCGCGGGGGCCAGGTCCGCATCTGCGAGCAGCCGGGCGATGGGGCGCTTCCTGAGCAGCGACTGCAGCGCGTCGCTGCGCACGCCGATGCCGGCCAGGGCCAGTTCGTTGCGAAGGTGGCTGAGCCTGAGGCCGCAGGCCGAGATGTTCGCGAAGAGGGCCAGATGGCCGCTCGCGCTCAGCCGGTCCAGGGCCTCGTCGAGGGCCTGCGCGTTCATCGCCTGCCGCTCCACGAACTCCACCACCATCGCGGTCGTGCAGTAGTGCGCGGGGTCGTACTGGTTGACCCAGGCCGCCAGCCGGTGGCGCGGTACGCAGGCCAGCAGCGGCAGGCGCCGCCCCAGGGCGTCGAGGCTGGCGCGCAGCTGCTCTGCCGACGGGCGCGGGCGCAGCCATTGCCGGGCCTGCAGCAGCGCGGCGAGCCCGGCCGGGGTCTGGCCGGAAAGCGTGTCGGTGACGGCGGCCAGCGGCAGGCCGGGCGTGCGGTGCTGCAGCTGGCACAGGATCGCGTGTACGTCGAAGCCACGGCCCCTGGTGTAGCGCGCCAGATGGCCATCGCGCACCGCCTCTTCCAGCAGCTCGAACACCAGGCCGGCCTCCGTCACGCCGCCGCT
Source organism: Xylophilus rhododendri (assembly GCF_009906855.1). Lineage (NCBI taxonomy): Bacteria > Pseudomonadati > Pseudomonadota > Betaproteobacteria > Burkholderiales > Xylophilus > Xylophilus rhododendri. Next base: position 3,975,855 of record NZ_CP047650.1, read on the forward strand.
CGTGTCCTTCACATAAGGGGGCGGGGCTTCCGGCGGCGGCGTGACGCTGCGAGGCCGCGGCGGTGGCCGGTCGGCGGCGCCCGGGGCGGCCGGTTCTCCAGGATCAGCTGCCGGATCGGCTCGCACACGATGTCGGGATGGATGCGCAGGCGCTGGCCGTCCAGGCTCTGCAGGAAACGCCTGCGGAAGTTGCGCATGTGCGCTCGCCGTTCGGCGGCGTGGAGGCCGGTCGCGTACTGGGCCAGCAGCAGCTCGCATTCGCCGATGGTGCAGCCGCCGGGGTATCGGCACAGCAGTTCGTAGGCGAAGCCGCCGCGCACGCCCGCCTGCGTGCCGGCGGCGGCTTCGCCGCGGAAGAGGGCCAGGCTCTTGTCGACCATCCGTGTCCCGAGGAAGCGGCGGGGCGCCTGGTCGCGCGGGAAGAACCAGCCGGCGGCATAGTCCAGCGCCGGAATCAGCTGCGGCAGCTGCAGCATCTGCCGCAGGTTGAGCCTGAGCTGGCGCGCCTGCAGCAGCATGTCGAGCTCCACCATGGCGGTGGGAAAGCCGTAGCCGGCCATCGCCTGCACGCAGTCCTGTATCGCCTGGGCATGGAGCGCCACGCCGGCTTGCAGCTTTTGCTGGCTGTCGTGGAGATTGGTGCCCATCAGCCGGCTGAGCAGGGGGCGGTCGGCGATGTCGCCCTTCACCTGCTGCGCCAGGTAATGGATCACGGCGCTCTCGTAGGCGGCGACAAAGCGCCTGAGGGCCGGCGATGCGCCTCGCATCCGGGTGGCGATCAGGCCGCGGAAGACGGTGCTGTCGCGCAGCAGCGCGGGCCTGCGGCGGCAGGCATCGAGCAGCTCGTCGCGCAGTTGCGCCAGCCCGGGCCATCGGTCGGCATGCAGCTCGGGCCGCACGAGCGCCAGCCAGGCATCGACATGGCCTCCGCGCAGCCGCAGTCCGCGGGCGCGCAACTGCTGCATGACCAGGCGCAGGGCGGCTTCGCGGGAGGCGGGCTCCTCGTCCGAGGCGTGCAGGGCATCGGCGATGTCCTGCGGCGTGGGCTGCAGCCGGTGCGAGCGCTGGCGCGGCGAAACGGGGCGGAACCGGTCATGGTCGGCTCCGGCCTCGGTTTCGGGGAAGGAAACGACCATGAGGCTGTCGTCGATCCCGTCCGGCTCGTTGGCGATGTCGTTGCCGTCGGGCCAATGCACCGGCAGGGACGTCACTGAGGGGAAATAGGCCATGGCATGCGTCAGGGGCAGGACAAAAGGCGGCCATGGTCTGCCCGCGGCGCGATGTGCCTGCCGCGCCGGCACGAATCCGCACGGCGGCAGGCGAAGAGGCGGGCCTGCCGGCGGAGCGGCTCAGTAGGCGGAGCCGTCCCGCACCCGGTGGATCTCGCCGATATCCACCACCCACACCAGCCCGTCGCCGATCTGGCCGGTGCTGCAGGAGGCCATGATGGCCTCGCGGATGGGCGGGACCATATGGTCCTCGCACAGCACGCTCAGCATCACCTTCTCGCTGAAGTCCACCAGCTCCTCGCGCACGGTGCGCCGGGTGGTGGAGGCCGGGGCGGTGAAGCCCTCGGCCCTGAAGAGCGTGACGCCCGGGAAGTTGGGAATGTCCCGCAGGGCATCACGCAGGCGCTGGATGCGGCTGGGCCGCACGATGGCTCGGATTTCTTTCATGGCTTCAGGCCTCCATCGGCTTTTCGTCGAACCAGCGGTAGAGCGTCGGCAGCACCACCAGCGTCAGCAGCGTGGAGGAGATCAGTCCCCCGATCACCACGATGGCCAGCGGCCTCTGCACCTCAGAACCCGGCCCGGTGGCGAAGAGGAAGGGCACCAGGCCCAGCAGCGCCACGGTGGCGGTCATCATCACCGGCCGGAACCGGGCGATGCAGCCTTCGCGCACCGCCTCGGCCACGTCCAGGCCGTCCTCGCGCAGGCGGCGGATATAGCTTACCAGCACCACGCCGTTGAGCACCGCGATGCCCCACAGCGCGATGAAGCCCACCGAGGCCGGCACGCTCACGTACTCTCCGGTGACGAACAGCCCGATCAGCCCGCCGATCGAGGCGAAGGGCAGCACCAGGATGATCAGCCCGGCCAGCTTCACCGACTTGAACAGCATGAACAGCAGGAAGAAGATGGCCGCGATGGTCAGCGGCACGATCACCGACAGCGTGGCCATGGCGCGTTCCATGTTCTCGAACTGGCCGCCGTAGGTCAGGTAGTAGCCGTCGGGCAGCTTCACGTCGCGGTCGATCCTGGCCTGCGCCTCGGCGACGAAGCCGGCCAGGTCGCGGCCCTCCACGTTGGCGCCCACCACCACGCGGCGCTTGCCGCTCTCGCGGCTGATCTGCGCCGGGCCGTCCACCAGGGCGATCTTCGCCACCGCCGACAGCGGCACCTGCGCGCCGTCGGGCGTGGGCAGCAGCATGCGCGAGATGGTCTCCACCGAGTTGCGCTGCTCCTCGGGGAAACGCACGGCCACCGCGTAGCGCCGCTCGCCCTCGTAGAGCGTGGTCACCGGCTTGCCGCCGATGGCCGACTCGATCAGCGCCTGCACCGCGGCCACGTTCAGGCCGAAGCGGGCGATGGCCTTGCGGTCGATGTCCACCGTCAGCGCCTGCTGGCCCGACAGGCGCTCGATGCGGATGTCGGTGCTGCCGGGGATGCTCTTGAGGATCTTGGCGATGTCTTCCGAGACCCGGCGCAGCTCCGGCAGCGTGTCGCCGAAGACCTTCACCGCGACCTGCGAACGCACGCCGGTCACCATCTCGTCGACCCGCTCGGAGATCGGCTGCGACAGCACGATCTGCACGCCCGGAATGGTGGACAGGCGCTGGCGGATGTCCTCGTCGATCTCGTCCTGGCTGCGTTCGGATTCCGGATCCAGGATCACGATGGGGTCGGACTCGTTGGGCCCGGCCAGGTCGGCCGGCGATTCGCCGCGGCCGATCTTGGAGACCACCGATTTCACGCCCGGCACCGCGGCCACCATCTTCATGGCGTCCATCTCCATGCGCAGCGACTCCTCCAGCGAGATGCTGGGCACCCGGTTGATCTGCGGGGTGAGCGCGCCTTCCTTCATGGTCGGCATGAAGGACTTGCCGAGGAAGGGGAACAGCGCCAGCGAGGCCAGCAGCAGGCCCACGGCCACGGCCAGCGTCAGCCGGCTGTGCTTGCTCGCCCCGTCGAGCAGCGGCAGGTAGCCGCGCTTGAGGAAGGCGATCACCCTGGTGTCGTGGTCCGAGCCGCCCTTCAAGAAGTAGGAGCACAGCACCGGCGACAGGAACAGCGACACCAGCAGCGACACGAAGAGCGAGATGGCGATGGTCAGCGCCAGCGGGCCGAACATCTTGCCCTCGATGCCCTGCAGCGTCATCAGCGGCAGGAACACCAGGATGATGATCATGATGCCGAAGATGGTCGGCGTGGCCACCTCGGTGGTGGCCTGCAGGATGGCGCGCACCTTGGCGCCGCGGCTGTCGTCGGTGAGCTGGCCGAGCTTGTGGAACACGTTCTCCACCACCACCACCGTGGCGTCCACCATCAGGCCGATGGCGATGGCCAGGCCCCCCAGCGACATCAGGTTGGCCGACAGGCCGTAGCGGTTCATCACGATGAAGGTGGTCAGCGGCGTGATGACCAGGGTGGCCACCACGATCAGGCTGGAGCGCACGTCGCCCAGGAAGATGAAGAGCACCACCACCACCAGCACCACGCCCTCGATCAGCACCTTGCCGACGGTCCACAGGGCCGAGTCGACCAGGTCGGTGCGGTCGTAGTAGGCCTTGATCTGCAGGCCGCCGGGCAGCATGCCCTTGGCGTTGATCTCGTCCACCCGGGCCTTCACCCTGGTCACCACCTCCTTGGCATTGCCGCCGCGCATCATCATCACGATGCCGGAGACGGCTTCGGTGTAGCCGCCCTTGATGATGCCGCCCTGGCGCACTTCCTGGCCGATGCGCACCTCGGCCACGTCGCGCACGTAGACGGGGGTGCCGCGCTCTTCCTTGACGACGATGTTGCCGATGTCCTCCAGCGTCTTGATCAGGCCCGAGCCCTGGATCAGGTACTGCTCGGTGCCGATCGGCAGGATGCCGCCGCTGGCGTTGGAGTTGTTGGCCGAGATGGCGTCCACCACCTGCTGCACCGACAGGTTGTAGTGGCGCAGCCGCACCGGATCGACCAGCGCCTGGTACTGGCGCACATAGCCGCCCTGCGAGTTGATCTCGGCCACGCCGGGAATGCTGCGCAGCAGCGGGCGCGCCACCCAGTCCTGGATGGTGCGGCGCTCTGCAAGTTCCTCGGGCGTGAGCGCGCGCTCGCCGTCGTCGGGATGGTCCAGCGTGTATTGGTAGACCTCGCCCAGGCCGGTGGAGACCGGGCCCAGGATCGGCAGGATGCCCGCCGGCATGCGCGGCGTGACCTCGATCAGCCGCTCGGTGACGAGCTGGCGCGCGAAGTACACATCGGTCGCGTCGGTGAACACCAGGGTGATGACCGACAGGCCGCTCTTGTTGATCGAGCGCATCTCGGTCAGGCCCGGCAGGCCGGTCAGCGAGATCTCCAGCGGCACGGTGACGAAACGCTCGATCTCCTCGGGCGAGCGCCCGGCCGCCTCGGTGGCGACCTGCACCTGTACGTTGGTCACGTCGGGGAAGGCGTCCACCGAGAGTTTGGTGGCGGCGCGCATGCCGAAGGCGCAAAGCACCAGGCCGAGCACGACCACCAGCAGCCGCTGCCCTAGCGCGGCTTTGATGAGGGAAGCAATCATGGGGCGATCACTCCAGTTCCGCGCGCTTGCGCTCGTTGTTCAGGTGGAAGGCGCCTTCGGTCACCACCTCGGTGCCCTCGCGCGGGCCCTGCAGCACCGCACGCATGCCGCCGCTGGTGGGGCCGAGTTCCACCGGGGTGAGGCGGTAGCGGTTCTCGGCGGTCTTGACGAAGACATGGTCGCGGTCGTTCTCGCGCACCACGGCGGTGGCCGGCAGGGCCAGCACCTTCTGCGCGGCGCCGGAGATGCGCATGGTGGCCAGCATCTGCGGCTTGAGGGCGCGGCGGGGGTTGTCCACCTCGGTGCGGATGGCCACGGTGCGGGTGTCGGGCTGCACCGTCGCGCCCACCACCACCACCTTGCCGGAGAGCGGGTCGCCGCCGAGGGCGGGCACCGTGATCTCCATCGATTGGCCGACCTCGACCGAGCCGGCGGTCTGTTCGGGCACCGCGCCCACCACCCAGACCTTGTCCAGGTCGGCCACGGTGAAGAGCGGGTTGCCCGGCTGGGTCACCTGGCCCTGGCTGACGGCGCGCTCGATCACCACACCCGCGCGCGGCGAGAGCACCGACATGCCGGCGGCCAGCGTGCCCTGGCTGCGCAGGGCCTGGATGTCGCCTGCGGACATGCCGAGCAGGCGCAGCTGGTCGGAGGAGGCACGCAGCTCGGCATTGGCCACCGCCTGTTCCGATTCGCGGCGCTGCAGCTCGGCCGAGCCGATCACGTCGGCGGCCAGCAGCTGGCGGGCGCGTTCCACCGCGCGGCTGGCCAGGCTGCTGGCGGCATTGGCGCGCAGCAGGGCCAGCTGGGCCTGGGTGAGTTCGGGGCTGGCGATGCGGGCCAGCGGCTGGCCGGCGCGCACCGTGTCGCCCACCTCCACCAGCACCTCGGTGATGCGGCCGGTGACGGCGGCGCCGATGCGGCTGACGCGGTGCTCGCTCGCATCGATGCGGCCGGTGATCTCCTGCACCGGCGAGATCTCGGCGCTGCCGAGCTTGCCGGTCTTGAAGTTGGCGGCCATGGCGGGCTGCACGCTGACCAGCATCGGGTCCTGCGCCACCTCGGCGGCGGCGGGCGGGGCGGCGGCCTCGTCCTTCTTGCCGCAGGCGGACAGGGCCAGGGCCAGGCAGCAGGCGATGGCGATATGGGTGAAGGAAGGGGCGGTGCGGTCCATGGCGGGCCTTTCGGAAGTCATCGAAGCGGTGAAGGGCAGGGGGCTCATTGCAGGCCACCCCGCTGCAGCGCGGCCGAGGGCAGCGCTGTCATCTCGTCGGCCCAGCGGCCGGAGAGGAAATCGAGTTCGGTGCGGGCGGCCTGCACCTGGAAACGCGCGGTCAGCAGATCGGCGCGCACCGAGCGCAGCACCCGCTGGGCATCGAGCACATCCAGGATGCCGCGCTCGCCGAAGCGCCAGGCGGCATCGGCCACCCGCAGGGCGGCCTCGGCGTCGCGCACCGCGCCCTGCGACAGGGCCTGCACCCGCAGGCGCGACATCTCCAGCGCGCGTTCGGCCGACTGCAGCTGCTGCTCCAGCTCGGCCTGGCGGCCGTCGAGCCGGCCGCGGGCGCGTTCCAGTTCGCTGCCGGCCTCGGCGATCGGGCCGCTGCGGCGGTCGAACAAGGGGATCTGCACCGTCACGCCCAGCATGTTCTGCTTGATGTCGGGCTCGCGGCTCTGGCTGAGCTTGAGTTCCACATGGGGCAGGCGGCCGGCCTCGGCCAGGTCGAGCTGGGAGCGGGCGCGGTCCACCTCGGCGCGCAGCACCTGCAGCTCGGGGTTGCGGGCCAGCATGGATTCGCGCAGCAGCATCAGGTCGGGCTGCACCGGCGGGGCGTCGCTCAGCTGGGCGTCCAGCGACCATTGCGGCGGCAGGGCGCCGGCGGCCAGGCGGTTGAGCGTCAGGCCTGCCTGCTGGGCCTGCAGCAGGGCGGTCTGCTGCAGGGAGCGGGCGTTGATGGTCTCGGCATCGGCCTTGATCAGTTCGTAGCGCGGAGATTCGCCGCTGTCCACCCGCGCCCGCACCCGGGTGTTGACCTGTTCCAGCAGCGAGGCGGCCTCGGCGGCGGCCGCGGCCTCGGCCTGGCGCAGCAGCAGGTCGTAGGCGCGCAGCCGCACCTGGGCCACAAGCTCGTTGCGGGCCACGCCCACCTGGAAGCCGCTGGCGCGTTCGCCGGAGCGGGCCGCGTCGATGCGGGCCTCGCGCAGCCAGGGGTTCTCTATGGTCTGCGAGATGCCGTAGGTGGTCAGGCTGCCGCCCACGCCGCCGACCTGGCGGGCGCTCTGGTTGCCGGCGCTGTATTCCAGGCGCGGGTTGGGAAAGGCCGAGGCGCTGCTGATGGCGGCGGCGGCCGTGTTGCGCGAGCGCTGGGCCGACAGCAGCCCGGGGTTGTTCAGGATCACCGCGTCGGTGAGCTGCTGCAGGTTGAGCGGCGGGCCGCCGGCCAGCGAGGCGGTGACGGCGGCGCCGCTGGCCGCCGCTGCCGGCAGGTTGAGCGGCGAGGCATCGGTGCCGGTGCGCGGCGCCTGTCCGGCACGGGCAGGAGTGGAGGGCGCAGCGGGCTGCGCGGCCGCGGGCTGCACGAGGCAGCCGGCAGCCAGCAGCGCCGCCGCGCTGAGAGCGCGGAACGGGGCAGTGGGCATGGGCGAAGCTGCTCCTTGTGGGAGGCAGGAAATGGAAAACGGACGCGGCAAGCGGCCGGTCGAGGCGACCGGCGCGAAGCCAGAAAGGAGAGGAAAAGCCGTTCAGCCCCGACGAACGGGGGGAAGGCTCAGGCCAGCAGCAGGGCCGTGCGTGGCGGCCGCAGCAGGCGGCGCGGCCAGGCGGTGGCGCTGGCCGGATGCGGGGAGGAGGCCTGCGCTTGCGGCAGGGCATCGACTTCGGGCCGGGTGAAGTCGGCCGCTATCATTTCCGTCCGGTCGTCGTTGTTGGCCTGCAGGTCGAACACCACCTGGGCGGCCGCGGCCGACAGCGATGCATCGTCGAGCAGGTCGGCGCGCGGATGGCAGAAGACGAACATCGGATGCGAGGGCTCGGCCTGCTGCCGCTGCTGCGCCACCAGCAGCGGATGCGCCGGCACCAGGTGGCCCACCCGCGAGAACGCATGCACCGAGGCATTCGCCACCGGCCGCTTGCAGCCCGAGCCGGCCAGCGCGGTGAGCGCCAGCAGCAAGAGGATCAGGGCGGAAAAGGCGATGCGCATGAAGAATGCGGTGGAGGTCAGGTTGTGGTCAGGAAGGCCGGTGCAGGGCTGGATTGTGCACCAGACAGGACTAACCCTTGGAACCCTTGGAATTGGCCGGGTGGCATGCTTGCTGCTCCGACAGGAAAACCCATGCCAGCAGCCCCCATGACCGAAGCCGACATCCCCGAAGCCTCGGCCGCGCCCCTGCAGCGGGTGGTGAAGATCCGCCGCGACTACAACGACTGGGTCGGCCGCGAGACCCTGGAGGACTATGCCCTGCGTTTCGCGCCCCGGCGTTTTCGCAAGTGGTCGGAATGGCGGGTGGCGAACACGGCTTTCGGCGCGGCGTCCTTCCTGATCCTGGAGGCGGTGGGCGCCACGCTGCTGGTGCAGTACGGGGTGATGAACGCCTTCTGGGCCATCCTGGCGACCGGGCTCATCATCTTCCTGGCCGGCCTGCCGATCAGCATCTATGCCGCCCGCTACGGGGTGGACATGGACCTGCTGACCCGCGGCGCCGGCTTCGGCTACATCGGCTCGACGGTCACCTCGCTGATCTACGCCAGCTTCACCTTCATCTTCTTCGCGCTGGAGGCCGCGGTGATGGCCTATGCGCTGGAGCTGGCGCTGGGCATACCGCCGCGCTGGGGCTATCTGATCTGCGCGCTGGTGGTGATTCCGCTGGTGACCCACGGCGTCTCGGCCATCAGCCGGCTGCAGCTGTGGACCCAGCCCGTCTGGCTGGCCATGCTGGTCGTGCCCTTCGCCTATGTGCTGATGCGCGATCCCAAGGCCTTCGACGGCATCGTGAACTACGGCGGCGAATACGGCGTGGGCCCGGGCTTCCGCCTGCAGGCCTTCGGCGCGGCGCTGACGGTGGGCATCGCGCTGATCACCCAGATGGGCGAGCAGGCCGACTACCTGCGTTTCATGCCCGAGCGCACCGCCGCCAACAAGAAGCGCTGGTGGCTGGGCGTGCTGGCCGGCGGGCCGGGCTGGGTGGTGCTGGGGGTGGTGAAGATGCTGGGCGGGGCGTGCCTGGCCTGGCTGGCCATCTCGCACATGGTGCCGCCGGAGCGGGCGGTCGACCCCAACCAGATGTACCTGGCGGCCTACGAGTATGTGTTTCCGCACTACGGCTTCGCGGTGGCGGCCACGGCCTTCTTCGTGGTGCTGTCGCAGCTGAAGATCAACGTCACCAATGCCTATGCCGGGTCGCTGGCCTGGAGCAACTTCTTCTCGCGCATCACCCACAGCCATCCGGGCCGGGTGGTGTGGGTGGTGTTCAACACGCTGATCGCCTTCATGCTGATGGAGATGAACGTGTTCGACGCCCTGGGCGCCGTGCTGGGCCTGTTCTCCAACATCGCCATCGCCTGGATCATGGCGGTGGTGGCCGACCTGGTGATCAACAAGCCGCTGGGCCTGTCTCCCGCCGGCATCGAGTTCAAGCGGGCCTATCTCTACGACGTGAACCCGGTGGGCACGGGGGCGATGGGCCTGGCCTCGGCGCTGGCCATCGCGGCCCACCTGGGCATGTTCGGGCCGCTGGCGCAGGCCTTCTCGGCGCTGATCGCACTCGGCACGGCGTTCGTCGCCTCGCCGCTGCTGGCATGGGCGACGAAGGGCCGCTACTACCTGGCGCGCGAGCCGCTGCCGGCGATCCGCATCCTGCCGGCCGAGGCCACCGGCGGCGCGGCGCCGCGCACCCTGCGCTGCACCGTCTGCGAGCGCGACTACGAAGGGCCGGACATGGCCTTCTGCCCCGCCTACCGCGGCCACATCTGCTCGCTGTGCTGCACGCTGGATGCGCGCTGCGGCGACCTGTGCAAGCCGCATGCGAGCCTGGCGGCGCAGTGGTCGCAGGCGCTGCGTTCGCTGCTGCCGCGCCGGGTCTGGCCTTATCTGGACACGGGTCTCGGCCATTTCCTGCTGCTGATGCTGATCATCGTGCCGCTGCTGGGCGTGGTCTTCGGCATGCTCTACCGGCAGGAGGCCGGCGCGCTGGGCTCGGCGGCCGCCGGCTCGCTGGCCGCCGGTTTCCTCAAGGCCTACATGGCGCTGCTGGTGATATCGGGCATCGTCGCCTGGTGGATGGTGCTGGCGCAGGAGAGCCGCCGGGTGGCGCAGGAGGAATCCAACCGCCAGACCCATCTGCTGGTGGAGGAGATCGAATCCCACCGCCGCACCGACGCCGCCCTGCAGCAGGCCCGCCAGGTGGCCGAGACCGCACGCGAGCAGGCCGACCAGGCCAACCAGGCCAAGAGCCGCTACATCGGCGCCATCAGCCACGAGCTGCGCACGCCGCTCAACAGCATCCTGGGTTATGCCCAGCTGATGGGCGAGGACCCGGCCGTGCCGCCGCACCGGCGCCAGGCGGTGGAAGTGATCAAGCGCGGCGGCGAACACCTGCTGGGCCTGATCGAGGGCACGCTGGACATCGCCCGCATCGAGGCCGGCAAACTTGCGCTGGAGCTGGCGCCCATGCGCTTCGCCGACATCGTGCAGGAGATCGCCGACCTGTTCGAACTGCAGGCGCGCGAAAAGGGCCTGTCCTTCTTCTTCGAGGTGGATGGCGCCCTGCCGGCGGTGGTGCGGGCCGACGAGAAACGGCTGCGCCAGATCCTCATCAACCTGATCGGCAACGCCATCAAGTTCACGCCGCAGGGCAGCGTGACCCTGCGCATGAAACACCGGCGCGAGATGGCCACCATCGAGATCGCCGACACCGGCCCGGGCATGGATGCGGAAGAACTCTCGCGCATCTTCGAACCCTTCGCCCGCGGCTCTTCGCCGGGCGCGCGGGGTGCGCCGGGCGCGGGCCTGGGCCTGTCGATCGCCGAGATGCTCACCGGCCTGATGGGCGGGCAGCTGACCGCCGAGAGCGTGCCCGGCCAGGGCTCGACCTTCAAGGTGCGCCTCTTCCTGCCCGAACTGGCCGAAGGCCGAGCCAAGCCGCGCAGCACCGTGCTGCGCCGCGGCTACGAAGGCAAGCGCCGCGACATCCTGGTGGTGGACAACGAGGAGCCCGACCGCGAACTGCTGGTGCAGGTGCTGAGCCCCCTGGGATTCCGCCTGCGCACGGCCGCCAGCGGCCACGACTGCCTGGACCTGCTGGCCGCCGGCTACCGGCCCGACGCCATCCTGATGGACCTGGCCATGCCCGGCATCGACGGCTGGGAGACCATCCGCCGCATCCGCGCGGGCGTGCATGCCGGCATCGCCGTCGCGGTGGTCTCGGCCAATGCCTTCGACAAGGGCCTGGAGAACGACGTGGGCATCACCCCGCAGGACTTCATCACCAAGCCGCTGCGCCACGGCGAGCTGCTGGACTGGCTGGAGCACCGCCTGCACCTGAAGTGGCGCAGCGAGGCGCCGCCGGCCCCTGTCGCCCCGCCCGCGCCCGCCGCCGTGGTGCTGCCCGACGCGGCCTCGCTGCAGGCCCTGCGCGAGGGCGCCGAGCTGGGCTATTACCGCGGCATCCTCAACACCCTGGCCGACATCGAACGCCGCCAGCCGGCCTGCGCCGTGTTCGTGGAGGAGATGCGGGCGCTGGCGCGACAATTCCGCTTCGAGGCGATCGCCGCGCGCCTGGCCGCGCCGCAAGCCTCCGCCCCCTGAACATGGACTCCCCCCTGACCGCTCCCGCCCTGCAGTCCCTGGACCGCGCCAACAGCGACCTGGTGCTGATCGTCGACGACGTGCCCGACAACCTGGCCCTGCTGCACGACGCGCTGGACGAATCCGGCTACACGGTGCTGGTGGCCACCTCCGGCGAATCGGCCCTGGCGCGGGCGGCGCAGGCGCGGCCGGACATCGTGCTGCTCGACGCCATGATGCCCGGCATGGACGGCTTCGAGGTGGCGCGCCGGCTCAAGGCCGACCCGGCCACGGCGCACATCCCCATCGTCTTCATGACCGGGCTGACCGAGACCGAGCACCTGGTGGCCGCGCTGGGCGCCGGCGCCACCGACTACGTCACCAAGCCGATCAAGCCCAAGGAAGTGCTGGCGCGCATGAACGTGCACCTGCAGGGCGCCCGCCAGGCCCGGCAGGCCGCCAGCCAGGCCGGCCAGGCGCGCAATGCGCTCGATGCCTTCGGCTACGCCAGCATCACCGTGCGGGCGGGCGACGGCCGGCTGATGTGGCAGACGCCGCTGGCGCGCGAGCTGCTGGAGCGCTGGTTCGGCACCGCCGCGCCGGTCACGCCGCCTGCCGTGCTCGACTGGCTGCGCCGCCATGTGAAGGACGGCCCGCCGGCGGCCGAACCGCCGCGCCTGTCCTTCGAGCAGGGCGCCGCGCGGCTGTCCATCCGCCTGCACCGCCAGACCGGCGACAGCGAGGACGGCGGCGACTGGCTGCTGGTGATGCGCGAGGCCAGCGACGCGGCGGTGATCGAGGCCATGCGCCTGTCCTTCACCCTCACCGCGCGCGAGGCCGAGGTGCTGTACTGGGTGGTCAAGGGCAAGATCAACCGCGACATCGGCGACATCCTCGGCTCCAGCCCGGCCACGGTGAAGAAGCACCTGGAGCGCATCCTCGCCAAGATGGGCGTGGAGACCCGCACGGCGGCCGCCGGCATGGCGATGAACCGCATCCGGCAGCTGCATCCGCAGTTCGAGGCCTGAGGCGGCAGAGGCCGCGCACCTTCGCGGGATGCGGAGAGCGTTCGTGATGCGCGCAGGCGCCGGGCGGGAGGCTGCGCAGAGTGATGCCTCCTTCACTTCCCGGATGCGTTGCCATGCAACAGTTTTTCTCCAACCTGGCCTGGCCGGTGCAATGTCCTCCCACCTACGCCCATCAGGCTTTGGGCCTGTGCACGGCCAGACCGATGGAGCCCGATGCCGACAGCGGCATCATCGAACGCACCGAGGAATCTCCCCATTGGAAGCATCCGGAGATGGTGCTCAGTCCGGATCTGCAGGGGCTGCTCTGCATGACGGCCACGGAGAACGGCACTGTTTCGCAGAGCGACGTCGAATTCCTGAGCCGGATGAAGCACGGCGGCGTGGACGAGGCTGTCCAGATGTTTCGACCATGCTTGCGCAAGCATCGCGATGACCGGGGCGCATCAACGTACACGGGACCCTACTGGTATCTGGGCAACGAGTGGGACAAAGAATATTTCGGCACATTGACGCACATCAGGGTCTCGAACCTCCTGGAAGAAGCGCTTCGTGCGCTCGATGAGCAGATGGGAAGGGCCGTGTCGCAGCTGGAGACCCCCCAGATGGCGCAAACGCTGGCCAGGCATGGGCTGCTACCTGAGCACGTGAGACGGGAATTGCAGCGCATCGACGAAGCGGAGCGCAAGGAGATGATCGAGCAGGTCGCGAGCGGAACCCCTGACCGGCTGAGGATTCCCACCACCGAAACCTTGCTCGATATGGCGCTGAAGGCGGCCAGACAGCCCCCGCAACTTGCGCCGAAACCCGCAATCGGCACCCGCATCCTGGACTGGCTCAAGTGGCCGTGGCGATGAATCCCATGCGACAGCTGCATCCGTAGTTCGAGGCCTGAGGAAGGGGAGGCCGCGCCGATTTCGTGGGCGCAGGCATGTCTGCAGATCCCGAAGTCGCCGATTGACAGGACCGGGCTTCGTGCGGAGGGACAGCGACTTCGCGAACGCTTTCCTCGCGGATGGAACGGGCCGCGATGGTCGCACTTTCATCCCGGGACGAAAGGACCAGGCCGTGATTCCGACCTCTGCCGCGAATGTTCTCGCCACCAACACCACCTCGCTGCTGCAACAGGGTCTGGCCCTGATGGGCCTGCCTTATCGGCCGCTCGATCCGCCGGCGACGGAGACCATCGCCGGACGGGAACTGCCCGATCCGGAACTGAACCACGAGTTGTGCAAGCTGCTGAGGCTGAATGCGGACGGCCGGGCCCGGCACAGGTCCCGGCGCGGCGAGGGGGAGGGGGCGCCCGCGTTCGTGGAACCTGGCGTGGAGGCGCTGCCGCCGCTCGACGTGCCTCCCGAGGGGGCCGCCCCGGACACCACCCCCGTGCCCTGGCCTTCGGACGACAGCACCCTGGGACCGCTTTTCCTGCCTCTGCTCCCGGAAGTCGCGACGACGACCACCACCACCGCCGCAACCACGACCACGACCACGACCACGACCACGACCACGACCACGGCCGGACCACCCCCCTATATCCTGACCCTGCCCGCATCGCCAACGCGGAGCAGGCACGCGCCGTCCTGCGCCACTTCGAGCGAAATTTCCGGCACAAGCTGCCGCAGGCCGCGGGCCCCGGCAGGCTGCTGCTGCAGCTGGGCCGGGGCTCGGTGCGCTTCGCCACGGTCGCGGACATGGTGACGACCTTCCCCTGTGCGCAGACGGTGACGGCGCACCGGCCCCGCCGCTTCTTCGGCAGGCGGCTGCCGCCTTGGGCGCAGCACTTCTACAGCGCCGAATACCCGCGCCTGCCCAAGGGCCAGGGCCGTGCGGTGCGGGAGGGGCTGGTGGACGGCCAGGTGGCCATCACCGCGACCAGATTCCGCAACGAAGTGAGCTTCTCGCCCGATGAGCTGCGCTGGGTGCCCACCGGCGTCTATACCGACCCGGACATCGAGCGGGAAAAACTCCACATGTGGGGCCGCATCCTGAACTGGGCCTATGCGGTGGCGACGCAAGACCCGGACGATCATCACTGGGTCACCATCGTCAAGCGTAGCCGCGGCCTCGGGGCCGGCGGCCTTGAATGAGGTCTTTCGCCACGTGCGACGGCGCTTCGGCCCGGCCCTTGCGGGCGGTCGGCTGGCGAAGAGACTGCAGGCTTCGTGACCGACCGCAGCCGTTCGCCAGGATGCCTTCCACCCCCGTCACCGTTGCCGTCCCGCCCTGCCGGTGCTGCTGGTCTGCAAGGCCGGCATCCCGGTCGGTGAAGAGGCCCGGCGCATCATGATTCCCCAGTCCCCGAACAGGCCCGGCGTGCTGCTGCCGCTTCTGGAGCAGCTTGGCCGCCAGCTGCTGCACCGGCGGCAGCCGACGCTCAGCGGACCAGCCCGGACGCTGGAGATCGGCGCCGACCTGCGTGCCATCCTCGAGCTGGACGAGGAAGGCGCACCGACGAAAGGGCAAGGCGAGGATTCCCACCACGAGCCAGCAGAAGCCCGCGGCACGCCGTCGATCCGGGCCCCGCGCGCCCGGCGCGAGGCGGCCTTCAACGGCAAGCTGCCGCCCCCGCCGGTGCTCCGGCTGCCCGAGGCCCGCAACCACACCCAGGCCCTGGCGCTGCTGTGGGACTTCGAAACCCATATGAAGGATCGCCTGCGGCAGATGCACGGCACCTGGGAGGAGGTGGCGGAGCTGAGCGGCGGCCGTATCGAATTCGGCAGCGCCGAAGACCTGGCCATGACCTTTCCCTGCGCGCTGAAGGTCCATGCCCACCGGCTCGGAGACCGCCATTCGCGGCCCTGGCTGCAGGACCTGGCCCGATTCACCGCGCAATATCCGCGCGCGCCGGCCCGGCACGATTCGCCGCCCACCCACGGACAGTACGCTCAGGTGCCCTTGCTGGGCGGCAAGGTGGCCATCGTCTCCCGCGCCAACCACGAGGTCTTGCTGAGCCTGGACCGTATCCAGTGGATCCCGACCGGGCTCTACACCGACGATGTCATCGAGCACGCCAAGCTGTTCATGTGGATGCGCATCTGCCGCGAAGCCGGCCGGCTCGCCTCGCGCCTGGAGCAGCAGGACGACCGTTACGTCACCCATGTGCTGCGGGGCTGAGGGCGGTGCGCGCAGCCGTCGCGGACTTCGCATGGCATGACACCGGGCGGCGGGTCGGCTTGCAAAGTCCCGATCTTTGCAAAGAAGGAGCGATACCGATGGCGCTTTTGCCTCCAGCCGTCCAGGGCCTGCTGGCCTCCATGAACCTGCCGGGCCTGACCGGCGCATTACTGCCCTCGACGGATGGCACGCTGGCGGCCGCCAGCATCAGCACGGCCGAGGATGCCGGCGACCGACTCGCGCAGCTGAACCAACTGGGCGCCAGGCAGACCCGGCCCGGGGGCTGGAGCAGCTACCGCCTGGCCCGGGATGCCGACGCCGTCGCCGATGTCCTGCCGCCCCTGCCGCCCACCGATCCCGCAAGCCTGCGTGCGGCCGGCACCGAAGGCCTGCTGCGGCAGTACATGGAGCTCTGGTACAGCGGCCCCTTCCAGCGCCATTCGCAGCGCGACGCACTGCTGGGGCGCTGGACCGCGCAGGTGCTGGCCACCCTGCGCGGCAGCCTGGCGGACCGGCAGTCCGCCGACCTGCTGCAGCGCGCCTTCGTGAGCACCAAGGATGCCTCCGAATTGCTCACCAAGCGCCTGCATGCCCAGTTCGCCGTCCTGGAGCAGCCAGCGTTTCGGGCGGGGCTGGCCGACATCGGTGTGCTGCCCGGGCAGGTGCATGCCCACCTGAACCGGCTGGCCAACCAGATCGTGGAAGGCTTCGAGCAGCTGGCGCTGCAGGGCGAGATCCTCTATCCGCTGGTGGCGCCTGGCAGTGCCCTGATGCAGCAGGCGGTGAACGCGGCTTATCAGGAGGCGCTGGCGGCGGCGGCCGAACCGGCGCTGCCATCCAGCAGCAGCACCACCACCTCCTCCTCCTCGACGGCTGCGAAGGCCCCGACGCCGAACCCTTACCGCTACGCCTGGTTCACCTGAACGCCGCGAGCCGGCTTCGCATCGCCGACGGCCCCTCAGGGCTTACCCGCCTTGCGTTCGGCGGCGGCGGCGCGGGTTCGCGAGGCCCGCGCGGCGCGGCATCGCCGGCGCGCACCGTGGTGGCCTGTCCACTCGCGCCGCTGCGTGAAAAGGTGCCGTATGCAATCCTTTGTCTTCAAGCTGGCCGGTGCGGCGGCCTCGGCGCCCGCAGCGCTGGGGCTGCTGCTGCATGCCGGTCCCATGGCGGCAGAAGACGGCGGCATCGGCCGGCCGCCGATGCTGCTCAGTCCACAGATGCTGGCGATGTTGGGCATCACAACCGAAGAGGCGGTGGCGTCAAACCATGCAGCGCGCATCCAGCGCAGCACAAACGAAACCAGCCTGGAAGATGCCTACGACCTGCTGGAACGCCGGATGGCGCGGGTGCGCCTGCAATCGATGGACGAAAGCATGCGCCCGTGGCTGAACGAGCAGGGGCTGAACTACGGCGACGTGGAGCTGCAGCTGCGTGACCAGGAGAAGGCCTTGCGGCGCATGCTGCGCGGCGAGCATGCCCGTGGCCGCCTGGCGCTGTCCCAGGTGCCGCTGGTGCGCAGCATGTTCGCCACGGCGATAGCGGATGCCCTCAAGGCCCGGCCGCCCGCGCCGACCACCCCACTGGCCACGCCCGCGCCGACGGCGGTGCCGGCCACCGCCCGGGTACAGCCGCCGGACTCGGCCCGGCGGACTTCGGCGCTGCGCCTGCTGTCATCCTTCGCGGCCTCGGCCCATGTGCAGCTGAGCCAGATCCAGGACCGCAGCCCGCAGGGCCTGTGGGAGGTGGTGACCGGCATCATCCGCTTCGCCTCGGCGCAGCAGATGCTGGCCACCTTTCCCTGCGCCGTCTCGGTGAGCGGCGGCGCCGATGGTGTTCCCTTCAACGCCGGCTATCCGCGCTCGGCGGCACCGCGCAGCTCGGTGGTGGCGGGGCTGGTGCAGAACCGCCATGCGGTGGTGGCCTGGTCGCCGGACCGGCGCTCGGCGCGCATCTCACTCAACGGCTTCGACTGGGCCGAGGGGCTGACCACCTATACCGATGCGGAGGTCGAAGCCGCCAAGCTGCGCATGTGGGCTTCGATCCTCCAGCAGGCCTATTACCTCTACGGCATAGCCGTCCTGGGCCGGCGCAACCTGCCGGACGGCTGAGGCCGGCGATCAGCGTCCGCGGGTGGGCGCCTGGCGTTCGCGGTTCTGGTTGTGGCCGCCGAGGTGGTCGTCCCGGTCGCCGCGGCTCTCGGGCGTGCGGCGGGCTTCGTTGCGCTGGGTGGCGTCCTTGGCGACCGGCAGGCCGACGGTGCGGGTGGTTTCGGGCTTGTCCCGGTTGCTGCCCTGGGTGGCGCGTTTCATGGCATCTCCTTGAAGTTGTGATGAGGCTGCTCATGGTGCGCGTGCCTGCCGGCGCCGGTGTCGGAGAACACCGATCTGGCCGTAGTCCGGCATGAAGGCGGCGGTTCGGCGGGCTCGCCAACGGTTCGCGCCCGGCGTGCTCGTCGGGACGGGCCAGCGTGACCCTCGTGGTTTCATTCATGGAGAAACCGTATGCAGCCATTCCTGAGCCCCCTCGGCCTGATGAGAGCCGTCTCCCACCTGCTGCCGGGCCAATTCCTTTCGCCGCTCATGTTCCCCCAGGCCGAAGACCCGCCGGGCCCCTCTACCGACGACGACGGAAAAACGACCATGCCGGTCTCGAAGGATGTCGCGGGTCTGCTGGACCTGGCGGCATCCGGCTCGACCCGTGAAGACTTCATCGAGTCGCGCGCCAACGCCGCCCGTGCGCTCGCCGAAGCCGGGCGCAAGCCCTTGAACGACGTGCTGGATCTCTACGGCAAGCTGCTGCTGGACAAGCTCGACGACCTCGGCGGACTGGAGCGGCAGGCGCTGCGGCGGTATTTCAAGGATCTGCTGGACCGGCTGCGCGAGGAGGGTGCGCCCCCGGCGCGCATCGAGCAGTTGGTCCGCTCCTTCGCCAGCATGGAGACGGCCGCCGATGAATTTGCGCGCCGCATGGAGGCGCTGCGTGCGCTCTTGCTGGGCCGGGAGCCGGCACCGGAGACCGCGGTCGCCCGGCCGTCGGTGATATTCCAGCCCTGGCGGCCTGGCGATGTCGCAGGGCCGGCCCTGCCCACGGAGGTGGACACCACGCCGGCTCCGACACGGCCGGCGACGCGGGTGCCCGGGCAGGTGATCACGCCGACGGATCTGGCAAGGCCCGCACCGGCCGGCCCGGGGTCGCCCGTGGGGCGGGCCCCTGGGGTGATCGCCGCGCAGCAGGCCCAGGCGCTGGAGGCGCTGCGCGTCTTCGAGCAGCAGGCCGAGCGCCGCCTGCCGCAGCTGGGGGACGACGCCCAGGCCCTGAATCGTTTCCTGATGGGCCAGGTGGAGTTCGCCGATCTGCACAGCCTGGCGATCGCCTGTCCGGTGGGCGTCAGCTTCGCGCGCAGGCTGCTGCCCGGCGGCGGGCCGGAGCGTCATGCCGTGCTGTATCCGCAAGGCCCGGACGGCTTCCATTTCCTGGCGGAAGCGAGGGTGCGCGGACAGATCTTCATGGTGCGCGAGCATCCGCGCCTGGACGTGGTCCAGGTGAGCAGCGACCGCGGCGAGCACTGGATCACGACCAATGTGCACACCAGCCAGGCGGTGGAGGCCGCGAAGGTGGCGATGTGGATGCGCCTGCGGCAGCGCGCGCGGGCGCTGCGCGACGGGGCTTGACGCCGCTCCAGCGGGCTGCCGCATACGCCACCCGGCGTATTGGCGCGAGGGGGGCTGCTGCCTAGCATCCAACCCGTCAGCTGCACTGCCCCGAGGAGGACCCCCGGCCTCCCGGGCAGGCAGCGCGGCACCCCAATTTTTACTGGAGAGAGTCATGCAACGTCGCTTCACCCTCAAGGCGCTCAGCGCCGCGCTTGTCATCGCCGGCGCCACGCCTGCCTTCGCCGCCGACACCATCAAGGTCGGCATCCTGCACAGCCTGTCGGGCACCATGGCCATCTCCGAGACCGCGTTGAAGGACGTGGCGCTGATGACCATCGCCGAGATCAACGCCAAGGGCGGCGTGATGGGCAAGCAGCTCGAAGCCGTGGTGGTCGACCCGGCCTCCAACTGGCCGCTCTTCGCCGAGAAGACCAAGCAGCTGCTGGGCCAGGACAAGGTCGCCGTGATGTTCGGCTGCTGGACCTCGGTGTCGCGCAAGTCGGTGCTGCCGGTGGTCGAGGAAATGAACGGCCTGCTGTTCTACCCGGTGCAGTACGAAGGCGAAGAGCTGTCGAAGAACGTGTTCTACACCGGCGCCGCGCCCAACCAGCAGGCCATCCCCGCGGTGGACTACCTGATGAGCAAGGACGGCGGCTCGGCCAAGCGCTTCGTGCTGCTGGGCACCGACTATGTCTATCCCCGCACCACCAATAAGATCCTGCGCGCCTACCTCAAGAGCAAGGGCGTGAAGGACTCGGACATCGACGAGAAGTACACCCCCTTCGGCCACAGCGACTACCAGACCATCGTCGCCGACATCAAGAAGTTCAGCCAGGGCGGCAAGACGGCGGTGGTCTCCACCATCAACGGCGACTCCAACGTGCCCTTCTACAAGGAACTGGGCAATGCCGGCCTGAAGGCCAAGGACGTGCCGGTCGTCGCCTTCTCGGTGGGCGAGGAAGAACTGCGCGGCGTGGACACCAAGCCCCTGGTCGGCCACCTGGCTGCCTGGAACTACTTCATGTCCATCAAGAACCCGACCAACGCGGCCTTCATCAAGCAGTGGAGCGACTACGCCAAGAAGATGAAGATCCCGGGCCAGATGGACAAGCCGCTGACCAACGATCCGATGGAAGCCACCTACGTCGGCATGCACATGTGGGCGCAGGCGGTGGAGAAGGCCAAGTCCACCGACACCGACAAGGTCATCGCCGCCATGGCCGGCCAGACCTTCAAGGCACCGGACGGCTTCACCATCAAGATGGACGAGAAGAACCACCACCTGCACAAGCCGGTGTTCGTGGGAGAGATCAAGGCCGACGGCCAGTTCAACGTGGTCTGGAAGACCCCGGGCCCCATCAAGGCCAAGCCATGGAGCCCTTACATCGAAGGCAACGACAAGAAGAAGGACGAGCCCGAAAAGATGTAAGAAGGCCTAGCGCCTGAGAGCGGGGCTCCCTTTCCTTCGGGAGGGAGCCCTTTTTACTTTCACCCAGCCAGGCTCCATCACGATGTTCCGGTTCCTCCTTCCGCTGGCGACTGCCGCGCTGCTGCTGTTCGGCCAAGCCGCGCACGCCCTGACCGCCGATGCCGCGCGCGCCATGGCCAGCGGCGATACCGACGAGCGCATCGCCGCCCTCGCCAAGGCCACGGCCACGCCCGATGCCGCCACCGCCGCCTTCGTCCAGGCCATGTCCGACGACGCGGTGAAGATCACGCCGCAACACGTCATCGTGATGAAGGACGACAAGGGCTTCGATGCCGCCACCGGCGCAGAGGTGCCGGTGCCGGAGGACGCCGAGGACATCGTCAACAACAACCGCATGCGCGGCGCCTTCGAGGGCACGCTGGCGTCCCTGAAGCTGCTGTCGCGGGACAAGGCCGAACGCGCCGCGGCCATCGCCGCCCTGCGCGAGGAGAGCGACGAATCCCGCCTGCCGGTCATCGACCAGGCCCTGGTCGCCGAGACCGACGCGGGCCTGAAGACCCAGCTGCAATCCATCCGCGCACGCATCCAGCTGTCGTCCAGCGACGCCACCCAGCGCGCGGCCGCCGCCGCCGAACTCGGCCACAGCGCCAGCCCCGCCACCCGCACCCTGCTGATCGAACAGATGAAGCAGGAGGACAACCCCGCCGCCAAGGCCGCGATGCAGCAGGCGCTGTCGGCGGTGGAAGGCCGGCTGGTCTGGGGCGAACGCCTGGCGGCGCTGTTCTCGGGCATCAGCCTGGGCTCCATCCTGCTGCTGGTGGCGCTGGGCCTGGCGATCACCTACGGCCTGATGGGCGTGATCAACATGGCGCACGGCGAGCTGATGATGATCGGCGCCTACGCCACCTACGTGGTGCAGGGCCTGTTCCAGAAGTACCTGCCCGGCGCCTTCGACTTCTATTTGGTCGCGGCCGTGCCGGTGGCCTTCCTGGCCTCGGCCCTGGTCGGTGCGGCGCTGGAGCGCGGCGTGATCCGTTTCCTCTACGGCCGCCCGCTGGAGACCCTGCTGGCCACCTGGGGCATCAGCCTGATGCTGCAGCAGCTGGTGCGCAGCCTCTTCGGCGCGCAGAACGTGGGCGTGGAGAACCCCGCCTGGATGAGCGGCGGCCTGCAGCTGATGGAGAACCTGCAGCTGCCCTGGAACCGGCTGGTCATCGTCGGCTTCGCCTTCGCGGTGCTGGGCGCCATGGCCTGGCTGATCGGGCGCACGCGGCTCGGCCTGTTCGTGCGCGGCGTGACGCAGAACCGGCCGATCGCCTCCTGCATGGGCGTGAACACCGCCCGCATCGACACCTATGCCTTCGCGCTGGGCTCCGGCATCGCCGGCCTGGCCGGCTGCGCGCTGAGCCAGATCGGCAACGTCGGCCCGGACCTGGGCCAGGGCTACATCGTGGATGCCTTCATGGTGGTGGTGCTGGGCGGCGTCGGCCAGCTGGCCGGCACCGTGTACGCGGCGCTCGGCCTGGGTGTGCTCAACAAGCTGCTCGAAGGCTGGACCGGCGCGGTGCTGGCCAAGATCGCCGTGCTGGTCTTCATCATCGTCTTCATCCAGAAGCGGCCGCAGGGCATCTTCGCGATGAAGGGCCGTTCGGCGGAGGCATGAGAAACCCATGAACCATTCGATTCTTCCGCAACGCGCGCCGCTGCTGTCCACCCCGGGCTGGAGCGCCTTCTTCGCCGCCCTGCTGGTGGTCTGCGCCCTGGTGCCGGTGCTGCACCTGGCGACGCCGGCCGACAGCGTGTTCCATATGTCCGAATACATGGTGGCCCTGGTCGGCAAGATCATGTGCTACGCCATCGTGGCCCTGGCCATGGACCTGATCTGGGGCTACACCGGCATCCTGTCGCTGGGCCACGGCCTGTACTTCGCCCTCGGCGGCTATGCCATGGGCATGTACCTCATGCGCCAGATCGGCCGCGACGGCAACTACAAGAGCGACCTGCCGGACTTCATGGTGTTCCTGGACTGGAAGACGCTGCCCTGGCACTGGAGCCTGTCCGACAGCTTCGTCGCCACGCTGTTCCTGATCGTGCTGGTGCCCGGCTTGGTGGCCTTCGTCTTCGGTTATTTCGCCTTCCGCTCGCGCATCAAGGGCGTGTATTTCTCCATCATCACCCAGGCCATGACCTTCGCGGCCATGCTGCTCTTCTTCCGCAACGAGACAGGCTTCGGCGGCAACAACGGTTTCACCGACTTCAAGCGCATCCTGGGCCTGCCGATCGCCACGCAGGGCATGCGCATGACGCTCTTCGTGATGACCGGCTGCACGCTGCTGCTGTTCTTTTTGCTCTCGCGCTGGCTGGTGGCCAGCAAGTTCGGCCGGGTGCTGCAGGCGATCCGCGATGCCGAGACGCGCGTGATGTTCTCGGGCTACAAGCCGCTGCCCTACAAGCTGACGATCTGGGTGATCTCGGCCGTGATGTGCGGCGTGGCCGGGGCGCTGTACGTGCCGCAGGTGGGCATCATCAACCCGAGCGAGATGAGCACCTCGGCCTCGATCGAGATGGCGATCTGGGCGGCCGTGGGCGGCCGGGCCACGCTGGTGGGGCCGATCATCGGGGCCTTCGTGGTCAACGGCGCCAAGAGCTGGCTGACGGTGGTGGCGCCGGAGTACTGGCTGTATTTCCTCGGTGCCCTGTTCATCGTGGTGACGCTGTTCATGCCCGATGGCATCGTGGGGCTGTGCAAGCGGCTGCTGGGGCGTTCGGCGAAGACGGCTTCGGCCGTTCAGCAGAGCGCTGCACGTGAGGAAGGGCAGCTGCCCGATGCGCCGGTGGCGCCTGCGACGGGAGGTGCGGCATGACACCCGAACTGATGGAAGAGGGGCGGCGCATCGCTTCGCATGCGAGCGGGCGGGAGCCGGGGTCGCGGCTGGTGGAGCCGGGGCGGGTGGATACGGCGCATGGGCGCATCCTGTACCTGGAAGACGTCAGCGTGAGCTTCGACGGGTTCAAGGCGATCAACGGCTTGTCGCTGGACATCGCGCCCGGGGAGCTGCGTTGCATCATCGGGCCCAACGGGGCCGGCAAGACCACGATGATGGACATCATCACGGGCAAGACGCGGCCGAACAGCGGGACGGTGTTCTTCGGCAGCACCATCGATCTGTTGCGGCATTCGGAGCCCGAGATCGCGCAGCTGGGCATCGGGCGCAAGTTCCAGAAGCCTACGGTCTTCGAGCAGCTCAGCGTGTTCGAGAACCTGGAGCTGGCGCTCAAGACCCACAAGGGCGTGCGGTCCTCGATGTTCTTCCGGCTGGATTCGGAGCAGAAGGATCGGCTGGTGGAGATTCTTCACACCATTCACCTGGCGGGGGCTGCCTCGCGGCGGGCGGGGGATTTGAGCCATGGGCAGAAGCAGTGGCTGGAGATCGGGATGCTGCTGATGCAGGATCCGAAGCTGTTGTTGCTCGATGAGCCTGTGGCGGGGATGACCGACGAGGAGACTGCTCGGACTGCGGAGCTGTTTCTTACCCTCAAGGGCAAGCACTCCTTGATGGTTGTCGAGCACGACATGTCGTTTATTCGGACCATCTCCGACATCGTTACCGTGCTTTGCGATGGGTCTGTGTTGGCTCAGGGGACTCTCGATCAGGTGCAGGCTGATGAGCGGGTGATCGAGGTTTACCTTGGGCGCTAAGGAACTTGGTTCTGTTCTCCTGCGGAGGGCGGAGCTGGGGCTGCGCGCCCCAGACCGCGCTCACTTTCTTTGCTTCGCCAAAGAAAGTAAGCAAAGAAAGGCGACCCGGCTGCGGGAGTCCCCCTCCTGCGGAGGGGGCACGCTGCGGTGCTCGCAAAAGCGGGGTCCACGACAACTCGCTTCGCTCAAACAGGTCGTGGCCCTGATCCGCTTTTGCTGCGCTCCTCGCTCACCCGCAGACGGGACCCGGATACGGGGGCAGCGGCTGCTGCGCAGCGCGACGGGCCTTCGCTGCGCTCGGCCGCTGGCTGATGAATACCCGCCCTTCGCCACGTTCGGTCTTCCAGCCAGGGCCGAGCGCAGCGACGGCCCGTCGCCCTGCGAAGCAGTGGCTGTCCCCGCTCCCCGGGTCCCATCTGCGGGTGAGCGAGGAGCGGAGCAAAGGCGGATCAGGGCCACGACCTGTTTGAGCGAAGCGCAGCGTAGCGAGTTGTCGTGGACCCCGCCTTTGCGAGCACCGCAGCGTGCCCCCCTCGAAGAGGGGGACTCCCGCAGCTGGGTCGCCTTTCTTTGCTTACTTTCTTTGGCGAAGCAAAGAAAGTGAGCGCGGTCTGGGGCGCGCAGCCCCAGCTCCGCCCTCCGCAGGAGAACCGCCCCAGCAAGAAGACGCAAACGATCAAAGGAACCCAGCATGCTGAAAGTACAAAACATCCACCAGTACTACGGCGGCTCCAACATCCTCAGAGACGTCAGCTTCGAAGCCAAACAAGGCGAAGTCACAGTCCTGCTGGGCCGAAACGGCGTAGGCAAGACCACCCTCCTCAAGTCCCTCATGGGCCTGGTCCCCATCCGCTCGGGAACCATCCAGTTCGAAGGCAAGGACATCCAGAAATCGACCCCCTACGAAAGGGCCAGAGCCGGCATAGGCTTCGTCCCCCAGGGCAGGGAGATCTTCGCCCGCCTCACGGTGGAAGAGAACCTGAAGATGGGCCTGGCCTACCGCCCCGCCCGCACCCCCATCCCTGCGCAGCTCTTCGAACTTTTCCCGGTCCTCAAGCAGATGCTGCACAGAAGAGGCGGCGACCTCTCGGGCGGCCAGCAGCAGCAGCTCGCCATCGCCCGCGCCCTGGCAGCAGGCCCCCGCATGCTCATCCTCGACGAGCCGACCGAGGGCATCCAGCCCAGCATCATCAAGGACATCGGAAAAGTCATCAGCCGCCTGGCCCTCGAAGGCATGGACGGCACCCCCATGGCCATCCTGCTGGTCGAGCAGTACTACGACTTCGCCGAGGAACTGGCCGACGCCTACCTGGTCATGGAACGGGGCGAGTTCATCGCCCAAGGCCCGGGCAGCGAGATGCAGTCCCGCGGCGTGCGGCAGATGGTGGCGATCTAGGAGCCTTCAGGCCGTGGCCCTGGCCGGCGCAATCGCGCCTGCCCTCTGCATGCCCCGCCGGCGCAGGCCCTCCTGCGCCATGCGGGTGAAGAACTCGGTGCCGCGCGGGCTGGCCACGATGCGGGTGAAGTCGTTGAAGCGGCCCTGGCGCAGCAGCACACGGATGATGGCGTTGCCCACCGAGCCGGGCAGGTCCCGCTGCTGCGGCCCCTGCCACTGCGGCATCAGCGCGGCGCGGCAATGCAGGTGCAGCCGGTTGTGGGCGGCGTCCAGGCCCAGCGAGGGCGTGAAGATGCGGTCCTCGACGCCGTAGCGCAGCAGCTCGGAGGCGGCCCACGGCGGGCAGGCCAGCAAGGCGGTGAAATACAGGCAGCGGTCGGGCGGCGCGCCCAGGGCGGGCCCCGCCAGGCGGAAGCGCTTGAACAGGCTCAGCGCCAGCCCACGTTCGCCGCAGCGGCGGCAGGCCACCAGCATCGCGCGGTAGAAGGCAGGGTCCGGCGCCACGCGGTGGTCTTGCATGTGCTGCATCCAGCCCATGGCCAGTTCGATGCGGCCGGCCAGGCCGCAGGCTTCGACGACGATGCGGTAGGTCTTGGCATTGGGATGCAGGCCGTTGGCCGGACCGTGCGCCAGCAGAAAGCAGAATAGGCCCTCGGCATCCGCGAGATTGCGGGCCTTGATGCAGGCCTGCATCGCCGCGTGGTGGCATTCCATGGTGGGAAAGAAGCCGTGCAGCAGCATGGCGTTGAAGACCTGCATGGCCGCCGCATCGAGGTGCGCATGCATGCATGCCATCAGCGCGGCTTTGAAGACGAAGCGGTTCGGCGGCACCATCTGGCCGGTCCAGAAGTCGCGGCTGCCCGACAGGGCCATCAGGCAGGACAGGGCGGCCACGCCGTCCCTGCCGCAGTTCAGCATGGCGTTGCCGGTGATGTGCAGCAGCCGGGACCGCTGCATGCGGCCGTGGTTGAAGGCGTTCACCGCGCCGGCATTGGGCGCCGTGCGCGGCGACAGCGGCAGGGCCACCCGCAGGTCGGGCACGTAACGCGGGCCCCACATGTCGAAGCTCGGGGGCTCGGGGCAGGGCTGGATCGCCAGTTGCAGCAGCCAGGGCGGCGCTTCGGGCAGCAGGGGCCAGGGTGCGGCCTGCATCGGGCCGGGCAGGGCTGGCGGCAAGAGCGGGGCGATGGGGCCGTGATGGAAGGATGCTCGGTGCATGCCGGCCAAGGTAAGCGTCGTGCCGCCGGGCCGCGGCGAAAGCTTGCGAATCCGCGCCCCGGGCCACGAAAGCCCATGGCCCGGGCGGAGACGGCGGCCAGCGTATAGAGTTGCGGGTTAACCCTGATCGTGCATGCGCTGCGCATCGGGCTTTGCAGCTTCTCCATCCTTGTCCCATCCGTGAATCCCACTCTGGAACTGAACGCGGCCCAAGGCCGCAAGGCCGCGCTGGCGCTGGCCGTCGGCAGCTTCGGCATCGGCACTGGCGAGTTCGCCATCATGGGCCTGCTGCCCGAGGTGGCGCGCGACATCGGGGTGACGATCCCCCAGGCCGGCCATGTCATCAGCAGCTATGCCATCGGCGTGGTGGTGGGGGCGCCGGTGCTGGCGGTGCTCACCGCCGGCTGGCGCCAGCGCTCGCTGCTGGTGGCGCTGATGCTGTTCTTCGCCTTCGGCAACTTCGCCAGCGCGCTGGCGCCGGGTTATGGCTCGCTGGCCCTGCTGCGGCTGATGGCCGGGCTGCCGCACGGCACTTATTTCGGCGTGGCGGCGCTGGTGGCGGCCAGCCTGGCGCCGCCGGGCAAGCGGGCGCAGGCGGTGGCGCAGGTGATGCTGGGGCTGACGGCGGCCACGGTGGTCGGCGTGCCGCTGGCGGCCTGGCTGGGCCAGGCTTTCGGCTGGCGCGCGGCCTTCGCGCTGGTGGGGGCGATCGGCCTGCTGGCGGCCCTGCTGGCCTGGCGCTGGATTCCCGACCGGCCGCCGGCCCACGGCGCCAGCGCCCTGCGCGAGCTCGGCGCGCTGGCGCGGCCGCAGGTGTGGATCACGCTGGGGGTGGGCGCCATCGGTTTCGGCGGTCTGTTCGCGGTCTTCAGTTATGTCAAGCCGACCATGCTGGCGGTGACGGGTGTCGGCGAGGCGACGATTCCCTGGGCGCTGGCGGTGCTGGGCCTGGGCATGGTGGCGGGCAATCTGGTCGGCGCCCGGCTAGCCGACCGGGCGCTGATGCCCGCCATCGGCGGCATCCTGCTGTGGTCGGCGGTGGTGCTGGGCCTGTTCTGCCTGACGGCGCCGTATGCGCCGCTGGCCTTTGCCAATCTGTTCCTGATCGGCACCTCGGTGGCGCTGGCGCCGGCGCTGCAGGTGCGGCTGATGGATGTGGCCGGCGATGCGCAGGCGCTGGCCGCGGCGCTCAACCATTCGGCCTTCAATTTCGCCAATGCGCTGGGCGCCTGGCTCGGCGGGGTGGCGATCGCCGGCGGGCTGGGCTGGACCTCCACCGGCTGGGTCGGTGCGCTGCTGGCGCTGGGCGGGCTGGGCCTGTTCACGCTCACGGCGCGTTCCGCAAGGCTGGCGCCGGGCTGAGTCGGGACGCCAGGGATGCCGCACGCGCGCGCTTGCTGCTAATGTCCGGGTTCCAATAAAAACTGCCGAGGTCCGTATGAAAGCAGATGCCGCCACCGCGCATACACGATTGGCCCAGTTCTTCGAAGGCGTGCAATTACCGACCCTGCCCGAGGTCGCGCACACGCTGGTGTCCACCCTCAACGACGAGGATGTTCCCTTCGAGAAGGTGCGCCAGGCGATCTCGCGCGATCCCGCCCTGACCGCCAAGCTGATCCGGCTGGCCAACAGCGCGCGATTCGGGCTGCCGCGGCAGGTGGTGTCGCTGGACGACGCGATCACCATGGCGGGCCTGAACCAGGTGCGCACCCTGGCCATGGCGGCCTGCCTGGCCAGTTCCTTCGCCGCGGTGAAGGGGGTGGACAGCAAGGCCTTCTGGCAGGCCAGCAGCGCCACCGCCGGTTATGCGCAGTGGCTGGCGCGTACCCTGGGCACCGATGTGCAGCAATCGTGGCTGGCGGGTTTCATGGTGCGGCTGGGCGAACTCATCATCGCGCAGAAGCTGCCGGACCAGATCTTCGAGATCGAACGCCTGCCGCATCTGGCCGGCGTGCGCTGGGAACGCGAAACCAGCGCGCTCGGCTTCACCGAGGCCCATGTGGCGGCGGAGTTGGCGCGGCGCTGGAATTTTCCGGATTCCATCGTGCTGGCGCTGCGCAGCGCGGCCGATCCGCTGGCGGCCGAGCCCTTCAACCGGCTGGGCGCCATCGTGCATGTGGCGGCCCTGCTGGCCGAGCTGGAGCTGGACGAACACAAGAGCGCCGCCGATGCGATCGCCGCCCTGCCGGCCGAGTTGGTGCAGACGCTGCAGCTGGATCCGGTATGGCTCGTGGAGCACATGCCGGACGTCAAGACCTTCCTGGACGATTCCTTCGTCTAGGAGCCCAGGTTCCTGGGAGCCTCAGTAGCTGCCCTTGGTGGGCACCAGCAGCACCGGGTCGGCGGTCCTGGGTTCGATGCGTGCCCGGCCCGAGGCCGGCAGCACGATGGTTTCCACCTCGCGCACCACACCGCCGCTGGCCACGTTGCCGCTGGCCTCGCCCTCGCCCTGCATGCGGGCCACGCAGGCGGCGCGGTCCTCGGTGCCGGCACCGAAGGCTTCGCAACGCTTGAAGCGGTTGGCGGCGTAGGTGTCCAGCGGCTGGTCCTGCAGCTGGCCGCGGCGCTTGTCGGCCTGGGCATTGCGGGCTTCTTCCAGGCAGGTGGCCTGCGCCTGCTGGGTGCGGCCGGCCATGCAGGAGGCGCGTTCGCTGGCGAAGCTGCCGCTGCCGTCCGCGCCGGTGAAACCGGTGGCGACCTGGGCGCTGGCCGAGGCCATGGCCAGGACGGCGGTTGCGCCGAACAGCGCCACGCCGGCACCCAGGCGCAGGGGGGCGGAAATGCGCGAGCGCGACTGGAGGTTGAAGGGATTGGACATGCGGGGTCTCCTGGCTTTCGGGGGACCACACCGTGCGGTCCATGGTGCTTACCGTAGGCAGGACCGGGCCGCGGCGATGCAGGCGCAAGCGGACCCCTGGTCGGGGTCGCTGTCCCACCCGCGTATAGGACCCGTCCGGCCCGCCTTGTAAGGCGCCTGGCCTGTCAGCGCCCCAGACGCCCCAGGCGCATCAGAGCAATGCGCTGCGCGCCGACAGGCTGGGCGGCGCCCATTCGTAGATCCAGGTCTCGGTCAGCGCCTGGCCGGCCACCCGCAGGAAGAGGCGCAGGGCGATCGGGTCGGTGCGCTCGTCGGGCACCACGTCGAAGATGGCGCGCCAGCCCTGCACCGCGGGCTGCGGCCGGATCGACACCAGCTCGACCTGGCCGCGCGATGCGCTCACCACCGCCTCGACCTGGCTGTCGCCGTCGAGCAGCGGCAGGTTGCCGCCGGCGAAATCGACCGCGAAGCGCCAGGAGAAACGGGTGCGCCGCTTGCCCACCGCGCCGCCCAGGCCGGTGCGGCTGGCCACGCAGCGCGCCAGCGGCGAGCGCACCGGCGGCGTGGCGCCCCAGGACAGGCGGTAGCCGGTGAGCAGCTCCTGGCCGGGCTGCGGGCGCTGGGCGGGGGTCCAGTAGCAGACGATGTTGTCGAAGGTCTCGTCGGGCGTGGGCACCTCCACCAGCTGCACCTGGCCGGGGCCCCAGTCGCCGCGCGGCTCCACCCACAGCGAGGGGCGGCGGTCGTAGAAGGCGCTGTCGTCCTGGTAGTGGTCGAAGTTGCGGTCGCGCTGCAGCAGGCCGAAGCCGCGCGGGTTGTTGTCGGTGTAGGCGTTGATGCGCAGGTTGTTGGGGTTGTTGAGCGGGCGCCAGATCCATTCGCCGGCGCCGGTGCGCATCTGCAGGCCGTCGGAGTCGTGGATCTCGGGGCGCCAGTCGGCCGCCTCGCGCCGGTTGTTCTCGCCCACCAGGAACATGCTGGTGCAGGGCGCGATGCCGATGCGTTCGATCTCGCGGCGCGGGTAGAGGGCGCTGTCGATCTCCATGGCGGTGTTGTCGCCCGGCGTGATGGCGAAGCGGTAGGCGCCGGTGAGGCCGGGCGAGTCGAGCAGGGCATGCACGATCAGCGTCTGCGACTGGGCCGAGGGGCGTTCCAGCCAGAAGGCGGTGAAGTCGGGGAATTCCTCGTCGCGGCCCATGGCCGGGTCCACCGCCAGGCCGCGCGCCGACAGGCCGTACTGGCGCGAGCCGCCGACGGCGCGGAAATAGCTGCCGCCGAGAAAGGCCACCATGTCGTTGCGCGGCGCGGTGGCCACCGAGATGCGCAGGCCGGCGAAGCCCAGGTTGGCGGGCAGCTTGCTCGGGTCCAGGCCGCTCTTGCCGTAGTCGAACAGGGCGGGGCTGTAGGCGATCTCCTGGGCCTTGCCGTCGCGCACTTCGTGGATATGCACCCGGCGCTTGAAGTACAGGCCGACGTGGAAGAGCCGCACCTGAAAACGCAGGCCGTCGGCGGCCCACAGGGCCTGGTCGCCGCGGAACTGGATCTGCTGGTAGGCGTCGTAATCGAGCGCCGCCACGGCCGCCGGCAGCGGCCCCGCGGCGGACTGGCCCGGGCCCACCCAGGGCTGCTGCGCCAGGGCGCGGGCGCGGTCCTTGAGCCAGGCGTAGTCGAAGGCCTTGGGTTCGCCCAGCAGGGCGGGGCCGGTGGGCGGGGTGCCGGCGGCCAGGGCGGCGGCGGGCAGCAGGGCCGGGGCGGCCACGGCGCTGGCGCCGCGGTGCAGGAAACGTCTTCTTTTCATGGGCGCCTAGGTTACAAGCAGCCGCCGCGGGGCTTGTGACAGAAGGCCCGGTGCCGCAGCGTGCGGGTCGGGATCAGGCGGTCTTCGGGCCGCGCGACTGCCATTCGTGCGGGTGACTGCGTTCGCAGCGGTGAGCGCGGAACCATCGCCGGCCTGCCGGATGGTCCGGCGATTCGAGGAAGCAACATGCATGTCCAGCGCGCGCCCGGCACCGGCGCCTGTCCCCATCCTGATCCTGGCCCGGCCACGGCGTCGGCCCTGTCCGGCAAGGGGGGCCTGCCATCGACCGGGGAGCCGGCCGGCCTGCCGGCGCCGACCCGCATGCAGGATCTGTCGGCGGAAATCTGGCTGGCCTGCGGCGACTACCTGGACCTGAAATCCTCGGCCGCCTTCTTTTTCCATCAACCCGCGCTCGAAGGCAGCCTGGACATCGTCGAGCGCTTGCGGGCCATGCAGAAGGTGGTGATCGACAGCTCGGATGTCGAGGTCATCGCGGCGCAAGTGGCCTTGGCGCTGCGCACCGGCGGATGCGGCGTGGTGGTGCGCGATGCGATCCGGCGCGGCTGCTGCATGCTGTGGCCCCCTGCACCCCGCAGGATGCCAGGCCGGTCTACCGGCTGCTGCTGGCATGCATGGAGGCGGCGCAGCAGTTCCCGGCGGTGGAGCGCACGGCCTTGCTGTGCCAGCTCACGTGCTTGCTTCCCAGGCTGCTGGGGAGCCTGTCCTGCTTCGAAGAGGCGCTGCACGGCCGTTTCGCGACCAAGCTGATGACGGGCCTGCTGGAGGCGGCCGGCGCATCGTCCGCGCGGGCCTGGTGCACGATCGCGCAGGCGCAGGACGTGTTGTGCGACCTGATCGACCTGGAGTTCGGCGTGCCCAGGGAGCGCGGCGCGATCCTGCAGCACCTGGAAACCCGGCGGCGGCGCGCCCGGCAGTTCCTGGCGGTGCTGGCCGCGCCGCCTGCCCAGGTCCTGGCCACCACGGCCGCCTGGGCGGAGACGGCCTTGCGCAGCTCGACGCAGCTGCTGCGCGGCTACCTGCGCGAGGAGCCCGACGCCTTCGTTCCGATGCTGCGCGACTGGATCGCCCGGCTGCCCGGCCGGGAACTGAGCGACGGACTGATCGATGTGCTGGCACTGCTGGGCTTTTCCTCGCGCATGGCGCCGGCCCTGCGGCGCGGTTTGCTCGAAGGCGTGATCGCCCGCGTCGCCGGACCGCAGCCACCGGCCGACGGCGACACTGCCATCCCCGGCACCGAGGCCCTGGCGGCGGTGCTGCGCCAGCAGTGCCGGCGTTTCGACGGCCTGAAGCGCGTGACCTTCGATACCCTGCTGCGGCGGCATGGATACCAGGGCGATGCCCTTTGAAATGCCTGCTGCCGCACGGGCATCCGCCGGTCGCGGGACAATGCGCCATGCCACGCCCGTGGCCCCACCCCTCGAAAGCCCCAAGACATGAAAGCCACCTGGAACGGCAAGACCATTGCCGAGAGCGACGACACCGTGCTGGTCGAAGGCAACCACTACTTCCCGGAAAGCGCGCTCAAGCGCGAGTACGTCACCTTCAGCAACCACCACACCATGTGCCCCTGGAAGGGCCAGGCGAGCTACTACTCCCTGCTGGTCGACGGCGAGATGAACACCGATGCCGCCTGGTACTACGCCGATCCCAAGCCCGAGGCCGAGGAGATCCGCGGCCGGGTGGCCTTCTGGAAGGGTGTGAAGGTCGAGGCCTGAAGCGGGGCCGGCGCGGGCTTCGCGCCGCCGGCTGGAAGTTCGCGGCCGGGCCGAGGAAGGCCTCGCATGCGCGCGGAACATTGCGCCGCGCCGGATGGTCCGGCGGCAGGAGGTTTGCTTGTTCCGTTTCCCGCCCGCCGGAGGCCGTGTGCCGTCCGGCCCGTTTCGATCCGCTGCCGGCGTCGATGCCTGCCATCCCGATCCGGTCCGCGTCTTTCGCCTGGATCGCCAATGCGCGTTCATCGGCCTGCAGGAGCTGCGGCCGGACACGCCGCCGGATTCGCCGGATCTCGAATTCCGCGGCGTCGATGACAAGGACGAGCAGGCAGAGGAAATCGCCCAAGACCTGCCGCCGCGCTGGGCCCCGGCCTTGCGGTACTCCGAACCGGATCTGGCACTGCTGCGCAGGCGCCTGACAGCGGCCGCCAGCCCAACGGAACTGCAGCAATGGCTGGGCCAGGCGGTATTGGCGGCACCCAGCACGCTGCACACGGCGAAATTCCTCATGGACGCCGTGTTGCGCGCGTCCGAGCTGTTCCGGGCCAGTCCCGACGCCGCGGGCGTAGCGGCCGCCTATTCGGTGCTCGATGGCGTCCTGGCGCTGGCCTGCAAGAGCCTTCTGGAGCAGGAACGCGGCACGATTCTCTGGAGCTTGCTCATGGAGATGCCCGGCCTCCTGTTCAGCTACGGCGACTTCCGGCCGGAATTGCACGGCCCCTTCGCCGCCAAGCTGATGGACGCGGTGACACAGGCCGGTGAGCAAGGCCGCCTGCCGCCGGGGTGGGAGGCCTTCGGCACCACGCTGAGGATGCTGTATCTCGTCCACCGGGCGGGTTGCGCCGCACCGTCACCGTGCGCCGACCGTTTCATGCATCTGCTGGATCAATGCCCCTGGGGCAGGAGTGCTCAGCGCGCCGATGCTTTCCTTCCTGCGCTGGAGTGCATGCTGCAGGGCGGCACGCTCGATCCGTGGGACGAGGGCACCGTCAGTTGCCTGGACGGCCTGGCCGTGGCAGTGGACGATCCGCGCCTGCTGACTCCCCTGCTCGAAGCCATGCTGTGGCGCCACGACGGGGCGCAGGACGAGGAGGGTGCACAGCTCGTGCGGCGCCGGTCCGTCGCGCAGGCGGAGCCGGCAGCCAGGGCGCTGGAGGAGCCGACTGTGGCATCGCCGTCCGATGCCGGCGATGCCGGCATCGGCAAACGCATCTGGCAGGCGGCCAGGTGGGCCGTCGCCCAGGCGGGCACGTACTGCGTGGTGAGCTGACGCAGCGGCGTCAGGCCGGTCGCGCGGCTGGCGCCACGCCTTCGGGCAGGGCGGCGCAGCTGGCCCGGAACACATGGCCTTCGGGGTCGGCCAGCACCGCCTGCCACTGGCCGTAGTAGGTGGCGTAAGGCGGCTTGAGCACGGAGCCGCCATGGCGCGCGGCGTGGGCCGCGGCGGCATCCACGTCGGCGGGGCAGTCCAGCATGAAGGTGGCGTAGGCGGTCACCGGCGCAGGCAGGGCGATCGGCTGGCGTTCGGCCAAGCCCAGCAGGGCATAGGCGGCCGGGGCGTTGAAGCCGATCTGCACGCCGTCCTGCTCCACCGCGCGGTAGATCGGCGAGCGGCTGGCCACGGCCTCGGGCCAGCCGAGCAGGGCGGTGTAGAAATCCAGCTGGGCCTGCGGATCGCGGCAGAAGAGGTTGAACCAGAGTTTCATCGTCTTGCTTCAGGCCATGGCCGCGGCGCCATTCCCGGCCCCGTAGGTCTTTGCATACATCTCGCGCAGATGCTCGCCCACGGTACAGGGCTCGTACAGCGGCCGGGTGCCGGCCGGCACGCAGGTGGCCACCGGCTCCACCCGGGCCTCGTAGTCGGGGTTGTAGAAGAAGGGGATGGAGTGGCGCGGCGCGCCGCCCGAGGCCACGTTGCGCACCCGGTGCGGATTGGAGTGGTAGCGGCCGTTGGTCCAGCGCGGGATCATGTCGCCCAGGTTCACCACGAAGCAGCCGTCCATCGGCGTGGCGGCCAGCCACTGGCCGTCGGGCATCTGCACTTCCAGGCCGCCGTGGGAGTCCTGCGCCAGGATGGTGATCGCGCCCCAATCCGTGTGGGCGCCGGCGCCGAAGGTGCGCTCGTCGGCATCCGCCGGATGCGGCGGATAGCGCAGCAGGCGCAGCGTGCCCATGGGGTTCTCGTGGGTGTGGTCGAAGAAGTCCTCGGGCAGCTCCAGCGACAGGGCCATCAGCTGCATCAGCCGCAGGGCCAGCGCCTGCATGGCGGCGATGTAGGCGGCGCATTGGCCGGCCATCTCCGGCAGTTCGGTGGGCCACTGGTTGCGGCCGTAGGAATGCAGGCCGCGCTGCACGTAGGGATGGTCGTCGGCGTATGCCTGGCCGCAGTAGAAGCTTTCCTTCAGGTCGGGCCGGGCGGTGGCGTCGAGCGTCTGCGCGCCCAGGGATTCGTAGCCGCGCATATTGGGCACGCGGCGCAGGTCGATGGCCTGCTTGGCCGGCAGCGGCAGGTCGAAAAAGCGCTGTGCCAGGGCGAACTGGGCGTCCACCAGGGCGCGCGGCACGCCGTGGCCGCTGACGTAGAAGAAGCCGGAGCCGGTGCCGGCCGCGCGCAGGGCCTCTGCCACCTCGGCGCTGCGGGGCGCGCCGGGCTGCAGTGCACCGGTCAGGTCGATGACGGGGATGGAAGCCATGGACAGCGCCTCAGGCCTTCAGGCGGCGGTCGGCGGCCGAGGGCAGGAACCTGTCGGTCCAGATGTCGGCTGGCGTGGGCACGGTCTTCAGGCCGAAGGCGGCCACGGTCTCGTCGATGGTGGCCTGCAGGCGCTGCGGCGTGGCGGCGCCCCAGCCGTTGGCGCGGGTCTCGGCGGTCTTCATGGTGCCGTCCACGA
This sequence comes from Xylophilus rhododendri, assembly GCF_009906855.1. Taxonomy (NCBI): domain Bacteria; kingdom Pseudomonadati; phylum Pseudomonadota; class Betaproteobacteria; order Burkholderiales; genus Xylophilus; species Xylophilus rhododendri. Next base: position 4,012,185 of record NZ_CP047650.1, read on the forward strand.
TCAGCTGCAGGCGCTCAAATTCGAACTGCTCGTTGGCCAGCGGCTCGCGCTGCTTGATGGCGGCGGCGCCGGCCTTGGGGTCGGCCATGGCATCGAGCCAGCCGCGGGTGCTGGCCTTGACGAAGCCGCGCATGGCCTCGGCCTGCTCCATGCTCTTGCTGTTGGCCACGAAGCCGTTGCCGTAGGACTTCATCACGTCCGAGAAACGGAACACGTTGATCTGCTCGGGGCCCATGCCGCGCGCCTTCAGGTTGAGCAGGCCGGTGAAGAAGAAGTAGGCCGAGGCATCGAAGTCGCCCTTGACGAAACGGGTGTCGCCGATGTCGGGCGCGACGTTCTCCCACTTCACGCCGGAGGGGTCGAAGCCCTCGGCCTTGGCGAAGGCGGGGAAGAGCTTGCGCGAGGCGTTGAAGGGCTGGCCCAGGATGGTCTTGCCGGCCAGGTCGGCGGGCTTCTTGATGCTGCCGTCCTTGCGCACCAGGATGGCGTTGGGGTTGAGGTCGTACATGATCGCGACCGCCTTCAGGGCCGCGCTGGGGTTGTTGACGTTGAACTCGATCATGGTGGCCAGGTCGGCCGAGGCGCAGTCGTAGGCGCCGCTGGCCACCAGGCCGATGGCAGCGGCCGAGCCGTTGCCGGTGTCCACCGTCACGTCCAGGCCGGCATCCTTGTAGTAGCCGCGCTGCTGCGCCAGCAGGAAGCCGGCGGCGGTGGCCTCGACCTTCCAGCCGAGGTTGAACTTGAACTTCTGCAGGCTGCCCTGGGCACGCACCAGGGCGGGGGCGGCGAGCAGGCTGGAAGCGGAAAGGAGTAGGGAACGGCGTTGCATGGCGGCTTTCTCGAAGACGTTGGGTGGACTGGCTTCAAGAGCAATTTCCGGGCGGCGCCGCAAGGGGGATGCGGTACCGCTGAACGCTTCTACTCCTGCCAGCCGCGCATGCAGCATCCGTGCCAGGGATCGCCGGGCATGGCTTTTGCGTCCAGAACGCCCGAGAGTAGAAGCGTTCACCAGTCCAGTGCATTCGTCGCGGGCTGTTCGGGAATTGCTCTTGAAGTCCAGGTTCCGTGCGAGCCCGGAGGATTTCTGGAGCAGTCGCCACGAGGGCGCTCCATGCCTCGCGGTTCCACGGCCGGACTTCCCACCGCCACCCCAGGAGAACCGCATGAACACCAGCACCACGACCGCATCCCCGCTCGCCGAAATCCAGAAGGAGACGCGCATGGGCGCGATGGGCTCGGAGACCAACCAGCGCGAGATCCGCCGCATCGACCTGCGCGATTTCGCCGCCCGCAGGCACGAGATCGCCGAGCAGCTCTGGGCGGCCGCCATCGACGTCGGCTTCTTCCAGATCGAGCACCACGGCATCGACATCGCCGAGGTGCGCCGCGCCTTTGCCATGACCGAGCGCTTTTTCGCCCTGCCCGATGCGGTGAAGGCGCAGTACCCGCTGAAGAAGGCCCTGAACGTGGGCTGGGAGAGCAAGGCGCAGGTGCGGCCCTCCACCGGCACGCCGGACCAGAAGGAGTCCTACCAGATCACCCGCCCGCACATGGAGGGCCTGTGGCCCAGCGAGGCGGAACTGGCGGGCTTTCGCCAGACCATGCTCGACTTCGAGGCCAAGGCCTGGGCGGTGGGCATGCAGGTGCTGTCCTGCTTCGCATACAAGCTGGGCTTGGACGACGGGTTCTTCACCCGCGCCCACGAGCCGACCAAGGCCAGCTACCAGAGCACCCTGCGCCTGCTGCACTACTACGCGATCCCCGAGCAGTACCAGGACAAGCTCGGCCTGTGGCGCGCCGGCGCGCACACCGATTTCGATTGCCTCACGCTGCTGTTCCAGCGCCCCGGCCAGGGCGGGCTGCAGGTCTGCCCGGGCAAGGAGATGGAGGCGCAGGAGTGGACCTCGATCGAGCCGGACGAGCAGGTCATCACCTGCAATATCGGCGACATGCTGATGCGCTGGAGCGACGACGTGCTGCCGTCCAACTTCCACCGGGTGAAGAACCCGGTGCCGGGCGAATACATGGGCCCGCGCTACAGCCTGGCCTTCTTCTGCCAGGCCAACCGGGATGCGTTGATCGAAAGCCCCTCGGGCAAGTACGCGGCCATCACCGCGGGCGACTACCTGAACCAGCGCATCGCCGCCAACTTCAAGGCCTACTGAGCGGACTGCCGGGCGGCCTCACATGCTGCGCCCGTTGCGGAACATCGCATGGGTGCGGCGGCTCAGCTCGGTGCTCTCGGCCAGGCGGGCCAGGGAGGCGCCGGCATGGGCATGGGTGATGGCCATGCCCAGGGCATCGGCCGCGTCGGGGCCGGGCAGGCCGGGCAGCTTGAGCAGGCGCATGACCATCTCCTGCACCTGGCTCTTGGCGGCGCGGCCGGTGCCGACCACGGCCTTCTTCATCTGCAGCGCGGTGTATTCGGCCACCGGCAGGTCGCGGGAGACCAGGGCGGTGAGGCAGGCGCCGCGCGCCTGGCCCAGCAGCAGGGTGGACTGCGGGTTGACGTTGACGAAGACGATCTCGACCGTGGCCGCCTGCGGGCCGTAGCGTTCCACCACCTCGCGGATGCCGTCGTACAGCACCTTGATGCGGCCCGGCAGGTCGCCCAGCGGAAGGTGGGTGGTGCGGATGGTGCCGCTGGCCACATAGGCCAGCTTCTGGCCGTCCACATCGACCAGGCCGAAGCCGGTGGTCTGCAGGCCGGGGTCGATGCCGAGGATTCTCATCGGCCGATGATAGAAGCTGCCGGCGCCGGGAAGGGATCAGTCGGCCTGGCGCTCGGGCCTTGTCCGCGGACGGCCGACTGGCTTCGGCTTGCGGATGCAGCTGCGCGGCAGGCTGCCGTCGGTACAGGCGCGGTAGAACGCGGCCATGTCCACCCTGCCGGTCAGCGGGTCGTGGAACAGCGGCCGGCCCTGGTGGTCGCGGCAGCGTTTGGCCTGCTCCCAGGCCCGGTAGCGGCGCATGGCCAGCAGATCGCCGACCCAGACGCCGTTCTTGAGTGTGCGAAAGGGGTAGAGCTTGCCCTCCCAGCCCGGCAGGCAGAAGTCGAAGGCCGCCAGCACGCGCCGGTCGTGTTCGTAGGCGGGGACGTTTATCCTGCCCTCGGCGTCCACATAGGGTTGCCGGCCGTCCGGGCCGATGGCGCGCGCCGCCGCGATCTGGCGGTAGAGCTTTTTCCGCCGGGCCACCGGAACGGTGCCGCGCCGCGGCCGCTTGCGGGGATCGGAGAGGCCGTCGGTCGCCTTCAGCACCCGCGGGTCGTCGGCGGGCAGGCGGCCCAGGCGTGGCATGTCGGGATGCGGCCGTGGGCCGGGCGGGCGGAAGTCCTCGGCGGCTGCCGCCGGCCTGCCGGAGGAGGGCTGCACGTCCAGGACGGCCACGGGTGTCACGGTGTACTGGCCCGATGCCGCTTCGTGTGTGACGGAGAGCACGGTGAAGCGGTTGCCGGTCGCTGGGGGGCCGGTGCGATCGGAACGGGAAGGATGGGGGCGGCAAGCATGGTGCGGGGCGGGAAAGAAAGGCGGAACCGGCAGTCTTGCGGCCCCGTTCACTCCCTTTGCTGCGCGGTCCGCAGCGGCGGCCCGCGCAGGCGAAGCGCCTCAGGGCAGGGCCACGCCGCCCATGCGCGCCGCGATGGTGCCGGCCCGGCCGGAGAGATAGGCCGACTGCGGCGTGCGCTCGAAGAATTTGGGCCGCGGCAGCATGACCGCCAGGCGCGCCGCCTCGTAGGCCGTGAGCCGCGCGGCGGGCTTGTGGAAATAGTGCTGCGCCGCGGCCTCGGCGCCGAAGATGCCTTCGCCCCATTCCACGCTGTTGAGGTAGATCTCCAGGATGCGCTGCTTGGACAGCAGGCCTTCGAGCAGCAGGGTGACGATCAGCTCCTGGGCCTTGCGCGGCAGGCTGCGTTCGCCGGCCAGGAACAGGTTCTTGGCCAGCTGCTGGCTGATGGTGGAGCCGCCGACCACCTTGGCGCCGGGCAGTTTGTCGATGGACAGACCGCGCGCCTCGGCCTGTTCCACGCGTCTGGCGAACTGCGATTCGGCGCGGGTGTTGCGCTGCCAGGCGCCGCGCACGGCGTCCCATTCCACGCCGTGGTGGCGCACGAAGCCGGCGTCTTCCGAGGCCAGCACCGCGCGCTTGAGGTTGTCGGGCAGCGATCGGTAGGCCACCCATTGCTGGCTCCAGCCGGCCAGCCGGCCCTGGCGGGCCAGGCGCGTCGCTTCGGAGCGCTGGAAGGCGGTGGAGCCGGGGTCGAACACCGCCATGGCGGCGATACGCACGGCGAAATACAGCTGCAGCGCCAGCAGGAGCAGGCAGGCCAGCCCGAGGCAGCGCAGCGCCAGCCTCATGCCGTGCCGCCGTCGACCAGCGCGCGCAGCTCGGCCAGCACCTGTGCCGAAGGCGGCCGGATGCCGCGCCAGTGAAAGAAGGCTTCGGATGCCTGCTCCACCAGCATGCCCAGGCCGTCGCGCGGCATCGCCTGGTGCTGCCGCGCCCAGGCCAGGAAGGCGGCGGCGCTGGGGCCGTACATCATGTCCAGGGCCAGGCTGCCGGGGCGCAGCACGCTGGCCGGCACCGGCACGGCGGCGCCGGCCAGGCTGCTGGCGGTGGCGTTGATGACGATGTCGAAGGGGCCGGAGAGGGCCTCGATCGGCTGGGCCTGCAGCAGGCAGTCGGCCAGGTGGGCCAGGGCCTGGTGGCTGTCGACCAGTGCACGCGCCTTTTCGGCGGTGCGGTTGGCGACCACCAGACGGGCCGGCGCGGCGCCGAGCAGCGGGCCCAGCACGCCGGCCGAGGCGCCGCCCGCGCCGATCAGCAGCACCTCGCGGCCGGCGATGGAGATGCCGGCATTGCGTTCGATGTCGGCCACCAGGCCGGCGCCGTCGGTGTTGTCGGCGTGGATCTGGCCGTCCTCGAAACGCAGGGTGTTGGCCGCGCCGGCGATGCGGGCGCGGTCGGTCAGGCGGTCGGCGATGGCCGCGGCCTCGAACTTGAAGGGCACGGTGACGTTGCAGCCGCGGCCGCCCGATGCGGAGAAGGCGCGCACGCCTTCGGCGAAGCCGTCCAGCGCCACCAGCTGCGCGCCGTAGTGGATCAGGTCGCCGGCGAGTTCGGCGAAACGCGCATGGATCCAGGGCGAGCGGCTGTGCGCCACGGGGTTGCCCATCACGCAGTAACGGTCGGCGCCGGATGGGGAGGAGATATCAGCGGACATTGGCTTCCAGGGTTGCGTCGCGGGTGAACTTGAAGCGCGAGACGACGACGATCTGGTCGACCTCGCGCAGCATCTGCGCATCGAAGGGGCCGAAGGGCCCGGCGGCGCGGGCGATGGATTCGGCGCGGCGGTCGAGCTGCTTGTTGCCGGAGCTCTGCACCACCTCGGTGGCGACCACCTGGCCGTCGCGCCGCACGGTGACGATCATGGTCAGCTCGCCGTAGAGCTTCTCGCCGCCGGCCTCGGGGAAGTGGCGGGTGCCGCGGTCCTCGATGCGGCGGCGCAGGGCGTCGTAGTAGATGGCGTAAGCCACCTCGCGGGTGGCCGGGCTGATGTAGCGCTTGCGCGGCCGGGCGTTCTCTTCGTTGATGCGGCGCTCGATCTCGGCCAGCAGCTTGACCAGCTGGCGGCGCCGCTCTTCCTGCGCCAACCGCTCGGGCGTGTCGGCGGCATGGAAGGGATCGGGCACGGGCAGGGCGGCGATCTCCTTGCGGATCACCGCCAGCAGCTGCTCCTGCTGCTGGATCAGCTGGTCGATCTGGCGGCGCGCTTCGTCGGCGCTGTCGCCGGCATTGGTCAGCGCGGAATAGGGCAGGGGCGAGCTGGCGCGGCCCTTGGCGGCCTCGCCGCCGCCGGCCAGCGAGGCCTGGGCGAGGGCCTGCGCCTGCGTGGGTTTCTCGTTGGAGCGGGCATTGACCAGCACCACCTCCAGCGGCGTGTCCTGGAACACCCGGTTGAAGGTTTCCGGTGCGCCGAAACGCAGCGCCAGCAGCACGCCGTGCAGCGCCAGCGAAACGCCGAGCGCGATCTGCAGGGTGCTGGGGCGGCGCACGGCGGGTCGGGCTTTCAGGCGGCGGCTGCGGGCGCGTCGGCCTGCGGCTCGGCATCGGCCATGTCGAGGGCGATGGCGATGGGGCCCGAGGCCATCGCTTCTTCCTCGTCGGCCGCGGCGTCGTCGGCATCCTCGATCTGCTCGGTGTCCAGGCGTTCGATGACGGTGCCGCTGACGTCGAGCGCGATGTCGTCGATCTCGCCCAGGCGCACCCGCACCCGGGCGCCGCGCGGCAGGCCCTGGGCGCCGAGCACCGGCAGCACCAGCGGCAGTTCGTCGGCACGCACCAGCAGGCTGCCGGCCGGGCCTTCCTTGATGACGGCGGCGGTCAGTTCGGTGATGCCGTTCTGGCGCAGGTACTCCAGCGTCCAGAAGCGTTCCATGCCCGACTGGTAGCCGTTGTAGGCGCTGTAGGCCGCGTCGAAGCTGGAGATGATGGAGAACAGCTCCGCATCCTTGGGCTTGAAGGGCGCGGCCAGGGCGGCGGTGCGGCCGTGGCGGGCGGCGGCGATGATCTGCCACTGGTTGACCAGGTCCACGTAGCGGCGCAGCGGCGAGGTGCTCCAGGCATAACTCGGCACGCCGATGCCGGCATGCGGCAGCGCCTTGGTGCCCATGCGCACCTTCACGCCCGGCGCCATGCTGGCCTGGCTGCGGTAGATGCCGGGCACGCCCAGCTCGCCGAGCCACTGGCCCCAGCTGCTGTTGGCCAGGATCATGGCCTCGGCCACGATCAGGTCGAGGGCAGTGCCCCGCTTGCGCACGCTGATGCGCACGGTCTCCTGGCCGGTGGGTTCGCCCTCGCCCTGGCCTTCGAGGCGGAAGTTGTAGTCGGGGCGGCTGAAGTTCTCGGGCTTGCCGCGCACCTGCTCGCGCCCGGCCTTGAGGTGGCGGGCCAGGCGGAACAGGAAACTCATCTCGGGGCGCAGCGCTTCGGCTTCGGCCGACTCGGCCGCGGGCTGGAAGGCCGGGTCGGTCAGCCATTCGTCGGTGACGGTGTCGTCGAGCCGGTCGTGGCGCAGGTTGGCGACCACCGGCACCCGCTCCAGCCGGGTCTCGCTGGACTTCACTTCCAGCGTGGCCTCGTCCATGGTCACGTAGAGCGACACGGCCGGGCGGGCCTGGCCGGCGCCCAGGGTGTAGGTCTGCACCACCGCATCCGGCAGCATGGTGATCTTGTGGCCTGGCATGTAGACGGTGGACAGGCGATGCCGCGCCACCTGGTCCAGCGCCGCGCCGGGCGCGAAGGCCAGGCCGGGTGCTGCGATGTGCACGCCCACGGTGACCGAGCCGCTGCCCAGGCCCTGGACGGACAGGGCATCGTCGATCTCGGTGGTCTGCGAATCGTCGATGGAGAAGGCCGACACGCCTTCGGCCAGGGGCAGCTCGTCGGGCACCGCCGGGGCTTCGAGCGCGGGGAAACCGGTGCCCTTGGGGAAGTGGTCGAACAGGAACCGCTTCCAGTGGAATTCGTAGGCCGAGGCGATGGCGCCGGCGCGGCGCAGCAGGTCCAGCGGATTGCTCTGCGTGGCGCGCGAGGCCTCGACCACCGCCTTGTATTCGGGCGCGTTCTTGTCGGGCTTGAAGAGGATCTTGTAGAGCTGCTCGCGGATCGGCGGCGGTGTCTGGCCGGCGGCGAGTTCCTTCGCCCAATCGTCGATCTGGCGCGCCAGGGCGGCCTTGCGTTCGATGGCCAGCAGGGCCTGCTGCACGATCTCGGGCGCGGCCTTGCGGAAACGGCCCTTGCCGGCGCGGCGGAAGTAGTGGGGGCCTCGAACAGGGTCAGCAGCATGGCCGTCTGTTCGGTGAGGCTGGCGGCGGCGCTGAAATAGTCGCGCGCCAGGTCGACGAAGCCGAATTCTTCCTCCGGCGCGAATTCGTAGGCCATTTCGAGTTCGATGCCGGCGGCGGTGGCCTGGGCATCGGCCAGGAGTTTTTCCGGCTCGGGTTTCTCGAACTTCAGCAGCAGGTTGGCGGCCTTGACCTTGACCCGTTTGCCCGAGGCCAGCTCCACCTGGGCGGAGGAGTCGGCTTCGGAGAGGATGCGGCCGGCCAGGAATTTGCCGGCTTCTTCGAACAGTGCGTACATGGGCGCGATTGTCCCATCTGGCCGGGGGCTGTCCTGCCGCCGGTCGTGCGGGATGTCAGCCCAGGCCGAGAAAGGCCTCGATGGCCGGCAGGTGCGCGGGGAAATCCGACAGGGCGTGGTCGCCGCCGGGCAGCACCGTGGCGTTGCCGCCGGCGCACCAGGCGGCCATCTCGCGCCAGTCGAGCACCTCGTCGCCCTGGGCGATCAGGGCCATGGTGCGAGCGGGGTCGGCGGGCGGTACATGGGCCAGGGCGCGCAGCTGGTCGACGAAGACCGGCTCGAAATAAAAGCGCTCGGCCGGATCGTGCCAGGCGGTCTGTTCACCGATGTGGCGGGCCAGGTCGCGCGCCGGATGAACGGCGGGGTTGATCAGCACCGCCTTGGCGCAGCCGGTGCTGGCCTGCACCCAGCCGGCGTAGAAGCCGCCCAGCGAGGACCCCACCACCGCCATCGTGGCGCGCGGCCAGCCCGCCGTGCCGGCCGCCACCATCGCCATGGCCTCGGCCGGCGAGGGCGGCAGCTGGGGGCACCACCAGACCAGGTCCGGATACCGGCTGCGCATCCGTTCGGCCATCAACACGGCCTTGGCCGAGCGGGGCGAGGAGCGGAATCCGTGGAGGTACAGCAGATGGGTGGTCGGACGCATGGCGGTTCAATTTTACATGAGTGGAAATCACACGGACTGCATTATGTGGGCATACGCTAACCGATTACCAATGATCTGATGCTTGATATGTCAAAGACTTTCAATCGCGATGCCTTGTCCGGTTTGATTGTTTTTCTGATTGCCCTTCCCTTATGTCTGGGGATTGCCCAGGCCAGCCATGTTTCGCCATTCGCCGGTATTTTGGCCGGGGTCATCGGCGGCGTGGTGGTGGGGAAGCTGTCCGGCTCGGCGCTTTCGGTGAGCGGCCCGGCGGCCGGGCTGATCGCGATTGTCGTGACGGCGCTCGCCGCCATGCCTTTTCAATATTTTCTTTGCGCCGTGATGCTGGCCGGGGCTTTCCAGTTGCTGGCCGGCATCCTGGGTGTCGGTGGCATGGCGGACTATATTCCCTCGAATGTCATCGAAGGCATGCTGGCGGGCATCGGCATCACCATCGTGGTGAACCAGGCCGAGAATGCCGTGGGTTTCGACAAACAGGCTTTTCTGGACGAGGAGGAGGCCGGTTTCGCCTGGACCGATCTGGACGAGATCGTCGAGCACATGGAGCCCGGGGCGATGCTGATCTCGCTGCTGGGCCTGGCGCTGCTGACGCTGTGGAGCTGCCGCCGGTTCAAGCGCCTGCAATGGTTTCCGGTGGGCCTGCTGGTGGTGCTGGCGGGCGTGCTGGTCAACCAGATGCTGGGGCTGGTCCGGCCGGGATGGGCCTTGCGCGGCGATGCGCACCTGATCCGGCTGCCGGTGCCGACGACGGTCGCGGAGTTCTTCGCCCAGTTCACCCTGCCGGATTTCTCGGGGCTGGCGCTGCCGCAGGTCTGGGTGACCGGCGCCATCATCGCGGTGGTCGCGTCCGTGGAGACCTTGTTGTGCATCGAGGCGACCGACAAGCTCGATCCGCAGAAACGCGTCACGCCCACCAATGTGGAACTGCGTGCCCAGGGCGTTGGAAATCTGCTGAGCGGCCTGCTCGGCGGACTGCCCATCACCAGCGTGATCGTGCGCTCCTCGGCCAATATCAATGCCGGTGCCCGCACCAAGCTTTCCACCATTTTCCATGGGCTGCTTCTGCTGGCCTGCGTGGCGACGATTCCGCAATGGCTCAATTTCGTGCCGAAAGCCGCGCTGGCCGCCATTTTGATCTTCACGGGTTATCGGCTGGCGCGTCCGCAGATTTTCTTGAGTCTGTGGAAGGCCGATCGCTGGAATCAATTCACGCCGTTTATTGTCACGGTGGTTTCGGTGGTGTTTCTCGATTTGCTGCGTGGCGTGGCGATCGGCTTGCTGGTGTCGATATTCTTCATCCTGCGCCAGAATGCCCGCCTGCCGTATTACTACCAGCGTTCTTCGTTCACCAATAACGAGCTGATCAAGCTGACGCTGGCGCAGGAGGTTTCCTTTTTGAACAAGGCGTCGATCAAGCAGACCCTGGACGAGTTGCCGAGAAACTCCGCGGTGGTCATCGATGCCAGCAATACGGCGTATATCGATTTCGATGTCCTGGAGGTGATCCGCGATTTCGCCCATTCGCGGGCCGGGGAGCGCGGCATCAAGCTGTCGCTGGTGGGTTTCCAGGAGCACTACAACGTGCCGCAGGTCTCGACCGAGCGGGAACTCGTCAGCGGACTGGCCGGCATGCACGGCGAGGCGCCCAAGCGCTCGGCTGGCCTCGCCCAGGACCTGCTGCGCCAGCTGCGCAAGAAGTGAGTGGCCATGCATACCCATGACCTGCCGTTTTCCGAGCTGACGCCGGCCCATGCGCTGCAGTTCCTGAAGGAAGGCAACTTCCGCTTCGTCACCGCCTTTCACCAGTCGCGCGACCTGCTCGACCAGCTCGACAAGACCAAGAAGGGCCAGACGCCGTTCGCGGCCATCGTCAGCTGCATGGATTCGCGCACCTCCGTCGAGCTGATCTTCGACCAGGGTTTCGGCTCGGTGTTCTCGATCCGCAACGCCGGCAACGTGGTGGGCAACACGGTGCTGGGATCGCTGGAATACGCCTGCGGCGTGGTCGGCGCCAAGCTGATCGTGATCCTGGGGCATACCGGCTGCGGTGCGATCCACGGCGCGATCGACGGGGTGCAGCTCGGCTTTCTCACGGCGCTCCTGGAGACGATCTGTCCGGCGCAGGAGGCCGCAGCCTGGCGGGAGGAGGGCGGCGAGCGCTCGAGCGCCAACCCGGCCTTCGTGGCCAGCGTGACCGAACGCCATGTGCGGCGCGGCATGGCTCGGGTGCTGGAGCAGAGCGCGGTGATCCGCGAGCTGGTGGCGCAGGGCAAGGTGGGCATCGTGCCGGCGGTCTACGACATCGCCACCGGGCTGGTGAAGTTCCACGAGCAGGCTGCCGGCGATCCTGGCGCATAGGGGGGCGCGTCCGGGCGCGGCGCACGCCATGGCCGATAATCCGGCGATGTCCGCCGTTTTCGACAAGCCGTCCCTGCCCCGGCGTCTCCTGCCATTTCTCCTGGGCTTCGACTGGCTGCTGGCCGCGGGCGTGCTGCTGCTGTGCGGCGCCGGCCTGCTGACCATGTATTCCTCGGGCTACGACCACGGCACCCGCTTCTTCGACCATGGCCGCAACATGCTGCTGGCCGGCGGCATCATGTTCGTGGTGGCGCAGGTGCCGCCGCAGAAGCTGATGGCCGCGGCCGTGCCCCTGTATGTGCTGGGCGTGGCGCTGCTGGTGGCGGTGGCCTTGTTCGGCATCACCAAGAAGGGCGCCACCCGCTGGATCAACCTGGGCGTGGTGGTGCAGCCCAGCGAATTGCTGAAGATCGCCATGCCGCTGATGCTGGCCTGGTGGTTCCAGAAACGCGAGGGCGCGCTGCGGCCGCTGGATTTTCTGGCCGCGGGCGCGCTGCTGCTGGTGCCGGTCGGCCTGATCATGAAACAGCCCGACCTGGGCACCTCGCTGCTGGTGCTGGCAGCGGGCCTGTCGGTCATCTTCTTCGCCGGGCTCAGCTGGAAGCTGGTGCTGCCGCCGCTGCTGATCGGCGCGATCGGCGTGGCGATGGTGGTCTGGTATGAGCCGCAGCTGTGCGCCAACGGCGTGCGCTGGGCGGTGCTGCACGACTACCAGCAGCAGCGCATCTGCACCCTGCTGGATCCGACCAAGGATCCGCTGGGCAAGGGCTTCCACATCATCCAGGGGATGATCGCCATCGGCTCCGGCGGCATCTGGGGCAAGGGTTTCATGGCCGGCACGCAGACGCACCTGGAGTTCATCCCCGAGCGCACCACCGACTTCATCTTCGCGGCCTTCTCGGAGGAGTTCGGCCTGGCCGGCAATCTGGTGCTGATCTTCGGCTACTGCTGCGTGGTGCTGCGCGGCCTGTGGCTGGCCATGCATGCGCCCACCATGTTCTCGCGGCTGCTGGCCGGGGCGATGGCGATGATCTTCTTCACCTATGCCTTCGTGAACATGGGCATGGTCAGCGGCATCCTGCCGGTGGTGGGCGTGCCCTTGCCCTTCATCAGCTATGGCGGCACCGCGATGGTGACGCTGGGCATGGGGCTGGGCATCCTGATGTCGGTGGCGCGCTCGCGCCGCTCGGCTCCGGGCTGATGCGGTCGCCGTCGCTCCTGCGCACCGGGCCGGCGCTGGCGGCGCTCACCGCGGCCTTCGCGATGAGCCAGTTCTTCCGCAGCTGCCTGGCGGTGATGGCGCCCGAGCTGTCGGCCGACCTGGGGCTGGATCCGGCCGGTTTCGGCGCGCTGTCCTCGGCCTTCTTCCTGGCTTTCGGGCTGATCCAGGTGCCGGTCGGCGTGGCCTTCGATCGCTGGGGCGTGGGGCGGCCGACTTCGGTGCTGATGGCGCTGGGCGTGGCGGGCGGGCTGATGTTCTCGCTGTCGCACGGCGCGGCGATGGCCACGCTGGGGCAGGTCGGCCTGGGCATGGCCTGCGCGCCGGTGTTCATGGGGCTGATCCACTACGCATCCGAGCAGCTGGAAGAGCGCCGCTACCTGCGCTCGCTGTCGGTCTCCAACGGGCTGGGCATGCTGGGGGTGTTGTGCGCCGCCTCGCCGCTGGGCTGGGCGGTGCAGCATTTCGGCTGGCGCCCGGCGATGCTGGTGGCGACCGGCGTCATGGCGGTGGTGTGTTTCGCGGTGCAGCGCACGGTGCGCGATCGGGGCCATGCCGATGCGCACGGCCAGTCCTCGCTGGCGATGCTGCGCGGCTCGCTGGTGCTGCTGAAGGTGCCGGCCCTGTGGGCGCTGGTGCCGGTGTGCCTGGGCATGGCGTCCGGCACGGCCTTTCGCAACGCCTGGGGCGGACCGTATGTGGCGGATGTCTTCGGGCTGGACCCGATCAGCCGCGGTTCGGCCATGACGGTGATCAGCTTCGTGGCCTTCGGATGCGCCTTCGCGATGCCGCTGGCGGCACGGCGTTTCGGCGCTCAGGCGGTGATCGTGGGCACCATGCTGGGCTCGGTGCTGGCCGGCCTGGGCCTGATGCTGATGCCCGATGTCTCGCTGGGGCTGGACCTGGCCCTGCTGTCCCTGCTGGCAGCCGCCGGCACGCTGCATCCGGTGGTGATGACCGCGGGCCGGGGCACGGTGGCGCCGGCGCTGCGCGGACGGGCGCTGGGTGTGCTCAACACCTTCGTCTTCGTCGGCATGGCCGCCGCATCGGCCGGTTATGGCTGGCTGGCGCGCTACGGCATGCGCCTGGGCCGCAGTCCCGGCACGGTGTACGCGGGGCTGTTCGGCCTGGCGGTGCTGGCCCTGCTGATGGCGCTGGCGCCCTTCGCCTGGTCGGCCTGGCGGCGGCGCGCGGCCACCGCCTGATACGGCGGGCGCGGGCAGGGGATTGGGCGGCACCCTAAAATCCCCGGATGATCTCCCGCGAACCCACCATCGAACGTCTTGCCATCGCCCAGCGCCTGCTGCTGGAGCCGTTTGGCCTGGACGAGTCCCATCTGTCGCGCGCCCTCTCCGAGATCCGCTCGCACAAGGTGGACGACGCCGACCTGTACTTCCAGTACACCCGCAGCGAGGGCTGGAGCCTGGAGGAGGGCATCGTCAAGACCGGCTCCTTCAGCATCGACCAGGGCGTGGGCGTGCGGGCGGTCAGCGGCGAGAAGACGGCCTTCGCCTATTCCGACGACATCTCCGAGGCCTCGCTGCTGGATGCGGCGCGCACCGTGCGCTCGATCTCGCAGGCCTCGCGCGGCGGCAAGGTCAAGGTGGCCACGCGCAAGATCGCCGGCAGCCGTTCGCTCTATCCCGAACTCGACCCGATCGCCTCGCTCGACAGCAATGCCAAGATCGCGCTGCTGGGCCGTGTCGAGAGCCTGGCCCGCGGCAAGGATCCGCGTGTGGCGCAGGTGATGGCCGGCCTGGCCGCCGAATACGACGTGGTGCTGGTGGCGCGTGCCGACGGCACGCTCGCCGCCGACGTGCGGCCGCTGGTGCGCCTGTCGGTCACGGTGATCGCCGAACAGAACGGTCGGCGCGAGGTCGGCTCGGCCGGCGGCGGCGGGCGTTTCGGCCTGGCCTATTTCGACGACGCGCTGATCACCCATTACGTCGACGAAGCCGTGCGCCAGGCGCTGGTCAACCTCGAATCCCGCCCGGCCCGCGCCGGCGAGATGACGGTGGTGCTGGGCTCCGGCTGGCCGGGCATCCTGCTGCACGAGGCCATCGGCCACGGCCTGGAAGGCGACTTCAACCGCAAGGGCTCCAGCGCCTTCTCCGGCCGCATCGGCCAGCGGGTGGCGGCCAAGGGCGTGACCGTGCTGGACGACGGCACCATCGCCGACCGCCGCGGCTCGCTCAACGTCGACGACGAGGGCAATGCCAGCCAGCGCAACGTGCTGATCGAGGACGGCATCCTCAAGTGCTACATCCAGGACTCGATGAACGCCCGCCTGATGGGCGTGCCGCCCACCGGCAACGGCCGGCGCGAGAGCTACGCGCACATCCCCATGCCGCGCATGACCAACACCTACATGCTGGGCGGCGACCGCGATCCGCAGGAGATCGTCGCCAGCATCAAGAAGGGCCTGTACGCCACCAACTTCGGCGGCGGGCAGGTCGACATCACCAGCGGCAAGTTCGTGTTTTCCGCGAGCGAGGCCTACTGGGTCGAGAACGGCAAGATCCAGTACCCGGTCAAGGGCGCGACCATCATCGGCGCCGGCCCCGAGGCGCTGAAGAAGGTCAGCATGATCGGCAACGACATGGCGCTGGACCCCGGCGTGGGCACCTGCGGCAAGGAAGGCCAGAGCGTTCCGGTGGGTGTCGGCCAGCCGACACTCCGCATCGACGCGCTGACCGTGGGCGGCACCGCCTGAGCGCCGCCCGGGCGCGCGGGCGCTTCAGTCGCTGAGGTACTTGGGCGAGCGCGGCCCGTACAGGATGCCATTGGGACGTCCTGCCGCCGCCAGTCGCAGGCTGGTCGTGCCTGCGACGGTGAAGCTGGCGTCTGTCAGGCTGCCGATGATCTGCTGGACCACCGCCGTCACCAGCAGGCCCATCAGCCCGCCGCCGCCGTTGTTGAGGCCTTCGGCGCTGGAAGCGCTGGCCGAGCCGCTCCAGAGCACGGCGCCGGTCTTCAGGTCGACCAGGCGCGCATCGGCGGCGACCACGGCCTCGCTGTTGATGACGGTATAGCTGGTTCCGTACTTCGTCACCTTGACATAGAGCGCCGCGTCCGCGCCGAAGATCTCCTGCAGCTTGGCCGGCGCCACGGCCTGTGCTTCGGCCGGGGTGTCCAGGCCGTTGTTGCGGAAGGTCTCGGCGACCAGCGCCACCGGCAGCACGTAATAGCCCGACTCGGCCAGCGGAAAGCTCAGCTGGGCCAGCATGCCGGCGCTGGCGTTGATGTCGGGCGATTCGTTGACCGGCGGCAGCACCAGGATGGATTTGGGGCGCGTCGTACGGAAAGCGGCGTAGTCGATGGACTTGGCCGGCGCCGCGCAGCCGGTGGCCAGCAGTACCGTGGCCAGTGCGGCCAGCGCGACGAGTATCTGGCGGGGGCTCACAGGGTCTTCTCCTTGTCTTGCTGGCTGTTCTTGCGGCTGTTGGCCTTGGCCAGCAGCATGTCGATGAAGGCGGTCGATTCGGGGAAAAGGCTCTTCTCGGTCTGGAATTCCTGCAGGGCCTGGTCGTCCTTGCCGACGGAGGCGTAGAGCATGCCCAGGTGCGCATGGAAGCCCGGCGGCGGCTTGTGGTTCTGCGCGCGGATCTTCTGGAAGTCGGCCTCCAGGCTGGCGATCTGCTTTTGCGGATCGGAGGACTGGCCCTGCAGGTACTGGTAGACCTGTGTCTGGTAGCTCTCCCACTGGTAGATCGGCTCGGTGCGGTGGGCGCAGCCGCCCAGCACGGCCGCACCGGCCAGCAGCAGGACGAGCCCGGTTCTGGATGAACGATGCATCGGTTTTGCTCCTGCGGCCGCCATCACCGCACCGGCTTCCAGGCGCCGCTGTCGACGGCTGCGACCAGCTTGTTGACGGCCTCGCGGATCGCCAGGTCCAGCACCTTGCCGTTGAGCGTCGAGTCGTAGCTCGCGGTGCCGCCGAAGCCGACGATCTCGCGGTTGGACAGGCTGTACTCGCCAGCGCCCTGCGTGGAGTAGACGACCCGCGAGGTCTGGATGTCCACGATGTTGAGATTCACCTTGGCGTAGGCGCTCTGCTCCTTGCCGCGGCCGAGGATGCCGAAGAGCTGGTGGTCGCCGACCTCCTTGCGTCCGAATTCGGTGACGTCGCCGGTCACCACATAGTCGGCGCCGGAGAAGCGGTTGGCCGTGCCCTTCAGGGCGGCTTCCTGCTTGAGTTCCTGCAGGTTGTCGCGGTCGAGCACATCGAAACGGTTGCTCTGCTGGAGGTGGGTCACGAGGATGGTCTTGGCCTGGCCGCCGAGCCGGTCCACGCCGTCGAAGAAGATTCCGCGCAGGTAGCTGGAACGGTTGTCGAACTTGCCGACCGCAATCGGGGCACGCTCCGCGGCGTAGGCCTGGTTGGCCGTGGCGACTTGCGCGACGGGCAATGAGCGTGAGTTCTCGGTGGCACATCCAGCCAGCAGGCTGGTGAAAAAAATGATTGAAGTGAGCGATTGCATCTTGTTTTGACGTTGCATGGTCTGGTTTCTCCTGTCCCGCCTCCATGACGGGTGCGCGATTATGCCGTCGGGCTGCACTGTGTCCTGGCAGCAACGCGGAGCATCCGGGCCATGCTCTGTGCTACATTCGCCGCTCATGCAAACCCGCGCCTACTCCTTTTATTTCTGGTTTCCGTCCACCGGCGGACCGGAAGCGCGCGCGTAAAAGCAAACACCTTCCCCGGAACCGCCGAGCTGAAAAGCCCGGCGGTTTTTTTTTGCCCCCAGCGATCCCGCAGATTTTGATTTCCTAGACAGCCGATCAGCCCGAACAACGAGGAGCCCCGCAACATGAACGCCCCCACCGCCACCGAGCCCTGGTACCCGCACGTCGAGAAGACCAGCAGAACCGACGACGAACGTATCAAGGACATCACCGTGTTGCCGCCTCCCGAACATCTGATCCGCTTCTTCCCGATCCGCGGCACCGCGGTCGAGAACCTCATCACCGGCACCCGCGGCCGCATCCGCGACATCATGGGCGGCACCGACGATCGGCTGCTGGTCATCATCGGCCCCTGCTCGATCCACGATCCGGCCGCCGCGGTGGAATACGCCCGCCGCCTGGTGGTGCAGCGCGAGAAGTACGCCGACACGCTGGAGATCGTGATGCGTGTCTACTTCGAGAAGCCGCGCACCACGGTCGGCTGGAAGGGCCTGATCAACGACCCCTACCTCGACGAGAGCTTCCGCATCGACGAAGGCCTGCGCATCGCCCGCCAGCTGCTGATCGACATCAACCGCCTGGGCCTGCCGGCCGGCAGCGAGTTCCTCGACGTGATCTCGCCGCAATACATCGGCGACCTGATCTCCTGGGGCGCCATCGGTGCCCGCACCACCGAAAGCCAGGTGCACCGCGAGCTGGCCTCGGGCATCTCGGCGCCGATCGGCTTCAAGAACGGCACCGACGGCAACATCCGCATCGCCACCGACGCCATCCAGGCGGCGGCGCGCGGCCACCACTTCCTGTCGGTGCACAAGAACGGCCAGGTCGCCATCGTGCAGACCAATGGCAACCAGGACTGCCACGTCATCCTGCGCGGCGGCAAGGCGCCCAACTACGATGCGGACAGCGTCGCCGCGGCCTGCGCCGATCTGGAAAAGGCCGGGCTCAATCCCAAGCTGATGGTCGACTGCAGCCATGCCAACAGCAGCAAGCAGCACGAGCGCCAGCTGAATGTGGCCCAGGAACTCGCCGCGCAGATCTCCGGCGGCTCGCGCAGCGTGTTCGGCGTGATGGTGGAAAGCCATCTGCAGGCCGGCGCGCAGAAGTTCACGCCGGGCAAGGACAACGCCCACGCGCTGCAGTACGGCCAGAGCATCACCGATGCCTGCCTGGGCTGGGACGACTCGCTGCAGGTGCTTGACGTGCTCTCCGCCGCCGTCAAGGCGCGCCGCCAGGGCTGATGGCCCGGCCGGCCGCGGCTCAGCCCTTGGCGGCGAGCCCGGCCAGCAACAGCTCGTGCACGCCGCCGAAGCTGCCGTTGCTCATGCAGACGATGTGATCGCCCGGCTTGGCGGCGGCGAGCACCTGCGCCACCAGGGGCTTGATCGCCTCGGCGGTGCGGCCGCGCTCACCCATGGGCGCCAGGGCTGCGGCCGCGTCCCAGCCCAGTCCGCCGACGTGGCAGAAGGCCAGGTCGGCATCCTTGAGCGCTGCCGGCAGCTGCGCCGCCATGGTGCCCAGCTTCATGGTGTTGCTGCGCGGTTCGAACACCGCCAGGATGCGGCTTTCGCCGGGCTGCCGGTCGAGCTGGCGGCGCAGGCCGTCCAGCGTGGTGCGGATGGCCGTCGGGTGGTGGGCGAAGTCGTCATAGACGGTGACGCCCCCGACCTGGCCGCGCACTTCCATGCGTCGGCGCGGGCTGAGGAATCCGCCCAGCGCCAGCGCCGCGTCGGCCGGCGCCACGCCCAGGTGCTCGGCCGCGGCGATCGCCGCCAGGGCGTTGTTCTGGTTGTGCACGCCGGTCAGGCCCCAGCGCACCTGGCCGACGGCCTGGCCATAGGCGAGCACGGAGAAATCGCCCGGCTCGCCTTCCGCGATGAAATCGGCCAGCACCGGGCCGAAGCGGCGCAGCTCGCTCCAGCAGCCTTGCGCCAGCACCCGCTCCAGTGCTTCGTCGCCGCCGTTGGAGACGACACGGCCCTGGGCCGGCACGGTGCGCAGCAGGTGGTGGAACTGCCGCTCGATGTCGGCCAGGCTGGCGAAGATGTCGGCGTGGTCGAACTCCAGGTTGTTGAGCACGGCGGTGCGCGGCCGGTAGTGCACGAACTTGCTGCGTTTGTCGAAGAAGGCCGTGTCGTATTCGTCCGCCTCGATCACGAAGGCGCTGCCGCCGCCGAGCCGCGCCGACACCCCGAAATTCAGCGGCACGCCGCCGACCAGGAAACCCGGCTTCAGGCCGGCCTGGTCGAGGATCCAGGCCAGCATGGCGGTGGTGGTGGTCTTGCCATGGGTGCCGGCCACGGCCAGCACATGGCGGCCGTGCAGCACATGCTCGGCCAGCCATTGCGGACCGCTGGTGTAGCGCGCGCCCGAATCGAGGATGGCCTCCATCAAGGGGAACTTGGGCTGGCCGTCCGGCAGGCGGGCGCGGCTGACCACGTTGCCGACCACGAACACATCGGGCTTCAGCGCCAGCTGATCGGCGCCGAAACCTTCGATCAGATCGATGCCCAGCGCGCGCAGCTGGTCGCTCATCGGCGGATAGACCCCGGCATCGCAGCCGGTGACGCGGTGGCCGGCCTCGCGTGCCAGCGCGGCCACGCCGCCCATGAAAGTGCCGCAGATGCCGAGGATATGGATATGCATGGCGCCGAATTCTAAGGACCCCCGGCTGGCACGGGCTTGCGCTTGCAGGGAGAATTGCGGACATGGAAACCGCCACCGCCGAGATCGCAGCAGCCGCCGCCCGCATCGTCGTCGAGGAGGGGCTTGAATACGGCCCTGCCAAGCGCCGCGCCGCCAAGCAGCTCGCGCTGTCCGGACGGGCTCCGCTGCCGGACAACGTGATGGTGGAAGACGCGGTGCGCGAGCACATCGCCATTTTCTGCATCGACACCCAGCCGGCCGAGCTGCGCGCCCTGCGCGAGCTGGCGCTGGTGTGGATGTCGCGCATGGCCGAGTTCCGGCCCTACCTGGGCGGCGCCGTCTGGCACGGCACGGCCACCCGCCTGTCCGATATCTATATCCAGATGTTCTGCGACGACTGCAAGTCGGCAGAGATCGCGCTGATCGACCACCATGTCGATTACGACCCGCAGACGGTCACCGGCTTCAACGGCGAGCCGGTGGAGGCGCTGACGGTGGCCGGGCGCTCGCCCGCGCTGGATGTCGTCGTGGGGGTACACCTGATGGTCTACGATCTGGACGACCTGCGCGGCGCGCTGCGGCCCGACAGCCGGGGCCGCACGCCGCGCGGCGACATCGCCGCCCTGCGGGCCCTGCTGGCCGAATGACCTGAAAAGCCCATGACCGAACCCGATCCCGCCGCCGCTCCAGGCGCATCGCCGACACGCCGCCAGGCCACCGTATGGGCAACCGCGGGCCTGGCCGTGCTGGCCGGCGCGGGCTGGGCCTGGCAGTCGCGCCGCTCGGATGCGGGCGACAGCAGCGCCGCCCTGTGGCAGCAAAGCTTCGACAAACCCGACGGCACGCCGCTGGATCTGGCCGGCCTGCGCGGCGGGCAAGGCCGTCTGGTGGTGAATTTCTGGGCCACCTGGTGCCCGCCCTGCGTGGCCGAGCTGCCGATGCTCGACCGCTTCCACCAGGAACACGCGGCCCGCGGCTGGCAGGTGCTGGGGCTGGCGGTGGATACGCCGAGCTCGGTGCGCAAGTTCCTGGCCGGCCGGCCGGTGGGCTTCCCGGTCGGCATGGCCGGCCTGCAGGGCACCGATCTTTCGCGTGCCCTGGGCAATGCACAGGGCGGTTTGCCCTTCACCGTGGTGCTTGATCCGAACGGCCGCGTTCTTCATCGTAAAATCGGTCAACTCTCCGAGAGCGACCTGTCCCACTGGCTGTAACTAGCAGTTTCCGGGCCTCTCGTCCACTTCACGGCAGTTGCGCAAAGTTCGGTGGCGGTTTCGTTAAAAGACCGCTGATCAACGTAATTTAGTACCAAGTTGCGGTACATTCGCGCTCTGTTTTTTTAAGGCACCCGTTCGGGTGACCCGCCCCCATGGATCTGCGAAAACTCAAGACCCTGATCGACCTCGTCTCCGAGTCGAACGTTTCCGAGCTGGAAATCACCGAAGCCGAAGGCAAGGTGCGCATCGTCAAGGGTGGTGGCGCCGTGGTGCAGCAATACGTGCAGGCGCCCGTGGCCGCCGTTGCGGCACCCGCGCCCGTCGCCGCCGCGGCACCCGCGGCTGCGGCCGTAGCCGCCGCGCCGGAAGCGCCGGCCGGCCATATCGTGAAGTCGCCGATGGTGGGCACGCTCTACCACGCGTCCAGCCCCGGCGCCGCCGCCTTCGTGCAGGTGGGCAGCCAAGTCAAGGAAGGCGACACGATCTGCATCATCGAGGCGATGAAGATCCTCAACGAGATCGAAGCCGACAAGACCGGCACCGTGATGCAGATCCTGGCGGAGAACGGCCAGGCGGTGGAATACGGCCAGCCCCTGTTCGTGATCGGCTGAGCGCGCGATGTTCAAGAAGATCCTGGTTGCCAACCGCGGCGAGATCGCTCTGCGTGTGCAGCGCGCCTGCCGCGAGATGGGCGTGACGGCGGTGATGGTCTATTCCGAGGCCGACCGCGACGCCAAGTACGTCAAGCTGGCCGAGGAGGCCGTCTGCATCGGACCGGCGCCCTCGGCCCTGTCCTACCTGAACATGCCGGCCATCATCTCGGCCGCGGAAGTGACCGACGCCGAGGCGATCCATCCCGGCTACGGCTTCCTGAGCGAGAACGCGGCCTTCGCCGAACGCGTCGAGAAGAGCGGCTTCCAGTTCATCGGCCCCACGCCCGAGTCGATCCGCATCATGGGCGACAAGGTGTCGGCCAAGGTGGCGATGATCAAGGCCGGCGTGCCCTGCGTGCCCGGCTCCGAAGGCGAGCTCGGCGATGACCCGGCGGTCATCAAGCGCATCGCCAAGGCGATCGGCTATCCGGTCATCATCAAGGCCGCCGGCGGCGGCGGCGGCCGCGGCATGCGGGTGGTGCACACCGAGGCGGCGCTGATCAACGCGGTGCAGATGACCAAGGCGGAGGCGGGTGCCGCCTTCAACAATCCGGCCGTGTACATGGAGAAGTTCCTCCAGAACCCGCGCCACATCGAGATCCAGATCCTCGCCGACAAGCACAAGAACGCCGTCTACCTGGGCGAGCGCGACTGCTCCATGCAGCGCCGCCACCAGAAGGTGATCGAGGAAGCGCCGGCGCCGGGCATCCCGCGCAAGCTGATCGAACGCATCGGCGAGCGCTGCGTGGCCGCCTGCAAGAAGATCGGCTACCGCGGCGCGGGCACCTTCGAGTTCCTCTACGAGAACGGCGAGTTCTACTTCATCGAGATGAACACCCGCGTGCAGGTGGAGCATCCGGTGACCGAACTCATCACCGGCGTGGACATCGTCAAGACCCAGATCATGGTGGCGGCCGGCGAGAAGCTGCCCTTCACCCAGCGCGACATCGTGCTGCGCGGCCATGCGATCGAATGCCGGGTCAATGCCGAGGACCCGTACAAGTTCACGCCATCGCCGGGCCGGATCACCACCTGGCATGCGCCGGGCGGCCCCGGCATCCGGGTGGACTCGCATGTCTACAGCAACTACTTCGTGCCGCCGAACTACGACTCGATGATCGGCAAGATCATCGCCCATGGCGACACCCGCGAGCAGGCCATCGCCCGCATGCGCACCGCGCTGCTGGAGACGGTCATCGAAGGCATCAAGACCAATGTGCCGCTGCACCGCGAGGTGATGGTCGACGCGCGTTTCCAGGAGGGTGGCACCAACATCCACTACCTGGAAGAGTGGCTGGCCGCGCACAACCGCTGAAGGCGACATGGCCCTGTACGAACTGCACCTGCTGGTGCCGGAAGACCGCATCGAATCGGTCAGCGATGCCCTGGAGGCGCTCGAAGCGCTGTCCGTTGGCGTCGAGGACGCCGATGCGCAGACCCCCGCCGAGCAGGCGCTGTTCGGCGAGCCCGGCATGCCGCCGCCGCGCGAGGGCTGGCAGCGTTCGCGGGTGACCGCGCTGTTCCCCGACGAGGCCGCCGCCCGCGAGGCATCGGCCCTGCTGCAGGCGCAGGACTTCTTCGACGGCTGCAGCGTGCAGGACATCGGCCCGGTGCCCGAGCAGGACTGGGTGCGCCTGACGCAGTCGCAGTTCGCGCCGGTCGAGATCACGCCCGAGTTCTGGATCGTGCCCACCTGGCACGAGCCGCCCGCCGCCGCGCGCCGCATGATCCGCCTGGATCCCGGCCTGGCCTTCGGCACCGGCACCCATCCGACCACCCGCATGTGCCTGCGCTGGACGGCCGGCCGCCAGCCCGGCGAACTGGGCCGCGTGCTGGACTACGGCTGCGGCTCCGGCATCCTGGCCATCGGCGCGGCGCTCTACGGCGCCACCGCCGTGGACGCGGTCGATATCGACGAAGCCGCAGTGCAATCGACCCGCGACAACGCGATGGCCAACGGCGTGCTGCTCAACGCCGGCCTGCCCGACCTGGCCTGCGGCGAATACGGCACCGTGCTGGCCAACATCCTGGCCACGCCGCTCAAGGTGCTGGCCCCGCTGCTCTGCAAGCATGTGGCCGCGGGCGGATCGCTGGTGATGGCGGGCATCCTGTCGCGCCAGGCCGATGAGCTGAAAGAGGCTTATGCGCCGTATCTGGCACTGTCCGTCGCCGACGAGGAAGACGGCTGGATCCTGATGACGGCGAACCGGCCGGCCTGAGTGGCCGGGAGCGTGGGCAGCGCTGCCTACAATCGGGGCTGCCCATGAGCCTGTCCACACGCTGTCCCTCCTGCGGGACGACCTTCAAGGTCGTGCCCGATCAACTGAAGGTCTCCGACGGCTGGGTGCGCTGCGGCAAATGCGCCGAGGTGTTCGATGCCACGGCGCACATGCGGGGGCCGGTGGAAGCGGCCGCGGCCGAACTGGCGCCCGTCTCCCCACCGCCGGCGGAGGAGCCGGCCGAACCGGTTTCCCGGGTCGAGCCTGGCCTGGAGGACCCCCCGCCGTTCGAAGCTCCTGAATCGCCTCCGCCGGCCGAACCCCCGGCTGAACCCGAACCCGAACCCGCCGTCTGGCGCCGCCGCTCGCTCGCCGCGCGTGTGGTGCTGCACGGCGAAGTCCTCGAACGCCCCGAGCCCGTGCTGCACGAGGAGCCTGAGCAGCCCGGGGAGGACGAATCCTCCTACATCGACGTGCCCTCGGCCCTGCTGCTGCAGACCGCCGACAACGACGAGCCCCAGCAGTCCCTCTACCAGCCGGCCTTCGTGCCGCCGACGCCCGATGCCGGCACGCCGGAGGCGCGAGCGCAGGCCGAAGCCGGCGATGCCGCCGCCACGCTGCGCGACCTGCAATTCGTGCGGGTGGCCGAGCGGCGCGCCTTCTGGCAGCAGCCTCTGGTGATGCTGGCGAGCGCCGCCGTCTGCCTGCTGCTGGCGGCCGCGCTGCTGCTGCAGATCGCACGTGCCGAGCGCGATCGGCTGGCTGCCCATCTGCCGGGGCTGAGGCCGGTACTCGAATCCCTGTGCGTGCCGCTGCGCTGCGAGCTCGCGCCGCTGCAGCGCATCGAAGCCATGGTCATCGACAGCTCCACCTTCAACAAGGTCAGCGGCGAGTTGTTCCAGTTCGATGTCGAGGTGCGCAACACCGCCGGCATCCCGCTGGCGATGCCGGCCCTGGAACTGACGCTGACCGACAGCCAGGACCTGCCGTTGCTGCGCCGGGTGCTGTCGCAGCAGGAACTCGGCGCATCCGCGTCGCTGCAGGCCGGCGGCGCCTGGACCGGCAGTCTGCCGGTGCGGCTGCAGCCGCCGCTGGCGGCCGACCGGGTCGCGGGCTACCGCGTCCTGGCCTTCTATCCCTGACGGAGCGGCCGCACCGGTCCGTCCGTCCCTTTCTTTCATCGACCACCACAAGACCTATGGCAGCCATCATCTGCGGTTCCTTCGCCTTCGACACCATCATGGGCTTCGAGGGCCGCTTCGCCGAGCAGATCCTTCCGGACCAGCTGCACATCCTCAACGTGTCCTTCCTGGTGCCCTCGCTGCGGCGCGATTTCGGCGGCTGCGCCGGCAACATCGCCTATGCCCTCAAGGCGCTGGGCGGCACGCCGCTGCCCATGGCCACCGTGGGCGCGGACGGCGCTTCCTACGTGGCGCGGCTGGAGGAACTGGGCATTTCCACCGAATACGTGCGCACCGTCGCCGACACCTTCACCGCCCAGGCGATGATCATGACGGACCGCGACAACAACCAGATCACCGCCTTCCACCCCGGCGCGATGATGCAGGCGCATGTCACCCGGATCGTGGCGCGTGAGGACGCCAAGGTCGGCATCGTCTCGCCGGACGGCCGCGATGCGATGCTGCAGCACGCGCGCCAGTTCGCCGAAGCCGGCATCCCCTTCGTCTTCGATCCGGGCCAGGGCCTGCCGATGTTCGACGGCGCCGACCTGCTGGCCTTCATCGAACAGGCCAGCTGGGTCACCGTGAACGACTATGAAGGCCGCATGCTGTGCGAACGCACCGGCCTGAGCCTGGCGGACATCTCGCGCAAGGTGCGCGGCCTGGTGGTCACGCTGGCGGCCGAAGGCTGCGAGGTCTGGGTGAACGGCGAACGCACCCATGTGGCGGGTGTGGTGCCGGCCGCGGTGGTCGACCCCACCGGCTGCGGCGACGCCTGGCGCGGCGCCCTGCTGTTCGGCCTGGAGCAGGGCTGGGACCTGGTCCGTTGCGCGACCCTGGGCAACAAGGTGGGCGCGGCCAAGGTGGCGCAGCGCGGTCCGCAGAACTACACGCTCGACGGCGTGCTGTAAGCCCGCAGGGGGCGCGCGCTGCGGCGCGCTCCGGGCAAAAAAAAGCCCGATGCCGGGAGGCATCGGGCACGAGACGAAGTCTCGCTCCGATCAGGGCTTGGTGCCGGTCGGGAAGGGCCAGGCGGCTTGCGGGCTCAGCGTGGTCTGTGCCGAAGGTGCGGCTGCGGGCGCTGCGGCGCTGCTGGCAGGGGCAGGGGTCGCGGCGGCCTTCTTGGCAGGCGCGGCCTTCTTTGCAGCAGCCTTCTTGGCGGGAGCGGCGGCCTTCTTCGCCGGTGCGGCGACAGCCTTCTTTGCCGGTGCAGCGACCTTCTTGGCAGGAGCGGCAGCCTTCTTGGCGGGAGCAGCGGCCTTCTTCGCAGGCGCGGCAGCCTTCTTGGCAGGTGCAGCGGCCTTCTTCGCCGGTGCGGCGGCCTTCTTGGCGGGAGCAGCAGCCTTCTTGGCCGGTGCGGCCTTCTTTGCCGGTGCAGCAGCCTTCTTCGCCGGTGCGGCCTTCTTGGCAGGCGCAACAGCCTTCTTGGCCGGTGCGGCCTTCTTCGCAGGTGCCGCAGCCTTCTTGGCGGGCGCTGCAACCTTCTTGGCCACGGCCTTCTTCGCCGGTGCCGCTGCCTTCTTGGCGACAGCCTTCTTTGCAGGTGCGGCGGCCTTCTTGGCGGGCGCTGCAGCCTTCTTCGCTACCACGGCCTTCTTGGCCGGTGCTGCTGCCTTCTTCACGGCGACAGCCTTCTTCGCAGGGGCGGCCTTCTTGGCGGCCGGTTTTTTCGCAGTTGCCATTATTTTCTCCTTGGTCACATTACAAAGAGCACTCCGCCCGTTCGTTCGACGGCGGAATGATCCATGGGGCTGAAGCGCAGAGCTTCAGCCCCATGAACGCAGGAACGCCCGCCACCGCCGCGCTCTGGCGGCGCGGTGAGTGGCAGGCGTGAATCGGAAGCCATGGGGGTGTTTGCAGGACGTGCCTTCTAGTCCCAGGAAAGGGCGCCGCCGGACTGGTACTCGATGACACGCGTCTCGAAGAAGTTGCGTTCCTTCTTCAGGTCGATCATCTCGCTCATCCAGGGGAACGGGTTTTCCTCGTTGGGGAACAGCTGTTCGAGGCCGATCTGCGTGGCGCGGCGGTTCGCGATGTAGCGCAGGTAGCCCTTGAACATCGATGCGTTCATGCCCAGCACACCACGCGGCATGGTGTCTTCGGCGTACTTGTATTCGAGCTCGACGGCCTTCTGGAACAGGTCCTTGATCTCGGCCTTGAACTCGTTGGTCCAGAGCTGCGGGTTCTCGAGCTTCAACTGGTTGATCAGGTCGATGCCGAAGTTGCAGTGCATCGACTCGTCGCGCAGGATGTACTGGTACTGCTCGGCAGCTCCGGTCATCTTGTTCTGCCGGCCCAGCGCCAGGATCTGGGTGAAGCCGACGTAGAAGAACAGGCCTTCCATCAGGCAGGCGAAGACGATGAGCGACTTCAGCAGGGTCTGGTCGGTCTCGAAGGTGCCGGTGTGGAAATGCGGGTCGCTGATGGCCTCGATGAAGGGGATCAGGAACTGGTCCTTCTCGCGGATCGAGGCCACTTCGTTGTAGGCGTTGAAGATCTCGGCCTCGTCCAGGCCCAGCGACTCCACGATGTACTGGTAGGCGTGCGTGTGGATCGCTTCCTCGAAGGCCTGGCGCAGCAGGAACTGGCGGCACTCGGGCGCGGTGATGTGGCGGTAGGTGCCCAGCACGATGTTGTTGGCGGCCAGCGAGTCGGCGGTCACGAAGAAGCCGAGGTTGCGCTTGACGATGCGGCGCTCGTCCTCGGTCAGGCCGTTGGGGTCCTTCCACAGCGCGATGTCGCGGGTCATGTTGACCTCCTGCGGCATCCAGTGGTTGGCGCAGGTGGCCAGGTACTTTTCCCAGGCCCACTTGTACTTGAAGGGGACGAGCTGGTTGACGTCGGTCTTGGCGTTGATGATGCGCTTGTCGGCGGCATTCACGCGGCTGTGGCTGACCGGTGCGATGACGGGTGCGGCCTTGGCCTGGAGGGGTGCATCGGCCGCAACTGCGAGGGCCGGTTGGGGCTGGGTTTGAGGCTGCGTTTGCACCGGCGCAGCAGGCATGTCGCCGTGCGTTGCAGACGGCGTTGTGGGCTTGACTTCTTCGTCCCAGGACAGCATAGGTTTTCCGATCATTCGATTATGAAAGCAGGCCTGCGAAATGAAAAGCGGCTGTCACAGCTGCACGCATCTCGCAGGCCTCGCATGTTGTGTTGGTGCATCGTGCGGAGCCTGTCTTTCGACCGCATCCGCACGATGTCGACGAGCCCCTCGGGCCTTACTGGCAGGCCTCGCAGCCCGGGTCGTCGATGGCGCAGAACTTGATGTCCGTGGCCGGTACGGCGGCAGCCTCCGCCTCGGCTTGTGCACGGGCCTGCGCGGCTGCTGCTTCCAGTGCCGAAGGCGCTGCGGCCTGCGACGAGGACACGGCATTGAGGCGGCCCGAATGCACGGTCGACTTCTCGGCGTGCGTGGCACTGATGGTGCGCAGGTAGTAGGTCGTCTTCAGGCCGCGGGTCCAGGCCAGCTTGTAGGTGTCGTCGAGCTTCTTGCCCGATGCGCCGGCCATGTAGATGTTGAGCGACTGGGCCTGGTCGATCCACTTCTGGCGACGTGCCGCGGCTTCCACCAGCCAGGTGGTCTCGACTTCGAAGGCGGTGGCGTAGAGGGCCTTGATCTCGCCCGGCACGCGGTCGATGGGGCGCAGCGAACCGTCGAAGTGCTTCAGGTCCATCACCATCACGTCGTCCCACAGGTTCAGGCGCTTGAGGTCACGCACCAGGTAGGCGTTGATGACGGTGAATTCGCCCGACAGGTTGGACTTGACCGAGAGGTTGCCGAAGCAGGGCTCGATGGATGCATCCACGCCGACGATGTTGGAGATGGTCGCGGTCGGCGCGATGGCCACGCAGTTGGAGTTGCGCATGCCGTCGGCGGCGATCTTCCTGCGCAGCGCGTCCCAGTCCATGGACACGGAGCGGTCGACTTCCACATAGCCGCCGCGGGCCTTGGCCAGCAGGTCCAGCGAGTCCAGCGGCAGCACGCCCTTGGACCACAGCGAACCTTCGTAGCTGCTGTAGCGGCCGCGTTCCCTGGCCAGCTCGGTGGAGGCCCAGTAGGCGTAGTAGCAGATGGCTTCCATCGACTTGTCGGCGAACTCCACGGCCTGCTGCGAGGCGTAGGGGATGCGCAGCTGGTAGAGGCTGTCCTGGAAGGCCATCAGGCCCAGGCCCACCGGGCGGTGGCGCATGTTGGAGGCGCGGGCCTTCTCGACGGCGTAGTAGTTGATGTCGATCACGTTGTCGAGCATGCGCATCGCGGTCGAGATCGTCTTCTTGAGCTTCTCGTGGTCGACGCCGCCGTCCTTCAGGTGGTGCGACAGGTTGACCGAGCCCAGGTTGCAGACGGCCGTTTCGGTGTCGCTGGTGTTGAGCGTGATCTCGGTGCAGAGGTTGGACGAGTGCACCACGCCCACATGCTGCTGCGGCGAGCGCACGTTGCAGGCGTCCTTGAAGGTGATCCAGGGATGGCCGGTCTCGAACAGCATGCTCAGCATCTTGCGCCACAGGTCGTTGGCGGGGATGGTGCGCGAGGGCTTGATATCGCCGGCCTTGGCCTTGGCTTCGTAGGCCACGTAGGCGCGTTCGAAGTCGTCGCCGAAGAGGTCGTGCAGGTCGGGAACGTTGGAGGGCGAGAACAGGGTCCAGTCGCCCTTTTCCATGACACGGCGCATGAACAGGTCGGGGATCCAGTTCGCGGTGTTCATGTCGTGGGTGCGGCGGCGGTCGTCGCCGGTGTTCTTGCGCAGCTCCAGGAACTCCTCGATGTCGAGGTGCCAGGTTTCCAGGTAGGTGCAGACGGCGCCCTTGCGCTTGCCGCCCTGGTTGACCGCCACGGCGGTGTCGTTGACCACCTTCAGGAAGGGCACGACGCCCTGCGATTCGCCGTTGGTGCCCTTGATGTGGGAGCCGAGCGCACGCACGCGGGTCCAGTCGTTGCCCAGGCCGCCGGCGAATTTCGACAGCAGCGCGTTTTCCTTGATGGATTCGTAGATGCCGTCCAAGTCGTCGGGCACGGTCGTCAGGTAGCAGGACGAGAGCTGCGAACGCAGCGTGCCGCTGTTGAACAGCGTGGGGGTCGACGACATGAAGTCGAAGGACGACAGCACCTCGTAGAACTCGATGGCGCGCGCCTCGCGGTCCTGCTCGCCCAGCGCCAGGCCCATGGCCACACGCATGAAGAAGGACTGCGGCATTTCGATGCGCGTCTTCTTCACGTGCTGGAAGTAGCGGTCGTACAGGGTCTGCAGGCCGAGGTAGTCGAACTGCTGGTCGCGTTCGGCCTTCAGGGCCTTGGCCAGGCGGGGCAGATCGTATTCGCCCAGGCGTGCATCCAGCAGCTCGTTATCGATGCCCTTCTGGATGAACTGGGGGAAGTACTCGATGTAGGCGGCACCCATTTCGGCGGGCGCGGTTTCGCGGCCGAAGACTTCGCGGGCGATGGTGTGCAGCAGCAGGCGGGCCGTGACGTAGGTGTAGTCAGGGTCCTTCTCGATCAGGGTGCGGGCGGCCAGGATGGCGGCCTTGAAGACCTCGTCGATCGGCACGCCGTCGTAGAGGTTGCGCATGGTCTCGGCGACGATCGGGTCGGCCTTGACGTCGGCGCCCAGGCGCTCGCAGGCCGAGGCGATCAGGGCCTGCAGGTTGTTCAGGTTGAGGGCGACACGCTGGCCGTTGTCGGTGACATGCAGCACCGGGTGCGCGGGCGTGGCTTCCTCGATCTGGCGGGCGCGCTCCTGGGTGCGGCGTTCGCGGTAGAGCACATAGGCGCGGGCGACTTCGTGGTGGCTGCCGCGCATCAGGCCGAGTTCGACCTGGTCCTGCACGTCCTCGATGTGGAAGGTGCCGCCGCCCGGGCGCGAACGCACCAGGGCGCGGGCCACGTTCTGGGTCAGCACATCGACCGTCTCGCGCACGCTGGCCGAAGCCGCGCCGCCGGTGCCGTGCACCGCCAGGAAGGCCTTCATCATCGCCACGGCGATCTTCTGCGGCTCGAAGGGCACCACCGCGCCGTTGCGGCGGATGATCTGGTAGTGCGACAGCGCGCCGAACGAAGGCGTGCCGCTGGTGGTATCCGAAGCTGCGGGGGCCTGGAAGGGGGCGCCGGCGGTCGGGCTCGGCGTGCTGGTGGCGATGGACATGCGGTGTTCCTCTTGCGTCGTTGTGAGATGGCCTGGGCTTGCGGCGCGGTGGCGGCGTAACGCAAGAAGGAGGCCATCTGGTCGGGCTGGGCCGATAAACGGAGCCCCCTAGATACAGGGGGTGACAGCGATTCTAGACACTATAGATAGTGGTTCAAGGACCAATTTCAGCACCGGCTCAAGGAGCTTCGGGGCCGATGGGCGGTCAAACGCCCGTGCCTGCGTGCATTCGCTTTGCAAAGCCAGCAACGGCGCGGCCTGCGGCAGGATTTGCCCGGCTATCCCGCGCCCCGTATCAATCCGGAGATCCGAAATTTTTTTCCGAAACCGAAGTTGGTGAGTGGACACGATGGACCGCCGGAAAACGTTCCGCTGGCCAACGGAGCCGCTGCTGCAGCCACGCCCAGTCGAAACCCGCGCCGGGATCGAACTTGCGGCCCGGCGCGATGTCCGAATGGCCGGCGACATGGGCGATCGGGTAATGCAAGCAGAGCGCCTGGCACAGCCGTGCCAGGGCCTCGTACTGGGCCGGCTCGAAAAGCTGGCCTTCCAGGCCTTCGAGTTCGATGCCGATCGAGTCGTCGTTGCAGTTGTCGCGACCGCGCCAGTGCGAGCGGCCGGCATGCCAGGCGCGATCGTCGCAGCTGACGAACTGCCACAGGGCGCCGTCACGCCGGATATAGAAGTGGCTGGAAACTTCCATGCCGCGGATCGTGCCGAAATAGGGGTGGCGGTCCCAGTCGAGCCGGTTGGTGAACAGCTCGAAGACTTCCGGGCCCCCATAGACGCCGGGCGGCAGGCTGATGGAATGCATCACCAGCAGGTCGACATGGGCGCCGGGCGGGCGCGGGCCGAAATTGGGCGAAGGGCAGGGCGCCGCGGCCGCCAGCCAGCCTTGCCGCCAGGCCGGCCCGCCGTCGTCTTCAGTCCGCGTCACCGCCGTCGCCGTCAGGGACGCCGCGCGGCCCGGCGATGCCCAGGCGTGCGATGCGGTAGCGGATCTGGCGCAGGCTGATGCCCAGCTGAGCGGCGGCCGCGGTGCGGTTGAAGCGGTTTTCGGCGAGCGCCTTGACCAGGATCTCGCGCTCGCGGGCATCCAGGTAGGCCTGCAGGTCGTCGGGCATGGGCACCGGCGCGTCGGCGGCGGGCGTGGTGGCCGCGGCCATGGTGCCCAATTCGGCCTCCGTGGGTTCGTAGCCGTCGTCCTCGGTGGCGTCGAGTTCCAGGGTGTTGTCCTCGCTCAGGGCGACGGCGCGGTGCAGCAGGTTTTCCAGCTCGCGCACATTGCCGGGCAGGGGCAGGCCGCGCAGGCGCTCCAGGGCCTGGGCAGAAAGCTGCGGGGTCGGCAGGCCGGATTCGCGGGAGATGCGTTCGAGCAGGGCGGTGCAGAGCTGGGGCAGGTCCTCGCGCCGCTCGCGCAGGGGCGGCACGACGATCTCGATGACGTTGAGCCGGTAATACAGGTCCTGGCGGAAGGTGCCGGCGCGCACGTCGGCGGCCAGGTCCTTGTGGGTGGCGCTGACGATGCGCACGTCGATCATCTCTTCCTGCGCCGAGCCGACCGGCCGCACGCAGCGCTCCTGGATGGCGCGCAGCAGCTTGGACTGCATGGCCAGCGGCAGGTCGCCGATCTCGTCGAGGAACAGCGTGCCGCCGCGCGCGGCCTGCACATAGCCTTCGCGGTCGGCCGAGGCGCCGGTGAAGGCGCCCTTGCGTGCGCCGAAGAATTCGCTCTCCAGCAGGTTCTCCGGAATGGCGCCGCAGTTCACCGCCACCATCGGGCCGGCGGCGCGGTGGCTGCTGGCATGCAGGGCGCGGGCCACGAGTTCCTTGCCGGTGCCGGATTCGCCGCGGATCAGCACCGGCGCCATGGTGCGCGCCACCTTGGAGATGCGCTGGCGCACCGACTGCATGGCGGGCGAGTCGCCGACCATGCGGCTGAGCGCGGCTGGGGCCGGGCCTTCCGGGCTGCCCTTGGCGCTGGGTGACGGGGTCGGCGCGGGTGCGGCGGCCGCGCCGGCAAGCGGCGCGGGAGCGGCCGTGCCGGCGCCGGTCTGCACGGCGGCCGCCACGACGGTGCGGAACTGCCGCAGGTCCACCGGCTTGGTGAGGTAGTCGAAGGCGCCGGCCTTCAGGGCCTCGACCGCGTTCTCGGCCGAGCCGTAGGCGGTCATGACCACGCAGCGTTCGGGCCGCGCGGTCGAGCGCAGCAGCTGCAGGATGTCCAGGCCCGAGCCGTCGGGCAGGCGCATGTCGCTGATGACGGCGCCGTAGCGGCGCAGCTGCAGCAGGTCCAGCGCTTCGGCCAGGGTGCCGGCGGAGGCCACGCGATAGCCCTCGCGCAGCAGCGTCAGCTCGTAGAGGGTGCGCAGGTCGGGCTCGTCGTCGATGACGAGGATGGTGGTGTCGGCATTGGCCGCGTTGCGCGTGGTGGCGGTCACGGGGCTATTGTGTCAAATGGCAAGGTCGCCGGCGTAACCGCGAAGGGCCGGAACGCCAGGGTAAACGCGTTGCCGGCCAGCATGCCGCGGCTGGTGGGCCGCTCGATGCGGCGGTAGCCGATGGCCGCGCCGTGCCGGTCGCAGAGTTCGCGGCAGATATAGAGGCCCAGTCCGCTGGAGCGGCTGTCCGATGAGAAGAAGGGCTCGAACAGGCGTTCGGCCACGGTGGGCTCCAGCGGCGCGCCGTCGCTCCAGACTTCCAGCAAGGCCTGGCTGGGTGTCGTCCAGGTGCGCACCTGCAGGGCGTCGTCGTGGCTGCTGATGTAGCGCAGGGCGTTGTCGAGCAGGTTGATCAGGATGCGGCGCAGGTGGTCGCCGTCGAATTCCACCGACAGGCGCGGCGCGCCGGGCACGAACTGCAGGCTGCAGCCCTTGCCGGCCTGCACGTGCCAGTCCAGGCAGACGGCTCCTGCGGTGTCGTCCAGCGCGATGGTGGCGGCGTCGAAGTGGAACTGCTGCTGGGCGCGGGAGACGTCCAGCACTTCCTCGGTGATGCGTGCCAGGCGCTGGGCGTTCTGCCGCACCATCTGCGCCAGGCGTTTCTGCGAGGGATCGGTCAACTCCTCGTCGAGCAGCTGGTTGGCCTGCACGATGGCGGCCAGCGGGTTGCGGATCTCGTGCGCCACGGCGGCCGACATGCGGCCCATGGCGGCCAGCTTCTCGGTGCGCAGGCGGGCCTCGGACTCGCGCTGGTCCTCCAGGAACATCACGCAGAGCTGGGTGGCGCTGAAATCGCGCGGCGGCGTCAGGCGGGCGCGCAGGTGCAGGCGGCGCGGGCCGCTGCCTTCGTATTCGAGGGCCACGTCGGCGGTGAGCGCATCGCCGCCCGCCCCCTGGGCGAAGGTGCGGCGCGCCAGCTCCACCAGCGGGCGCCAGGCCGGCGAGCCGGCCAGCGAGAAGGGCAGGGCCACCTTCACCGCCTGGTCCAGCAGCACGCGGGCGGCGGGGTTGGCGGCGCGCACGTTGTCGTGGTCGTCCAGCACCAGCACGCCGTCGCCGAGCGATGCGATCACCACCTCGTTGACCTGGGCCTGCACCAGGGCCGACTGCTGGCCCTCGCGCGCCAGGTTCTCCTCGCGTGCCAGCCGCGCCGCCACCGGATGGACCAGGAAGGTGACCAGGAAATAGCCGGTGCCGGTCAGCCCCGCCTGGGCGAACTGGGCGGCCAGCGGATTGTTGCTGCGCAGCCAGCTGACGCAGACCTCGGCCAGCAGCAGCAGCGTGACCGCCGCCGTGGTGGCCAGCGCGGTGCGCCGCGTGCCCAGCACCGCCGCCATCAGCACCGGCAGGCCCAGCAGGGGCGTGTAGTTCATGCCGCCGGGCTGCAGCATCTGCATGGCGGAGAAGGCGATCAGGTCGGTGCCGATGGTGGGCACCCACAGGCGCGACAGCGGTGTCTCGCTGGAGCGGGGATGCATGGCGATGCGCACGAACAGCGTCGCACCGAGATAGACCACGCACAGGGCGATGAAGGTCGGGTGCAGGTCCTGCCCCATCAGGTGCACCAGCAGCTGCAGCAGCAGCACCGCCAGCGCCACCATCACCCGCGCGGTGGCGAAACCGTGCCAGATGCGCAGCCCCGCCCGCTCGGACGGCTCGTACCAGGGCGGCGGCAGGTCGGACATGGTGGGTGCGGAGGCTAGTCGGATGCGCGGCGATGCTCGGCGCAACAGTACATCTTCTCGCCCGGCCCGGGCAATGCGTCGGTGGCGGGCAGGTGCAGGCCGCAGGCGGCGCATTGCACCATCGCCTCGGGGCCGCGCGGCTGGCGGCTCGCGGTCTGCTTCTGCACCGCCTTGCGCCGGTCGCCGCGCAGCAGCCAGACCAGCAGGGCCACGGCGGCCAGCACCATCAGCAGCTTCATGACGGTGTCCGCCCCAGCACGACTTCG
Organism: Xylophilus rhododendri; assembly: GCF_009906855.1. NCBI lineage: Bacteria > Pseudomonadati > Pseudomonadota > Betaproteobacteria > Burkholderiales > Xylophilus > Xylophilus rhododendri. The sequence continues at coordinate 4,047,705 of NZ_CP047650.1, forward strand.
AGCACGAAGCGCGAGCCCACGTAGGCCAGCAGCAGCAGCGCCGAGCCGGCGTACAGCCAGCGCAGCGCGGTGCGGCCGCGCCAGCCGAAACGCGCCCGGCCGAGGATCAGCACCAGGAAGGTGACCCAGGACAGCAGCGAGAAGATGGTCTTGTGGTCCCAGCGCCAGGCGCGGCCGTAGATGAGTTCGCCGAAGAAGATGCCGGCCAGCAGCGTGGCGGTCAGCAGCACGAAGCCGGCGGTGACGAAACGCAAGGTCAGGCGCTCCAGCGTCAGCAGCGGCATGCCGCTCTGCGGTTCGGCGGCCTGGCGCATCTGGCGCTCGGCCCGGGTCATCAGCCAGGCATGCACCAGGGCGGCGGCGAAGAGGCCGTAGGAAGCGATGCCCAGGGCCAGGTGCAGTGCGAAGAGCGTTGCGCTGCCTTCCACATGCAACGGGCTGCCGGGAAAGACCAGCGCCAGCAATACGGCCAGCGCGCCCAGGCCGGAAAGCGCCCAGCGTGCGCGCAGCAGCGGGAACATGCGGCTCTCCACCGCATAGACCGTCAGCACCAGCCAGGCGGTGACCGACAGCGCCGGCCCGAAGCCGAAACGCGCCGGCTCGCCCAGCAGCGTCCAGCCCAGCACCACGGCGTGCAGCAGCCAGGCGACGATCAGTGAGGTGCGCCCCGCGCCATCGGTGATCCGGCGGGCGAAAACGGCCGGCACGGCGTAGGCTCCGGCGGTCGCCAGGCCCAGCCCCAGTACCGCATTTCCCGCCCCGGACGCACTCGCTAGAATCATGCGTCCGAGTGTAGTGGCCTTTGTCGCCCGCACTTCGTGGGACCACCCCTCCAGCGCACCGGTTCGTCAGCCGCGTACATCCCCCTTTCTCCCCATGGCTTCCGCACTCACCGAAAAGCTCTCCCGCCTCGTCAAGGAAATGCGCGGCCAGGCGCGCATCACCGAATCCAACGTCCAGGACATGCTGCGCGAGGTGCGCATGGCCCTGCTCGAAGCCGACGTCGCCCTGCCCGTGGTGCGCGACTTCATCGCCCGGGTCAAGGAAAAGGCGCTGGGCGCCGACGTGCTCGGCTCGCTCAAGCCCGGCCAGGCCCTGGTCGGCATCGTCAACCGCGAACTGGCCGCCACCATGGGTGAGGGCGTGTCCGACCTCAACCTGGCCGCCCAGCCGCCGGCGGTGATCCTGATGGCCGGCCTGCAGGGCGCGGGCAAGACCACCACCACCGCCAAGCTGGCCAAGCATCTGATCGAGAAGCGCAAGAAGAAGGTGCTGACGGTGTCCGGCGACGTCTACCGTCCCGCCGCCATCGAGCAGCTCAAGACGGTGACCGCCCAGGCCGGCGCCGAATGGTTCCCCAGCACCGCCGACCAGAAGCCGCTGGACATCGCCCGCGCCGCCATCGACTACGCCCGCCGCCACTATTTCGACGTGCTGCTGGTCGACACCGCCGGCCGCCTGGCGATCGACGAAGCGCTGATGCGCGAGATCAAGGAACTGCATGCCGAGCTGAACCCGGTCGAGACCCTGTTCGTGGTCGATGCGATGCAGGGCCAGGATGCGATCAACACCGCGCGTGCCTTCAAGGAAGCGCTGCCGCTCACCGGCATCGTGCTGACCAAGCTCGATGGCGACTCGCGCGGCGGCGCCGCGCTGTCGGTGCGACAGATCACCGGCGCGCCGATCAAGTTCGCCGGTGTCTCCGAGAAGATCGACGGCCTGGAGGTGTTCGACGCCGAACGCCATGCCGGCCGGGTGCTGGGCATGGGCGACATCGTGGCCCTGGTCGAGCAGGTCACCGCCGGTGTCGACATCGAGGCCGCGCAGAAACTGGCCGCCAAGGTCAAGAGCGGCGACGGCTTCGACCTGGAAGACTTTCTCGGCCAGCTGCGCCAGATGAAGCAGATGGGCGGCCTGGGCAGCCTGATGGAGAAGATGCCCACCGAACTCACCGCCAAGGCCGGCCAGGTCGACATGGACAAGGCCGAGCGCGAGGTGCGCCGCAAGGAAGGCATCATCTGCGCGATGACGCCGCTGGAGCGCCGCAAGCCCGATCTGATCAAGGCCACACGCAAACGCCGCATCGCCGCCGGTGCCGGGGTTCAGGTGCAGGACGTCAACCGCCTGCTCAATGAATTCGGCCAGATGCAGACCATGATGAAGAAGATGAAGGGCGGCGGCCTGATGAAGATGATGAAACGCATGGGCGGCATGAAGGGCATGGGCGGCATGCCCGGCCTGGGCGGCGGCAAGCGCCCCTTCTGACCGCTTTCTCCAGACGTAAAAAAACCGGCTCGCGAGCCGGTTTTTTCATGGGCGCCTGAAAGATCAGGCAGCAGCCGCGGCCGTGGCCGACAGGCGCGGGCGGGAGAGGCGGTTGGCGTGCAGCCGTGCGCGGCGCAGCACCGAAGGCGACCAGCGCTCTTCCGGGATCAGCAGGAAACCGCGGCTGCGCATCGCGCTGCCCAGTTCCACATGGCTGGTATAGACGCTGACCGGAATGGCCAGCAGCAGCGGCAGGCCCACCGGCAGCAGCCAGACCAGGGCGCTGGCGTCGATGGCGGCGATGCCGGCGGCCAGCACGGCCACCACGGCGCTCATCGGAGCCAGGCTGGCGGCGGAATCCTTCCAGCCCAGGCCGTTGGCTTCGCGGGGGGGCGACTTCCAGTCCAGCTTGATGCCGGTCAGCGCGGTGATCACGAACAGCGAGTGGGCCAGCATGCGGACGGGCGATTGCAGGATGGCCAGCACGCTTTCCAGCGCCGAGCTCTTCAGCAGGCCCCAGGTGCCGCCGAACATGCGTTGTTCACCCTTGATCAGCACGGCGGCGATGCCCAGCACGCGCGGCAGGAACAGCACCGACACGGTGAAGGCCCACAGGCCCATCAGCTCGCCCGGCAGCACGTTGAAGTCCTGCACCAGGCGGCTGCCCGACAGCCACAGGGCGGTGCCCAGGGTCATGAAGGCCAGCCACAGGGGGGCCGACACATAGGACAGGGCGCCGGTCAGGAACATGGCGCGGTGCACACGGTGCAGGCCCGGCTCGGCGACGAGGCGGAAGTTCTGCATATTGCCCTGGCACCAGCGGCGGTCGCGCTGCAGTTCGGACAGCAGGTCCGGCGGTTGCTGCTCGTAGCTGCCGGCCAGGTCGGAGACCAGCCAGACCTGGTAGCCGGCACGGCGCATCAGCGCGGCTTCCACGAAGTCGTGCGACATGATGCCGCCCGACATGCCGCCGGTGCCTTCGATCGGCGCCAGGGCGCAGTGCTTCATGAAGGGTTCGACGCGCAGGATGGCGTTGTGGCCCCAGTAGTGCGACTCGCCCAGCTGCCAGAACTGCATGCCCAGGGTGAAGAGGCGGCCGGTCATGCGCGAGGCGAACTGCTGCGAACGGGCATGCAGGGTGGCGTGGCCGATCGATTGCGTGGCGGTCTGGATGATGCCGGCCTTGGGATGGGCTTCCATCAGCTTGACCAGGGTGGAGAGGCAGTCGCCGCTCATCACGCTGTCGGCGTCCAGCACCACCATGTACTTGTAGTCCTTGCCCCAGCGGCGGCAGAAGTCGGCGACGTTGCCGGCCTTGCGGTGCGTGCGGCGGGTGCGCAGGCGGTAGTACACCTCGATCTGCGGCTGCTCGGGATTGGCGGCCAGGGCGGCGCGCAGGTCTTCCCAGGCGGCGCGTTCGGCCGAGATGATCTCGGGCTTGTAGCTGTCCGACAGCACAAACACGTCGAACACCTTCGAATTGCCGGTGGCGGCGACCGATTCGCAGGTAGCGCGCAGGCCGGCGAAGACGGTGGAGACGTCCTCGTTGCAGATCGGCATGATGATCGCGGTGCGCGCATCGGGGTTCATCGCATGGCCCTGGACTTCCTTGGAAGACAGGGTGTGCGCGTCGCCGCGCAGCGAGACCCAGAAGCCCATCAGCGCGGTGGTGAAGCCGGTGACGACCCAGGCCGACAGCACGGCGAACAGGGCGATCTGGCCGTACTGCAGCCAGGCGCTGTCGTAGTCGGGCTGCACGCCGGCGAACAGCGTGGTGGCGATGGCGGTGGTGACGATCGTCAGCAGCAGGAAGGTCAGGCGGCGCGCATTGGCGGCACGCTGCCAGGCTTCGGGCGACTTGCGTTCGAGTTCGAGGGGGGTGGGGGTGCTGCGGCGGCGGGTTACGGCCGACAGCAGCACAGCGCCGACGCTGTTCCAGAAACCGCGCCAGGGCAGGGGTGCCATGGAACCGCGGTTCACCGGCGGCGCGGTGACCGCGTTGGGGTGACGCTCCTCACGCAGCAAGCTGCGGGCGGCGCGGGGCCGGCGGAAGGGGGTGGCATTTTGGATTCGCATGCCAACCAAGTTGCACGGACCGTGCCAGATATGAAAATCTGTTTTATATCAATGATATGGGATGAAAATCGGATGTCGTTTCTTCAAAAAACCATCCGCACCTTCGCGAAAACCCCTGTTTTTGTCGCCGAATCACGACAAGCTCGGATCAGGGTCAACCCTATTCCAACAAAATCAACAACTTAGCCTTGTCGTCACTCAGCGACGCCACTTGCGCCTTCAGCGACAGAGTCCGCCTTGAAGTGTCCGGCAGTCAGCGCATGCTTCTGCAGCAAGCGATAGAACTCGGTGCGATTGCGGTCCGCCAGGCGTGCGGCGTCGGCGACATTGCCGTCTGTCAGTTTCAGCAGACCGACCAGGTAGTCGCGCTCGAACTTGGTCTTGGCATCCGCATAACTCAGCACCTCGACCGAGGGCGTGCGCAGCGCCCGCTGCACCAGGGCCAGCGGCACCAGGGGGGTGGTCGAGAGCGCGCAGACCTGTTCCACCACGTTGTAGAGCTGCCGCACATTGCCCGGCCACTGGGCGCTGGTGAGGGCCTTGAGCGCCTCCGGCGCGAACCCCGACAGGCGCTTGCCGTACTTCTGCCCCAGCTTGTGCAGGAAGTAGTTGGCCAGCAGCGGGATGTCCTCGCGCCGGTCGCCCAGGGTGGGCAGGGTCAGCGTGACCACGTTCAGCCGGTAGTACAGGTCTTCCCGGAACTGGTTGTTGCGCATGGCGACATCCAGGTCCCTGTGGGTGGCCGAGATGATGCGCACGTCCACCGGAATCGAGGCGCTGGACCCCAGCGGCCGCACCGCGCGCTCCTGCAGCACCCGCAGCAGCTTGACCTGCAGGGCCGGCGGCATGTCGCCGATCTCGTCGAGCAGCAGGGTGCCGCCGTCGGCCTGCTGGAACAGGCCCTTGTGGTTGGCATGGGCGTCGGTGAAGGCGCCCTTCATGTGGCCGAAGAGTTCGGACTCCAGCAGGTTCTCCGGAATCGCGCCGCAGTTCACCGCCACGAAGGGTTTGCGGGCCCGCGGGCTGGCACGGTGGATGGCGCGCGCCAGCAGTTCCTTGCCGGCGCCGCTGTCGCCCCGCAGCAGCACGGACGCATCCGACTGGGCGATCATGCGCGCCTCGGCCAGCACCTCGGCCATGCGCGGCGAGCGGCTGACGATCTCCGAGCGCCAGGACTCGTCGGCATGCTCCTCGTCCACCTGCGGCGCGGTCAGCGCCAGCGCCTGCGAGATCTTGTCGAGCAGGGCCTTGCCGTCGAATGGCTTAGTGAGATAGCTGAAGACGCCGCGCGAGGTGGCCTCCACCGCATCGGGAATCGTGCCGTGCGCCGTCAGCAGGATCACGGGCAGGGCCGGATGGCGCGCCCGCACGATGTCGAACAGCGCCAGGCCGTCCTTGCCGGGCAGCTGCACGTCCGACAGCACCAGCTGGGGCAGCGAGAGTTCGAGCTGGTTCAGGGCCGACTCGGCCGAGGCCACGGCGGTGACGCGGTAGCCGGCGGAGGTCAGGCGCATCGACAGCAGGCGCAGCATGTCGGCATCGTCGTCCACCACCAGGATGGGGGCGCCCCGGCCCGGGCCGACGGGCGGGGCGGCGCTCACGGGCGGGCTCCCGGTGCGGCGGTGGCGCCGGCATTGGCGCCGGACCGCGTCAGGCTGCGCTCGATGGCGCGCACCGCCTCCAGCCGTTCGTTGAGCTGGTCGAGCTTGCGCTGGTTGTCGCGCATCGCCTGGTTCTGCTTGTCGAGCAGGTCTTCCACCCGGCGCTGTTCGGCGTAACGCGCGCCGATCAGGCGGGCCAGGGGCTGCAGCCGGCGCGCGTCCTCGCTGGTGCCGCCGACGACACGCTGCAGCAGCAGCTGGGCGCGCTGCAGGTCCTGCGGCTGGCGGGTCTGGCCCAGGGCCACGGCCAGCTGCAGGTCGCCGAAGGGGCCGCGCAGGGCGTCGGAGGTTTCGTTGAGGTGGCCGATCTCGGCGGCGAGGTCGCCGGTGCTGAGGGTGCGCACCCGGTCGGCATAGGCCAGCAGGGCGACATTGCCCTCGGCCTGCGCGCGGTTGCCGCCGCGCGATTCGTTCGCGGGCGGCGTGTTGCCAGCCGGCGCCGTGGCGTTCTCGTCGGCGGGCGGGCGCTCGCAGATCACCGGCGCCGGCGGTGGGGGAGGGGCCGGCGGAGGCGGCGTGGCGCAGCCGGCCAACAGCAGGGCCAGCGAAAAAGCGGTCGGTGCCGCCAGCGGCGTTGCGCGGGCGAGGCGAAGAAGATGGTTGCGTCTACAAGGCATGGGGCAATTCGATACGGAAATGGGCGCCGCGGCTGTCGGCGAGCAGCGTGATCTGCCCGCCATGGGCGGCAATGTATTCATGGACGATGGACAGGCCCACGCCGCTGCCGCGCGCCGCGTCGCTGGGCTGGACCTGGCCGCGGTAGAAGGGCTCGAAGATGCGGGCGCGGTCGGCTTCGGCCACGCCCGGGCCCTCGTCCTGGATCTCGATGCGGATGCGGCCGTCCACCCGCTCCAGCCGCAGGCCGATATGGCCGTTGCGCGGCGAGAAGCGGATCGCGTTGGACAGCAGGTTGGCCACCGTCGTGCCGATCTTGGCGCTGTCCACCTGGGCCGGGATCGAGCTGCCGTCGAGCTTCACCGACAGGCCGCGCGCCTGCCACTGCAGGCGCTGCGCATCGATCTGCTCTTCCAGCAGCTGCAGCAGGTCGACCTTCTGGCGATTGAGCTGGCGCGCCTCGAAGGCGGCGGCGTTGAAGCGCAGCAGCGCCTCGATCTGGCTCTGCAGCACGGCGGTGTTCTGCTGCAGGATGCGCGCCACCTCGCGCTGGTTCTCGTTGAGTTCGCCGGTCACGCCGTCTTCCAGCAGCGACACGCCCTCGCGCATGGCCGCCAGCGGCGTCTTCAGCTCGTGCGAGATGTGGCGCAAAAAACGCGCCTTGTCGGCATCCAGCTCGGTCAGCCGCAGGCGCAGCCATTCGAGCTGCTGGCCCACGCGCCGCACGTCGGCCGGGCCGCGGATGTCGATCGGCACATCCAGCCGGTTCTCGCCCAGGCCGACGATGGCCCGCTCCACCCGCTTGAAGGGCCGGCCCAGCCACACGCCCATGGCGATGGCCAGCAGCACGGCCAGGCCGATGGTGCCGATCACCAGGCGTGTCAGGCGGGCCCGGCTGTCGTCGAGTTCGGCGGCCATGGCGCGGTTGCGTTCCTCGATGGCGCGCTGCACCTCCTGGGCGACGGCGGCGGTCATGCGTTCGAGTTCGCGGAACTCGGCGGCCATGGCGCGTTCGCGGTCGAGCGCGGTTTCGGGCGCGCCGGCGAACAGGGCGGTGATGTCGGCCAGCTCGTCGCGCCAGCGCTGGGCCACCTCGGGGGCACATCGCCGGGCACCAGTTCTTCGAGCAGGCCCTGGGCCTCGCGCGCGGCCTCGTCGAAGCGCTTGCGCAGCATGCCGTCGTTGAGGATGAGCGACTGCCGCCCGGCGCGTTCCATGGTGGCGCTGCGGTCGCCCAGGCCCTGCACCGCGGCATTGAGCTGCAGCGCCCGCGCGGCGAAGCCGCGGCTCTGGCCCATCAGCCCGTCGAAGGTGAAGACGGCGCGCAGCGAGATGCCGCCCAGCAGCGCGGCGATCAGCAAGAAGGCCAGCAGCAGCATCTGCTGGAAGGAGCCGCGCAGCAGCAGCCTGCGCGGCTCCACGGCCCCTGCCATGTGGGCCGAGGCGGGCTGGGGCGGGTTCGGCAGCGCCGCCGTCATGCGGCGACCGGCTCGGCCGTCACCACCGAGCCGCGCAGCGAATAGCCCAGGATCTCGGTGACCTTCACATCCACCATCTGCCCGACCAGCCGTGCCGGCCCCTGGAAGTTGACGACCCGGTTGCATTCGGTGCGGCCCATCAGCTCGGGCGCCTCGGCGCTCGACTTCTTCGACGGCCCCTCGACCAGGATGCGCTGCACCGTGCCGACGCGGCTGCTGCCGATCTCGCGGGTGTGCTCGTCGATCACCGCCTGCAGCTCCTGCAGCCGGCGCAGCTTCTCGGACTGCGGCGTGTCGTCGGCCAGGTTGGCGGCCGGCGTACCGGGGCGCGGGCTGAAGATGAAGGAGAAGGAGTTGTCGAAGCGCAGGTCGCGGATCAGCTTCATCATCTTCTGGAAGTCTTCTTCCGTCTCGCCGGGGAAGCCCACGATGAAGTCGCTGCTCAGCGAAAGCTCCGGCCGCAGGGCGCGCAGCTTGCGTACCGTGCTCTTGTATTCCATGGCGGTGTAGCCGCGCTTCATCGCCATCAGGATGCGGTCGCTGCCGTGCTGCACCGGCAGGTGCAGATGGCTCACCAGCTGCGGCACCTTGTCGTAGGCCTCGATCAGGCGCTGGGTGAACTCGTTGGGATGGCTGGTGGTGTAGCGGATGCGGGCGATGCCCGGGATCTCGGCCACGTATTCCAGCAGCAGGGCGAAGTCGGCGATCTCGGCCGTGTCGCCCATGGCGCCGCGGTAGGCGTTCACGTTCTGGCCGAGCAGGGTGACTTCCCGCACGCCCTGGTCGGCCAGGGTGGCCACTTCCACCAGCACGTCGTCGAGCGGGCGGCTCACCTCGTCGCCGCGGGTGTAGGGCACCACGCAGTAGCTGCAGTACTTGGAGCAGCCTTCCATGATGGAGACGAAGGCGGTCGCGCCTTCCACCCGGGCGGGCGGCAGGTGGTCGAACTTCTCGATCTCGGGAAAGCTGATGTCGACCTGCGGCTTGTCCAGCCGGTCGCGCGCGGCCAGCATCTCGGGCAGGCGGTGCAGGGTCTGCGGGCCGAAGACCACGTCCACATAGGGCGCCCGCGCGATGATGGCCGCGCCCTCCTGGCTGGCCACGCAGCCGCCCACGCCGATCTTCACGCCGCGCGCCTTCAGGTGCTTGACCCGGCCGAGGTCGGAGAAGACCTTCTCCTGCGCCTTCTCGCGCACCGAGCAGGTGTTGAACAGGATCAGGTCGGCGGCGTCGATGTCCTGCGTGGGTTCGTAGCCCTGGGCGGCGCCCAGCACGTCGGCCATCTTGTCCGAGTCGTACTCGTTCATCTGGCAGCCGAAGGTCTTGATGAATACTTTTTTGGAGGCCATGGGGTGCGTCCCGGCGCCGCTGGTGGACGCCCGTGGTTGTGTCGGGGGAGGGATATCCGTCGGCTCAAAGGCCGAACCAGCGCTGGTACCACGAGGGCGAGGCGCTGGCGCGCGGCAGCGCGGCTTCTTCATCGGTCAGCAGCCAGACTTCGTTGAGCTGGCCTTGCGGATCGCGGGTGTAGTTCACCAGATGCACCTGGCCGTCGGCCAGGGTGGCGGAGGTGACGAGCAGGTTGCGGGTGTCGCGTATGCGGGCGCCCATGGAGAGCTGGTCGGCCTTGCCGTCGAGCTGCACCGCGGGCGGCGTGACGACTTCGAGCTGGCCGCGCAGCGCCGCGGGCGGGAAGTTGCGCACCGCGTCGGCCTGCGCGGCCGTGGCCGCGTACAGCAGCAGGCCGAGGGCCAGTGCGGTGCGTGGGTGGGGGAGGACGGCGGAGGTCCAGCGGGTCGTGGTGTTCATCCAGAGGCTGAGGGGGCCGGTAAACCCGCGATTTTACTTGGCCCTTTCCGCCTGAGCGGGCCGGTGGGACTATGCGGCGGACTTACGGCCCGGCCGGCGAGCCGGCCAGCACCTGGACGATGGCATCGAAGGTCTGCGCCTCGATCTGCTGCGACAGCACCGGCCAGCTGCGTCTCTGCTCCTCTGCGGAGAGCGCCTCGAATTCCATCGCCAGCTTCTTCTGCCCGGCAAGCATGATCTCCTGCGCCAGCAGTTCACGCAGCGCCATCGGGGCGGGTGCCAGCAGCGGTTTCAGGAAGGCCAGGAATTCCAGGTGTTCGCGGCTCGGGATGTAGAGCCACAGCCCGGCGATGAACTGCAGGTTGTCCGCGGCCAGCGCCTGCGTGGGCTGCACATGCAAGGCGCCGGCCGGCTCCCTCAGCCGCACCATGGCGGCGATGCGCGCACCGGGCTGCTTGAGCTGGTTGCGCACCATGTTCCTGCAGGCCGCCTGCAGCCGGCGCGAGACCGGCATGGTCGGCCCTTTCAGGAGTTCCGCATCGGCCCAGGCGCGCAGCGGCGCCGGCGTGGTTTCCAGGAAACGCTGGACGGCGGCGATCACGGCGCCGGCCATGCCGGGGGTGAGCATGTTCTCGCCCAAGGCGGGCTTGAGAATGTCCTCGCCGGCCAGGTCCTCGACCTCGCCCTGCACCAGCCGCAACAGCTGCCAGCGCTGCGGCAGGGCCTGCCGCGGCCCGAGCAGATCGCGAAAGCCCAGGTGCAGATGCGAGAGGAAGTCGATCGCCGCCACCAGCGCCGCGACCCGGGCCGCGGTGCCGCCGGTGCGGGCGCCTTCCAGCCGGCCGATCATCTCTTGCGTACCGGCGCGGGCCTCCTCCAGCCAGAGCTGTACCTGTGGCGCCCAGGTTTCCCGCGCGATGCGGTGGGTGCGGCGATCGACGTGGCCGAAGGAAAAGGCGTCGGCGAAATCGAGCTTGCGGATCACCTGGTGCACGAGCTTGTCGGGCAGACGGTGGAATGGATTGACGTCTTCCTTCACGATCCCGCTGCCCTTTTCAGGTGTTTGGCTGGCGGGGACGGTTTTGGCGGGCGATCGAAGCTTGAGTGTCGGGATCATGGCCGGGTTCCTCGTTGTGCAGGCAATGGAGCCGTCCCGGGCGCCGGCCGACAAGACCTGGCCCATGGCTTCGGCGTCTGCCGATTGGAGCGGCCGTGCCGCGCCGCGGGCGCCGCGGGCCGCAGCCGGGCCCGGTATCGCGAAGCTGGCTATGCTGCGGGCTCCATCAGCCGTCCGCGAGTCCGCCACGTGACTTCCAGCATCCCCGCCACCCCGCTCCATGACAGCGCCGCGCCGCAGGTCGACGACGCCATCCGCAGCCGCCGCTCGGTACGCGCCTTCCTGCCGCGGCCGGTCGAATCCTCGTTGATCTCCGAGATCCTCGACCTGGCCCGCTGGGCGGCCTCGGGCAGCAACACCCAGCCCTGGAAGGTGGCGGTGCTGCGCGGCGAGACCCTGGCGCGGGTGGTCGAACAGGTGGGCATCGCCGACCGCGCCGCCGCCGCCGATCCGGCCGAAGCCGCCCGCCACCAGGCCGAATACGACTACTACCCCGCCACCTGGACCGAGCCCTACATCGGAAGGCGCCGCCAGACCGGCTGGGGCCTCTACGGCCTGCTGGGCATCGGCAAGGGCGACAAGGAACGCATGCAGGAGCAGCACGGCCGCAACTTCCGCTTCTTCGACGCGCCGGTCGGGCTGATCTTCACGGTCGACCGCATCATGGGCCAGGGCTCGCTGCTGGACTACGGCATGTTCCTGCAGACCGTCATGCTGGCGGCCCGCGCCCGCGGCCTGCACACCTGCCCGCAGGCGGCCTGGAACCGCTATGCCGGCGTGATCCGGCCGCTGATCGGCGCCAAGCCGCAGGACATGGTCGTCTGCGGCATGGCCATGGGTTATGCCGATCCGGACGATCCGGTCAACGGCTTTCAGCCGCCGCGCATCGCCGCCGGGGAGTTCGTGCGATGGTTCGAATGATGCCGACCTTCTGCCGCCGCCTCCTGCTGGCCCTGGCCTGCGCGCTCGCCGGACAGGCCGCCTGGGCCCAGTCCGCCGGCTGCCGCGAACGGGCGGCGGACGAGTGCTACCACTCCATGAGCTTCGCCGGCGGCGCGCTGCACTATTACGCCTCCCTGCCGGCCGGTGCCGGGCCGACCAGGGCCATCGTCGCCATGCACGGCCATCCGCGCGATGCCAACCGCACCTTCGACGCCACCCTGCTGGCGGCCCGCAAGGACAGCGCGCTGGACGACACCCTGATCGTCGCCCCGGTGTTTCAGGTGCCGGCCGGCCAGTCGGGCAAATGCCATGCGCCCGGCACGCCGCCGCCGCAGGACGGCGACCTGCTCTGGACCTGCGCCTCCTGGCTCGAAGGCGGCCAGGCGGACAACGGCGACAGGCCCGGTTCCTTCGCCGCCCTGGACGCGCTGGTGGCCGAACTCGCCCGCCGCTGGCCCAGCCTGCGGGGCGTGACCATCGCCGGCTTCTCCGCCGGCGCGCAGATGGTGCAGCACTACATCGGCTTCGCCCGTGTGCAGGCGGCGCGGCCGCTGGCGCTGCGTTATGTGGTGGCCGACCCCGGCACCTGGCTGTACTTCGATCCGCTGCCCGGCACCGACAGCTGCCCGGCCGCCAACCAGTGGAAATACGGCACAGGAAACCTGCCCGCAGCGCTGGGCCGCAGCGCGGCAGAGGCGCGCAGCCAGTACGCGGCCGCCGACATCCACTACCTCGAAGGCGCGCTCGACAGCGCCGATGCGCCCGGCGCCTTCTACCGCATCCTCGACAAGTCCTGCGGCGCGGCCGCGCAAGGCCCGTTCCGGCTGCAGCGCGGCCAGGCCTATGTGGAATACGAGCGCCAGGTGCTGACGCCCGGCCGCAGCCGGCCGCTCACCGTGGTGCCGGGCTGCGCGCACGACGTCTCCTGCGTCTTTCCTTCGGACGCGGCGCGGCCGGCGCTTTTCGGACCCACCCGGTAACAGCCAGGCGCGTGGCCAGGGCTACGCTGCCGTCTTCATTTGGGAGCACACCACGCATGGCCGACAAGATCCTCGTTTTCTACGGTTCCTACCGATCCGACCGCATGGGCATCCGCCTGGCGGATTACCTGGTGCGCAAGCTGGCCGAGCGCGGCGCCGCGCCCGAGCTGATCGACGCGAAGGCGGTCGGCCTGCCGATGCTCGACCGCATGTACAAGGAATATCCCAAAGGCCAGGCGCCCGCAGCCATGGAAGCCCTGGCCGAAAAGATCCGGGCGGCCGATGCCTTCGTCTTCGTCACCGGCGAGTACAACTGGGGCCCGCAGCCCGGCCTGAAGAACCTCACCGACCATTTCCTGGAGGAGTGGTTCTGGCGCCCCGCCGCCGTCGCCAGCTATTCGGCCGGGCGTTTCTCGGGCGTGCGCGCGGGCACCACCTGGCATGCCATCCTGTCGGAGATGGGCATGGTGCCCATCTCCAGCGCCCTGGCCGTCGGCCCCATCGGCCAGACCCTGGACGAGCACGCCCAGCCCAGCGGCGGCGCCGGCGACTCGCTGGAAAAGGCCTTCGGCCGCTTCGCCGACGACCTGGCCTGGTGGACGGAAGCCGCGCGCGAGCAGAAGAAACGCAAGGCGCCGCCTTACTGAACGCAGGGCCGGGCGGCACGTGCATTGCTTGCGTCCGGTCCATGTCCGAAAGCGCCGCCGCCGAAACCGAATCCACCGCCTGGACCGAACGCCTGGGCCTGCTGCTGGAGTCCACCGGCGAGGGCATCTTCGGCATCGGCCTGGACGGCCACTGCGTCTTCATCAACCGCGCCGGCGCTGCCCTGCTCGGCTGGGAGGTGCAGGAGGTGCTGGGCCGCAACATGCACGAGCTGACCCACCACAGCTACCAGGACGGCTCGGCCTACCCCGACAGCGCCTGCCCGATCTTCCGGGCCTTCCGCCGCGGCCAGCCCTGCCGCATCGACTCGGAAGTCTTCTGGCGGCGCGACGGCTCGCCGCTGCCGGTGGAGTACTCCAGCCATCCCATCCTCGACGGCCACAAGGTGCGCGGCGCGGTCATCACCTTCGTGGACATCACCGAACGCCGCCGCGCCGACCAGGCCCTGCGCCAGTCGCGCACCGTGCTGGAGCAGCGGGTGGCCGAACGCACGGCCGAACTGACAGCCGCGCTGGAACAGCTGCGTGCCCTCTCGGCCTGGACCGACTCGGTGCGCGAGGAGGAACGCACCCGCATCGCCCGCGAGATCCACGACGAGCTGGGCAGCCTGCTGGTGGCGCTGAAGATGGAGGTCAACTGGCTGGACAAACGCCTGTCCGAGCAGACCGCCCGCACACCCGATGCGGCGCAGGCCATGCGCGAATCCATGCGCTGCAAATGCCAGGGCATGAGCGGCCTGATCGAGCGCGCGGTGGACGACGTGGGCCGCATCATCACCGACCTGCGGCCCAGCATCCTCGACCACCAGGGCCTGTGGGCGGCGCTGGAATGGCAGGCCCACGATTTCGCGCAGAAGGCCGAACTTCCGCTGGACTGGGACATGCAGGTGGCCGCCGCCGCCGAGCCCTCGGGACCGGCCGCCACCGCCGTCTTCCGCATCTTCCAGGAGATGCTCTCCAACGTCGCCCGCCATGCCCGCGCCGGGCAGGTGGCCGTGCGTATCCTGGCCTCGGGCTCGCTGCTGCAGGTGGATGTGCGCGACGACGGCATCGGCGCAGCCGCCCAGGCCTTCGGCGCACCCACGGCCTACGGCGTGCGCGGCATGCGCGAGCGGGCCCGCCACTTCGGCGGCACCCTGGACGTGTGGAGCGCGCCCGGCCAGGGCTGCACCGTCGGCCTGCGCCTGCCGCTGACCGGAAACTGAAAAGAAAACCATGTCCGTCCTGCCCCACGCCATCCGCGTCCTCATCGGCGACGACCACCGCATCGTGCGCGAGGGCATCAAGCAGATGCTGCGCGACCCCTCCAACGGCCAGCCCGAGATCCACGTCATGGCCGAGGCCCAGACCGGCCCGCAGGTCATCGACGAAGTGGCCGCCCGAAAGGGCAACGAAGGCCTGGACGTGGTGCTGCTCGACATCGCCCTGCCCGAGCGCGACGGCCTCGACGTGCTGCAGCAGCTGCGCCGCGACTGGCCCGCGCTGCCGGTGCTGGTGATCTCCACCTATCCCGAGAATCAGTACGCGGTGCGCTGCATCCGCCTGGGCGCCGCCGGCTACCTCAACAAGAGCGCCGATCCCGACGCCATGGTGCAGGCGGTGCGCCAGGCGGCGGCCGGCGGCATCTATGTCACGGCCGCGGCGGCGCAGGCCCTGGCGCTGGCGGTGGGCAAGGGCGCGGCCGGCGAGGCGCTGTCGCACCGCGAGCACCAGGTGTTCCGGCTGCTCACCACGGGGCGCACCGTGAGCGAGATTGGTGCGCAGCTGGGCCTGGCGTCCAACACCGTCAGCACCTACCGGGCGCGCATCCTGGAGAAGACCGGCACCAAGAACGACGTGGAGCTGGCGCTCTACGCCGAACGGCACGGGCGCGACGCGGTTTTGTAGGGGCAGCCCTACAGCACGTGGCCGCGGCACCCGTGAAAGGCCGAGCCGGGGCGCGCTTGGCACGCGGCTGGTCCGGCGGTTGCGATGGCGCAGGCATCCCTTTTCCGGAGCCGCACCATGTCCCGACTGCCGACCCTCCCCGCCGCCTACGATGCCGACCGCCCGCTGCTGCTGCGCTGCGCCTGCGGCGCCGACCACGCGCCCGGCGAACACGCCTCGGCCGAGGCCCTGTCCAACGACAAGATCGAGGCGGCCCTGGTCAAGGCCCTGTTCCCGCAGGACGGCGTGCGCCGCCGTTTCCTGCAGGCCGTGGGCGCCAACACCGCCCGAGCCGCCATCGCCTCGCTGCTTCCCCTGGGCGCGCTGCAGGCCATGGCCCAGGACAAGGCCCCGCTGGAGAAGAAGGACCTGAAGATCGGCTTCATCCCGATCACCTGCGCCACGCCGCTGATCATGGCCCACCCCCTGGGCTTCTACAAACAGCAGGGCCTGAACGTGGACGTGGTGAAGACGGCCGGCTGGGCGCTGATCCGCGACAAGATGCTCAACAAGGAATACGACGCCACGCATTTCCTCTCGCCGATGCCGCTGGCCATCTCCATGGGCGTGGGCTCGAACGCGGTGCCGATGGAAGTGGCCACCATCCAGAACACCAACGGCCAGGCCATCACCCTGGCCAACAAACACAAGGACAAGCGCGACCCCAAGAATTGGAAGGGCTTCAGGTTCGCCGTGCCCTTCGAGTTCAGCATGCACAACTTCCTGCTGCGCTACTACGTGGCCGAGCACGGCCTGAACCCCGACACCGACATCCAGATCCGTGTCGTGCCGCCCGCCGAGATGGTGGCCAACCTGCGCGCCGGCAATATCGACGGCTACCTGGGCCCGGACCCCTTCAACCAGCGAGCGGTGTTCGAGGAGGTGGGTTTCCTGCACATCCTCACCAAGGACATCTGGAACGGCCATCCCTGCTGCGCCTTCGGCACCAGCGCCGCCTTCATCCAGCAGAACCCCAACACCTTCGCCGCCCTGGTGCGTTCGGTGCTCACCGCCTCGGCCATGGCGCGCGAGCCGAAGAACCGCGAACTCATCGCCAAGGTGATCGCCCCCGCCCAGTACCTCAACCAGCCCGAGACGGTGCTGACCCAGGTGCTCACCGGCCGCTTCGCCGACGGCCTGGGCAACATCAGGACCGTGCCCGACCGGGCCGACTTCGACCCCATCCCCTGGCAGTCCATGGCCGTGTGGATGCTCACCCAGATGAAACGCTGGGGCTATGTGAAGGGCGAGGTCGACTACAAGCAGATCGCAGAGAAGGTCTACCTGCTGACCGATGCCAAGAAACGCATGGCCGAACTCGGCCAGAAGCCGCCGGAGGGGGCCTACCCCAAGTTCACCATCATGGGCAAGGTGTTCGATGCGGCCAAGGCGGAGGAATACACACGCAGTTTTACCATCTCGAAGATGGCGGGCTGAGACGGTGTCGGCGAAGAACCTCAACCTGAAGGCTGCATTGCTGTCGCTGCTGGTCCTGGTGCTGCTGATCGGCGTGTGGCACCTGGCCACGCTCTCCAGCGCGCCGAACAGCTCCGCAGCGGGCATGACGCCGGAGCAGATCGAGTACGCGAAGATGCTCGGCAAGGACCCGACGGCGGGCGCGGCGCAGAAGGGCTCGGGCTTTCCAACGCCAGCCCAGATGGCGGCCACCATCGCCCGGCAACTGGCCCATCCCTTCTACGACAACGGCCCCAACGACAAGGGCATCGCCATCCAGCTCGGCTGGTCGCTGCTGCGGGTGGGCAGCGGCTTCCTGCTGGCCTGCGTGGTGGCGCTGCCGCTGGGTTTCCTGATCGGCATGTCGCCCCTGTTCCGCAAGGCGCTGGACCCCTTCATCCAGGTGTTGAAACCCATCTCGCCCCTGGCCTGGATGCCGCTGGCGCTCTACACCATCAAGGATTCCTCGGCCAGCGGCATCTTCGTGATCTTCATCTGCTCGGTCTGGCCGATGCTGCTCAACACCGCCTTCGGCGTGGCCTCGGTCAAGCGCGAATGGCTGAACGTGGCGGCCACGCTGGAGGTGCGCCCGATGCGCAAGGCGCTGCGGGTGATCCTGCCGGCGGCCGCGCCCACCATCCTCACCGGCATGCGCATCAGCATGGGCATCGCCTGGCTGGTGATCGTGGCGGCCGAGATGCTGGTCGGCGGCACCGGCATCGGCTACTTCCTGTGGAACGAGTGGAACAACCTGTCGCTGACCAACGTGATCTTCGCCATCCTGGTGATCGGCGTGGTGGGCATGGCGCTGGACCTGGCCTTCGCCGCCGTCCAGAAGAAGGTCAGCTATGTCGAATGAACTGCTGCTGAAGATCCAGGGGCTGGCCAAGTCCTTCGTGCCGGGCCGGCCGGTGTTCGACGGGGTGGACTTCACGCTCGAGCGCGGCGAGTTCGTCTGCATCATCGGCCACTCGGGCTGCGGCAAGACCACCATCCTCAATGCAATGGCGGGCCTGGACCACGCGAGTTCGGGCCATATCTTCATGGACGGCCGCGAGGTGGTGGCGCCCGGGCTTGAGCGGGGCGTGGTGTTCCAGAGCCATGCGCTGATGCCCTGGCTCACGGTGCGCCGCAACATCGCCTTCGCGGTGGAGTCGCGCTGGCCGGACTGGAGCCGGGCTCAGGTGCAGGCGCAGGTCGAGAAATACGTCGCCCTGGTCGGTCTGAGCGCGGCCATCGACAAGAAGCCGTCCCAGCTCTCCGGCGGCATGAAGCAACGTGTGGGCATCGCCCGCGCCTTCGCGATCGAGCCCCGCATGCTGCTGCTCGACGAGCCCTTCGGCGCGCTCGATGCACTCACCCGCGGCACCATCCAGGACGAGCTGCTGGCCATCGTGCGCCAGACCGGGCAGACCGTCTTCATGATCACCCACGACGTGGACGAAGCCATCCTGCTGGCCGACCGCATCCTGCTGATGCGCAACGGCAGCGACACGGCGGCCGGCTGGCGGCCGGGCGGCGTGGCCGAGATCGTCGCCAACCCTCTGCCGCGCGAACGCAACCGGGCGGGCCTGCACCGGCTCGACGGCTATTACGCGATGCGCAACCGCATCGTCGATTTCCTGGTGGGCGCCGCCCACTGATCCACCCCCTCACGCATTTCCAACAGGAGTTTTTCCCATGAGCCGCAACGACGTTACCGAGAAAATCATGACCGCCAAGGTGCTGAACGGCATCAGCTGGGCCAGCGTGGCCGAGAAGGTCGGCCTGTCCAAGGAATGGACGACGGCCGCCTGCCTGGGCCAGATGACGCTGACGGCCGAACAGGCGGCCATCGTCGGCGACATCTTCGGCCTGGATGCCGACGAGCGGAAATGGCTGCAGGTCGTGCCCTACAAGGGCTCGCTGCCCACCGCCGTGCCCACCGATCCGCTGATCTACCGCTGGTACGAACTGGTGAACGTGTACGGCACGACGATCAAGGAGCTGATCCACGAGGAGTTCGGCGACGGCATCATGAGCGCCATCGATTTCTCCATGGACATGCAGCGCCAGAACGACCCCAAGGGCGACCGGGTGCGGGTGGTGCTGTCGGGCAAGTTCCTGCCCTACAAGACCTACTGAAGCGGCGCGGCCGTCACGACGGGGTCCACCGCCAGCCGGGCCTCTTCCTGCACCCAGGCGCAGAAGGCCAACTGCCCGGCGCTGGCCGGCTGCTGCTGGTCCAGGCAGAGGAAATAGCCCCGGCCGGTGGAAACCGGAATCGGGAAGGGGATCACCAGCTCGCCGCGCGCCAGCTCGCGCTCGATCAGGCAGGGCTGGGTGATCGCCACGCCCACGCCCTCCTTGGCCGCGAAGATCATGTTCATGCTCAGGTCGTAGCCCGGCCCCAGGCGCGGCTCGCCGCCCAGGCCGGCGGCATTGGCCCAGCGCGCCCAGTTCTCGGGGAAGTTGGTGTGGTGCAGCAGCACCTCGCGGCCCAGGTCGCGCGGCGCCTGCAGGCGCGGCAGCACCTCGGGGGCGCAGACCGGCACGATGTCGCGGCCCAGCAGGTAGGTCACCTGCAGCCGGCTCGGCCAGCGGCGGCGCGGGCGCTTCACGTCGATCCAGATGTCCACGTCGTCGCGCTGGAAATCCTCGTCGTGGCGGAACTGCCGCATCTCGATGTGCAGTCCCGGATGCGCCGCCTGGAAACGCGGCAGGCGCGGCAACAGCCATTTGGTGCCCAGGGTGGGGATCACACTCAGCCGCAGCTTGGCCGAGGAGCGCGGCTGCTGGAAAAGGGCGGTGGCCGACTCCAGCGCCATCACATGCCGCTCGGTCAGCTGGCGCAGCTGGCGGCCCTGCTCGGTCAGCGTCACGCCCTGGGGCGAGCGTTCGAAGAGCCGGCAGCCGCCCAGGTGCTGCTCCAGCCGCTGCACCGCGCGGCTCACCGCCGCCTGCGTCACGCACAACACCTCGGCGGCCTGGCGGAAGCTGCCCAGGCGGCACACCGCCAGGAAGGCATGCAGTTCGACCAGCGAGGGGGAGCGCAACTTCATGGCGGGAATTACATCATGTCATCGCGGACGATGATTTTGTCGTTTGAAACCCGCGGCGGTCCTGGCCTACGCTAGCCGCATTCCCGATCCTTTCGACGCCATGACTTCACCCGCATCCGACCGCCGCCGCTTCCTGCAATCCACCGCCGCCGCCGGCCTCGCCGGCCTGGGCCTGCCCGCCTTCGCCGCGGACACGCCGTACCCCAGCCGACCGATCAACCTGGTGGTGCCCTTCACGCCCGGCGGCTCGGTGGACGTGGCCGGCCGGCTGATCTCCGACCGCCTGGCGCGTGCGCTCGGCCAGCCGGTGGTGGTCGACAACCGGGGCGGCGCTGGCGGCACCATCGGCTCGACCTACGTGGCCAAGGCGGCGCCGGACGGCTACACCCTCATCGTCACCTCGCAGAGCACCCATGTGGTCAACCCCGCGATGAACCCCAGGCTGCCCTACGACGCGGTCAAGGACTTCGCACCCATCACCATCATCGGCCGCCTGGCCAATGTGCTGCTGATCAACGCCGACCTGCCGATCCGCAGCTTCGACGAGCTGGTGAAGTACGCCCGCGCCCATCCCACGGCGCTCAACTACGCCAGCGCCGGCACCGGCTCGGTCTCGCACCTGAGCATGGAGCTGCTGAAGAACCAGGCCGGCATTCCCATGGCCCACATCCCCTACCGCGGCGCGGGCGTGGCGCTGTCGGACCTGCTGGGCGGCCAGGTGCAGCTGACCTGGAACAACCTCTCGTCCAACCTCGGCAACATCCTGAACGGCAAGCTGCGCGCCCTGGCCGTCGCCGCGCCGGCCCGCGTGCAGCAGCTGCCCGATGTGCCCACCTTCGCCGAACTGAAGCTGCCCGACCTGAACCTCACCTCCTGGAACGGCCTGGCCGCGCCGGCCAAGACGCCGGATGCCATCGTGCAGAAGCTCTACACCGAGACTCGCAGGATCCTCGCCGAGCCCGCCACCCGGGCCACCTGGCTGGACAAGGGCATGATCGTGCCCGAGGACGTCACGCCCGCGGCCTACCGCAAGGAGATCGCCGAGCGCATCCAGTTCTACCAGCGCATCGCCCGCGACAACCGAATCGTCATGGATTCCAACTGATGAGCGCCCCCGTCCTCACCCAGGTCGCCGACCTGCAGCCGCTGCACGAGGAACTGAGCGTGCTGCGCCACCACATCCACCGCCATCCCGAGCTGGCCTTCGCCGAACACGCCACCTCCGACCTGGTCGCGGACAAACTCACGCAATGGGGCTACCAGGTCACCCGCGGCATCGGCCAGACCGGCCTGGTGGCGCAGCTGAAAGTGGGCGAGGGCGGCAAACGCCTGGGCCTGCGCGCCGACATGGATGCGCTGCCGATCCAGGAAGACACCGGCCTGCCGTACGCCAGTGCCACGCCCGGCCTGATGCACGCCTGCGGCCACGACGGCCACACGACCATGCTGCTGGGCGCTGCCCGCCACCTGGCGCAGACGCGGCGTTTCTCGGGCACCCTGAACCTGATCTTCCAGCCGGCCGAGGAACGCGGCTTCGACAGCGGCGGCAAGGCCATGGTGGCCGACGGCCTGTTCGAGCGCTTTCCCTGCGACATGGTGTTCGCCATGCACAACCATCCGGGTGCGCCGCAGGGGCATTTCCTGATGCGCCAGGGCCCCTTCCTGGCGGCGGGCGACCGGGTGTTCATCAAGATCCTCGGCGTGGGCGGGCATGCGGCGCGGCCGCACCTGGCGGTGGATCCGCTGGTGGCCTCGGCCGCCATCGTGATGGCCTTGCAGACGGTGGTGTCGCGCAATGTCGATCCCAACGAATCGGCGGTGGTCACCGTGGGCCGGCTGCGTGCGGGCGATGCGCTGAACGTGATCCCGGCCGAGGCCGAGATCGGCATCAGCGTGCGTTCCTTCAGCCCGGCGGTGCGGGCGCTGCTCAAGGAGCGGATCACCAGGCTGGTCGAGTCCACCGCCGAGGCCCATGGCGCCCGCGCCGAGATCCGCTACATCGAGGGCTATCCGGTGGTGGACAACGCGGCAGATGCCGTGGCCCTGGCCGGCGACGTGGCCACCGAACTGGTCGGCGCCGACCGTGTGGCGCGCGACTTCCCCAAGATGATGGGCAGCGAGGACTTCGCCTACATGCTGCAGGCCTGCCCGGGCGCGCTGGTGCGCATCGGCAACGGGCCTTCGGAAGGCGGGCGGGGGCTGCACAACCCGCGCTACGACTTCCACGACGGCAACCTGACGGTGGGGCGGCCTTCTGGAGCCGGCTGGCCGAACGTTTCCTGGCCTAGGAGCCCGGGCTCAGACCCGCAGGGCGCCGGGCGCGAGCAGCGCCACGTCGCCTTCGGCATAGGCCACGCAGGGGAGTACATAACCCTCCTGCTTCTCTTCGCGGCTGAGGCCGGGCCAGGCGATGCGGTAACTCACCTCGCCCGCGGTCTTCAGGCAGATGCAGCTGCGGCAGGTGCCGTTGCGGCAGGAGCTGGCCAGTTCCACCCCGGCCGCCTCGGCCGCCATCAGCAGGGTGCTGCCGGCCGGCACCGGCAGCAGCCAGCCATGGGGCTCGATGCGCAGTGTGGCGGGACTTGCTTCTTTCACTTCCATGCGTCGCGCGAGCGCTGGCGCACGCCCACCTCCATGCGTGCGGCCACCCGCGGGCCGGCCGTGCCGGCGGCCGGCGGCGGCCAGAACACCTGGTCGAAATCGAGCACCGCCCGCTCGTCGATGAAGCGGCTGCGCGCGGCATACATGTGGCGGTCGCCGTTGCGGGCCTGCTGGGTGACGTAGAAGCGGTGCGGCACCACCAGGTGCAGATGCTCGCGGGCGCGGGTCATGGCCACGTAGAGCAGGCGGCGCTCTTCCTCGATCTCGGCGCTGTCGCCGGTCGCCATGTCGGACGGGATGCAGCCGTCCACCACGTTGAGCACCGACACCGAGGTCCATTCCTGGCCCTTGGCCGAATGGATGGTGGAAAGGATCAGGTAGTCCTCGTCCAGCAGCGGCACGCCGGACTTGTCGCTGGTGGATTCCGGCGGGTCCAGCGTCAGTTCGGCCAGGAAACGTTCGCGCGAGCCATGGCCGGCCGCGAGGCGCACCAGCTGTTCCAGATCGGCCCGGCGGGTTTCGGCATCCTCGTGGATGCGCTCCAGGTGCGGCACATACCAGGCCAGCGCCCGTTCGGCATCGCCCGGCCAGCTGGACTGCTGCGCATCGCGCAGGGCGGCGTAGAGCGTGGCGAAGGCCTGCCAGTCGCCAGCCAGCGAGGGCTTGGGCCGGAAGCCTGCGATCACGCCGGCCGGATCGGGACTGGCCTCCATCGCATCGAGCAGCCGGCCGGCGGTGGCCGCGCCCAGGCCCGGCATCAGCTGCAGCACCCGGAATCCGGCCAGCCGGCTGCGCGGGTTCTGCACGAAACGCAGCACGGCCAGCAGGTCCTTGACGTGGGCGGCTTCCAGGAATTTGAGGCCGCCGAACTTCACGAAGGGGATGTTGCGCCGGGCCAGTTCCAGCTCCAGCGCGGCGCTGTGGCTGGCGGTGCGGAACAGCACCGCCTGCGAGGTCAGCCGCAGCCCGCCTTCGCGCAGCGACAGGGTGCGCTCGGCCACCCAACGCGCCTGCTGCATCTCGTCGGGCACCACCACCAGTTCGCTGCGCCGGGTGGAGGCCTTGTCGGTCCACAGGCGCTTGGCATGGCGCTCTGCGGCGCGGGCGATGACGGCATTGCTCACCTGCAGGATGGGCTGGGTGGAGCGGTAGTTGCGCTCCAGCGCGATGACGGTGGCGGGCGGCTCGAACTGCGCGGGAAAGTCCAGGATGTTGCGCACCGTGGCGCCGCGGAAGGAATAGATGGCCTGGGCGTCGTCGCCCACCACCGTCAGGCCCCGGCCCTCGGGCTTCAGGCCGAGCAGGATGGTGGCCTGCAGCCGGTTGGTGTCCTGGTATTCGTCGACCAGCACATGGTCGAAGCGCTCGGCCAGCAGCGGGCCGATGGCGGGGTCGGCGGCCATGTCGGCCCAGAAGAGCAGCAGGTCGTCGTAATCGACGGTGTTCTGCTGCTGCTTGGCGTCCACATAGGCGCCGAAGAGCTGCTTAAGCTCGGCCTCCCATTCGGCGCACCAGGGATAGGCCTCGCGCAGCACCTGCTCCAGCGGCATGCGGGTGTTGACGCAGCGGGAGTAGATGCCGAGACAGGTGCCCTTCATCGGGAAACGTTTGGCCGTGCTGGAAAAGCCCAGTGTGTGGCGCACGATGCCCATCAGGTCCTCGGCGTCGCCGCGGTCGTGGATGGTGAAGTTGTCCTCCAGTCCGATGGCCGCCGCATGCTCGCGCAGCAGCCGCGAGCCTATGCCGTGGAAGGTGCCGGCCCAGGGCAGCGAGGGCGCCTGGCCGCTCTTGCCTGCGATGCCCAGCACCTTCTGCAGCACTCCGCCGATACGCCGCTCCATATCGACGGCGGCGCGGCGCGAGAAGGTCAGCAGCAGCATGCGCTGCGGATCGGCGCCATCGAGCACCAGCCGGGCCACGCGGTGGGCGAGGGTGGTGGTCTTGCCGGAGCCGGCGCCGGCCACGATCAGCAGCGGGCCGTCGCCGAAGAAGACGGACTCGCGCTGGCGCTCGTTGAGGGAATCGAAGGCGGTGGAGGCCGGGGAGACCGGTGAATGGGGTGAGGGCATGGCACGGGCGGTGAAGCCCGTACTGTATATCCGTCCAGATGATGGCTGCCTATAAATCCAGCACCAGGGTCGGGGATAGCGCGCGTGAACAACACAGGGCGACCTGGTTCTGGGCGGCTTTTTCCTCCGCCGTCTGGTAGCGGTCGCGGTGGTCGGCCTCGCCGGCGAGCAGGGGCGTGAGGCAGGTGCCGCAGACGCCTTGTTCGCAGGAGGTCCAGACGGTGACACCTGCCTTCAGCAGCACGCTGGAGATGCTGCAGCCGACCGGCACTTGCACCGTCACGCCGCTGCGCGCGGCCTGCACGGTGAAGGCGCGGTCGGCCGGCTGGACTTCTTCGTCGGGCGGCTGGAAATGCTCCTGGTGGCAATGGTCGGCCGGCCAGCCCAGCGCCCGCGCGCCGGCCTGCACCGCACGCATGAAACCCTCGGGGCCGCAGGTGTAGGCATGGGTGCCGGGCTGCGGCTCGCCCAGGGCCTGGAGGATGTCCAGCTGTTGGGCGGCCGGGCCGTCGTCGGCATGGAGGTGCACCCGGTCGGCGAAGGGTGTGTCCTGCAGCAGTCCGGCGAAGGCCGCGCTGTCCTGCCCGCGCACCGCGTAGTGCAGCGTGAAAGGCGTGCCCAGCCGATGCAGCCGCCAGGCCATGGCCAGCAGCGGCGTGATGCCGATGCCGCCGGCCAGCAGCACCGCGCGCCGGGTGCCGGCGGCCAGGGGGAACTGGTTGCGCGGCGGGCTTACGGTCCAGCGGCTGCCCGGCGCCAGCCGGTCGTGCACCGCCTGCGAGCCGCCGCGCGAGGGCCGGGCCAGCAGGATGGCCAGCTGCCAGTCGCCCGGCAGGTCGGGATCGCCGCACAGCGAGTACTGGCGCACCAGGCCGTCGCCCAGGTGCAGGTCGACATGGGCGCCGGGCTCGAAGGCCGGCAGCGGCGCGCCGTCGGCCGAACGCAGGCGCAGGTGCAGCACGCCGCCGGGCAGCAGGGCGCGGGCCGCGACGGTGACGGCGAGGGTGGTGGAGACAGTGGTGGAGAGGGAGGCGGCGGCCATGGTCATGCCGGCTCCTGTTCGGCCAGGCGCAGGGCTGCCAGCAGGGCGCGGCCCAGCATGCCCTCGGGCGAGGCATAGGTTTCGGCCACCTCGAAATGGTCCAGGTCCGGCGCGGTCTCGCGCGCCATCAGCAGGCCGCGGCTGTCCAGCGCGGCGGCGAAGGCATCGGCCTGGGCCTGCATCAGCGGGTTGTCCAGCTCGCCGGTACCGACGAAGACCGGGCAGGCGATGGCACCCACCTGGTGGATGGGGCTGAGCGCGCGGGCCTCGGCGGCGTCCAGTCCCAGGTACTGGTTGCGTGCGCTGCGCGCCACCGGCGCCATTTCGTAGAAGCCGCTGGAGCAGATGGCCGCGCGCAGGAAACCGCCCGGCAGGCCGAATTCCGCCTGCCAGTCGGTGGCCAGGGCCAGCGCCAGCAGGTGCGAACCGGAGGAATGCCCGGCCAGCACGATGCGCTGCGGGTCCGCGCCGTATGCGGCGGCGCAGCGCCGTACATGGGCGATGGCCTCGCGCACCTGCTGCGCCATGGTGGCCAGGCTGACGGCAGGGCATTGCGCGAACTCGATCGGCACGAAATGCGCGCCGGCGGCCAGCACGGTGCCGGCGGCGAAGCTGTTGGTCTCCTTGCTGCCGGAGCGCCAGGCACCGCCGTGCACGAAGACGACCACGGCCCTGCCGCTGCCGCTGCTGGGTGCGAACCAGTCCATGCGCTGCGCCGGGTCGGGTCCGTAGGCGATGTCGGCGCGGTGCGGCAGGCGGCCGCGCAGGGCGGCGCTGGTGGCGGCGTAGCGGGCCAGGCCGGCGTCCATGTCGCGGGCCCAGGCGCGCTGGTCGAGCAGGCGGTCCAGCGTGGCCTGGTCCAGGGTGTCGAAGTCGAGCACGGGGTTCATGCCGCCATCCCCATGGCCCGGTCGAGCAGGGCCGAGACGCGCTGGCTCTGCTCCGCCGCCTCGGGGGTCAGCCCGGGCAGGCGCGGCTGGCGGCGGTCGGCCAGGCCTTCGAGTTCGCCCACGATGCGGCCGGGCCGCGCCGCCATCACCACCACCCGGCTGGCCAGCTGCACGCTCTCGATCACGCTGTGGGTGACGAAGACCACGGTGCAGCCCAGCTGGCGCCAGAGTGCCGCCAGGTCCTGGTTGAGCCGGTTGCGGGTGATCTCGTCGAGGGCGGCGAAGGGCTCGTCCATCAGCAGCAGGCGCGGCCGGGTGACGAGGGCGCGGGCGATCGACACCCGCATGCGCATGCCGCCCGAGAGCTGGCGCGGGTAGGCGTCCGCCGCCTCGCGCAGGCCGACCAGGGCCAGGGCCTCGTCGATGGCGCCGGCCACCTGGGCGCGCGGCACGTCCTGCAGCTGCCAGGGCAGGTAGACGTTGTCGGCCACGCTGGCCCAGGGCATCAGGGTGGCGTCCTGGAAGACGAAGCCGATCTCCGGGCGCTTGCCCTCTCCGCCCCACTGCAGGCTGCCGCCGCCGGGCTTGAGCAGGCCGGCGAGCAGGCGCAGCACGGTGGACTTGCCGCAGCCCGAGGGGCCGAGCAGGCAGACGAAGTCGCCCTCGTGGATGTCCAGGTCGATGCCGCGCAGGGCGGCGGCGCCGCTGCCGGCGAAGGTCTTGTGCACGCCCTGCAGGCGGGCCAGCAGGGGGCGTGTGGAGGGCGGGTTCATGGTGTCGGCCGGTTCAGTGCTCATGCGCGGTCTCGCTCTCGTGCCAGTGCGCCAGCAGGCGGCGCTGCACCAGCGTGGTCAGGGCCCAGACGGCCAGGCCGAAGAGCGACAGCAGCACCAGCGCCGCGAACATGCGCGGCACGTTGAGCATGCTGCCGCTCTCCACGATGGCCCAGCCCAGGCCGCGGGCGGTGCCGCTGCCGGCGACGAATTCGGCCACCACCGCGCCGATGACGGCCAGGCCCGAGGAGATGCGCGCGCCGGTCAGCACGTGGGGCAGGGCGGCCGGCAGCTGCAGGTGGCGGAACCGCTTCCAGCGCGAGGTGCCGTAGAGCTGGAAGAGTTCGGTCAGCCCCCGGTCCACCGATTTCAGCCCGGCCACGGTATTGGCCAGGATCGGGAAGAAGGCCACCAGCCAGGCCAGGATCAGCAGGGCCAGCCAGACCCGGTCCATGCCGACCCAGATCATCACGATGGGTGCGATGGCCACCACCGGCGTGACCTGCATCACGATGGCATAGGGCCAGAGCGTCATCTCCACCGTGCGGTTCTGCGCGATCAGCACGCCCGCGCCCAGGCCGGTGACCAGGGCCAGCGCGAAGGCGCCCAGCGTGACGGCCGCGGTGTTGGCCAGGCTCAGCAGCAGGCCGCCGCTGTCGGCCATGAAGGCGGCGGCGATGGCGCTGGGCGCCGGCAGCACGAAGGGCGGCACCCGCAGCAGGCGCACCAGCGCCTCCCAGGCCAGCAGCGCCAGCAGGCCGGCGGCGAGCGGCAGCCAGGTGGCGGCGCGCGGCCGCCAGCGCGGTGCATGCAGGCGCGCGGCCGCAAGGCGCACGGCGCCGGGATGGGGAGGGTGGGCGGCCATGGGCTTTCCTTCAGGCGGGTTGGGGCGCGGTGCCGCGCGGCAGGGCCACCGGCACCCAGGCCGGCGCTTCGGCGCGCTGCTCCTGCTCGCCGGCCTGGGCCAGCAGCTTCATGAACAGGCTGCGCATCACCAGGCCGGGGCGGTCGCTGGCCATGTGCAGCTCCTCGCCGTCGACCACGGCCAGCGGCACGTCGGGGTCGCAGCTCTCCAGGATGGCCTTGTCCTCCAGCGTCACCGCGCGGTCGAAGGCGATCACGCTGGCGGCGCTGGCCTCGGCTTCGCTGTCGTTGCGGTAGACCCATTGCAGGATCATGGAACGACGGTCGTCCATCGGCGTGGCGCAGGTCACGATCACATGCTCCAGTCCGTTGGGATAGCGGATGCCGGTGCGGCGCACGAAGGGCATGAACCAGGCCGAGGTCTGTTCGCGCACCGTCTCGGCCTCCTCGCTGCCGATGGCGCGCTGCGCCGTCTCGCCGCGCACCACCACCCGGTAGTGGGTGGTGGCCTCGAAGCCGTAGGCATGCTGCGAGGTGATGCGGTAGAGATTGGGCCGCGCATCCTGCACATCGCCGAAGGTCGCGCGGTGCACATAGGCCACATGGGCGTTGTCGAAGGAGTTCTCCATCAGCCGCAGCGCGCCGATGTCCCAGGGTTCGTGGAACTCGGCGATGCGGCGGAAGGACGGATCAGCGTCCTGCGGCAGCTCGGGCAGGCCGGCCAGCGGCTCTTCGCCGGGCGCCGCCAGCGTGACCCAGACATGGCCGTAGCGCTCCTGCGCCCGGTAGGCCGGCACGCAGGCATTGGCGGCGATCGGCGTGCCCGGTGCCTGCTGCGGCACCCGCACGCAGCGGCCCTGCGGCGAGAAGGTCCAGCCGTGGTAGCCGCAGACCACGTCGCTGCCTTCGACGAAGCCCAGCGACAGGCGCGCGGTGCGGTGGCAGCAGCGGTCGCGCAGGCAGGCGACGCTGCCGTCCTCGGCGCGCCAGAGCACGATCGGCTCGCCCAGCAGGGTGAAGGGATGCAGGCCGCCGCCGTCGAGCAGGGCGGCCGGCATCACCGGGTACCAGAAGCGGCGCAGGGCCGCTTGTCGGGTGATCTGCATGGCCAGCTCCTCAGGCGGACACGGCGATGGGCACCACGGTGCGCAGCCGGCTCTCGGTCTCGCCGTGGGCGGCCAGCAGCTCGCGCAGGCGGCGGCGGATGGTCAGGCCCGGGCGGTCCGAGCGCATGGCGATCTCCTCCTCGCGGGTGGGCACCAGGGGCACGTCGTATTCCATGCTTTCGAGGATGTTGCGGTCCTCGTCCACGATGATGCGGTCGTAGGCGGTGGCGGCCTCGAAGCTGACCTCTTCCTCGGTGTCGCTGCGGAAGCAGAACTGCACCAGCATGCAGGTCTTGTCGTCGATCGGCGTGGCGCCGGTGAAGAAGGTGCAGCGCAGGCCCGAGGGATAGCGGATCGCCAGGCGGCGCGAGAAGGGCATGAACCACTGGGCGGTCTGCGAGCGGTGCGTCATCTCGCCCTCCACCCGCAGCGCGGCGACGGCGCCGGTGCGGTTCATCGCCCGGTGGCTGCGTTCGGCCACGTCGAAGCCCTGGGCGGTTT
Source organism: Xylophilus rhododendri (assembly GCF_009906855.1). Classification (NCBI taxonomy): domain Bacteria; kingdom Pseudomonadati; phylum Pseudomonadota; class Betaproteobacteria; order Burkholderiales; genus Xylophilus; species Xylophilus rhododendri. The sequence goes on from NZ_CP047650.1 coordinate 4,077,581, forward strand.
CCTCGAAATGCAAGGCCTCCTGTACCACATCGGTGATGTCGCCGAAGGAATGGCGGTGGGTGAAGGCGATGTGCGAGGTGTCGAAGGAGTTCTCCATCACCCGCAGCGAGGCGCATTGCCAGACCTCGCAGAACTGGTCGAGGCGGCGCATGCCGGCATCGGCGGCCTCGGGCATCTCGGGGATGGGCGAGAGCGGATCCTCCAGCGCCACCCAGACATGGCCGTAGCGTTCGGCCACATGGTAGGACTCGATCGAAAGGCCGGTGGGCTTGCCCTGCTGCTCGGGCGCGGCCTGGGGGATGCACATCACCTGGCCGTCGGCCGCATAGGACCAGCCGTGGTAGGCGCAGGTGATGCAGTTGCCTTCGACATAACCACGCGAGAGCTTGGCCGAGCGGTGGCAGCAGCGGTCGCGGATGGCGCCCAGGCTGCCGTCGGCGCCGCGCCAGACGACGAGTTCGGTATTGAGCAGGGTGAAGGGCTGGGGGCCGGCCTCCAGGCGGCTGACGGGCATCAGCGGATACCAGAAGCGGCGCAGGACGGGATGGGCGGTTTGCAACATGGTCTGTTCTCGTGGGACTTGCATGGACGTGCGGCCGGCACCGCGCGCGCGGCGCCGTGGGTCACGGCCAGCGATGGATAGGGAATGGGACGGTGGCGGCGCCCGCGGGCGCCGTGGGGCGCCTACTTCGGCGTGGGCCCGCGGTTGACGAACTGCAGGGTGTAGGCACCCCTGGTGTCGGTGCCGGCCGGGAACACGCCTTCCTGCACCAGCACGTCCATGTGCTCGCGCCAGCGCTGGTCGGACATGGCGCCTATGCCGAGCCTGGCCGTGTTGGCGTCGTCCACCACCTGGAGCGACACCAGCCGCTCGCGGGCGAACTTCAGCAGGCCGTCGCTCATCTGCGGATCGCGCTGCTTGATCAGCGCCATCGCCGGCTCCGGATTGCCGTAGAGGAAATGCGACCAGCCCTCGGCCGTGGCATCGACGAAGGCCTGCACGGCGGCCGGCTTGTTCTTCACCCAGTCCTCGGGCACCACCAGCAGCACGCCGTAGCTGGCGTAGCCGTAGTCGGCCAGCAGGAAGGAGGTGGTCTCTGCCTTCTGCTGGCTGGCCAGGTATTCGGTCGAGGTGATGAAGCCCTGCTGGATCGCATTCGGGTCCGACAGAAAGGGCGCCAGGCTGAAGGCGAACTTGCGGATCTGCGTGTCGGTGAAGCCGTACTTGGCGCGCAGCCAGGGCCAGAAGGTCGTCGCCGAGCCGGTGGAGATCATGATGGGCTTGCCCTTCATGTCGGCCAGGGAAGCGATGCCGTTGCCCTTGTGGGTGATGAGCGTCTGCTGGTTCTTCTGCGCGAATGCCGCGACGGCGGTGACCGGTGCGCCGGCGCGTCTGAGGTTGACGACCGCGTCGTTGGACTGCACCAGGGCGAAGTCCACGGCCTTGGCGGCCAGCAGCTGGGAGGCATTGATGCCGGGGCCGCCCTCACGCAGTTCCACGGTGATGCCGTGCTTGTCGTAGAGACCCTCGGCTACGGCCTGGTAGAAGCCGCCGTAGTCGGCCTGGGCTGTCCAGCCCGTGAGAAAGACGATCTTTTCCCTCGCCTGTGCCGCCTGCGGTAGCCAACAGGACCACAGGCAGGCGAGCCCGGTCAGTGCAAGCTTGATCCTGCGTTTCGTTTCATGCCATAACACCCTTTTCACCATACGTCTCGCTCGTACTGCGCGACCGCCCGGTGCACCATGCACCGGACCCGAACAGCCTCTTAGACGCCTGGAGGATCCCAAGCAATGGATGTGCCATGACGCTTCTCGCCGGTTCCGCCTCCTGGACCGACCCCACCCTGCTGACCCCGGGACTCTTCTATCCCACCGACGTGCACACGGCCGAGCAGCGCCTGCGTTTCTATGCCTCGCGCTTTCCCATGGTGGAGGTCGACTCCAGCTTCTACGGCCTGCCCACGCCCCACAACGCGGCCCTCTGGGCCGAACGCACGCCGCCGGGCTTCGTGTTCGACATCAAGGCCTTCCGCGCCTTCACCGGGCACGACATCCCGCTGTCCTGCCTGCCGCGCGAACTGCGCGGCCAGGTCGGCACCCAGGAGACGGTGCAGTGGCGCGACCTGCCCAGCGATGTGCGCCAGGAACTCTGGTGGCGCATGCGCGCCGCGCTGCATCCGCTGCAGGCGGCCGGCAAGCTGGGCGCGGTGCTGTTCCAGTTCTCGCCCACGGTGCGGCCGGGCGCGGTGGTCGAGACCCACCTGGAGCACTGCGTGGACATGATGGCCGGCGCCACCGTGGCCTTCGAGTTCCGCCACCGCAGCTGGTTCGAGGGCCCGCAGGCGCGGCGCACGCTGGCGATGATGCGGGAGCTGGGTGTGGTCAACGTGGTGGTGGATGCGCCCCAGGGCGATTTCGACAACAGCGTGCCGGCGGTGTGGGAGGCGACGCATCCGGAACTCGCCATCGTGAGGCTGCACGGGCGCAATGCCTCGGCCTGGAACCGCAGCGCGGGGGCTTCCTCGGGGCGTTTCCAGTACGTCTACAGCGATGCGGAACTGGGCGCCATGCTGCCCGGGATGCGCCGGCTGGAAGAGCAGGCCGGCCAGGTGCACGCCACCTTCAACACCAACTACCGTGACCAGGGCCAGGTGAACGCGCGGCGGCTGCTGACGCTCTGGTACGGCGACGCCTCAACGCAGCTGCATTAACAGCACCCAGGGCTGGTCGTTGAGGCTGGCGTCGGGGTCGGCGGCATGCTCGCGGTAGCGGGCCGCCAGGCGGGGCGGCAGGGCCGGGTCGGGCTGTGGCTCCAGCGCCAGCGAACGCAGGGTGACCGACTGCAGCACGTTGCCGCCGATGGAGCGGGCCATGTGCGCGCCGCGGTTCACGTCGACCACCAGGTCGCAATGCATGGGCAGCGAACCGCCGGCGGCGAGCGCCAGGCCCAGGGCCTGGAAGTCGGTGATGGCGGCGGCGCGTGCGCGGGTGTTGCAGACCAGGTCGCCGGGGCGGGGCGGCGTGTCGGCCAGGTCGCAGGCGCGGTAGGCGCCGGTGTCGGGCTGGTGATCGGCCTCGTGCCGGCCGGTGGCGAAGGCGGCGCGGGCATAGTCGGCGTGGGCGTCGGAAAAGACGAATTCGTTCGCGCCGAAGCCGGCCTGGCGCATCAGGTAGCTGATGAAGACGGCCGACCAGGGGTTGTCCACCAGGGCGGCGCGTTGCACAGAGGCGTCCAGCGCATCGGCCTCGCGGGCGTTCAAGCCGATTTCGCTGGCCTCGCCGCCAAAGCTGGCCAGGCGTGCGCTGCTGGCCAGGTTCACGCCCTGGCGCAGCAGATCGGTGCGTTGCCAGCGGCCCTGGCTGTCGCGCACCTGGCCGGGCGATCCCGGCGACCAGGCCGACCAGAAGCGCTGCACCTTCTGCCAGGTGGGGTCGGGATCGCCCGGCTCTCGGTCGAATTCGGCCTCGCCGAAGCCGGCGCGCACCAGGCGGCCCTCGCTGTCGATCTCCTGGCGGCCGAAGGCGGCATGCTGGGCGCGGGCCTCGGCGATCAGCGCGGCGACACGGCCATCGGCCGGGGCCTGCGCGGCGGTGGCGCTGCACAGCGCCCCTGCATCGCCCGCCTCGGCCGCAGCGGCGGCGGCCAGCAGGGCCGCGGCCAGCGCCGCCTTAGAAGGCCACGAACGGACCTGTCCCCAGCGGAGTGCTTGCATCGATGATGGCGGTGAACACGCTGCGGCCATAGTAGAAGGGCAGGCCGAAGAGGAAGCCGGTGGTCGAGCCCAGGGTCGCGCCCACGTCCGGCAGCACGGCGGTGCTCGACGGCGTGGTGAACAGCGTGCTGGCGTTGGCGATGCGGAAGCTCACCGTGCCGCTGACCGCGTTGGTGCCGCTGATGGTGGCCGACAGGGTCTGGGTGGAAGTGGGGCAGTAGAAGCTGCTGCTGGAGCCGCTGCAGCGCGCCAGGGTGCTGTCGCTGAAGAAGTAGAAGTTGGAGCCGCTGTCGAAGGCGGTGCGGCTGTAGGTGCGGCCGTTGTAGGCCGAACTCAGGTAGCCGGTGCTGCGGTCCACCCCATAGGCCACGGCCGAGCCGACGGCGTTGTTGGTGCGGGTGCCTATGCCCATCACCAGCGAGCCGGCGACGGTGGTCTGGCCGCCGCTGTTCACGGTTGGGAAGACGATCATCGAGCCGTTGTTGTCGCTCGGCATCTTCGCCACCGGGTTGGCGATCTGCTGCGCCAGCGGGATCGCCGCCGGGGTGCAGCTGGAGGCGCTGGCGCAGGTGTAGTAGGCGGCGGAGACGGCGCTGGCGACGCAGGCGTTGCCGCAGTCCTGCACGAAGTGGCCGATGCCGAGGATGCCGTTGGCGCCCAGGTCCGACACATTGTTCTGCGAGCTGCCGGTGTTCGAGCAGGCCGTGGGCACGGTGGGATAGGCCGGGTCGGCGATCACCTGGATCGGCAGCGAGGCGGTGGTCAGCCCGCCCAGGGTGACATCGGCCTTGCGTACCGAACCCCAGGTATAGCCGCTGACGAAACTGCCGCATGCCGCATACGGCGTGCTCGATGCGGTACTGGTCTGCAGGGGGAAGTTGGTGGCGGTGCCGATGGCCGAGGCCAGCAGGCGCAGGCCGACGGAGCCGGTATCGACCAGCACGTGGTCGATGGTCACGCAGCCGCTGGCCGAGCCCGGCGGGCAGATGGTGACGCTGGCGTAGGGCAGGTTGGCGATGCGGCTGGTGATGCCGCTCGGGCCGCTGTCCACGACCAGGGCCACGACATTGGTGCCGCTGACGACACCGGAACCGCCGCTGGAGCCACCGCTGGAGCCACCGCTGGAACTGGAGCTGGCGCTGGAACCGCCACCACCGCCGCCGCCGCCGCAGGCGACCAGCGCGGCAGCCGTGCACAAGGCCAGGCCCCACAGCCGCAGGCGTTGGGAGAGGGTGCGGGAGAGGGAGGCTTCAGCGGATCGCATCGGTATCGACTCCGGCGGGCAGTTGCGGGGTGAGGTAGGCGCGGCCGGCGAAGGCGCGCATGTGGCCGGTGGAATCGAAGACCATGCCGGAGGCGTCGGCGGGCCGCAGTTCCATCGGTCCGCGCCGGCCTTCGCGGTTGCGGCTGCGGGCGCCGCTGTCGACCGCATCGAAGTGGGTGTTGCCCAGCAACTGCTTCAGGTCGGGCATGGCCGGACCCTCCCAGGCCACGGCGAAGACCACGCCGCTGGCGCCCAGGTATTCCCGGATCACGGTGGTCGAGGGCAGGGTGAAGGTCTTGACGGTATAGGCCGCCGCGGGCGCCGGGGTGCCGGCGGTGCCGCTCATGGCGACGCGGTCGGCTTCGATGGAGGCCTCGTCGCCGCCGAGGGTGGCGAAGGCATGCAGGGGGGCGAGGCAGGCGAGGACCGCGATGGCGCCGCTCAGGCGGCGCAGCGGTGAACGAAAGGGATGTGCCATGGCGGTCGGAAATCCTGAAGCTGGGCTGCTTCAGATTCTGGCATGCGGATGTATCGGCAAATCCGGATTTTGCTGCTTGTAGGGGCTTACGCAGGGGTCCTGTGGAGCCCGTCGCAAGCCGGAACTTGCGACGGAAATTGCCAGTGAGCGCCAACCATGAAGGCGTTCAGGACTGGCCGGCGCTGCGGTGCGCCCATCCGGTGGTGCGTTTCTCGATCACGCTGAACAGCTCGTACATGGCCATGGCCATGGCGCCCACCACCAGCAGGCCGGCGAAGGCCAGGCCCATCTGCATCGAGGAGCCGGCCGAGATCAGCAGGTAGCCGATGCCTTCGTTGGCCGCGGTCATCTCCGAGACGGTGGTGCCGACGAAGGCCAGGGTGATCGCCACCTTCAGCGAGCCGTAGAAGTAGGGCAGGGAGCGCGGCAGGCCGACCTTCATCAGCACGTCCCAGCGCTTGGCGCCCAGCACCCGCAGCACGTCTTCGAGCTCCGGCTCCAGCGTGGCCAGGCCGGTGGCGATGTTGACCATGATGGGAAAGAAGCTGATCAGGAAGGCGGTCAGCACCGCCGGCCCCACGCCGATGCCGAACCACACCACCAGGATGGGCACGAAGGCCGCCTTGGGCAGGGCGTTGAAGGCGGTCATCAGCGGATAGACGGCGGCGTAGGCCAGGCGCGAGCTGCCGATGACGAAACCCAGCAGCACGCCCACCACGATGGCGATGCCGAAGCCCACCATCGTCACCCAGAAGGTGCGCCAGGCATGGCCGGCGATGATCAGCTTGAACTCCATGAACTGCGCGGCGATGCGCGCCGGGCTGGGGAAAATGAATTCCGAGACGTTGAAGGCGCTGCAGACGATCTGCCACAGCGCCAGCACCACCACCAGCAGCAGCCAGGGCGACCAGCGTTCCATCTGTTTCTTGTCGAGCTTCATGGGAAGGGCGGCCTTCTTATTGCGGAACGGCGGCGGCGCCGACCGGGGTGCGGATGGCGCCGATGTGGCTGCGCAGCTCCAGCACGATGTCGGTGAATTCCTTGGCGTAGGTCAGCTCCAGCGGACGCGGGCGGGGAAACTCGATCTCGCGCTTGGCCACGAAGCGGCCGGGGCTCTTGCTCATCACATAGACCGAGTCGGCCAGGAAGACGCTCTCGCGCAGGTCGTGCGTGACCAGGATCACGTTGAAGCCCTGCTCGGCATGCAGGTCGCGCAGGATGCACCACAGCTCCTCGCGGGTGAAGGCGTCGAGCGCGCCGAAGGGCTCGTCGAGCAGCAGCATCTTGGGCTCGTGGATCAGCGCGCGGCAGATGCTGGCGCGCTGCTGCATGCCGCCGGAGAGCTGCCAGGGGAACTTGTCCTCGTAGCCGGCCAGGCCGACCTTCTGCAGCAGGCGGCGGGCACGCTCTTCGTATTCCTTCTTCTTCTGCTTGAAGCTGGAGCGGTAGGGCTCGACGATCTCCAGCGGCAGCAGCACGTTCTCGACCGTGGTGCGCCAGGGCAGCAGGGAGGAGGCCTGGAAGGCCATGCCGGAGATCTTCAGCGGCCCGGTCACCGGCTGGCCGTCGATCAGGATCCTGCCCATCGACGGCATGCGCAGGCCGGTGGTGAGTTTCATGAAGGTGGACTTGCCGCAGCCCGATGGCCCGACGATGGCGATGAACTCGCCGCGTTTGACCTGCAGGTCGATGCCCTCCACCGCGAAATGGTTGGCGCGCAGCAGCTCTTCGTTGTAGGCGAGCCAGACGTCGCGGAAATCGACGAAGGGTGGTTCTGTGGGCGCGTCTTGCATGGCGGGTGGGTTCCGGCGGGCTTACTTCTTCAGGATGTTGAGTTCTGCCTTCGAAGGCAGATAGGCCGAGGTCCACACGGTCTCGGGATTGACCCGCGTCTTGGTGCCGAAGGCATCCGAGACCTGCGAGGCCATCAGCGACAGGCGCCCCGGCACCACCTGGCCGAAGCCTTCGCTGCGCGCGTCGGGGCTGTTGATGACGGTGTCGATCGCCAGCTTCAGGCGGCGGGTCTCCAGCTCGCTGTTGACGATGCCGTCGCGCGCCTTGACCGTCTCGACGGCGGCGGCGGGATTGGCCAGCAGGTCCTTCACGCCCAGGGTGAAGGCCTTGAGGAAGGCCTTCACCGCCTCGGGCTTTTCCTTGAGGAACTTGGGGTTGACGATGATCGCGTTGCCGTAGAGCTTCACGCCGTAGTCGGGGTACTGCATCACCACCACGTCCTCGGCCTTGACGCCGCGCGCCTCCAGGTTGAGCAGCGAGGTGAAGGTGAAGCCGGTGATGGCGTCGACATCGCCGCGCACCAGCATGGTTTCGCGCAGCGGCGGGTCCATGGCGGTCCACTGCACCGGGCCGATCTTGTTGGCCGCGGCGAAGATCGGGTAGGCGCGGCGGCCGGCGTCGAACACCGGCGCGCCCAGCTTCTTGCCGGCCAGGTCGGCGGGTTTGGCGATGCCGGACTTCTTCAGCGCCATCACCGAGGCGGGCGTGTTGTTGTAGACCATCATCACGGCCACCGGCTTGTTCGGCGCGTCCGGGTTGTTGGCGTGGAATTCCATCAGCGAGGCCATGTCGGCGAAGCCGATGTCGTAGCTGCCCGAGGCCACCCGGGTGACGGCGCCGCCCGAGCCGTTGCCGGCATCCACCGTCACATCCAGGCCCGCCTGCTTGAAGTAACCCTTGGCGACCGGCACCAGGAACAGGGCGGCCGGGCCCTCGAAGCGCCAGTCGAGCTGGAACTTCACCGGCGTCAGCGACTGCGCCAGGGCCGGCACGGCGACCAGCGCCGCGAGTGTGGTGGCCAGGGTGGAGCGGAGGAAACTGCGTTTTTGCATGAAGTCGGGCTCGGGCAGGGAGTTGGAGGGGATGAGGCCTCGATTGCAAGAAGGATGCCCGGTGCACGCAGCTTCCGTACACATGGGTGTATACGATTTTTGCGTGCAGAACGGTCTGCAGCCTGATGGACGCCGCCCCGTAAGAAAGCACGGCGCACCGTCATGGTTCCTCTTCGGCTGTTTCGGCAGGCTTGGCGGGACTTCGGCCAGCGGTCGGGGCAGGAGCAAGGTCTGCGGGCGAAATCCTGTTTTCCATCTGCAGCCAGGCCATCCGCCTTGGTCGATCACCATGCTTTCACCGCGCCGTACCAGCCCGGCGGAGCCTGTCCACAGGCTCTCACCCGTTTGCCCGTCATCCAGGTCGCCGATCGCGCACGAGCCGGCGACGGACCTGTCCGGTGGCGAGAACCCCTCCCACCCATTGCCGCTGGCGGAGCTGGCGCAGGCCGGCAAGCGCCGCCGCTCGGCACAGGACGAGGCGCCATTCCAGGTGGTGCCCGCCCGGCAGAGCAAGGTCCGCAAGCCGAAGCCCGCGATAGCGATTGCGCAAGAGCCTGCGGCCGAATCCCGCGAGCTTGCCTGCCTGGGCTGGCCGGACCTCAAGAACGTCGAGGCCGTCCTGCAGATCCTGGAGACCATGCGCCGGGCCGGCGTGGAGGCCCGCTGCGTCCGCTGGGAGGAGGTGCTCGCGCTGCTCAATGAGCGCGGCATGGGCATGTCCTGGTCGGAGCTCAACCGTGTGCTCTGCATGGTGATGGCGGGGCCCGCGCCGGTGCGCAACTTTCCCGTCGCCGCGGGTCACGCCGCACGCGTGCTGCTGGAATTGCTGAACTGGTGCAGGGTCTGGCAGAGCAGCTTCAACTGGTCCGAGCTTTGCCTGCTGATGCCCCAATGCTCGGACTCCATGGTGCACAAGGCCACCAGGGAAGTGCTGAGGGCGGGCTGGCTGGAGCGGCCGGCCCACAACACCTACCGGTGCACCTCGAAATTCCTGACCGATCCTCTGCCCGCCCCACCGGGCGCCGAGTCCTGGTGGTCGCGGGGCTTGCCTGCCTTCGGGCCGCGCCCGCCGGGTTCGTCTTGCCCCTGACCCGGCATGCCGGACGGGGGCGAAATCCGCAGACAACCACTCTCTGCCGCCCCCCGGCGCGCATCCCCGCCATGTGGCAACCCTCCCTGCCTTCCGCCCTCGTACTGCCCCCGCATGCGGAGGAGGACGACGAGTCCCGCGACGGCTCACCGCCTGTTTCTCCAGGCGATTCCACGAACGCCCTCGATGCCCTGCAGCGCATGAGCGAAGACGTCTCCTCTTCCTTGGGCGCTTCCAGTGCGCCGTCCAGCTGGTCGCAGCCGCGTGTGCCGGCCGGCCCTGCCGTGTCGCTCTTCGGTGCCAGGCGCATGCTCAATGCCCTGCTTCGCCAGATCGGCAACGCCGGAATGGCCGACCGGCCATGGACCGAGGACGCGCTGCGGCGGGTGCTCGCCACGCGCAATCTCAACCTGTCGGCCGATGAGCTGCAGACCGTGATCGCCGCCGCGCAGCCTCGTTCGCCGGCAAGCTCCGGCAACGAGCCTGTGCGGGTACCGGTGCCGCGGGCCGGGCGGCCGCTGCAGCTGCCGGTGCCGCGGACCCTGTCGTGCTCCATGCCGACCGTGCCCGTGCCCCTGCCTCGCCGGCGCTCCACGGCCATCGGCCAGCCGCTGCTGGAGGCGCTGAACCGGCATGTCTTGCCATCGGACCGTAGCTTGCTGTCGCGTCCGCAGCTGATGGACCTACTGCGCACCGAACTCGACGATCCGTCGGAAAACACCTTGACCCGCGCGATCGATCGCCTGCTGGAGCTGGGCGTCCTGTCCACGCCCTGCCGCGGGCGCTATGCCCGCACCGGCAATGCGCTGCCGGTGGCCCGGCTGCTGGAGATGGGCCGCGACCGCAGGGTCGTCGGAACCCGTCGCCGTGCACGCTCGCACGGCAGCCGTTAGACCAGGCGGAAGCGACCGGCGCTTATTGCTCGCTGTAGCTCACCGACAGGCCGCCATCGACGAAGTAGGTGCTGCCGGTGACATAGGCGGCCTCCTCGCTGGCCAGGAAGGCCACCAGGGCGGCCACTTCGTCCGCCTGGCCCAGCCGGCCCAGCGGAATCTTGGCCTGCAGCGGGCGCAGCAGCTCGGGCGTATCCATCAGGTGGCGGTTGATCGGCGTGGCGATGGCGCCGGGCGCCACGTTGTTGATGCGGATGCCGAGCGGCGCGAGTTCGTTGGCCAGGTCGCGGGTCAGCATGCGCATCGCGCCCTTGCTGGCGCAGTAGGAGGCGAAATGCGGAAAGGCCAGCTCCTCGTGCACCGAACTCATGTTGACCACGGCGCCTTTCCTGGCGGCGGCGCGGCAGTGCTTCACGAAGGCCTGGGTGACGAAGAAGGGGCCCTTGACGTTGGTGTCCATCACCAGGTCGTAGTCTTCCTCGGTGGTGTCCCAGAAATCGCTGCTGCGCTCCACGCCGGCGTTGTTGACCAGCACGTCGAGCACGCCGATCGCCTCGACCGCCTGCGCCACCAGCGTGGCGGCCGCCGCGGCGGTGCCGACATCGGCGGCCACGAACACGCAGCGCTGGCCCATGGCCTGCAATTCGGCCAACAAGGCTTTGGTTTCCTCGCTCTCCTTGCGGCCATTGATGACCACGTTGGCGCCTTCCTTGGCGAAGCGCCTGGCGCAGGCTGCGCCAATGCCTTGGGAACTGCCGGTGACCAGAACCGAGCGGCCGGTGAAACGCGCCATGGATATCTCTCCTGATGATGTCGGGCCGGCCCTGGCGGTCGCAGGGCAGCGGTGGGGGGGCGAGCCATCATAGGCAGAGCATCCGCCGCGCATGGGCCGCTTCGCCGGAAAGCGGCGCTGTCCCACGCGTTCTTGCGCCGCGCGGGCAAACGCGCTCAGGGCTGGGCGGCAAGCTCGGCGAAGAAATCCGCCGAAATCAAAATGCTCTTGACCAGCGCGACAATATCCTGAATACCCGAATTCATTTTGTCGTCGAGATAGGATATGTAATACGGCATGCTCGGCACCGGCGGCCGGGTTTCAATGCGCCGCACCAGGCCGTTTTTCAGCGCCTCGGCCACCACGGGTACTGGTAATGCCGCAATGGCATGTCCCGATTGCACCAGCCGAATAATCATGGCAATCGAATTGCAGGAGCTGAAACTGTTGAATTCATAACCGGAGACATGCAGCCAGTCCTTGACCAGCCCGTGCAATATCGACGGCGCCGGATTGGTCACGATGGGCAGCAGCACCGCCCGCTCGGGCGTCAGCGGCGCCGGGCCGGCATCGAAGCCGCTGGCGGCGATCCAGGTCAGGCTGACATGGCCGAGCAGCTCGTCGACCACGTTCGGCCGTTGCAGCGCGGTGCCGTGCAGGGCCAGGTCGATCTCGCGCCGGGCCAGCTTTTCGCGCAAGACCTTGCTCACCTCCAGGCTGAGTTCCACCTTGAGCGCGGGGTGCAGCAGCTTGATCTGCCTCAGAAGCTCGGTGGCGGCGACGGCGGCGCCGGTCTCGTCCGCACCAAAACGGAGCACGCCTTGCAGCGGCACCGTGCTGCCGCCCAACTGCTGGAGTTCATGCCCGGCACGCAGCAAACGCTCGGCATAGGACAGGGCCTTGCGGCCCGCCGCCGTGAGTTCGATGCGCTGGTGGCTGCGCGAGAAAAGCGTGAGTTGCAGCGCGTCTTCCAATTCCTTGATTCTGGTGGAGACGGCCGGCTGGCTGATATGTAAATGCTGGGCCGCGGCATGCACCGTTCCGAGCATTGCGCACCAATAAAAGGCCTCGATTTGGCGCAGGGTAAAACGGGTCATCCATTTATTTTATCAAGCCGCTTTTGAATAATCAATTTTGCTGCCGTGCCTGCCGGCTGATAGCGTGGCGGCCTGTTTTGATTTCCTGAAAGCCGCGCCGTGTTCGTACTCAAATCCCTGCCGCCCCAAGTCGATCCGGCCCTGCTCGAACTGCTGGTGCAGGCGGAGCCCGCCGTCATCGGGCATTTCCGCTATACGGGCTTCATGTCGCCCGACATCAAGGCGCACCAGCAGGACCGTCGGGTGGTCGGCACCGCGGTCACCATCCGTGTGCCGGGCATGGACGGCTCGATGGTCCACTACGCCATCGGCCAGGCGCGCAAGGGCGACATCATCGTGATGGACCGCTGCGGCGAGATGTCCATCGCCTCCATGGGCGGCGCCCTGGCCTATGCGGCCAAGGTGATCGGCGTGGCCGGCTTCGTGGTCGACGGCCTGGTCACCGACCTGGGCGAACTGCGCCAGTACGGCGTGCCGGTCTGGTCCAAGGGCACCTCGGCGGTCACCGTCAAGTCGCTTGGCTTGGGCGGAGAGTTCTGCATTCCGGTGACCTGCGGCGGTGTGGCGGTGAATCCGGGCGATGCCATCCTGGCCGACGAGAACGGCATCCTGGTATTGCCGCCGGAGGATATCGAGGCAGCCGCCAAACGCGCGATCCAGATGCAGGCCGATGAAAAGATCACGCTGCGGCGACTGGATGCGGGCGAGAAATATCCCGACGTCATGGGCACCACGGCGATTATCAAGAAAGCCATGGGACTGGCATGAGCGCCTTGCCTTCCGCCCATACCGGCGCCGATTTTTCCGACGGGTTTCCGGGCATCGCCGAAATGGGGCAATGGCTGCGCGAGGGCCGCTGCAGCTCGGTCGACCTGGTCAAGGCCAGCCTGGCCCGTATCGAGGCGCTCGATGGCGAACTGCACGCCTTCGTCGCCGTGTATGCCGAGGAAGCCCTGCTGGCCGCCGAGGCCGCCGACCGGCAGATCGCCGCCGGCATCCACCTCGGGCCGCTGCAGGGCATTCCGGTGGCGATCAAGGACAACGTCGACCTGATCGGCCGCGCCAGCAGCGCCGGCTGGCCGATGCTGGACCGGCCCGCCACCGAGAACGCCTGGATCGCCCAGCGCCTGCTGGCCAATGGCGCGGTCATCGTCGGCAAGACGCACATGGTGCAGTTCGCCCTCGGCGCCTGGGGCCACAACGAACAGATGGGCGCGCCGCGCAATCCCTGGGGGCGCGATGTGCACCGTGCGCCGGGCGGATCGAGCAGCGGCTCGGCGGTGGCGGTGGCCGCGGGCATGGTGCCGCTGTCCATCGGCACCGACACCGGCGGCTCGGTGCGCATGCCGGCCTCCTTCTGCGGCATCACCGGCCTGAAGCCGACGGTGGGCAAACTCAGCACCCAGGGCGTGGTGCCGCTCAGTACCACACTCGACAGCGTGGGCCTGTTCACCCAGACGGCCGCCGATGCGTCCCTGGCCTATGCGGCCCTGTCGGGCGAGCCCGAGAAGCCGGCCGCCAGCCTGGCCGGCCAGCGCATCGGCTTTTTGGGCCGGGCCGACCTGCAGGGCGTGCAGCCCGAGGTGCTGGCGGCCTACGACGCGGCGCTGGAAGTCTTTCGGCAGGCCGGCGCGCACCTGCAGCCGATCACGCTGACCGGCTCCTTCGACGGCTTCGCCGACATCGCCGCCTCCATCATGCTGCCCGAGGGCGCCGCCTTCTGGGGCGAGCAGGCGGCCAACCCGGCACTGGCCATGGACGGCGCGGTGCGTCCGCGCCTGCTGGCCGGCGCCGCCATCCCGGCCGTGCAGTACGTCAAGGCGCTGCAGAAGCGCGACGCCCTCAAGCGCGAGATCGCCGAGGTGCTGAGCCGCTTCGACGCCTTCGTCACGCCCGCCACGCCGCACACCGCCACCGCGCTCGCCGACATCGACCATGGCAAGCCGCCGGTGAAGTACACGCGGGTGGTGAACCTGCTGGACCTGTGCGGCGTGTCGCTGCCGCTGGGCCTGGACGGGCAGCAACTTCCCATCGGCCTGCAGATCGCGGCAGCCGAAGGCGCCGACGCCCTGCTGATGCAGATCGCCCGTGCCTTCCAGGCCGCGACGCGCTGGCACGAAACACGCTGGAAGGCCTGAACACCGCACAGCCAGAGAGATCGCGCCGATAAGAACACCACACCGGCGGAGCGAAGAGGAGACGAGATTTCAGAAACCGCGGCCTGCGCGAGCCAGCCGCTCTTTCCAACTGCCACCTGGACCTCTTGTCATGAAAAATTTCCTCCGGTCCCTGACCCTCGCCGCGGCGAGCATCGCCTGCCTCTGCGCTCCCGCCTTCGCCGACGACTATCCCAACAAGCCGATCAAGCTGATCGTGCCCTTCCCGCCGGGCGGCAGCGTGGACATGGTCGGCCGCCTGGTCGGCCAGAAGCTCTCCGAAGCGCTCGGCCAGCCGGTGCTGGTGGACAACCGCTCCGGCGCCGGCGGCAACATCGGCATGGACTTCGTCGCCAAGGCGCCCAAGGACGGCTACACCCTGCTGGTCGCGCCCTCGGGTTATGCGGCCAACCAGCACCTGTTCGCCAAGCTGCCCTTCGATCCCAACAAGGACCTGACCCCGGTCATCCGCGTGGCCGACCAGCCGGCGGTGCTCATCGTCAATCCCAAGCTGCCGGTGAAGAACGTCAAGGAACTGATCGCCTATGCCAAGGCCAACCCGGGCAAGGTCAACTTCGGCACCTCCGGCGTCGGCGGCGCGCAGGACGTGGCGGCGCGGCTCTTCATGAGCATGACCGGCACCGAGATGGTCAACGTCGCCTACCGCGGCGGCGCCCCGGCCCTGGCCGACCTGCTGGCCGGCCAGATCGACCTGATGTTCGAGACCTCGCCCACGGCGGTGCCCTACGCCAAGAGCGGCAAGCTGATCCCGCTGGCCGTGACCACCGAGAAACGCATCGCCAGCCTGCCCGACGTGCCCACCATCGCCGAAGCCGGCATCCCCGGCTACCACTCCATCACCTGGATCGGCATGGCCGCCCCGGGCGGCACGCCGCCGGCCATCGTGGCCAAGCTCAATGCCGAGATGCAGAAGGTGCTGGCCGACCCGGCCGTCAAGAAGCAGATCGGCGAGATCGCGCTGGACATCGCCGGCGGCTCGGTGGAGGACTTCTCGAAGTTCCTGAAGAAGGAATCGGCGGACTACGCCAAGTTCGTGAAGGACAACAACATCACGCCGCAGTAAGCCCGGCTTTTTTCACAGAGGCGGGGTCGGCCGGTCCGGGGGGATTCGGCCGGCCCCGCTTTCTGCTTCCGCCCGTAAGAATTCCTCGAAGTGGTTCGGGCTGGTCGGAGGTAAGTAGCTTATAAGCTACGATTTCTGGCATGATCGAGCTTTTCCGCTACCGTCGCGACGACGGATACGAGCCCTTCAGCGACTGGCTCAACGCCCTGCGCGACAAGGCCGCCCAGGCGCGGATCCGCATCCGCCTGCGGCAGGTGCAGACCGGCAACTTCGGCGACTGCAAGTCGGTCGGCGAGGGCGTCAGCGAACTACGGGTGCACATCGGCCCCGGCTACCGCGTGTATTGCGGGCGCCATGGCAAGACGGTCGTGCTGCTGCTGTGCGGCGGCGACAAGGCCAGCCAGGCGAGCGACATCACACGGGCAAAGGAAATGTGGCTGCAATGGAAACGGAGTCAGACATGAGCAAACTCAAGAACGCGGTGTCCCACCATGATGCGGAGTTGGCCGAGCTGCGCGCCGACCGGCAGGTCGCGGTCGAATACCTCAAGGCCGCCATGGAGTCGCTGGACGACCCCAACGACCGCGCCGCCGGCCTGCTGGCCCTGCGCACCGTGGCCGAGGCCTACGGCGGCCTCGGCGCCGTCGCCCACGAGGCGGGGATCAGCCGGGAGGCGCTCTATCGCGCGCTGTCGCCCAAGGGCAATCCCACGCTCAAGACCTTGCTGGCGGTGCTCAAGACGGTTGGCCTGCGCCTTTCCGTCGAGTCGGAAAAACACGCGCACGCTTAAGAAGCCTGGACGATCACGCCTGTCGTCGATAACGCTGGCTCACCGATCCGACGAGTTCGGCAGGCGCGACCTGCAGGGCTGCCGCCAGCCGAAACAACGTTGAGAGCGAAGGGCTGGTCTGCGCCAGTTCGAGCTTCGCGACAAAGGTCCGGTTGAGTGAAGCCTTGAAGGCGAGGGCTTCCTGGCTGTCTCCGGTCGCGGTTCTGCGAGCCCGTATCTCGGCGGCGAAAGCCTGGAGAAGATCGCTGTCTTGTGCGGATTTCATCCGCTGCAATGTTCTGTAATTGCAGTGTTTATGCACCTGCTTATATGGTACAAAATGGCTTCTTCCCAAGGAGGAGGCATGAGCCATGCAGGGACCCACCGACGCCGAGCTGCACCAAGCGCAAGAGCTTATCGAACAGATCGTATTGCTGGCGGCCACGGCCGACCGGCTCTGTCATCACTTCCCGGCCGATAGCGAAGATCTGGAGCGTCATCGCGATCACGCCGATGTCCTGCGCCAGATCATTCAGCGGCTCGGTTGGACGGCTGACGCCGCGGCGTGCGCGCTGGCGCCGGAACGCACCACCGGCGATGCCGCCTGCTGGCTGTTGCCCATGACGCCTCGCTGACATCCAAAAGAAAAGCCGCGGCACTCGCATGCCGCGGCTTTCGTTCGTGGACCGGGCCGCAGCCCGGCCGGTCAGGCCGCCTTGGCCGCCGCCGCTTCGGCCGCCGCCAGCGCCGTCATGTTCAGGATCCGGCGCACCGTGGAGGACGGCGTCAGGATGTGCACCGGCGCGGCCGCGCCCAGCAGGATGGGGCCAATGGTCATGCCCTGGCCGCTGGTGGTCTTCAGCACATTGAACAGGATGTTGGCCGCGTCCAGGTTGGGGCAGATCAGCACGTTGGCCGAGTCGGTCAGCAGGCTGTCGGCCACGCCCGAGCCGGCGCGCACGCTGGCCGACAGGGCGGCGTCGCCATGCAGCTCGCCTTCGGCCTCGATGTCGGGTGCCAGTTCGCGGAAACGCTCGAAGGCCGCGCGCATCTTCAGCGCCGAGGGGCGCGTGCTGGTGCCGTAGTTGCTGTGCGACAGGAAGGCCACCTTGGGCGGCAGGCCAAAGCGCTTGACGGCCTCGGCGGCGGCCAGGGCGATCTCGGCCAGTTCTTCCGCGTCGGGCGTGTCGTTGATGTAGGTGTCGGCGATGAACAGGGTCTGCTGCGGCAGCATCAGCGCGTTGAGGGCGGCGAAGCCATGGGCGCCGTCCTTCAGGCCGACGATGTGGCTCACATGCTCCAGGTGGTGGTCGTAGCGGCCGACCAGGCCGCAGAGCATGGCGTCGGCATCGCCGAGCTTGACCATCAGCGAGGCGATCAGCGTGTTGCTGCGGCGCACGGCGGCCTTGGCGGCCTCGGTGCTGATGCCGTTGCGCTGCATGGTGGCGTGGTAGGCCTCCCAGTAGGTGCGGAAACGCGGGTCGTCCTCGGGATTGACGTTCTCGAAGTCGCGGCCGAGCTTCAGGCGCAGGCCGGCCTTCTGGATGCGCGCCTCGATGACGGCCGGGCGGCCGATCAGGATGGGCTTGCACAGGCTTTCGTCGATGGCGACCTGCACGGCGCGCAGCACACGTTCGTCCTCACCTTCGGCGAAGGCCACGCGCTGCGGGCTCACCTTGGCGGCGGCGAACACCGGGCGCATGAACATGCCGGTCTTGTAGACGAAGCGGGTCAGCGTTTCGCGGTAGGCCTCGATGTCCTCGATCGGGCGGGTGGCCACGCCCGAGGCCACGGCGGCCTGGGCCACGGCCGGCGCGATGCGCAGGATCAGGCGGGGATCGAAGGGCGTGGGGATCAGGTAGTCGGGGCCGAACACCAGTTCCACGCCCGGATAGGCGGCGGCGACCTCGTCGCTGGTCTCGGCCTTGGCCAGCTCGGCGATCTCGCGCACGCAGGCCAGCTTCATCTCCTGGGTGATCTTGGTGGCGCCGCAATCGAGCGCGCCGCGGAAGATGTAGGGGAAGCACAGGACGTTGTTGACCTGGTTCGGATAGTCCGAGCGGCCGGTGGCGATGATGCAGTCCGGGCGGATGGCCTTGGCCAGCTCCGGGCGGATCTCCGGCTCGGGGTTGGCCAGGGCCAGGATGATGGGCTGGCGCGCCATGGTCTTGACCATGTCCGCCGTCATCACGCCGGGGGCCGAGCAGCCCAGGAACACGTCGGCGCCATTGACCACGTCGGCCAGGGTGCGGGCCTCGGTCTTCTGGGCGTAGCGGGCCTTGGATTCGTCGAGCTTGCCGGGGCGGCCTTCGTAGATCACGCCCTTGGAGTCGACCATGAAGATGTTCTCGCGCTTCACGCCCAGGCCCACCATCACGTCCACGCAGGCGATGGCCGCGGCGCCGGCGCCGGAGACGGCGATCTTCACCTCGTCGATCTTCTTGCCGACCAGTTCCAGCCCGTTGAGCAGGGCGGCCGAGGAGATGATGGCGGTGCCGTGCTGGTCGTCATGGAACACCGGGATGTTCATGCGCTTGGAGAGCTGCTGCTCGATGTAGAAGCACTCGGGCGCCTTGATGTCCTCGAGGTTGATGCCGCCCAGCGTGGGTTCGAGCGAGGCGATGATCTCGATCAGCTTGTCCGGATCGCGTTCGGCCAGCTCGATGTCGAACACGTCGACGCCGGCGAACTTCTTGAACAGGCAGCCCTTGCCTTCCATCACCGGCTTGGCGGCCAGCGGGCCGATGTCGCCCAGGCCCAGCACCGCGGTGCCGTTGGTGATCACCGCCACCAGGTTGCCGCGCGAGGTGTAGTCGGCCGCCTTGGACGGGTCGGCCTGGATGTCCAGGCAGGGGTAGGCGACGCCCGGCGAATAGGCCAGGGACAGGTCGCGCTGGTTGTCCAGGCGCTTGGTCGGCTCCACCGAGATCTTGCCCCGGGTGGGCAGGCGGTGGTAGTCGCGGGCTGCGTCGCGCAGGGCCTCTTCGGCCGCGGAAAGCTGGGTCATGGCGTGTGTCGCCCCGAGTGGGGAGGGGTACAACAAAAGGGGTCGGCAGCTTACCCCAGCGCGGCCTGCTTTGGCCGTGCGGGGAAATACATACGCATGCTGCACTGCGGCATGGCGCGGGAGTGCCCCGCAAAGACGGGGGCTCATGCAGCACTGCTTGGTACACTGCGAACCCGTTTGTATTCGTAACAGATTTAGCAAAAAAGATGTCGAACTGCTGGAGCGCCTTCCCCGCCCTGGGCCGCCGCCCGGTGCTCCGCATCCGCTGCCTGCTGGCTGCCGCTTTCGGCGCCCTGGCGCTGTGCGGCGCGTCGTGGGCCCAGGTACCTTCCGATGCGAGCCGCGGCGGCATCCTGCCGGCAGCGCCCGGCGTGCTGCAGACGCAGGCCTTGCCGAGTTCCACGGTGAGCAACGCCCGCATCGGCAGCGGCGACGTGCTGCGCATCACGGTGCTGGGCCAGCCCGACCTGTCGGCCGAAGTCGGCGTGAACGACCGCGGCTCGGTGGCCGTGGCCCTGATCGGCGAGGTGCCGGTGGCGGGCCTGTCGACCAGCGACGCCGCCGCCCTGATCGCCGACCGCCTGCGCAAGGGCGGTTTCCTTCTGCAGCCCGAGGTGTCGGTGGATGCGGTGCAGATCCGCAGCCAGCTGGTCTCGGTGCTGGGCGAAGTGCGCCAGCCCGGCCGCTACACGATTCCCGGCCGGCTCACCGTGCTGGAGCTGCTGGCCACCGCCGGCGGCCTGACCGACAACGCCGACCAGACCGTCACCCTGCTGCGCCTGGCCGACCCGGCCGCCGTGGCCGCCTCGGCCGCCGGCAACGTGCCGGCCAGTCCCGACGCGGTGCCGGCCGATGGCGGCCGGCGCATCCCGATCCGCCTGGGCGACGCCACGGCCTCCGGCGGCGCCAGCCGCGGCGGGCTCGACGCCGAGCTGCGCACCGGCGACGTGGTCTATGTGGAGCGCAAGAAACTCTTCTACATCCACGGCGAGGTCAACCGCCCCGGCGCCTATCCGATGGAGCCCGGCATGACGGTGATGCGTGCCCTGGCCCTTGGCGGCGGCGCCAACCTGCGTGCCTCGCTCAAGCGCATCGACATCCACCGCAGCGTCAACGGTGCCGACCAGCCCTTCCGCGCCGGCATCGCCGAGCCGGTGCTGCCGGGCGACACGGTGTACGTCAACGAAAGCCTGTTCTAGATGGCCACCGTCAACGCACCTCCCGCCGGCATGTCGTCGACGCAGCTGATCGCGATGATCCGCGCCCGCCGCCGGCTGGTGCTGGGCGTGGCGGCGCTGACCTTCCTGGCCACCGCCCTGGTGCTGATGGTGGTGCCGCGCAGCTGGACCGCGTCGTCCGACGTGTATGTCGACTACAAGGCCGCCGACCCGATCAGCGGCCGGCAGTTCTCCGCCGGCCAGGACGAGAGCTACCTCAGCACCCAGATCGACATCCTGAGCAGCCGCGCCGTCACCGAGCGGGTGGTCGACAGCCTGAACCTGCGCGATTCGCCGGACTACCGCGAACTGGTCGCCAAGGTCGGCTCGGACAAGGCCTACTCGCAGCTCGTCAAGACGATCGCCGACAGCACGCAGGCGGTCAGCCGCCGCACCAGCCGGGTGATCGAGGTCTCGTATTCCGCCGACTCGCCCGACAAGGCGCGCGACTATGCCAATGCGGTGGTGCGCTCCTACATCGCGCTGTCCGCCGAGATCGCCTCCAACGCGGCGCGCTCGCGCAGCGAGCAGTACAACGCGCAGCTGGAGAAGCTGCGCGCCGAGGTCAACCGCATCCAGGACGAGCTGACCGCCTACCAGCAGAAGGTCGGCATCCTGAACGTGAACGAGCGCGACGACGTGGCCAATGCCGAGATCGGCAACCTGACCACCTCCCTGGTCAACCTGCAGAACCAGCGCCAGGAAGCCCTGGGCCGCCAGCACACCATCGACTCGATGCTGCAGAGCGGCCGGCCGGAAGACCTGCCCGAGATCGGCAGCCAGCCCGCCGTCGCCGACCTCAAGGCGCGCCTGAGCGATGTGGACCGGCGCCTGACCGAGGCCCGCTCGGTGCTCGGCCCCAACCATCCGCGCAGCCGCAGCCTGGTCGCCGAACGGGCCGAACTCAGCGCCCGCCTGGCCCGCGAGACGCGCTCGGCCGTCTCCGCGCGCCGGCTCGACCTGGACCGGCTGGCCGGCCAGCAGCGCGACGTGGAGCGGCTGATTTCCGTGCGCCAGAAGAAGCTGCTGGAGCAGAAGGCCCAGCGCGACACCCTGCTGGCCTACCAGCGCCAGCTCGATGGCGCCGAGCGTGTCTACACCGCGGCCACGCAGAAGTACGATGACATCCTGATGGCCGGCAACATCAGCGCGGTCAACCTGACCGTGCTGCGCCAGGCCGAGACGCCGAGCATCCCGTCCAAGCCGCGCGTCACCAGCAGCCTGGCCGCCAGCCTGGTCGCCGGCCTGCTGCTGGGCCTGTGCATCGCGCTGCTGCTGGAGCTGGGAACACGCCGTCTGCGCAGCCGCGAAGACCTGGTGCGCGGCCTGCGCCTGCCCGTCCTGGGTGAAATCGGCATGGTGGGCTGAAGCGATGGATCCTTTCGAAAGCACCGAAATCCCCCAGGCCGACCGCGCCCATGCGCCGGTGCGGCAGCGCCCGGTTCCGCCGCCGGTGATGCCGGTGGCCGCCGAGGCCGCGGAAACGGCCCAGGCACCGGTGGGCGCCACGCCCGACAAGATCGGCGACCGCTTCGTGCACGCCGGCCTGCTCACCCATGCGCAGGTCGCCCAGGTGGTGGAGCGCCAGCACAGCTCCGGCACGCGTTTCGGCGAGGCGGCGGTGCAGCTTGGCCTGCTGTCGCAGGCCGATGTGCAGTCGGTGCTGTCGCAGCAGTTCCGCTACGCCACCGGCACCGGGCCGCGCACCGGGCTCGATCCTTCCCTGGCGATCGCGCTGGCGCCCTACAGCGCCGAGGCCGAAGCCGTGCGCCGGGTGCGCGCCGAACTCTCGATCCGGCTGTCGGCCCTGCCCAAGCTGGCCGTGGCCATCGTCAGCCCGGGCGACGGCGAGGGCAAGAGCTACCTGGCCGCCAGCCTGGCGATCGCCTATTCGCAGCTGGGCAAACGCACGCTGCTGGTGAATGCCAACCTGCGCAGCTCCGGCCAGCGCGACTGGTTCGGGCTCAACCGCAAGGACGGCCTGTCCACCATGCTGGCCGGCCGCGCGCCGATCAGCGCGGGCGAGCCGGCGCCAGGCTTTCCGCTGCTGCATGTGATCGGCTCCGGCCCGCAGCCGCCCAATCCGCTGGAGATCCTGCTGGAGCCGGCGCTCGAACGCCTGCTGACCTCCTTCGCCGAGGACTTCGACGTGTTCATCATCGACACGCCCGGCGCCGGCGAATCCTCCGACGCCCAGGTCATCGCCCGCCAGGTCGGCCAGTGCCTGCTGGTGGGACGCCAGCATGTCACCCGCCTGGAAGACCTGGAACGCACCCAGGCCCAGCTGGTCACCTCCGGCGCGCAGATGGTGGGCATCGTCTACAACACCTTCGATGCCGGAGCCCGGGCCCCGGCGCTGCCGGCCGGCAAGCAGCGGGGCGGCTGGCTCAAAGCCTTGCGCCTATGGCCGCGCCGCAGCTGAAGCCCCCCGGCCGCGCCGGCCGCCGCCTGCTGCTCGACTCCTTCGCCTCGCTGTTCGACCAGGGCCTGCTCTCGGCGCTGAACCTGGCGCTGGGGCTGCTGCTGATCCGGCTGACCGCCAAGGAGAGCTACGGCCTGTACGCCCAGCTCTACGTGGCGGGCATCTTCACGACCTCGCTGCTCGATGCGCTGGTGACCGGGCCGCTGACCACCCTGGCGCCCGGCATGGACGATGCGAAGCGCCAGGCCCTCATCGCCCATCTCGACCGCTACCAGCGGCGGCTGGCCGCGGGGCTGGCGGTGGTCTCGGGCGTCGCGGCGGCTGCCGTCGTGGCCTGGTTCGGCCTGGATGCGCATCCCGTGGCCCTGGGCCTGGCCTTCGCCGTCTACGTGTGGGCCGGCTCGTTGCGTGAATACGGCCGCAGCGTGGGTTATGTCGAAGGCCGGGCGCGCGCCGTGCTGCGCATGGATGCCTGGTATGGCGTGGCGGTGGTCGTCTCCATCCTGGGGCTGGCCGCGCTGCAGTGGCTGAGCGTGCCGGCGGTGATGCTGGCGCTGGGCCTGTCCAACCTGGCGGCGCTGTCGCTGCGGCCGTTGAAGGCCGAGGGCGGCGCCGTCGGTTACGCCGAGGCGGTGGCCGCCGTCTGGCAGCGCAGCAAGTGGGCGCTGCCGGGCTCGCTGGTGGCCTGGCTGACCAACTACAGCTATCTCTACCTGGCCGCGCTGTGGCTGGGCGTGGGCGCCTCGGCCGATCTGAACGCCTCGCGCCTGCTGCTGATGCCGCTGTCGCTCTGCGCCCTGGCCTGGGCGCGGGTGGCGCGGCCGCATGCGGTGCGCCTCTTGAAGTCGGGCGGGCACAAGGCGCTGGACCGGTACGCGCTGCTGTCGGTGGCCGGCCTCGAACTGCTCACCTTCTTCTACGCCGGGATCCTGTGGCTGCTGCTGCCCTGGCTGGAAACCCATGTGCTGGGCGACAAGTACAAGGGCCTGGAGCCCCTGCTGCTGGTCTGGACGCTGTACTTCGCCGTCTACGGCGCCCGCTGGATCGGCACCTCGCTGCTGTCGAGCGGCGACCGCTACCGCATGCTGCTGATCAGCGGCGTGATGTGCCTGGTGGTGATGCTGGCCGCCACCGCCTACGCCGTGCCGCGCTGGGGCGTGCAGGGCGCGGTGGCGGCGCTGACGCTGGTGGAACTGCTCGACCTGCTGCTGATCTGGCTGGTGCTGCTGCCCGCCGCCCGGCGCGATGCCATGCGCCCGCCCGCCGCACCCCCGACCGGAGCCGCGCCATGAGCCTGGAGACGACACCGCAGGTCAGCGTCTGCATCTGCACCTTCAAGCGGCCGCAGCTGCTGGACGATCTGCTGCGCGCGCTGCACGGCCAGATCGGCCCGGATGCCGGCGTGGAGTTCGTCGTGGCCGACAACGACCCCGCGCATTCCGCCCGCGAGGTGCTGGCCGCCTGGAGCCAGCGCCTGCCGCTGCGGGTGCTGCATGTGCCGGTGCCCAACATCGCCTCGGCGCGCAACGCGGTGGTGGGCGCCGCGCGTGCGCCCTGGCTGGCCTTCATCGACGACGACGAATCGCCCGACGCCGACTGGCTGGGCCAGCTGCGCCAAGCGCAGGCGCGGTACCAGGCCGACGTGGTCTTCGCCCCGGTGGTGCCGCGCTACGTGGCCGGCACGCCCGACTGGCTGCGCCTGGGCGGCTTCTTCGACCGGCCGCGCTTCGCCACCGGCACGCCCATCACCACCCGCGACGCGCGCACCGGCAACGTGCTGCTGCGTACCGAGCTGGTCCGCGCCCTGGGCGACATGCCTTTCGACGTGGCCTTCGGCCGCACCGGCGCCGAAGACACGGTGCTCTTTCGCACCCTGCTGGCGCGCGGCGCGCGTTTCGTCTGGTGCGACGAAGCCACGGTGCAGGAAGAGGTGCCCCTGGCCCGCGCCAACACCGCCTGGCTGCTGCGCCGCTCCTACCGGCTGGGCCAGACCTGGCTGGTGTCCGAAACCTTCGAGCTGCGCGGCGGCGCCTGGCTGCTGCGCGTGGGCGCGCTGGGCCTGCGCGCCTTCGCCCAGCTGCTGATCGCGGGCGGGCTGGCGCTGCTGCTGTGGCCCTTCTCGCGCATCCGTTCCTTCCGCTGGCTGCGCGCGACCGTCGCGCAGCTCGGCAAACTCAGCGCCCTGGCGGGCCATCGCTACCATGAATACGGCGGCTGACACTGCGCCATCGTCCGGCGGCGGCATCGCCGCGCCCCTGGAGCTGTGGCTGATCCGCGCCCTGGTCGCCTTCAGCTTCGTCTTCTGCTTCCTGCCGTCCAACTTCACCTGGACCTACGACGAGCAGGACTTCGACTTCACCCAGGGCTCGATCGCCACGCAGCTGGAGTTCGGCTCCATCTTCCTGGCCGGCGTCTGGCTGGCCTGGCGCCATGCCGACTGGACCCTGCTGCGCCTGCGCCAGGCCAATCTGTTCCTCTTCCTCTTCGTGGGTTTCGCCGTGCTGTCGGCCGCCTGGTCGGGCTATCCGATGGTGACGCTCAAGCGCTCGGCGCAGCTGGTGGGCTTTCTGATCGTGGGCATCGCCATCGCCCCGCCGGTGGGCGGCTCGCGCCAGGTGCTGCAGGTGCTGATGTGCACCCTCACCGTGCTGCTGGTGCTGTCGCTGTTCACCGTGGTGCTCAACCCGCGCGTGGGCATAGACACCATGCTGGGCAATGCCTGGCGCGGCCTGTTCCTGCAGAAGAACACCACCGGCCAGGCCGCCGCCATCTGCGCGCTGCTGTGGCTGCGCGAGGGTTTCGAGGCACGCTGGCTGCCGCGCCCGGCCTGCGTGCTGGCGCTGCTGTTCTCGCTCTTCATGCTGGTGATGGCCAAGAGCAGCACCTCGCTGCTGGTGTTCTGCATCGGCAGCCTGCTCTACGTGGTGATGCGCCGGCAGTACGTGGTGATGCGCCAGCCCTGGTGGCTGATCGGCCTGACCGGCTGCGTGCTGCTCGGCCTGGCGGTGCATCTGTTCTACGTGCTGACCGGCCACCTGCCCGGCTGGGACGACATCGCCGGCTCGATCGGCGCGCTCTTCGGCAAGGATTCCGACCTGACCGGCCGCACCGACATCTGGGAGCTGGTGCTGCGCGAGGTGCGCCAGCACCCGGTGATGGGCACCGGCTACGGCGCCTTCTGGCTGGGGCTGGAAGGCCCGGCCGAGGCCATCGCGCGCGCCCTCTACTGGATTCCGCTGCAGTCGCACAACGGCTATCTGGACATCGTCAACGAGCTGGGTTTCGTCGGCCTGGGCCTGGCGCTCTGCGTCTTCGCGCGCCACGCGGTGCTGCTGGGCCGGCTGCTGCAGATCGACCGCGAGGAGGGCGCGATGCACTGCGTGATCTTCGTGCTGATCCTGATCAGCAACATGACCGAGAGCGAGATCTTCCGCGGCTCGCTGTTCTACAACATCCTGTTCCTCTACTCGGCCTGCAGCGTTGCCTCGCAGGTCGCCCTGGCCGGACAGGCGTTGACCGACGATGAAGGCACGCCGGCGCGGCCGGTACAAGGACTCGCATGAGGTGGACGGGTGTTTTCGCGGCGGCAGGCCTGGTGCTGCCGTTCTGGCTGGCGGCCTGCGCGCAGGCCCAGCCGGTGGTGCCGGCGCCGGCCTTCGTGCAGGACGGCGCGGGGGTGCCCTTCTTCCGTTTCGCGGTGGACGAGGATGGGCTGGGCGGCGCGCCCGACCGCTCGGCCATGAACCGGCCGCTGGATGCCGCCTCGCGCATCGTGGCGCACGACGGCCATTTCTTTTCCGTGGGTGCCGACGGCAAGGCCGGCGGCGGCGACGACCAGCGGGTGCGCCTCTTCGGGGTGAACCTGTCCTTCGCCGCCAACTTCCCGTCCGACATCGATGCGGTGAAGCTGGCCAAACGCCTGCGCAAGCTCGGCTTCAACGCGGTGCGGCTGCACCACATGGATTCGGCGCCCGACACCCGCGCCAACCCGCCGCGCAGCGTGCTGCTGCCGGGGCCGTTCCCCACCTTCAACCCCGAGGCGCTGATGCGCCTGCGCCGGCTGATCGAGGCGCTGTCGGCCGAAGGCCTCTACGTGGACCTGAACCTGCGGGTGGGCTACCGCTTCCGCCCCACGGTCGACCAGGTGCCGCCCATGGACGGCGGCGCGGCGGCCGCGCCCTACACCGCGCCGATCTACATCTACACCCCGCGCATGATCGAGCTGGAGGAGCGCTACGCCCGCGGCCTGATCCGCGGCCTGGGCCTGCGCAACCATCCGGCGCTGGCGCTGGTGGAGGTGAGCAACGAATCCTCGCTGCTGGCCGCCTGGCGCCGCCGCGAATGGCATGCGGCCGTGCCGCGCGCCTACGAACCCCTGCTGCGCGAGCAGTGGAACCGCTGGGCGGTGAAGCAGTACGGATCGGCCGCCGCCGCCTGCAAGGCCTGGGACGGCTGCCCCGACGCCAGCGCCCCGCTCGACCTGCCCATGCCCGGCGACGAGGCCATCGTGCCCGGCGCCCTGGGCCAGCTGCAGGAAAAAGTCAGCCGCCGAGCGCGTGAACTGGCCCAGCGCTGGTGGGGCGCCTCGGCCGCGGCCGGCGGCAGCGACGCCGCGCCCACCGGCCGGGTGCTGCGCACCCAGGACTTCCTGCGTTTCCTGGCCGACACCGACCGCGCCTACTACGAACGCATGCGCCGCGCGGTGCAGGAAGAGACCGATACCCGGGTGCCGGTCAGCGGCACCCAGATGGACTACGGCGGCGCGCTCAACCACGACGCCAGCACCGGCATGGACTGGCTGGACACCCACTTCTACGCCGACCATCCCGACTTCCCCGGCAACGACTTCAATCCGCTGAACTGGCGCATCCGCGATGCCTCGCCCGCCGCCCCGCCCTGGCTGGACCGCATGCTGGTCATGTCCTACTGGCGCGACGCCGGCAAGCCCTTCGTGGCCAGCGAGATCAGCGTGCCCTTTCCCAACCGGCAGGGCGGCATGGGCACGCCCCTGATCGCGGCCTTCGCGGCGCAGCAGGACTGGGACGGGCTCTTCCTCTTCGACTACGCCGACGGCGACACCTGGGCCGACGTGCCCGCCGGCTTCACCCTGTCGGGCGACTGGGGCCGCTACGCCATGGTGGGCCAGTCGGCGCAGCTGTTCCGCTCGCCGCTGGTGGCCAGCCTGCCGCCCGCGCCGCCGCTGTCGCTGCCGCTGTCGGGCCGCCTGGCCATCAATGCCAGCGAGGACCGCTGGGCCATGGATTCGGTGCTCGACGCCCGCACCGGCGTGCGGCCGGAGATGGCGCTGCAGCGGCAGATCAGCGTCTCGCCCCGCGCCACGGCCTGGCAGCCGGTGGCGCCCGCGCCGGCCGCCACGCCGGCCTTCGAATCCGACCGCACACGCGGCACGCTGCTGCTGCGCTCGCCCCAGGCGCGCGGCTTCTTCGGCGCGGTGGGTGCCGGCCGGTCGCTGGGCGATGCCACGGCGCAGCTCACGCTGCGGGTGGCCGGCGCCGGGCCGAAGGAAGCGCGCGGCATGGCCAGCGTGCTGCTCACCAGCCTCGACGGCAAGCCGATCGCCGATGCGCGGCAGCTGCTGGTCTCGGTGTCCGGCGCGGTGCG
Source organism: Xylophilus rhododendri (assembly GCF_009906855.1). Classification (NCBI taxonomy): domain Bacteria; kingdom Pseudomonadati; phylum Pseudomonadota; class Betaproteobacteria; order Burkholderiales; genus Xylophilus; species Xylophilus rhododendri. Next base: position 4,106,011 of record NZ_CP047650.1, read on the forward strand.
CGGCACCCAGCCGGCCTCCATGCCCCGGCGGCCGGTGGACCTGGTGCCCTACAACGGCGACCGCGAGTTCTGGACCTTCGAGCGCGATCCCGCCTCGCCCGGCCAGCCCTCGGGCTCGCGCGAGGCCACCGGCCCGGTCTGGGTGGAGCGTGTGGCCGCCGAGCTGCGTTTCGCCACCACGGCGCGCAGCGCCACCGTCTATCCGCTCGACGGCAGCGGCCGGCGCATGGCGGCCCTGCGCGCCGACCAGGTGCGCATCGAAGCCGGCCAGCTGCGTGTGCCGCTGCAGGTCGAGGCCGCGCAGGCCAGCCTCTGGTACGAGGTCGTCGCCCAGTGAGCCCGCGGCGCGCCGCCCTGGTCTGCCTGGCCGCGTTCTGCGTGCCGGTGGGCGGGCGCGCCACCACCGAGATCGCCGGGCAGGTCGGCACCAGCGTGCAGTCGGTGGACAACCCCTTTCTCTTTCCCGAGAGCAGCGCCGATCCCCTGAAACGCCGCGACCGCGTGCAGACCACCGACCTGGGCGTCGCCATGCGCATGCCGCTGCCCAGCGACCGCAGCTTCCTGGCGGTGGGCGCCACCGCCTCGCGGGTGGTGTACGACGCGCTCAGCCAGCTCGACTACACCGCCAGCCAGTTCGACGGCCTCTATCAGTGGGAGTACGGCAGCGCCCTGCGCGGCCGGCTGCGCCACCGCGAGGGCGATAGCCTCTACAACTACTACGGCGGCTTCTTCACCCAGCGCGAGGTGCCGCATGCGCGCCAGGACCTGGCCGAGGTGTCGCTGCGCATCACGCCCGAACTCGAACTGCCGGTGACGGCGACCAGCGGCTCGCTGAAATACCAGGACGCGGGCCTGGCCGAGCGCTACAACCAGGAGGAAAAAGGCCTGCGCCTGGCGCTGAGCTACACCTCCGGCCGCCGCTCCACCTTCAGTGCCGGCGTGCGCCAGAACGAGGTGCGGTTTCCCCAGCGCAACGCCGCCGACGTCGCCAGCATCGACTCGGCCTACACCGACCGCGAAGTCTTCGTGGACACCGCCTGGCGCTACAGCGACAACACCATCGTCTTCGGCCGCATCGGCCGCCTGGACCGCAGTTTCGCCAGCCTGAGCAACCGCGACACGCAGCTGGTCTCGCTGAGCTCCGGCGTCGAATGGCGCTATTCGCCCAAGACCTATCTCTCGCTGCGCGGCTACCGCCAGCCGCAGACCAACGGTCAGGCCGACCTGCGGCTCTACGTCATCTCCACCGGCATCGAGGGCCGGGTGCTCTACGACATGACGGCCAAGACCCGCATCTCGCTGACCGGCGGCTACGAGCAGCAGAAGTACCAGAGCTTCAGCAACACGGCGGCTGCCGCGACCGGCGGCACCGACAAGGTGATGCGGGTATCGGCCCGCGTCGAGTATTCGCCCACCCAGCACACGCTGGTGCGGCTGGAGGGCCTGCGCGAGCGCTATTCGCCGGACCCGGCGGTCAGCACCACCGGCGACTTCACCCGCAGCAGCCTGCAGCTGGGGCTGTCCTACACCTTCGAGAACATGCAGGGTGCCAACCGCGCCCGCACCCAGCTCGATGCGATGCGCTACGACCGGGTGCAGTGATGCGCCCCAGGACTCCGCCATGAACCTTGCCCAGCGCGCCAGCCGCTTCCTGTCCCGCCATACCGACCGGCGGCTGCTGCCCTTGCGGGGTGAGGTGGGGGTGGTGAGCTTCAGTTTCGACGATGCGCCGATGTCGGCCTGCATGGCGGGCGCGGCGGTGCTGGAGCGGCATGGTGTGCGGGGCACCTTCTATGTGGCCGGCGGCCTGACCGATGGGGTGGAGGAGGGGCTGGCCTGCCATTCCGAGGCTGTGCTGCGGCGGCTGGTGGCCGAGGGGCATCAGCTGGGCTGCCACAGTTTTTCGCATGTGCATGTGGATCGCATTCCTGCTGCTTCGCGGCGCGAGGAGTTCGACCGCAATGCGGCTTTTCTCGGTGGCCTGGGCGTGGATCTGCGGACGCTGGATTTCGCCTATCCCTTCGGTGGGGTCAATGTGGGGGCCAAGCACGACTGCGCGCTTCGGTTTCGCTCTTCCCGCGCCACCGGCGGCGGCACGCATGTGGGGACTGCCGACCTGAATGCCCTGCGGACCCACCGCTTCTACCGGAGCCAGCCGGATGGGGTTTCCTACGAGGAGCGGCTGGCGGTGGCCGCTGCGCAGCGGGGGTGGCTGGTGGTCAATACGCACGAGGTGCAGCCGGATGCCGGGGCGTTCGGGTGTACGGCTGAGGATCTGTCCCGGGCTGTGGGGCTGGCGCTGGAGGCTGGGTGTCTGGTGTTGACTGTGGGGGGGGCGCTGGACCATTGGATGGGGGCTGGGCGCTAGGGGGTGCTCCTTTGCGGAGGGCTTTGTCTCCTGCGGAGGGATGGTTCTCCTGCGGGGGCCTGGTTCTCCTGCGGAGGGCGGAGCTGGGGCTGCGCGCCCCAGACCGCGCTCACTTTCTTTGCTTCGCCAAAGAAAGTAAGCAAAGAAAGGCGACCCGACACCCGAGGCCCTTCGGGCACCGCTGCGGTACTCGCAAAGGCGGGGTCCACGACAACTCGCCTTCGGCTCAAACAGGTCGTGGCCCTGATCCGCCTTTGCTCCGTTCCTCGCTCTCGGGCTCACGGGACCCGGATACGGGGACAGCGGCTGCTTCGCAGCGCAACGGACCTTCGCTGCGCTCGGCCTCCACTGAAATGCGGCGCACAAGCTGGGGCGGGTATTCATCAGCCAGCGGCCGAGCGAAGCGACGGCCCGTTGCCCTGCGAAGCAGTGGCTGTCCCCGCTCCCGGGTCCCGTCTGCGGGTGAGCGAGGAGCGCAGCAAAAGCGGATCAGGGCCACGACCTGTTTGAGCGAAGCGAGTTGTCGTGGACCCCGCTTTTGCGAGCACCGCAGCGTGCCCCCTCCGAAGGAGGGGGACTCCCGCAGCCGGGTCGCCTTTCTTTGCTTACTTTCTTTGGCGAAGCAAAGAAAGTGAGCGCGGTCTGGGGCGCGCAGCCCCAGCTCCGCCCTCCGCAGGAGAACCAGCCCTAAGCAAGGACATCAGCCCCAAGCAAGGAGATCAGCCCTCCGCAAGGAGACCAGACCCAAGAGCTTCACCCCTTGCCACGCACCCGACGCACAAACGCCCGCAACGCCGGCACCTCCCGTGCCATCTCCCGCACCCGCTGCAGGTTGTAAGCACCGCGCCCCAGCGTCGTGAACGCCTCCCGCAGCGAATACAGCGGCATATGCCGGTCCGCCCACTGGAACTTGTAGGCCTCGTCGCCCGCGGTGAAGTCGAAGACCTTCAACCCGTCGTCGATGCTGCGGCGGATCGCCGCCTCCATCAGCACCCGCCCCGGCGAGAGCTTGGCCCAGGCCTCGTCGTAGGTCGGCATCAGCCAGTACAGCGTGTCGCCCATGCGCAGCCCCCAGTGGGTGGCGATCGGCTTGCCGTCGAGCATCAGGGCCGACACCACGGCCTGCACGCCCTGCAGCGGCGTGCTGTTGAGGCGATCGAAGAAGCTGCGGAAGGCGGGCAGGGCGAAGGCGTCGAAGGCGCCGGTCTGCTGCCAGCGGCGGGACTTCTGCTCGGCGAGGGCGTCCATCACCAGCCGCAGATCGGCGGGGTCTTCCACCAGCGGCAGCATGCGCAGCTCACCGGCGTCGGACAGGCGGCGCAGCTGGCGCCGCGTGTCGGCCAGCAGGCCGGTGCTGCGTCCGGCCGCGTACTCGGCGAAGCTGGCGGGCAGCCGGGCGGCATGGGCGCTTTCGTCCTGACGCGCGCCGGGCAGGGCGGCGAAGGGATTGGGCAGCTCGCCGATCGTCGCCGGCAGGCGCCGCACCCGCACCTGGTCCACCGAGGGCAGGGCGGCGATGAAGCCGCGCCACAGCCGCGCCGCATGGTCGGGCGTGAGGGCGCGGGCGAAGTCGGGGTCGATCAGGGGCGCCTGGTAGTCGATCATCTCGCCGCCCAGGAAACCCATCACCCGCAGCAGGCCCACGCGCCGGAAGCCCATGGGCAGGATCAGCACCGTGGGGCCGTCCGGGCTGTGCGCGCGCAGCTCGGCGATGCACACCTTCCAGCCCTGCGGCTTGCCCAGGGTCTCGAACCAGATGCGCACCCAGTCGAAGCTCTGGAAGGCCGTGGCGGCCATGCGCGGCCAGGCTTCGCGCCAGCGCGATTCGACCGACTCCAGGCTGGCATGCACCGCCACATGCAGCGAGGCGGGCAATGAAGGGAGGGGGGCGGTGGGGGCGAGCGGCGCGCTTGCCTCAGAAGGCATGTCGGTCCCGCACGACGAGCAGGGCGGTCATCAGGATGATGCGCAGGTCCAGCATCAGCGACCAGTTGCGGATGTAGTGCAGATCGAGTTCCACCCGGCGCTCCATCTTGTCCAGCGTGGAGGTCTCGCCGCGCGCGCCGTTGACCTGCGCCCAGCCGGTGATGCCGGGCTTGACCTTGTGGCGCAGCATGTAGCCGCGCACCTGGCGCCGGTACAGCTCGTTGTGCTGCACCGCATGCGGCCGCGGGCCGACGATGCTCATCGAGCCGCCCAGCACGTTGAAGAACTGCGGCAGTTCGTCGAGCGAGGTGCGGCGCAGGAAGGCGCCCACCGGCGTCACCCGCGGGTCGTTGCGTTTGGCCTGCTGCACCACGCCGGCGGCGTCGGGCTGGGGGTCGTTGCGCATCGAGCGGAACTTGTAGACCGAGATCTCCACCCCGCCCGCGCCGTAGCGCTTCTGGTGGAACAGGATGGGGCCGGGCGAACTCATGCGCACGGCGATCGCGCACAGCACCATCACCGGGCTGGCCAGCAGCAGCAGGAACATCGACATGACCATGTCCATCGCCCGCTTGCAGATGCGCGACAGGCCGAGGAAGGGCGTCTCGTAGGCCACCAGCACCGGCATGTCGGCCAGCTCGGCGTAGTGCACGTTACGCAGGCCGGCGGGGCGGTAGTCGGGCACGAAGTAGATCGAGACGACCGAGTCCAGCAGCGAATCCAGCAGCGCCTGGGCACGCGCGCCGTGGGCGCCGCGCAGGCCGATGAAGACCATGTCCACCCGGTGCGTCTGGATCCACTCGTGGGCCTTGGACACCTCGCCGAGCTTCTCCAGCCCCGCGGTGTTGAGCCCGCGCGGCACGTCGCGGTCGTCGAAATAGCCCAGCGGCGTGATGCCGAGAATGGGCGAATCGCGGAAGGTGGCCGAGAGCTGCGCCGCCTCCTCGTCGAAGAACACGAACACCGCCTTGCGCCGCAGGCTGGGCGCGCTGTAGAGGCCGATGGCCATGCGCCGGCACAGCAGCAGCAGCGGCAGCAGCACGAAGGGCGTGGTCAGCAGCCAGCCCAGCATCACCAGGCGCGACATGCTCTCGCCCACCTTGGCCACGTAGAGCGAGAACAGCACCACCGAGAAGGTGATCGCCCAGCGCCGCAGCAGCGAGCGCGCCAGCAGCTTCCAGCGCACCCGCACGTCCAGCAGCTCCTGGCCGATGTCGCGGAAGGCCACCATGCCCATGGCGAAGCCCAGCAGGCTGACAACATTGAAGTTGCTGAATTCGGCCTGGCTGTAGGCGCCCACCCACAACAGCAGCGTGACACTCAACGCGCTTGCGCAGATGAGGGCCACGACACCGTTGAAGAAGGTCGCGTGATGGGTTGTCTTTTGCACTCCGGCCATGTCGGGATTTCAGCGGTAAGCAGTGTTTTTATCGGACGTTGGCGCTGCGCTGCGCGGAGATGGTGCGCTCGTTCCACAACAGGCGTATGAAACGCACGCTCTGTACCAGGTAACGGCGCCAGAGACGTCGGGGTTCGGTGGCCAGGCGCCACAGCCATTCCATGCCGTGGCGCTGCATCCACAGCGGCGCCCGGCGCTTGTGGCCCAGGGCGAACTCCAGGGCGGCGCCCACGCACATCACCACCGAGGTGGCGAGGCTGGAGCGGTGCAGCATGGCCCAGGTCTCCTGCTTGGGCATGCCCAGGCAGACGAACACCATGGCCGGCTGGCTGCGGGCGATGCGGCGCACCGCCTCGTAGCCTTCGATGCCGTCGGCGGAAAACTGCATCGAAGGGGAATACACCTCGACCTGCAGCCCCGGGAACCGGGCCGACAGCTCGGCGGTCAGCTGCGGCTCGTCGCCCGGCATGCCGCCGACCACGAAGATCGGCAGGCGCAGCGCGGCGGCGCGCTCGGCCAGGGTCACGAAGAGATCGGCGCCGGTCACACGCTCGGGCAGCGGCGTTTCGGCCAGGTAGTGGCTGGCCCAGACCAGCGGCATGCCGTCGGCGAAGATGGCATCGGCGTCCCGGTACAGCGCGACGAACTCGGCCGTGGCGCGGTCCAGCCGCACCAGATGGTCCACATTGGTGGTGACCACGACCGTGGCCGGGCGCACGCCCAGCGTGGCGGTCTGCGTCAGGCGGTCCGCCGCTTCGGTGTAGCGCATGGCCAGGATGTCCAGGCCAAACAGATGGCAGACCGGCAACCGGTTCTCGCTACCGAACGGCCGCGTCTGGGCCGGCGGAAGAGGAATGGGATTCGACACTGTCATGGATGGGGGCGGGAACCGGGCAAGCGTAGCGTAACTTACTGTTAACGTCACTGTTAGGATGTGGCGATACTCTCTTTGTACTTCAGTTGTACCCAACTCCATGCCACGTTTGTCGCCATCCGAACTCGTTCCGGTGGAGTCGCCGCCTGCAGTAGAGCCACGCATCATTGCGATGGTGATCATCTCGCCGGTGCGTGACGAAGCCGAGTATCTGCGGCTGACCCTGGATTCGGTGGTGGCCCAGACCTGGCGGCCGGTGGAATGGATCGTGGTGGACGACGGCTCCACCGACGAAACCCCGCAGATCGTGGCCGAGTACGCGGCCCGCTACCCCTTCATCCGCCTGATCACCCGCACCGACCGCGGTTTCCGCAAGCTCGGCGGCGGCGTGGTCGCCGCCTTCGAATTCGGCCGCGCGCGCATCGAGCACCAGGACTGGCGCTACATCGTCAAGCTCGACGGCGACATGTCCTTCGGCCCTCGCTATATCGAACGCATGGTCGGCCGGCTGGAGGCCAACCCCCGGCTGGCGGCCGTCTCCGGCAAGGTGTTCCGCCGCGAGGGCGAGAGCTTCGTCGAGGAGGCGCACGGCCACGAACAGGTCGCCGGCCAGTTCAAGCTCTACCGGCGCGAGGCATTCGAGGACATCGGCGGCTTCGTCGAACACCTGGCCTGGGACGGCATCGACGTGCACACCTGCGCCATGAAAGGCTGGGAGACCCTGGCCACCTACGACAAGGAAGCCTGGCTCTGGCACCACCGGGTGATGGGCTCCTCGGACCGCGACCTCTTCGTCGGCCGCATGCGCTGGGGCCGCGGCAACTGGTACCTGGGCTACCACCCGCTGTATGCGGTGGTGGCGGGGCTCAACCGCATGCGCGAGAAGCCCTATGTGATCGGCGGCCTGCTGATGATCGTCGGCTACTTCTGGGCCGCCATCCGCCGGCTGCCGCGCTACGACAACCCGGAATTCCAGCGCCACCTGCGCAAATGGCAGAACGGCCGCCTGAAGGACGCGCTGACCGGCCGGCTGCGCGAGCGCGACAGCGCCTGAGGGGCGGGGCATTCAGCCGGCCAGCGCGGCCAGGGCCTGGCCCACATCGGCCGTGCTGCCCGGGCGCACCACCCGGGCGATCTCCTGGCCGTCGCGCAGCACCACCAGCGTGGGCCAGAGCTTGACCCGGAAGGCCCGGCCCAACGGGCGCCCGCTGCCGTCCTCCACCTTCAGATGGCGCAGCCCCGGATGCGCCTGCAGCGCCTCGGCGATCAGCGGCTGGGCGGCGCGGCAGTAGCCGCACCAGCCGGTGCCGAATTCCAGCACCGTGTCGCCGGCCAGCGCCTGGACCTCGGCCTGGCTGGGACCGGGATGGGCGTAGGGAGAGCTTTCTGTACTGGACATGGCCACTTCGTATTTGGTGATTTGCCGCCATTAAACCTGTCCGGCCACCGGCTGTCGCTACAGTGCGTTTCCTGGTCCGATTTCCGCCCGTTTTCCTCGCTCCGCCACCCATGCAGATCCAAGACAAGCCCCGTTCGACACCCCCTTCGAGTGGATGGGCGGCGAAACCCGGGTCCAGGCCCTGGTCGAGCGTTTCTACGACCTGATGGACCTGGAGCCGGCCTACACCGCCCTGCGCGCCGCCCACGGCCCCGATCTGGCCAACGCCCGTCAGCGCCTGTTCTGGTTCCTCTGCGGCTGGCTCGGCGGACCGCAGCACTACACCGACCGCTTCGGCCACCCGATGCTGCGGGCGCGCCACATGCCGTTCTCCATCGGCATCCGCGAGCGCGACGAATGGCTGGCCTGCATGGACCAGGCGATGGGCGAGACGGGGGTGCCGGAGGCTTTGCGCGAGCGCCTCAAAACCAGTTTCTTCCAAACCGGCGACTGGATGAGGAACAAGTGATCACCCCAGCCTGCGCACTTCGTGTCTCCGGCAACCCCTCAAGGGGCGGGCCGGCCGCTTGGGGCGGCCCGGCGCGGCGGCCCCTGGAATGGACGGCTCGCTGCGCATCGCTGTTTGAGGCGCGGTTCAGCCCGCAGGCAGCCGCCGCTTCATCGGCCGCAGCAGCACCACCAGCGCCCCCGCGCCGCCGTCGATCGGCCGGGCCTGCACGAAGGCCAGCACCTCCTGCTTCTGCACCAGCCAGCCCTGCACCCGGCCCTTGAGCACCGGCGTCTTGCCGACCGAGCCCAGGCCCTTGCCGTGCACCACCCGCAGGCAGCGCAGGCCGTGTTTGGCGGATTCGCGCACGAAGCCGCCCAGCGCCTCGCGGGCTTCGTCGGTGCGCAGGCCGTGCAGGTCGATCTGGCGCTGGATCGCCCATTCGCCGCGGCGCAGCCGGCGGGTCACGTCCACGCCCACGCCTTCGCGGCGAAAGCTCAGCGCGTCGTCGGTGTCGAGCAGGGTGCTGGCATCGAAATCGTCGCTGATCGATTCCTGCATCACCCGGGCCTCGTCCAGCTGGTGCTGCACCGGGATCGGCGGCGGCAGATCGGGTTCGAACACCGCGCGGTCGCGGTCGGGCAGGGGATGCACCGGGCCGACGGCGCGGGCGAAGACATGGCGGGCGGCCTCGCGCCGGGCGATGGCCGCGGCGCGCGCAGCCTGTTCGGCCTGGGCGCGGGCCTCGCGCGCGGCCAGCTCGGCACGGATCGCCTTCAGCTCATGCAGGCCGCGGGCGGTGACGCTGGCCGGTGCCGGGGCCGCGGGGCTTCGGTGTTGAGGAATCGCCATGCCGTCAGACCAGCCCCATCTCCGCCATCGACACCGTCTGCCCCGGCGCCACGATCACATGGTCGTGCACCCGCACGTCGATCAGCGCCAGCGCGGCCTTCAAGGTCTGGGTGAGTGTCTGGTCGGAGCGCGAAGGCTCGGCATTTCCGCTGGGATGGTTATGTGCCAGCACCACACCGTGGGCGTTGTGGTGCAGCGCACGCAGCACCACCTCGCGCGGGTAGACGCTGGTCTGGGTGAGCGTGCCCTGGAACATCTCCTCCATCGCCAGCAGCCGGTAGCGCACATCCAGGAACAGCACCGCGAACACCTCGTGCCGCCGCTGCGCCAGCTGCAGCTGCAGGTAATGGCGCACTTCACGCGGATCGGCGAATACTTCCGTCTCGCGCAGCTTCTGCGCCAGGGCGCGGCGCGCCAGCTCCAGCACCGCGATCAGCTCGGCGCGTTTGGCCGGGCCGCCCAGGCCCTTGAATTGCCTGAGTTCATCGGCCGTGGTGTGCAGCAGGCCGGCGATGCCGCCGAAGCGGTCGAGCAGGTCCTGCGCCATCTGCAGCACACCGCGCCCGGGCAGGCCGGTGCGCAGCAGCAGCGCCAGCAGTTCGACGTCGCACAGGGCGGAGGCGCCGCGCGCCAGCAGTTTTTCGCGGGGGCGGGCATCGAGCGGAAGCGACTGGACGGTCATGCGCAAATCCCTGGAACCGCCCCGTGGCCGACCGGCAAGCCACCGGCCACGGCCTGGAAAAACAAGGGAGAAGGGCGGTTTTCTACAATACGGGCCAGTTTATAGGGTCACGCATGTCCTCCCCCACCGCCTCTCCCGCCGTCGTCGAAGCCGGCTCCTTCCTCACCCTGCACTACCGCCTGAGCGGCAAGGCCGGCGTGATCATCGATACCTTCAGCGGCAAGCCGGCCACCCTGTCGCTCGGCTCCGGCGAACTGGCGCCCGCCATGGAAGAGGTGCTGATCGGCCTGCCCGAAGGCACCCACACCACCTTCGAGCTGCCCGCCGGCGCCGCCTTCGGCGAGCGCAACCCCGACATGCAGCAATGGGTGGCCCGCAAGCTGCTGGCCGAACTGGGCGACCCGGACGAGCAATACGCCTTCGGCGACGTGGTCCAGTTCCCCACGCCCGACGGCCAGGGCCGCTACGCCGGCACGGTGCGCGAGCTGGGCGCCGACGCGGTGCTCTTCGACTTCAACCACCCGCTGGCCGGCCAGCCGGTGAGCTTCGAAGTCCAGCTGATCGGCGTGCTGTGAGCGGAGCCGCCGCCGTGACCTCCGTCAACGAAATCCTGCTGGCCGAGCCGCGCGGCTTCTGCGCCGGCGTCGACCGGGCGATCGAGATCGTCGAGCGGGCGCTGGCCAAGTTCGGCGCCCCCATCTATGTGCGCCACGAGATCGTGCACAACACCTTCGTGGTCAACGACCTCAAGGAAAAGGGCGCCATCTTCATCGAGGACCTGGCCGACGTGCCGCCCGGCGCCACCCTGGTCTTCTCGGCCCACGGCGTCAGCCGCGCGGTGCAGGACGAGGCCCGCGCCCGCGGCTTCTCGATCTTCGACGCCACCTGCCCCCTGGTCACCAAGGTGCATGTCGAGGTCGCCAAGCTCGCCAGGGAAGGCTTCGAATTCATCATGATCGGCCACAAGGGCCATCCGGAAGTCGAAGGCACCATGGGCCAGCTCGACAGCGGCATCCACCTGGTCGAAGACATCGCCGACGTGGCCCGTGTGCAGCCTGTGCAGACCGAAAAGCTCGCCGTCGTCACCCAGACCACGCTGAGCGTGGACGACGCCGCCGGCATCACCGCCGCCGTGCGCGCGCGTTTTCCCAGCATCCGCGAGCCCAAGCAGCAGGACATCTGCTACGCCACCCAGAACCGGCAGGACGCCGTCAAGGTGATGAGCCCGCAGGTCGACGTGATGATCGTCGTCGGCAGCCCGACGAGTTCCAACAGCAACCGCCTGCGCGAGCTGGCCGAGCGCCTGGGCACGCCCGCCTACATGATCGACAACGCCGGCGAGCTGCAGGAAGCCTGGTTCGAAGGCAAGCAGCGGGTGGGCCTGACGGCCGGCGCCTCCGCCCCGAAGTGCTGGTGCGCGAGGTGATAGACCGCCTCAAGTCCCTGGGCGCCGTCGCCGTGCGCCGCATGGACGGCATCGAGGAGACCGTGAAATTCCCCCTGCCCAAGGGCCTGCGCATGGACGGCGCGCCGGGCGCCTGATCAGGCCCAGACCTCCAGCGCCGGCTCATCGGCCATCACCCGCAGCAGATCGCCGCGCGAGATGAAGCCGCTGAGCCCGCCCTCCGCATCCACCACCGGCAGCCCCGGCAGATCGGCCTGCAGCAGCACCTTGGCGATCAGGTGCACCTCGGTATCGGGCAGGGCGGCGGGCACCGGGGACACCATCACCTCGCGCACCGACATCTCCAGGTCGGCCCCGGCCGCCAGCAGCTGCGCCCGGGTCAGCAGGCCGACCAGCTGCTGGCGCTCGTCGATCACCGGCGCCTGGCCCACATGCTCGCGCAGCATCCAGGCGGCCGCCTCGGCCAGCGTGGCATCGGCCTGCACCGTCACCACCGTGGTCGTCATCACCTGCGAAGTCAGCCGCGGCAGCCGCTTGGGCGCCAGCGTGGGGTTGGCCGCCTGGCCATAAGCCGCCACGGCATCGTTGGCCAGGGTGCTGCGCGGCGGGGCAGGGGTGGCGGCGAGGGACTCCGGCTCCTCCGGCGGACGCTCGTCCACCATGAACTGCTGCACGCTCGCCAGCCGCTCGATGCGCTGCACCGGCACCACCGGCAGGTTCTCCGCACCGCCGCTGTAGAGCCGTCCGCCGACACCGTAGACATGGAACATCGTGCTGCTTTCTTCAGGGGAGAGGAGGACCGGCCATGGTAGTGCCCGATGCCGGGCCCCGCGCAAAATTACAATCGCCGCCATGCTCGACATCAACCTGCTGCGTCGCGACCTCGACGCCGTCCTTGCCCGCCTCCTCACGCGCAAGAACCCCCAGTCCTTCCTCGACGTGGATGCCTTCCGCGCGCTCGAAGCCGAACGCAAGACCCTGCAGACCCGCACCGAGGAACTCCAGTCCCGGCGCAACAGCCTCTCCAAGCAGATCGGCCACCTCAAGTCCAAGGGCGAGAACGCCGACGCGGTGATGGCCGAAGTCGGCTCGCTCAAGGCCGAGCTGGAAACCTCGGCCGCCCGCCTGTCGGCCCTGCAGCCCGAACTCGAAGCCCTGCTGCTGGCCGTGCCCAACCTGCCCCATGCCTCCGTGCCCCTGGGCGAGGGCGAGGCCGGCAACGTGGAAGTGCGCCGCTGGAGCCCCAGCGGCCTGGCCCCCAAGGCCTTCGATTTCCCGGTGCGCGACCATGTCGACCTGGGCACCCCCCTGGGCCTGGATTTCGAGATGGGCACCAAACTCGCCGGCGCCCGCTTCACCGTCATGAAGGGCCCCGTGGCCCGCCTGCACCGCGCTTTGGCCCAGTTCATGCTGGACACCCAGACCGAACAGCACGGCTACACCGAGTGCTACGTGCCCTACCTGGTCAACGCCGATTCCCTGCGCGGCACCGGCCAGCTGCCCAAGTTCGAAGGCGACCTCTTCGCCGCCAAGAAGGGCGGCCAGGAAGCCGAGGTCACGCCCGACGGCACCGCCTTCTACCTGATCCCCACCAGCGAAGTGCCGCTGACCAACTTCGTGCGCGACCAGGTCCTGGCCGAGTCCGAACTGCCGCTCAAGCTCACCGCCCACACCCCCTGCTTCCGCTCGGAAGCCGGCAGCGGCGGCCGCGACATCCGCGGCCTGATCCGCCAGCACCAGTTCGACAAGGTGGAGATGGTGCAGATCGTGCGCCCCGAGCGCAGCTACGAGGCGCTGGAAGAAATGACCGGCCATGCCGAAGCCGTGCTGCAGAAGCTGGGCCTGCCCTACCGCGTGATGTCGCTGTGCACCGGCGACATGGGTTTCGGCGCCGCCAAGACCTACGACCTGGAAGTGTGGCTGCCGGCGCAGAACACCTACCGCGAGATCAGCTCGGTATCGAACTGCGAAGCCTTCCAGGCGCGCCGGCTGCAGGCGCGCTTCAAGGTGGCGGGCGGCAAGAACAACGAGTTGGTGCACACCCTCAACGGCTCCGGCCTGGCCGTGGGCCGCACGCTGGTGGCGGTGCTGGAGAACTACCAGAACGCCGACGGCTCGGTGACGGTGCCCGAGGCGCTGCGGCCCTACCTGGGCGGCCTGGAAAAACTCTCGTCCTGATCGGCGAAACGCCCGGATTGCCTGCTAGAATCCGAGGCTCGACACACCAGGAGAGGTGGCAGAGTGGTCGAATGTACCTGACTCGAAATCAGGCGTAGTGGCGACACTACCGTGGGTTCGAATCCCACCCTCTCCGCCAAAAAGATAAAGCCCAAGTGACCGGTTCACTTGGGCTTTTTTCGTTTTGAACGTCCTGTCCGCCATACCTTGACAGAGGAAGAGACTCTCCCTATCTTGGCGCCCGGTGCTTCAAAACACCTTGGTTACAGCGGTGCAGCCTCCCCGTCAGCGAGGCTTTGTCACGTCTGATTTCGGCGATCGCCTTTTGGCGTTCGTCTTCGGTTTCGGACGGGATGGCCAGAGCGGCAACGCCTGGCGCATGGCTGTATCCATGTTTTGAACATCCCGTCCACCCCTCTGTGCTTCAAAACGCGGCGTGGTGGTTTTGATCTCATACAGGAGTACAAGCCATGTCCGAATTGCTGTCCTACTCAGGCCTAAGCGAGCTGCACGCACGGGGGTGAGGCATGAAAACCTCAGGTTCAACACTCTCCAGCGCATCACCCCTCGTCGTCTCCCGCCTCTTCCAGAACTGGGACGCCGACACCCCACCCCCCTTGCAGATCAACCCCGACGCTCCGCTGCACAGCCTGCTGGCCTGGTGCTGGGGCGAGGCGCTCGGTCTGGAGGGTCTTGCCAGCGCACTCATCGAAACCACCGGCGGCCGGGCCGAAGTCGTGAACCTGTTCTACGCCCGGCTCACGCCGCTGGTCGCGATGCTGGAGCATGTGAGCGCGGCCACCTGGAACCGGACGCAGGGCGGTGCGGGGTAAGTTGGCTGACTTGCTTGTGCCGTGGCGCTGGCGTCGCGCTTGCACGACCAGCGGATCGAGCCGGCACAGGCAAGCGCACGTTTAAGCTCGCACCAGCGCACCCGCGCATAGCCCCAACCCAAAGGTCCCCCACGTGAAAATCCTCATGCGCCTGTTCTCCGTCATGCATGGCCTGATGGCGCTGCTCTTCGCCTGTGCCTCCCTCATGCTGGTCGCCATCGCGGCGCATGTGGGCTGGGGCGCGGTATCCGGCGGCTGGAACGAAGCCGCGGCGCAGACCATCATCGAAGCCTTCGGCCTGCTCGCGGCGGCGGTGGTGGCGCTGCAGGTAGCCGAGACCATCGTGGAGGAGGAAGTCATCCGCGAGGCCGACATCAGCGCGCCGACGCGGGTGCGGCGCTACCTGTCGCGCTTCTTCGTGGTGCTGCTGGTGGCGCTGGCGGTCGAGGGCCTGGTGGCCACCTTCAAGGCGCTGCATGAAGACGCTTCGGAGCTGATCTACGCGGCGGCCCTGCTGGGCGCCACCGCCTTGCTGCTGGCCGCCTGGGGCGCCTTCGTCTACCTCAACCGCTCGGCCGAGGAGTTGGAGCCCGAAGCCATGGCCGATGCCAAGGAAGAGGACGACGAACTCGGCCACGACGACGCGGCCGATGAAACCGGCACCGCACCGGCCGAGGGCGGGCGCGGCGCATCTTCTGCTTCGCCGTCAGATCAGGGAAGCACCCGCGCCGGCAGCCGATGAGCGGCCGGGCGTGAGGATCACCTTGCGGCAGTCCTCTTCCTTCTTCGCGAAGATCTCGTAGCCCCGGGCCGCGTCCTCCAGCGCCAGGGTGTGGGTGACGATCACCTCCGGCCGCAGTTCCCCGTTCTGGATGTGCTCGAGCAGCTTGGGCATGTGTTTCTGCGCATGGGTCTGGCCCATGCGGAAAGTCAGGCCCTTGTCGAAGGCATCGCCGAACAGGAAGGCGTTGACCCAGCCGGCGTACACGCCCGGGGTGCTGATGATGCCGCCGCGCCGGGTGGCGGCAATCGCCTGGCGGATCACGGTGCCGGCGGAGCTTTCGAGCTTGATGGCGGTCATCACCGTCTCGACGGTGCTGCCCTTGGCCTCGAAGCCGACCGCGTCGATGCTGCAGTCCACGCCGCGGTGCTCGGTGCGCTCCAGCATGTATTCGGCGGGGTCGTCGATCTCGTCGAAGTTGATCGGCTCCACGCCGTAGGTCTGCTGCGCGAAGGCCAGGCGGTAGGCATGGTGGTCGATCATGAAGATGCGTTCGGCGCCCAGCAGGCGGGCGCTGGCGGCGGCCATCAGGCCGACCGGGCCGGCGCCGAAGATGGCCACGGTGGAGCCCGGGCCGATCTCGCCGTTGACCGCCGCCTGGTAGCCGGTGGGCAGGATGTCGGAGAGGAACAGCACCTGCTCGTCGGCCAAGCCCGCGGGAATCACCAGCGGGCCGACGTTGGCCTTGGGCACCCGCACGTATTCGGCCTGGCCGCCGGCATAGCCGCCGTAGAGGTGCGAATAGCCGAAGAGGCCGGCGGCGGGGCGCACGCTCTTCTTGTTGAGGATGGCGCCGCGGCCCGGGTTGGTGGTCTCGCAGGCGGCGAAGAGCTGGCGGCCGCAGAAGAAGCAGCCGCCGCAGGCGATGGTGAAGGGGATCACCACCCGGTCGCCGCGCTTGACGGCGGTGACCTCGGGGCCGGTCTCTTCCACGATGCCCATGAATTCGTGGCCCAGGATGTCGCCGGTCTTCATCTCGGGGATCTTGCCGCGGTAGATGTGCAGGTCCGAGCCGCAGATGGCGGTGGCGGTCACCCGCAGGACGATGTCGTCGGCGGCTTCGAGTTTCGAATCGGGAACGGTCTCGACGCGGACGTCCTTGGAACCGTGGTAGGTCAGGGCTTTCATGGCGCTTCCTTGGTTGGGATGCCCGCACGATTGCCGCCGCGCCCTGCGCGCCATGTAGGAAAAGTCGAGAGGCCGGTGTCGTCGATCCGGCCCCGCCGGCCGTCGCTCGCCCTCAGGCCTCGGTGGCCGCTTGGGCGGGCACATCGGCCGCCGGTTTCTCGCCCAGCACCGCGTTGACCTCGGCGCCGTAGATCAGCGTCGAGGCGCTCGCATACAGAAAGACCAGCGTGGCCACCACCCCCGCGAAGCTGCCGTACACCATGGCCAGCTTGCCGGCCGAGCGCAGGGTGTACGACAGGGTCGCGGCCGCCACCACCCAGAGCGCGGCGCCGATCAGGGCGCCGGGGATCACGGTGCGCAGGCGCTGGTGCACGTCCGGCAGCCAGGCATACATCAGGGCGTAGAGCGCCGACAGGGTGAGGAAGGCGCCGCCGTAGCGCACCGTGTCGCGCAGCCAGGGGGTTTCTTCGCCCACGCCCATATTGGCTTCGAGCAGGCGCCAGACATAGGGCGCCACGATCACCGAGCTGAAGGTGGCGATCACGCCCAGCCCGACGACGGTGGTGAACAGCGTGACCTTGAGGCGAGCCTTCCAGAAGGGCAGGCCGCGTTTCACGCCGTAGGAGCGGTTCAGCGCCGAGCGCACCGCCTGCATGCCGGAGGAGGCGGTCCACAGGGTGACCAGCAGGCCGATGGTGAGCAGCGCCTGGTTGCGCTGCTCCAGCACCTGGCGGATGACGGGTTTGAGGGCCTCGCGCACCAGCGGCGGCGCGTAGTCGAGCACCCGGTAGGCCAGCGACGCGGCCTCGCCCGGATCGCCGATGTAGCCCGCGGCGGCCGACACCAGG
This sequence comes from Xylophilus rhododendri, assembly GCF_009906855.1. Classification (NCBI taxonomy): domain Bacteria; kingdom Pseudomonadati; phylum Pseudomonadota; class Betaproteobacteria; order Burkholderiales; genus Xylophilus; species Xylophilus rhododendri. Next base: position 4,123,171 of record NZ_CP047650.1, read on the forward strand.
ATCAGCAGCGGGAACATGGCCAGCACCGAGGAGAAGGCCAGGCTGCCGGCCTGGTTGGCGCTCTGGTGCCGCACATAGTTCTGCAGGGCGCGCAGCAGCACGCCCAGGGCGGGCGCGGCCATCAGGGTTTGCCGCAGTCTGCGCAGTCGAAGGAGGTATCTGTTCATGCGGCTCTGGGGGAGGGGGGCGGCGACGCAGCGACACAATACACTCGCGCGTCCAAGCCCGCCGGCCGCCCAGGATGCTGAGCCGCCCCGGCACAACCAGCCCGCAAGCCTCATGGCCCACCTCGACCCCGATCCCGAAGAAATTCCCGTCGCCAAGAGCACGCTGCCGTTTCCGGTGGTGGGCATCGGCGCCTCGGCCGGCGGCCTGATCGCGCTGCAGAAACTCCTGGGCAGGCTGCCGGCGGAACCCGGCATGGCCTTCGTCATCGTGATGCACCTGAGCCCCGAGCATGACAGCTCGCTCGGGCCCATCCTGCAGCGCACCAGCAGCCTGCCGGTGTTGACCGTCGCCGGCGATACGCATATCGAGGTGAACCGGGTGTATGTCATCTCGCCGGCTCTCAAGCTGATGATGACGGACGGCATGCTGCGTGTGGCGCCCTTCGCCTCGATCGAGGGGCGGCGCAGTTCCATCGACCTGTTCTTCCGCACCCTGGCGCATGCCCACGGCGAGCGCTCCATCTGCGTGGTGCTGTCGGGCAGCGGCTGCGACGGCGCGCAGGGCCTGCGCCGGGTGAAGGAGCTGGGCGGCATCGCGCTGGCGCAAAGCCCGGACGACGCCGAGTTCGACGGCATGCCGCGCGCCGCCATGCAGACCGGCATGATCGATTTTGTGCTGCCGGTGGAGGAGCTGGCGACCAAACTCGTGCTGCTGTGGGAGAACGCCCGGCGCATGGAGCTGCCCGCGCCGCCCTCGGACCTGGTGGTGGCCCGCTCCACCGGCGAGGCCGAGCTGCAGGCCGAGGAGGCGCTGCTGTCCATCAAGGCCATCCTGCGCGAGCGCACCGGCCACGAATTCGCCCATTACAAGCGCGGCACCATCCTGCGCCGCCTGGAGCGGCGCATGCAGGTCAATGCGGTGCCCGACCTGCCCAGCTACCGCCGGCTGCTGGATTCGGAGCCGCGCGAAACCGCCGCATTGCTGCAGGACATGTTGATCAGCGTGACCAATTTCTTTCGCGACCCGGACGCTTTCAGCGCCCTCGAACAAACCCTCAGGAGCTACCTGGCCGAGCGCGGGCCGGACGAGCCCTTCCGTGCCTGGGTGGCCGGCTGCGCGACCGGGGAGGAGGCCTACTCCCTGGCCATCGTGCTGCGCGAGGTGCTGGGCCACAAGGTGGCGATCCAGGTGTTCGCCTCGGACATCGACGAGCGTGCCATCGCCAGCGCCCGCACCGGCCTGTTTCCGGTGTCCATCACGGCCGACGTCAGCCCGGAGCGCCTGCGCGACTTCTTCGTGGCCGAGAGCAATGGCGTGCGCATCAACAAGGCGACGCGCGACATGGTGGTGTTCTCGGCGCACAACCTGCTGAGCGATCCGCCCTTCACCCGCATGGACCTGATCTGCTGCCGCAACGTGCTGATCTACCTGGACCGCTTCGCGCAGACGCAGGCCCTGCGCAGCTTCCATTTCGCGCTCAAGCCGCGCGGGCTGCTGTTCCTGGGCAGCTCCGAGACGGCCGACGCGGCCGACTCCCTGTTCGACGGTATCGACAAGGGCCACCGGCTCTACCGCGCCAACATCAAGGCGCAGCGCGCGCGGGCGCTGCCGCCCATCCCGAGCCGGCTGCCGGAGCTGCCGGTGCACCCCTACCGCGGCCCGAGCACCGAGCTTTCCAAGGCGCCGCTGGAACTGCTGCACGAGCGCATCCTGCGCAACTACGCGCCGCCCACGGTGCTGGTGGATTCCGACGACACGGTGCTGCATGTCAGCCAGCGCGCCGCGCACCTGCTGCGCCTGCCCGAGGGCGCGCCCACCAACAAGCTGCTGGCCCTGGCCCGGCCCGAGCTGCGCGCCGAACTGCGCGCCGCCCTGGCCCGGGCCGCCGAGACCGGCATGACGGTGGAGGCGCCGCGGGTGCAGCTGATGGTCAACGGCCAGCCGCACATCGTCATCATGACGGTGCGGCCGGCCACCGAGGAGGTGCCCAAGGGCCTGATGCTGGTGGTCTTCGACGAGGCCCAGGAGAGCATGGCCCTGCCGCCCGAGGGCATCCCCGAGCGCGATCCGCTGATCGCCTCGCTGGAGGACGAACTGCTGCGCACCCAGGAGCGGCTGAAGAACATGGTGGGCGAATCCAGCGCCTCCACCGAGGAGCTGCGCGCCTCCAACGAGGAGCTGCAGACCATCAACGAGGAACTGCGCTCCACCACCGAGGAGCTGGAGACCAGCCGCGAGGAGCTGCAGGCCGTCAACGAGGAGCTGACCACCGTCAACACCGAGCTGACCCTGCGCATGGAAGACACCACCAAGCTCAACGACGACCTGCAGAACCTGATGAACTCGGCCGAGATCGGCACCGTGTTCGTGGACCGGGACATGCGGCTCAAGCGCTTCACGCCGCAGGCCGCCACCCTGTTCAACCTGCTGCCCTCCGATGCCGGCCGGCCGCTGCTGGACATCACCCACCGGCTGCACTATCCGGAGCTGTCGGCCGACGTCAACGAGGTGCTGCGCGACCTCAAGCGCATCGAGCGCGAGGTGCGCAGCCAGGACGAGCGCTGGTTCCTGGCGCGCGCCGTGCCCTACCGCACCAGCGAGGACCGGATCGAGGGCGCGGTGCTGGCCTTCTTCGACATCAGCTCGCGCCGCGCCATCGAGGAGCAGCTGCGCCAGACCGAGCAGCGCATGCGCCTGGTGGCCGAGAGCATGCGCGACTACGCCATCATCACCCTGGACCGCGCCGGCATCATCGCCAGCTGGAGCCCGGGGGCGGAGAAGATCTTCGGCTACGCGCCGGAGGAGGCCATCGGCCAGTCCTTCGCGCTGATCTTCCTGCCGGAGGACCGCGAGGCCGGCAAGGCGGTCGAGGAACTGCGCCGGGCCGGCGAATCCGGCCGTGCCGACGACAACCGCTGGCATGTGCGCAAGGACGGCGAGAAGGTCTTCTGCAGCGGCATCACCACGCCGCTGGACGACGGGCAGGGGGTGGTGGGCTTCGCCAAGATCGCCCGCAATTTCACCGCCGAGGAAATGCGCGACCAGCAGCGCGAGGCCGCCCTGCTGGCCGAGCGGGCCACCAGCAACCGGCTGCAGGAAGCCGGCGCCATGAAGGACGAGTTCCTGGCCGTGGTGTCGCACGAGCTGAAGAACCCGCTGTCGGTCATCCAGATGAACGCCCAGCTGCTGGGCCGGCTGCCGTCCTTCCAGAACGACGGCCGTGCGCTGCGCGCCACCGGCGCCATCCAGAACGCGGTCTCCAGCCAGCTGCAGATCATCAACGACCTGCTCGAACTGTCGCGGGTGAACATGGGCAAGCTGGCGCTCACGACGGCGCTGCTGGACATGGCCGAGCTGGTGCGCAACATCGTCGATGCCGTGGGCCCGGACGTCGCGGCCAAGGCGCAGCGCCTGAGCATGGATCTGGCCCAGGCCCGCATCCACGCCGACGCGGTGCGGGTGGAGCAGATCGTCTGGAACCTGCTCACCAACGCCATCAAGTTCACGCCCCAGGGCGGCTCCATCGAGGTGAGCCTGCACAGCGCCGACGGCATGGCCGTGGTGACGGTGACGGACGACGGCATCGGCATGGAGCCTGGCCACCTGGCCGAGGTCTTCGAGATGTTCCGCCAGGTGGATGTGGGCCCCAGCCGGCGCGCGGGCGGCTTGGGCATCGGCCTGGCGCTGGTCAAGCAGCTGGCGGAGCTGCACGGCGGCAAGGTGCGGGCCCAATCCCGCGGCATGGGGCTGGGAGCCAGCTTCCAGGTCTGGCTGCCGCTGGCGGCGGACGGCCAGGCCGCGCGCCTGGCCACGACGGCCGGCCGCCTGCAAGGCCTGCGGCTGCTGCTGGTGGACGACGATGCGGAACTGCTGAGCGCCTTCGGCGCCATCCTCGAAGGCAGCGGCGCCCGGGTGCTGACCGCCGGCAGTTCGCAGCAGGCGCTGGAGATCGTGCAGGGCACGCCGGTGGATGCGCTGATCTCCGACATCGGCATGCCCGACCGCGACGGCTACTGGCTGGCCGAGCAGCTGCGCGGCGCACAGGACAGCCGCGATCTGCCGCTGATCGCCGTCTCGGGCATGGCGCGGGATGTGGACCGCGCCCGCGCTTTCGCCGCCGGCTTCGATGCCCACCTGGGCAAGCCGGTGGACCTGGAGATGCTGGAAGAAGCCGTCATCGCCGCGCTGGAGCGGCGCAGGCGCGGCGGCTGAAGCGGCGGCTGAAGCCCCGGGCCAGGCGCCGCGGCTCAGCCGCCGTGGCGTGCCGCGGCCAGGGCCATGAGCCTTTCGTCGCGCCAGGCGCGGCGCGCTTCCAGTTCGGCTTCGGACAGCAGCAGGCGCCGCTGCGATTCCACCTCGCCGATCAGCGCCGCGTCCCAGGGCGCTTCATGCTCGCGCGAGGCGGCCACCCGCTGGTAGAGCGGCCCCAGGCGCACGGCATAGTCGGCCACACCGCCCGGCGCGTTCAGGTCGATGGTCTCGAAGGGCCCCATGAAGGACCAGCGCCAGCCCAGGCCGTCGCGCACCGTCTTGTCGATGTCCTCGCAGCTGGCCACGCCCTCCTGCACCAGCGCCCAGGCCTCGCGCAGCAGCACGGCCTGCAGGCGGTTGAGCACGAAGCCCTCGACCTCCTTTTTCACATGCACCACCGTCTGGCCGACGGCCTGCATCAGGGCATCGGCGAAGGCGACCGTGGCGGGCGCGGTCTCGGGCGAGGGCACCAGCTCCACCACCGGCACCAGGTAGGGCGGGTTGACCGGATGCACGATCAGCACCCGCGGCGAGATCGACAGGCCCAGCGCGAAGGCCGAGCCGGGGATGCCGGAGGTGGAACTGCCCACCACCACATCGGGGCCGAGCAGGGCATCGAGTTCCAGCATCAGCGGGCGCTTCACGTCGATGCGTTCCAGCACCGACTCCTGCACATAGGCGACGCCCTGCACGGCCTCGGCCAGGGTCCCCACCGTGCGGATGCGGGCCAGCACATCGGCCGGCGCCTCCCGCAGCAGGCCGTGGCGCTGCAGGCCTTCGAGCTGGCCCTGGATCAGCGGGAGGACCCGGGCCGTGATCTCCGGATTGGCGTCGAACACCTGCACCTGCAAGCCGGCGCGGGCGTACACCACCGCCCAGCCGGCGCCCACCAGCCCCGCGCCCACGATGGCGACCGGTCGGCCGCGGGTGAGTGCCTGGATGTCTTCTTGCTGTCCGTCGTTCATGTCGTCCTTCAGGTGGTCCGCGCCCAGCGCTTCTCGAAATCCCACACCTCCTCGAAACCGATCAGCCGGCAGAACTCGCCGAAGTCGGCCATGGGAATGTCGGGCGTCTGGCTCAGGCCCTGGTCCTTCAGCACCCGCAGCGCCCGCTCCATCGCGGCGGCCGCCACCAGGCTGGTCATGGAGGGATAGATGGCCAGGGCGTAGCCGATCTCTTCGAGCACCTTGGCCGGCAGGATGGGGGTCTTGCCGCCATCGGCCATATTGGCCAGCATGGGTTTGTCGAAACCCGCGCAGGCGATGCGCATCTCCTCCTCGGACTGCGGCGCCTCGAAGAAGAGGATGTCCGCGCCCGCCTTGTCGTAGGCCTCCAGCCGGCGCATGGCCTCGTCCACGCCCAGGCTGGCGCGGGCATCGGTGCGGGCGATGATGAGGAAGTTCTCCTTGTCCTCGCGGGCCGCCGCGGCCACCTTGATCTTCTCCACCATGTCCTCCATCGGCACGCAGCGCTTGTTGGGCGTGTGGCCGCATTTTTTGGGGAATTCCTGGTCTTCGAGCTGGATGGCGGTGACACCCGCCGCCTCGTAGCCGCGCACCGTGTGGTGCACGTTCAGCAGGCCGCCATAGCCGGTGTCGCCGTCGGCGATCAGGGCGGCGTCGGTGGTGGCGCAGATGGTGCGCATGCGGTCCACCATCTGGGTATAGGTGGCGATGCCGGCGTCGGGCAGGCCGAGGCTCGATGCGGTGAGCCAGTAGCCGGTGCCGTAGACGATGTCGAAGCCGACCTTCTTCGTCATCACCGTGGCGATCATGTCCTGCACACCGGGGATGACGAGGAATTCGCCGGACTGCAGCCTTTGTTTGAGGATGGGGTTTGCCATTCGGAGGGGTCTCTCTGTGTCGGGGTGGAAAACGGGGTTCAGTCGATGGAGGCGAGCCAGGGCTGGCCGCTCCGCACACGCGCTTCGTAGGCCCGCAGCGCGTCGCTGAAATGCAGGGTGCGGGCGATGGGGTCCTCGGCCGAGAGCAACTCCTCGGCATGGCCTTCGGCCAGGGCGATCGGCAGGTCGAGGTCGCCCGGCAGGCTCAGGGTGCGGGTGGGCACGTCGAGCCGCAGCTCGGCTTGCGGCGATGCGGCCAGGGCGGCGAGCAGGGCGGCATGGTCGTCCGGCGCCAGGGTGGCGGCCACGATGTCGTTCCTCACGCAGTTGTTGCGGAAGATGTCGCCGAAGGACAGGGCCAGCACCGCCTGCACGCCGTAGTCCGCCAGCGCCCAGACGGCTTGCTCGCGCGAGGAGCCGCAGCCGAAATTGCGGGCGCCGAGCAGCAAACGCGGCGGCTCGGCCCGCTGCATGAAACCGGCCTCCGCCCGGCCCTCCGCACGCCAGTCGGCCAACAGGTGGCGGCCCATGCCGCTGCGTTCGGTCAGGCGCAGGAAGCGGCCGGGGAAGAGGGCATCGGTGTCGATGTCGTCGCGGTTCAGCACGGCCGCCTGGCCCTGCACGCTGGAGACGCTGCGTTTTCTCATGCCATCAGCTCCCGCGGATCGGTCAGCCGCCCGCGCAGCGCCGAGGCGGCCACCGAGGCCGGGCTCAGCAGGTGGGTGCGCCCGCCCGGCCCCTGCCGGTTCTCGAAATTGCGGTTGGAGGTGGAGGCGCAGCGCAGGCCGGGGGCCACGCTGTCGCCGTTCATGCCGATGCACATGGAGCAGCCGGACTCGCGCCATTCGAAGCCCGCATCCACGAAGACCTGCGCCAGCCCCTCGGCCTCGGCCGCCTGCTTGACCTGGGTGGAGCCGGGCACCACCAGGCCGCGCACGCCGCTGGCGATGTGCCGGCCGCGGAGCACGCCTGCGGCGGCGCGCAGATCCTCGATGCGGGCATTGGTGCAGGAGCCGATGAAGGCGATGTCGATAGGCACCGAGGCCATGGCCTGGCCGGGCTCCAGGCCCATGTAGGCCATGGCGGCGGCGATGCGCTTGCGCTCGGTTTCGTCATCGGTCCGCATGCCGTCGGCGACCCGGCCGGTGAGGGCGGCGCTGTCGGCCGGGCTGGTGCCCCAGGTGGCGCTGGGCACGACGGTGGAGGCGTCCATCTGTTCGCGGCGGTCGTAGTCGCCGGGCCGGTCGGTGAACAGGTCCTTCCAGGCCCGCACCGCGGCCTCGAAATGCTCGTGCGCGGCGCCCTTCACCCTGTCGCGCAGATAGGCCACGGTGGTGGCGTCCGGCGCCACCAGGCCGAAGCGCGAACCGGCCTCGATGGTCATGTTGCACAGCGTGAGACGCGCCTCGATGGACAGCGCCCGCACCGCCGCGCCGTGGTATTCGATCGCCTGGCCCACGCCGCCGCCGGTGCCGATGCGGTGGATGACGGCCAGCGCCAGGTCCTTGGCGTACACACCCGGCCCCAGCGCGCCCTCGATGGCGATGCCCAGGGTGCGCGGCTTCTGCATCCACAGGCTCTGGGTGCTCATCAGGTGTTCGACTTCGGAGGTGCCGACGCCGCACGCCAGGGCACCGAGTGCACCCAGCGTGGCGGTGTGCGAATCGCCGCACGCCACGGTGGAGCCGGGCAGGATCCATCCCTGTTCCGGCGCCACCACATGCACGATGCCCTGGCGCGGGTCGTCCAGGTCCAGCAGGCGCATGCCGGTGGCGCGGGTGTTGCGGCGCAGGGCCTCGATCTGCGCGGCGCTCTCGGGGCTGGCGATGTGCACCAGGCGGTCGGCGGTGGTCGGCACATTGTGGTCCTGCACCGCCACATGGCGGGCCAGCGATCGCAGCCCGCGCCCGGCCTCGGCCATGGCGGTGAAGGCCTGCGGGCTGGAGACCTCGTGCACCAGGTGGCGGTCGATATAGATCAGCTCGTCGCCGGCCGCGTTGCGGGCCAGGCGGTGGGCCTCCCAGATCTTGTCGAAGAGCGTGGCCATCGTCAGTCGAGCTTGATTTCCGCGGCCTTGACCACCGCCTTGTTCTTGGCGAGGTCGCGCACGATCTCGGCGCCGAAGGCCTCCGGCGGGCCGGGCATGGCGACGATGCCCAGCGAGTTCAGGCGCTCCAGCATGTCGGGCGCGGCCAGCACCTTGTTCAGCGCCTGGTTGAGCTTGTCGATCACCGGGCGCGGGGTCTTCACCGGGGCGAGCAGGCCGACCCAGGAGTTGATCTCGAAATCCTTCAGGCCCTGCTCGATGAAGGTGGGCGTGTCCGGCAGCGAGGGCGCCCGCTGGCGCGAGGTGACGCCGATCGGCCCGACCTGCCCGGCCTTGATGAAGGGCATGGCGCCGGCCACGGCGGTGAAGGTCATCGGCAGGGTGCCGCCCACCACGTCGGCCAGGGCCGGGCCGCCGCCCTTGTAGGGGATGTGCACCAGGTTCGCGCCGGTGCGCTGGCGCAGCATCTCGCCGGCCAGATGGGTGGTGCCGCCGGTGCCGGAGCTGCCGTAGGAGATGCCGCCCGGGGTGTTGCGCGCCAGGGTCTGCAGCTCGGCGAGATTGGTGGCCTGGACCTTGGGATTGACCACGGCCAGCAGCAGGGCGTCGCCGATCTTGCCGATGGGCGCGAAGTCCTTCACCGTGTCGAAGGGCACCTTGGCATAGACATGGGGGTTGATGACCATGGTGCCGTCGTAGCCCAGCAGCAGGGTGTAGCCGTCGGGCTCGGCCTGGGCCACCAGCTGGGTGCCGATGTTGCCGGCGGCGCCGGGGCGGTTGTCCACCACCACAGGCTGGCCCAGCTGCTGGCCGAGTTTCTCGGCCACGATGCGGGCGCTGGTGTCGGTGACGCCGCCGGTGGCGAAGGGCACGATCAGGCGGATCGGCTTGTTCGGATAGTCGTGCTGGGCCTGGGCGGCCGGCAGGGCGGCGGCGAGGGCCAATCCCAGCAGGCAGCGTCGGGAAGTCGTGCGGATGAAGGCCATGGCGTTCACTCCGGCTTGATGTTGCCGCGCTGCGCGACGGTGGCCCACTTGGCCGCCTCGCTGCGCACGAAACGGTCGAGTTCGGCCGGGCTGCTGAGCACCAGCTGCGCGCCCTGGTCGCGCAGCTGGCCGGCCACCGCCGGCTCGTTGCAGACGGCGCGCAGGTCGGCGTTGATCTGCTCGACCAGCGCGGCCGGCAGGCCGGCGGGGCCGAACATGCCGTACCAGCTGAGCGACTCCACGCCGGGCACGCCGGCCTCGGCGAAGGTCATGGCATCGGGGAACACCGCCAGGCGCTCGCGTGCCGCCACGCCCAGCACCCGCATGTTGCCGGCCTGCACATGGGGCAGGGCGGTGAGCACGCTGGTGTAGCCCATGGGCAGGTGGCCGCCGATGATGTCCACCATCATCGGCGCGCCGCCCTTGTAGGCCACCTCCACGGTCTTCAGGCCCGCGGCCTGGCGCACCAGCTCGCCGGTCAGGCGGGTCTGGCCTTCGGAGTTGCCCACGCCCAGCTCCTCCTTGCGGGCGGCCGTCAGCAGGTCGGGCAGGGTCTTGTACGAACCCTTGGACGCCACCACCAGCACCATCGGCGAGACGGCCACGTTGGTGATGGGCGTGAAGGCGCTCAGCGTGTCGTAGGGCAGGGTCTTCATCAGCACCGGGTTGAGTGCGTGCGAGCCCACCACCAGCAGCAGGGTGTAGCCGTCCGGCGGCGACTTGGCGACATGGGCGGTGCCGATCACGCCGTTGGCGCCGGTGCGGTTGTCCACCAGCACCGACTGGCCCCAGCGGTCGCCGAGCTTCTGCGCCAGCAGGCGGCCGACGATGTCGGTGCCGCCGCCGGCCGCATAGGGCACGACCAGGGTCACGGGTTTTTGCGGAAAGCGGGCGGCGGGCGTGGCGGCGCGGGCGGCCCAGGGCGCGGCGGCGGCCAGCAGCAGGGCGCGGCGCGACGGCCGGCCGGCGCCTGGCAGGAAGGCACTGTCCATCGGTGTTGTCTCTTTCGTTCTTGTGGTGCCTCCTGCAGTGCATCGGCCGTGCCAAACGCGGGCGCCGCCGCAAGTGCTTGATCCGCATGGACGGCCTAGGGTGAGCCCCGAGAGACGGATGTCGCACCGCGCAACCAGAATGTTGCAGCGCACGACATGTGCTTTTCGCCCGAGGCCCGCCATGCACACCGCTTTCGCGGCCGACGCCGCATCCCTGCCGCGGCTCTGTTTCCTGGGCTACCGCCATCTGCGCGAGTTCTCCGCGCCGGTGCTCGACGAATACCGCGACCGGGCCGACATCGAGCTGCTCGACGCCACGGTGGACGGCGCCGTCGCCCTGGCGCGCGAGCGCATCCAGCGCGGCGGGGTGGAGGCCTTCGTCAGCGGCGGCGCCAACGGCGGCATGCTGCGCCAGCAGCTGCGTGCGCCGGTGGCCACGGTGCAGCTCGACGGCATCGACGTGCTGCAGGCGCTGATCGCCGCGCGCCAGCATTCCACCCGGGTGGGGGTGATCGTCTACGGCCAGACCCTGCCCGAACTCGATGCGATCAAGGGCCTGCTGAAGATCGAGCTGCAGCAGCATGCCTACCGCACGCCGGCCGAGGCGCAACGGGGGGTGGACGTGCTGCATGCGGGCGGTTTCCAGGTGGTGGTCGGCACCAGCCTGGCGGTGGAGATGGCCGAGGCGGCCGGCCTGACCGGGGTGATGGCCTATTCGCTCGACAGCATCCGCCGCGGCTTCGACGAGGCGATCGAACTGGTGCGTGCCGCGCGCCAGCAGGCCGGCCGGCCGCTGCACCGCCGCCAGCCGGCCCCGGCCTGCGCCCGCCACCACTTCGAGGACCTGGAAGGCCAGAGCCCCGACTTCCTGCGTGCGGTGGACACGGCCCGGCGCTTCGCCCGCACCGACCTCACCATCCTGGTCACCGGCGAGAGCGGCACCGGCAAGGAACTCTTCGCCCAGGCCATCCACAACGCCAGTCCGCGCTCGGCCAAGCCCTTCGTGGCGATCAACTGCGCGGCCTTTCCCGAGAGCCTGCTGGAGAGCGAACTCTTCGGCTACGAGGAGGGCGCCTTCACCGGCGCGCGGCGCGGCGGCAAGCGCGGCCTGTTCGAGGCGGCGCACGGCGGCACCGTCTTTCTCGACGAGATCGGCGACATGCCGCTGTCCCTGCAGACCCGCCTGCTGCGGGTGCTGCAGGAGCGCGAGGTGCAGCGCATCGGCAGCGCCAGCCCCACGCCGGTGGACCTGCGGGTGATCGCCGCCACCCACCAGCCGCTGGCCGAGATGGTGGCGCAGGGGCGCTTCCGCCAGGACCTGTTCTTCCGCATCAACACCTTGCGCCTGGGCCTGCCCAGCCTGCGTGCCCGCGCGGCCGACGTGATCCCGATGGCCGAACGCCGGGTGCGCCAGTGCCTGGCCCGGCTGCAGGTGCGCGCCGCGCCGGGCGAGCTGCTGGCGGCCATCCATCCCCTGCTGCAGGGCCATGGCTGGCCCGGCAATGTGCGGGAGCTGGAGAACATCTGCGAGCGGCTGGCGGTGTTCATGGCGCAGTTCAGCAAGCCCTCGGCGATCGATTGGAGCGGGCTGCCGCATGAATGCCCGGAGCTGTTCGAGGTCGCCCCCGCCACGGCCGGACCCGCCATGGTCGCGGATCGTGCCGAGCGGGCCCGCCGCACCCTGGAGCAGCACTTCGGCAACCACCAGGCCGCCGCCCTGGCGCTGGGCGTGAGCCGGTCCACGCTGTGGCGCTGGCTGCGTTCGACGGCCTGATTCAGTCGGGCCAGGCCGAGCCGCGGATCACGTCGCAGAAGTTGCCCGGCCGAAAGCCCGCTTGCTTGTCGGCGATCACATCCGCCTTCACATTGCCGAAGGTGGTCTGGGGCTTGTGGCGGATGCCGTCGTGGAAGGCCTGGATGATGTTCTCCTTGAAGCGCTCGCCGCGTGGATGCGCCCGCACCACCGCCTCGCGTTGCGCCGGGCTGAAGTCGCCGTGGCCGAGGCCCAGCACATCCATCTCCACCCCGGCCGTGACCAGTGCGACCACCGGATGCATGTGCCGTGGTATGCCGGGCGTGGTGTGCAGGGCGATGGCGGTCCAGACGGTGTCGATGTCGGCCTGCGCGATGCCGCGGCCGGCCAGGAAATCGCGGGCGGCATGGGCGCCGTCCACCTCGAAGCGTTCGCAGGCGCTGCTGTGGCGGTGAGTCAGGCCCATGTCGTGGAACATGCAGCCGCAGTAGAGCAGTTCGGGGTCGTAGCGCAGGCCTCGCTGTTTTCCGGCCAGGGCGGCGAAGTAGAAGACGCGGCTGGAGTGGTGGAACAGCAGCGGCGAGGCGGTGTCGCGGACCATGTCGGTGATCTCGCGGGCGAGCTGGCTGTCGGGGATGCGGATGCCGTCGATATCGGTGCTCATGGGGCAATGGCCGGTGGTGGGGATGGCATCGATTCTGGTGAGCGGTCGGCGTGGCGCGTATCGGCGTAGCACGCCATATACTGCCATTTCACGTCCATGCCTGCCGCCGCCGCCCGAATGCCCAAGACCGTCGCCATCCTCGCCCTGCCGGGTGTCCAGCTGCTGGATGTCAGCGGACCGCTGGACGTATTCGCCCAGGCCAATGCCGAGGCTGGCCGCGTGGCCTACACACTGGCGGTGGTGGGATGCGAGCCCGGGCCGATCCGCAGTTCCTCGGGAGTGCGGCTGCTGCCCGATCTGGTGCTGGGGCAGGCCCATGCACGCATCGACACCCTGCTGGTCGCCGGTGCGCCGCAGGCTCCGCGAACGCTGTTTTCCTCGACGCTGCTGGACTGGGTGCGGGCCAGCGCCGGCAAGGCGCGGCGCTACGGCTCGGTATGCACCGGCGCCTTCGTGCTGGCGGCGGGCGGGCTGCTGGACGGACGTCGGGTCACCACGCATTGGGCGGAGGCCGGCCGCCTCGCGGCGGACTATCCGCGGGTGACGGTGGAACAGGATGCGCTGTATTTGCGCGACGGCCGGCTGCGCACGGCCGCGGGTGTCACCGCCGGGCTGGACCTGGCCCTGGCGCTGGTGGAGGAAGACCTGGGGCGCGATCTGGCCCTGCGGGTGGCGGCACAGCTGGTGATGTTCTTCAAGCGCCCCGGCGGGCAGATGCAGTTCAGCCGCAAGGGACATGCGGGCCTTGCCGGGCGCTCGGGCCTGCAGGAGGTGCAGCGGTGGGTGGCGGCGCATCCGGCATTGCCGCATTCGGTCGCGGCCCTGGCCGGGCATGCGGGGCTCAGCCCGCGGCATTTCGCGCGGCTGTTCCTGGCCGAGACCGGCGTGACGCCGGCCGCCTGGGTGGAGGCGGCGCGTGTCGCCGCCGCCCGCACGCTGCTGGAGGCGGGCGTCTGGGCGCCCAAGCAGGTGGCGGTGCAATGCGGCTTCGCCAATGCCGATGTGTTGCGCCGCGCCTTCGCCCGCCATGTGGGGGTGACGCCGGCCGACTACCGCAAGCGCTTCGGGGTCCAGGCGATGGCCTGAGGCTGCGTCGGTGGGTCAGGCAAAGAAACGAAAGCGCACGGCCGGGTCCTGCAGGATGCGGGCCGCCACGCCGCGCTCCCAGCGCAGGTAGTCGCGCCAGGCGGCATCGCGGCCCGGGCCGGCGATACGCATGACCGAGCCGTAGTCGTCGTCGAAGGGGGTGAGCAGCTGCGCGGGCTGCCAGCTGGTTTCGAGGGCGTGGCCGGCTTGCTTCCATGCGGTGGTGCCGCCCTGCAGCCAGGCCACGGACGCGGCCGGCGCGCGGGCCTGGGCATCGCGCGCGGCCAGTCGGGCGGCGCGGCCGTCGCTGGAGGTGAAGACCACGGTGGCCGGGCTGCTCAACAGCCGGTCGGCGGGCTGGAGCGAGCTGGGCAGCAGGAAGAAGGCGCCGGGCAGATGGCCCTGCTCGTATTCGGCGCTGGGGGCTATGTCGACCAGCGTGGCGCGGCCGGCCTCGATCAGGCGGGTGAGCGCGGGGATGTCCAGCGCCCGGCGGTCCGATGGGTTTGAGGGCGCCGATGCCGACGCTTCGGGCGGCGTGCCGTCCAGCACCAAGGGCTCGGCCTGGTTGAACTGCGCCAGCCAGAAGGCGGTGATGGCGGCGCGCAGGCCGTGCGGTTCGTCGATCAGCACCACCCGGGCGCCGCGGGTGCCGACGAGGTTCTCGAAATGCATCAGCAGCTGGCCGGCCGCCACCCGGCGGGCGCCGGCGGCCACCGGGCCGTCCAGCCGCAGGTCGAAGAGATAGGTGCTGCGGGCGGGGTCGGCCTGGAAGCGTTCCAGTGCAGCGCCGTCCACCCGCGCCAGGCCGTATTTCTGCACCAGTGCATCGGCGCGCTGGCGCAGGGCGGCGGGTGTGTCCTGCGGGATGTCGTCGGTCGCCCGGGCGTTCTGCACCACCGGCGATCCGCGCAGGCCCCAGGCCATCACGCCGTCCTCGACGAAGGCGACCGAGGGCGCGCCCAGCAGGCGCAGCGTGGTCGCGCCGATGATGCCGCGGGTGCGGCTGAAGCAGTTGACGGCCCAGAGCCGGTCCGGCTCTGCAGCGGCCAGGCGGCGCAGCGCGGCTTCGGTGCCGGGATAGTTGCGTGCGCCCGCGATGCTGAGAAAGGCGTATTCGCTGCCGGGGCGTATGTCGATGAGGGTGGTGGGCCGGCCCTCGCGCAGCCGGGCTTCCAGGCCGTCCGGCGACAGGGTCGGCGTGCGGTAGTGCTGGCGTGCCAGGTCGCCGAAGGACTTGATGAGGGCGCCATAGCCGTCGATGGTGGCCCGGCCCTGCGCCACCCAGGCGGCGAGGCCGCCCCGCAGCCGGCGCACATCGGTCCAGCCCAGGCGCAGCAGCAGGGCCTGGGCCCGCGCGGCGGCGCCGCCCTCGCGGTCGTCCTCGTCGTAGAGCACGACCGGCGTGTCGCGGCGCGGCACGAAGTCGGGCAGCTGCAGCTCCAGGCCGCTCAGCGCCGCATGGCGGGCCAGCGCCAGGTGCGGTCCCAGGGCCTGGCGGGCCTCGCGCACGTCGAGCAGCGCCAGTTCCTGCGGGTCTTGCAGCAGGGCCTGCAATGCGTCGGGCGAGAGGGGCATGGTGGGTCCTGGAAACACGGCGGCTGCGGTGAACAGCCGGCCAATCTAGGCGCCGCCCGTGTGGCGGCGAAGGATGTTTTGGTCATATCCGCATGCGGATTGATCGCAAGGTGGAAGGGAGTCGGGCGCCTAGCATGGGCTCGTCTCCTTCGAGTTGGGTGGCCGGTCTCCTTCGGGAGCCGGCTCTTTTTTTCTAAGAGACACCCACGCCATGCATCCAGCCCTCTCCCACGCCGCATCGCCCCTGCCCCGGTCGCGCTCCGCATCCGCCGCCTGGTGGCGCCGCTGCGAGGCGCCCACGGTGGCGCTGTGCCTGGTGCTCTATCCGGCCTGGGGCGCCCTGGTCTGGTGGCATTCGCTGCTGCCGGCCTGGCTGCTGGCGGTCTGCGGCGGCTACCTGGCGCATCTGCACTTCTCGCTGCAGCACGAGAGCATCCATGCCATGCGCGGCCTGCCGCGCTGGCTGCGGCTGGCGCTGGTGTGGCCACCGCTCAACCTGTGGCTGCCCTATCCGCTCTATCACAGCGGTCACAGCCAGCACCATGTGAACTTCCACCTCACCCATCCTCAAAAGGACAGCGAAAGCGCCTACCACTCGGCCGAGGCCTGGCAGGCCTATGGGCGGGCGCGGCGCCTGCTCTTCGTGGCCAACCAGACCCTGGCCTTCCGGCTGCTGCCCGGTCCCTTGCTGCGCCTGTACCGGTTGGGCTTCGACGAGGCGCGGCGCATCGCGCGGCGAGATTTCTCGCATGTGCCGGCCTGGCTGGGCCATGCGGCCAGCGTGGCGCCGCTGCTGTATTTCGTGGTGGGCGTCTGCGGCATGGCCTTCTGGCAGTACCTGCTGTGCTTCGTCTATCCCTCGATGATGCTGGGCGCCCTGCGCAGCTTCACCGAACACCGCTGGAGCGAGTCGCCGCATGCGCGGGTGGCCATCGTGGAATCCAACGCGGTGATGGGCCTGGTCTTTCTCTTCAACAACCTGCACCACGTGCACCACCGGGCGCCCACCATGCCCTGGTACGAGATCCCCGCTTATTTCCGCCGCCACCGGGCGGAGGTGCTGGCGGCCAACGGGAATTTCTACTGGCGCGGCTATTGGCCCATCGCCCGCCGGCATCTCTTGCGGCCGGTGTTCCTGCCGGTGCATCCGGTGTGGTGAGCCCGGTTTCCTGACTCTGCGTCCTGCCCATCCTCCATGTCCGATCCTGTATCTCCTGCCGCCGCCGCATCGCGCCGGCGTTTCCTGCGCAGCGGTGCCGGCAGCGCCGCGGTGCTGGCCTCGGCCGCCTCGGCCCAGGTGGCGCCGCTGGAGGTCGCGCCCTGGTCGCGCGAGCCCGGCGAGCCGGTGGGCTGGCATCCCTACGGCCAGCCCTCGCCCTTCGAAAAAGAGGTGATGCGCCGCAGCCGCCGCAGCGTGCCGCTGCCCGGCGCCAACTCCTCGATGACACCGCTGCATGCGCTCTTCGGCGCCATCACGCCGACCGGCCTGGTGTTCGAGCGCCACCATGCCGGCATTCCGCAGATCGACCCGGCCCGGCACCGGCTGGCGGTGCATGGCCTGGTGCAGCGGCCGCTGCTGTTCTCGATGGACGATCTGCTCCGTTTCCCCTCGGTCAGCCGGGTGCATTTCCTCGAATGCTCGGGCAATACCGGCAGCGAATGGCGCGGGCCGGGCACGCAGTCGGTGCAGATAAGCCATGGCCTCTTGTCCTGCTGCGAATGGACCGGCGTGCCCTTGTCGGTGGTGCTGCAGGAAGTTGGCCTGAAACCGGGCGCGGCCTGGGTGCTGGCCGAGGGCGCCGACGCCGCCGGCATGAGCCGCAGCGTGCCCCTGGCCAAGGCGCTGGACGACGCCCTGCTGGTCTATGCCCAGAACGGCGAACGCCTGCGGCCGGAGAACGGCTATCCGCTGCGCCTCTTCCTGCCCGGCTACGAGGGCAATATGAGCGTGAAATGGCTGCGCCGGCTGAAGGTGGGCGATGCGCCCTTCATGTCGCGCGAGGAGACCTCCAAGTACACCGACCTGCTGCCCGACGGCAGCGCGCGCCAGTTCAGCTTCGGCATGGATGCCAAGTCGGTCATCACCTTTCCGGCGCCGGAACACCTGCTGCGGGGCGCGGGCTTCTACGAGATCTCGGGCCTGGCCTGGACCGGCAAGGGCCGTGTGCGGCGGGTGGAGGTCTCCACCGACAGCGGCGCGAGCTGGCGCGATGCCGTCTTGCAGGAGCCGGTGCTGGACCGGGCGCTCACCCGTTTCCGCCTGCCCTGGCACTGGGACGGCGGGCCGGCCGTGCTGCAGAGCCGCGTCTGGGACGAGACCGGCTACCGCCAGCCGACGCCGCAGGAGCTGATCGCCGTGCGCGGGCTGGAGTCGGGCTACCACTACAACGCGATCCAGAGCTGGGGTGTGACGCCCGACGGGAAGGTGCGTAATGTCCGCGTCTAGGCTGTTTTGGCTGCCGGCGCTGGCCGGACTGTGTGCGCTGGCCAGCGCCCAGGCGCAGACCTATGGGCTGGGCCAGGCCTTGACCGCCCAGGCCATCGCGCCCTGGGACATCGATGTGGCCGCCGACGGCGCCGGCCTGCCGCGAGGCCGCGGCAGCGTGGCTGCCGGCAAGCTCGTCTACGACGCCCAGTGCGCCGCCTGCCACGGCGCCAAGGGGGAGGGCGGCATCGCCGACCGGCTGGCCGGCGGCAAGGGCAGCCTGGCCACAACCAAGCCGGTCCGCACGGTCGGCAGCTACTGGCCCTACGCCACCACGCTCTACGACTTCATCAACCGCGCCATGCCCTACACGGCGCCCAAGACCCTCAAGCCGGAGGAGGTCTATGCGGTGACCGCCTATGTGCTGCACCTCAACGACATCGTGGCGGCCGATGCGGTGCTGGATGCCAAGGGCCTGGCGGCGGTGCGCATGCCCAACCGCGACGGCTTCGTGGCCGATGCCAGGCCCGACACCGGGCCGACCGCCCGCCGGCCCTGAGCCGCGCTCAGCGCGCCGGCTTGACGAACCGCAGCGTCATGCGGTCCGACTCGCCGATGGCCAAATACTTCGCCCGGTCCACCTCGCCGCCGCGCAGCGTGGGCGGCAGCGACCACACGCCCCGGGCATGGTCGTGGGTGTCGCGCGGATTGGCGTTGATCTCGCTGATCGCCGCCAGCCGGAAGCCCGCCGCGCGGGCGCGGTCGACCACGAAATCCTGCGGCACGTAGCCGCTGGCGATCACCTGCGACAGGCTGGTGCCGGGCAGGGCGCGGTGCTCCTCCACGCCCAGCACGCCGCCGGGCTTGAGCACCGCGAAGAAGGCGCGCAGGGTCTCGTCGAAATGGCCGTCGGAGATCCAGTTGTGGATGTTGCGGAAGGTCAGCACCGCATCGGCGCCGCCGGGCGGGTGGATGTCGGTGAAGCGCTCCACCGGCAGGGTGCCGAGCACCACCCGGCCGTAGGTGGCCGGGTCGGCGACGAGCTTGTCGGCGAAGGCCTTGCGGGCGCGTTGCTGGCCGGGCGAGCCCTCGGCCGGCTCGTGCGCTGCATAGAGCCTTCCCTTGGGCGAGAGGTAGGCCGCCAGGATCTCGGTGTACCAGCCGCCGCCCGGCGCGATCTCGATGACCTGCGCATCGGGCCGCAGGCCGAAGAAGGCCAGGGTTTCGTAAGGGTGGCGCGCCCCGTCCCGGGCGCGGTTGGCGGCGCTGCGCTGCGGGCCGTCCACGGCGGCGCGGAGTTTGTCTTCGGGCGTAGGCGCGGCGAAGGCTGTTGCGCCCAGTGCCAGGGGCGACAGCGCCAGGGCGCTGAGCAGGCGGCGGCGCGTGCCGTGGGAGGGGGTGCGTGGGTTCATGCATGGCAGCATGCCCCAAGCCCGTGGGGCGTGCACGGCCAGGCCTTTGGATGGACTTTCGCAGATGGCCGGCTTCGACAAATATCGGCTTTTATCCGTGTCTGGATAAATTATCGGATCACGGATAAAAGCAGTTATTTGCCACGCCCGGCCGCCGCGCCGCCTCAGCGCCGTGGCGCGGAAGAAGGCTCCCACGAATCCGGCGTGCTGCCCACCAGCGACTTCAGGTCCGTCCACGGCCGGGCGCCGGGCACCTCCTTGCCGCCGACGATGGCCACCTTGGCGAAGGCCACCATGCGTTCGCGCAGGTATTGCTTGTCGCTCTCCGGCCAGGTCTCGATGGAGTGCGGGCCGCGCGCCACCACGATCTCGCGTGCGCCGGGAATCCGGTCGTAGGCGGCGATGGTGCCTTCGAGTGTCTCGGCGCGGTCCCACAGGCCCTTGCCGAAGAAGGCGGCGGGCCAGCGCTGCATGCCGGCCAGGGGCGTGGAGTTGGGATAGAAGAGGATGTGGTGGTCCGCCGCCATGCCGCCCAGGAACAGGTTGCGGTCGGCCAGGTCGGGCGAGCCGGGCAGGTAGCCGGCGCCGCTGGCGAAGGACGACAGCAGGATGGCGCCCTTGATGTTCTGCAGCCCCCTGGCCGGCTCGCACACCGGCTGCGGCATGTCGTAGCTGCAGGCGCGGTCGAAGTTGCGGCTCATGGCCCAGGCGGTGGACATGGAGCCGCGCGAGTAGCCCGCCAGCAGCAGCGGAATCTGGCGCGAGGTCTGCCCGCCCAGCAGCTGGCCGGCCGCGGCGGCGCCTTCGAGCACCCGGCCGTCGGGCAGGCGCAGGCGCATGCCCTGGCCGCTGTCGAGCTGGGCCAGCACGCGGAACACGTCCTCGCCCTGCTCCAGGGTGTTGGTGTCGCTGAAGCCGCCGGAGATGCCTTCGCCGCGCCGGTCGTAGGCCAGCACGTCGAAGCCGGCGGCGTTGAGCGCCTGGAGGTTCTCGCGGTACCAGCGCTGGCCCATGGTCTCGGTGGTGGTGTTGGGGAAACGGATGTCCACCGTCCTGCCGGTGGTCGGGTCGATGCGGTAGGCCTTCTCGTCGGGATGCTGGATGGCGGTGAGCTGGCCGCCGCCGCCGGGCGCGAACAGCACCAGGGCCCGCATGCGGCCGCCGTGGCCGTCGTCCACGCCGCTGCCGGCGATGTACCAGCCGCGCAGCTTGATCGGGTCGGCCATCTTCAGGTCGATGCGTTCGAAGGTGTCGCGCGGCACGGTGAATTCGACGACCGAGGTGCGCGCCTCGGCGGCGGCGATGGACTCGGCATAGGGCGGCTTGGCGAAGAAGCCCGGGCGGCGGATCTGGCCCAGGTCCACGCTGCCTTCGGAATCGATCCGGCCGACCGGATCGACCGTGCCGGTGGTGCGTGTGGAGCGCGCCTTGTTGGGCGGCAGCCAGCGCTGCATCTGGGCATCGACCCGGGCGAAGCAGGCGGCATCGGCCTTGCAGGCGCTCCAGCGTTCCTTGAGTTTGGCGTCGGTGAATTCCGCCACGTGGTAGTCACCCTGGTAGCCGGCGGGCGCGGTGCTGGCATTGACGCCCAGCGGCACGCAGACGCTGCCGCCGCCCTGACGGGGCAGCAGGTAGCCGGACATCTCCTGGTTGCGGTCGGTGCCGACCCAGGCGCGGCAGTCGGGGGCGGGCGGTGTGGCGCGGGCGATGGGTGCCGGACTGCCCGCCGGCGCGGCGCAGCCGGCGAGCGAGAGGGCGGCGGCGGGCACCAGGGCGGCCAGGCCTTGCGATGCTGGTTTCATGTCGTCTCCTGTTGTTCTGGCCGGCAGTATTGCGGCGCCAGCTGTCAGGCCGCTGTCACGGGTCTCCCGGAAAACCCTGGCGGCTTACAACCCGAACAGCCGGTCGATGCCCGCCTGCAGATGTGCCTGCGCAGCCGCGCGCGCCCCGGCCGCGTCCTGCCGTTCGATGGCTTCTTCCACCGCCAGGTGCTCGCGCCGCACATCGGCCAGCCGCTCGCCCTGCGGCCGCCCGGACAGCCCGCGCGCCAGGCCGATCGAGAAGCGCGTTTGCGGCGCCAGCGCGGCCATGGTCATCGCGAAGAAGCGGTTGCCGCAGGCCTCGGAGATGGCGTGGTGGAAGGCGATGTCTTCCTCCACCGCATCCTGGCCGGCCGCCAGCGCGGCCTCGTAGCGTTCGCGGCAGCGGCGGATCTCCTGCAGGTCGGCCGGGCGGCGCACCAGCGCGGCACGGGCGGCGGCCTCGCCCTCCATGCAGCAGCGGAAGTCGAGGAAGGCGCGGATGTCCGGCACGTTCTTCAGCGTGCTCAGCGACAGCGGCTGGGCCTGCGGCATCACGTCGGTGACATAGCTGCCCGAACCCTTGCGCACCGAGACCCGGCCTTCCTCGCGCAGCCGGGCCAGGGCCTGCCGCAGCACCGGGCGGGAGACACCGAGCCGCTGCGACAGGGCCGTCTCGCCCGGCAGCCGTGCCCGGGATTCGAAGCCGGGCGTGCCGAGCAGCTTCAGCAACTCTTCGTAGACCTTGTCGCCCAGCAGGCCGGGGGAGGGGATGGGTTTCATGACAGCTATTGACAGGGAAAACCTGTTGGTGAGGGTGGCGAGGGAAAGCCAAACTCTCCAAACACCGCCAGTTCCGGGCGAAGTTATAAAAAGCTGTCAAAGATGTCAATCATCCAATCCCTGCGTACCTGGCGCCTGCCAGACCGCCCCAGCCTGATCTGGCTGGAGATCGAAACCAGCGACGGCCTCACCGGCCTGGGCGAGACCTTCCGCGGCGGCCTGACGGTGGAGACCTGCCTGCACGAGGAGCTGGCGCCCTGGCTGATCGGACGCGACGCGCGCCACATCGAGGGCATCTCGCGCCACCTGCTCACGCCCTATGTGGGCTACAACAGCTCGGGCGCCGAGGTGCGTTCGGCCAGCGCGGTGGACATCGCCCTGTGGGACCTGGCCGGCCAGCGCCAGGGTGTGCCCATCTACGAAGCCATGGGCGGCGCGGCGCGCACCGGCGTGCCGGTCTACAACACCTGCGCCGGCTATTCCTACAACACCACCGGGCAGCGCCGCGACATCGGCGCGGCCGACCAGGCCGCCGGCCCCTACGACGACCAGGTCGCCTTCATGCGCGATGCCGGCACGCTGGCGCAGAGCCTGCTGTCCGAGGGCTACAAGGCCATGAAGATCTGGCCCTTCGACATCTACGTGCCGGCCAGCAACGGCCAGTTGATCACCCTGACCGACCTGGACAAAGGCCTGGAGCCTTTTCGCAAGATCCGCGAGGCGGTGGGCAACCGGATCGAGGTGATGTGCGAGCTGCACAGCCTCTTCGGCACCCATTCGGCCCAGCGCATCTGCCAGGCGCTGGAGGACTACGACGTGTTCTGGGTGGAGGATCCGCTGTGCAAGATGGACGACGCCGCCGGCCTGGCCGACCTGCGCCGCCGCACCCGGGTGCCCATCTGTGGCAGCGAGACGCTGGGCGGCCTGCGCCCTTTTCGCGACCTGCTGGCGGCAGACGCGCTGGACGTGGTCATGCTCGACCTGGCCTGGTGCGGCGGCTTCACCGAGGGCCGCAAGATCGCCGCCCTGGCCCAGGCGTACAACAAGCCGCTGGCGCCGCACGACTGCACCGGTCCGATCACGCTGATGGCCGGCCTGCACATGGCCCTGCATGCGCCCACGGCGATCTACCAGGAGGTGGTGCGGGCCACGCTGGCGACCTGGTACCGGGACATCGTCACCGGCCTGCCGGTGATCGTGGACGGCATGGCCCAGCCGCCGGTGGGCGCGGGGCTGGGCAGCCGCTTGAAGGACAGCTTCAAGCAGTCGCCCGAGGTGATCACCCGCCTGAGCGGCAAGGGGCGCTGAATGGAGGCCGCCATGAAGATCCAGATCGTCGGCCTGCATGCGCCCCATGCGCCGCGCCTGCGCAAGCTGCTGGGCGAGGGTTACGAGGTGGAGGCACTCGATGCCTTCCCCGCGGAGGGCGCCATCGAGGCCGATGCCGTCATCGCCAACGCCATCACCGCCGAACAGGCCGCCCGCCTGCGCTGCCGCCTGGTGCAGGTGCCCGGCGCCGGCTGCGAGCAGGTGGCGATGCAGGCCCTGCCGGCTGGCACCACGGTCTGCAATGTGCATGGCCACGAGGTGCCGATCGCCGAGTTCACGCTGCACGCCATCCTGGAGCACTGGCTGCAGCCCTGGCTCTACCCCGCACGGCTGGACGCGCCCGCCTGGGCCGAGTCCTATGCCAAACGCCCGCAGCACGACGAGGCCTGCGGCAAGACACTCGCCATCGTGGGTTTTGGCCATATCGGGCAGGAGATCGCACGCCGGGCGCGGGCCTTCGGCATGCATGTGATCGCCGTCACCCGCAGCGGCAAGCCGGCGGCTGCCGAGCTGGTGCATGAGACCGTCCCGGTATCGGCCCTGCACGATGTGCTGCCCCGGGCGCATTCCCTGGTGCTGTGTTGCCCGCTGGACGACAGCACCCGCGGCCTGATCGGCGCGGCCGAACTGCGCCTGCTGCCGCCGGGCGCGCTGCTGGTGAACGTGGCGCGCGCCGAGGTGGTGGACGAAGAGGCGCTCTACCTCGCCCTGAAGGAGCACCGCCTGGGCCGCGCCGCGCTGGACGTCTGGTACCGGTACCCGAAGAAGGGCCAGCCGCCGGTCGACCCCTCGCGCTTCCCATTGCACGAACTGCCCAATGTGCGCGCCACGCCGCACATCTCGGCCATCACACCCGCGCTGCTGGAGCGGCGCTACAGCTTCATGGCCGCCAACATCGCGCGGCTGCACAACGGGCAGGCGCTGCAGAACCTGGTCCACCGCGCGGCCTAGCCAGACACCCGCATTCCAAGGAGACAAGACATGAAAAATATCTTCACCCGCCGCGCCCTGCTGGCCGCCGCCGCGCTGGCCGCCGTGCTGCCGGCCCATGCCCAGGAGCCCGCCGCCGCCTATCCCAGCCATGTGGTGCGCATCATCGTGCCCAACCCGGCCGGCGGCACCTCCGACGTGCTGGCGCGCCTGCTCGCCAAGGAGCTGGGCGAGAGCTTCAAGCAGTCCTTCATCGTCGAGAACAAGGCCGGCGGCAACGGCCACATCGGCGCCTCCTTCGTGGCCAAGTCGCCGCCGGACGGCTACAACCTGCTGCTGCTCGACATGAGCAACCTCACCATCGGCCCGGCCGTCATGCCGGCGCTCAACTACAGCCCGCTGAAGGACCTGGCGCCGATCGCGATTCCCGCCTTCTCGCCGCACCTGCTGGTGGTGCGCAACGACCTGCCGGTGAAGAACATCGACGAACTCGCCGCCTATGCCAAAAAGAGCGGCAAGCCGCCGAGCTTCGGCACGCCGCTGGCCTCGATCAGCCAACTCGCAGGCATCCTGCTGGCGCAGGACCGGGGCTTCGAATTCAACGTGATCGGCTACAAGGGCGGCGCCCAGGCCCTGGCCGACCTGGCCGGCAGCCAGATCGACACCGCCATGGCCAGCGTGGTGGCGACCAACGCCCTGGTGCAGGGCGGCAAGATGCGGGCCATCGCGGTGACCAGCGCCAAGCCCTTCGCCTCGGTGCCGGGCGTGCCGACGGTGGCATCGCAGATCCCGGATTTCGTCACCGGCTCCTGGCAGGGCCTGCTGGCGCCGGCCGGCACGCCGCCGGCGGTGCTCGACAAGCTGCAGGCCGCGGTGCAGCGCATCGTCGCCAAGCCCGAGGTGGCCAAACGCCTGGCGGAACTGGGCTCGGAGCCCTCCGACATGGACCGCCAGCAGATCGCCGCCTGGATGCAGGCCGAGACGGCCCGCTGGGGCAAGGTCGTGAAGGACCACAACATCAAGGCCGAGTAGCGGGCAGCCAGCGTTTTTTGGGGGGAGCGCTGTCGGACGGCGCCTCGATATCCTGGAAGCGCCATCGTTTTTGGGCCCGTCGGCATCGCGCTTGCGCGGCCGCCACCTAGAATCCCCCGCGCGCCATCCCCCGGCGCCGCCCATCTTTCGGGCGGCCGGCAATCCGGATGGGCGAAACGACGGGAACTCCGATGAAAAGCGAAAACCAGGCCATCCACGCCCTGCTCACTTCCGACGAAGACAAGATTCTCGACGGCTGGCTCACCGAAGCCGCCGCCGGCGACCCCGGCGCACGCCGCGGCATGCAGGCCGACGCGGCCGAACTGCTGCGCCAGCTGCGCACGGCCATCGGCGCGGACGCCGACCTGGCCCATCCCGAATCGCCCGCCTGGAACGGCGTGCGCCAGAACCTGGAAGAACTCTCGCGTTCGCGCGCGGCCCGCGGCCAGTCCGCTGGCGAAACCAGCGCCTTCGTGCTGGCGCTGAAGAAACCCCTGTTCGAACTGCTGCAGGCTCGCCACGGCGACACGGCCCTGGGCGGCCTGCTCTGGAGCGTGACCGCGCTGGCCGACAAGCTGGCCCAGCACACCGTGGCCACCTTCCAGCATGCGCGCGAGGACATCATCCGCCGCCAGCAGGAAGAGCTGCTCGAACTCTCCACCCCGGTGATCAAGCTGTGGGATGGCGTGCTGGCCGTGCCCATGATCGGCATCCTGGACAGCAACCGCACCCAGCTGGTCATGGAGACGCTGCTGCAGAAGATCGTCGAGACCGAATCGGGCCTGGCCATCATCGACATCACCGGCGTGCCCACGGTGGACACCCTGGTCGCCCAGCACCTGCTGAAAACCGTCACCGCCATCCGCCTGATGGGCGCGGACTGCATCATCAGCGGCATCCGTCCGCAGATCGCGCAGACCATCGTGCACCTGGGCATCGACCTGCAGGGCATCAACACCAAGGCGAGCCTGGCAGATGCACTGCAGCTGGCGCTGCAGAAGACCGGCTGGCGCATCACGCGCACGCCGGCCTGAGGAGGCGCGAGCACATGGACCGCATCCCCATCCTCCGCATGGGCGAAACCCTGCTGGTGACGATCCAGATCGACATGCAGGACCAGACCGCCATCGCGCTGCAGGACGACCTGGCCAACAAGATCGCCGCCACCGGCGCCTCCGGCGTGATGATCGACATCTCGGCGCTGGAGATCGTCGATTCCTTCGTCGGCCGCATGCTCTCCAGCATCTCGGGCATCGCCCGCATCCTCTCGGCCACCACGGTGGTGGTGGGCATGCAGCCGGCGGTGGCCATCACCCTGGTGGAACTCGGCCTCTCGCTCGAAGGCGTGAAGACCGCGCTGAACGTGGAGCGCGGCATGGAACTGCTGCGCCGCACACGCGAGGAGCAGGCGCTTGGCCGTTGATCCCAGCGGCAGCATGCCGGTCGCCTCCGAGCAGCATATCGTCGCCAGCCGCCAGATGGTGCGTGCGCTTTGCCAGGAGCTGAAGTTCTCCCTGGTCGACCAGACCAAGGTGATCACCGCCGCCAGCGAGCTCTCGCGCAACACCCTGATCCATGGCGGCGGCGGCCGCATGCGCTGGGAGATCGTCGAGGCCCATGGCCGGCGCGGCCTGGTCCTGCACTTCGAGGACGAAGGCCCCGGCATCCCCGACACCAAACTCGCGCTGACCGACGGCTGGACCAGCGGCAGCGGCATGGGCCTGGGACTGCCGGGCAGCAAACGCCTGGTCAATGAGTTCGAGCTCGACACGGCGCCCGGCAAGGGCACGCGTGTGAGCATCACCAAGTGGAAGTGATTCCGGGCTGGGCCCATACCGTCTTCCCGATCGATGACGCCAGCCGTGTCGGCGAAGCCCGGCGTTTCGCCGCGCTGGCCAGCGCCGAGTTGGGCTTTTCGGAGCTCGACGCGGGGCGGCTGGCGCTGGTGGTCACCGAACTCGGCACCAACCTCCAGCGTCATGCCCGGGGCGGCCGGCTGCTGATCGCCGCCCGGCCCACGCTGGGCGACGTGGAGGTGATCGCGATCGACGACGGCCCCGGCATCGCCGACATGGCCCGCTGCATGCGGGACGGCTATTCCACCGGCAGCGGCAGCCCCGGCACCGGCCTGGGCGCGCTCAAGCGCCTGGCCAGCGATTTCGACATCCACTCCAGCCTGCCGACCGACACCACGCCCGGCGGAACGCTCTGCGTCGCGCGGGTGCGGCCCGAAGGGGCCCGGGCAGCGCCCCGCCGGGGCAGCATGCTGGTGGGCGCGGTCAATGTCTGCGCGCCGGGCGAGACGGTCAACGGCGACGGCTGGGCCGTCGCGCTGGACACCGACGACGCCGCCCTGATCGTGGCCGACGGCCTGGGCCATGGCCCGGAAGCGGCCAAGGCCTCGTCGGCCGCCACGGCGCTGTTCCGCGCCCAGCCCTTCGCCGACATGGCCGCGCAGCTGCAGGAACTGCACGTGGCGCTGCAGACCACCCGCGGCTCGGCCGTCTTCTGCATGCGCCTGGCGCCGCAGGAGGTGCGCTCCGCCGGTGCCGGCAACGTGGTCGGGCGCATCGTCTCGGGCGTGACCGACCGCAGCATCGTCACCCAGCACGGAACCGTCGGACTGCAGATACGCCGCGCCCAGGAGGCCAGCCTGCCGCTGCCGCCCTACGCGCTGGCCATCGTGCACAGCGACGGCATCGAAACCCGCTGGGACCCGGCGCGCATCCGCCCGCTGATGGACCGCGATCCCACCCTCATCGCCGCGCTGTTGCTGCGCGAACACAGCCGCGGGCGCGACGACGCCACCGTCGTCGTGCTGCGCCGGGCACACTAGGGCACCATGGCAGACCAAGCATCCTCGTCCACCGACAGCGCCAGGCTCGCGGCGCTGCGGCAGGAACTCGAACTCGCCCGCACCGAATCCGCCGAACTGCGCGCCGAGCTGGAGGAAACCAACCGCGGCGTGGTCGCGCTCTACGGCGAACTCGATGCCCAGGCCGAGCAGCTCAAGCGCGCCACCGAATTGAAGAGCCGCTTCCTGGCCTACATGAGCCACGAGTTCCGCACGCCGATCAATTCCATCCGCAGCATCGCCCGGCTGCTGCGCGAGCACACCGACGGCCCGCTCACCGCCGAGCAGGAAAAGCAGGTCGGCTTCATCCACAACTCGGCCAGCGAGTTCGGCGAGATGGTCGATGACCTGCTCGACCTGGCCAAGATCGAGGCCGGCCGGGTGGACATCTCCCCGGCCTGGTTCGACATGGTCGACCTGTTCCAGGCCCTGCGCGGCATGTTCAAGCCGATGCTCGTCAATCCCGAGGTGGTGCTGGTCTTCGAGGAGCCCGACGGGCTGCCGCGGCTCTACGCCGACAACCAGAAGCTCTCGCAGATCCTGCGCAACTTCATCTCCAACGCGCTCAAGTTCACCGCGCGCGGGGAGGTGCGGGTGTCGGCGCGGGCGGAGGACGGCGTGGTGCGCTTCTCGGTAGCCGATACCGGCATCGGCATCGCGCCGGAGTTCCACGCGGCCGTCTTCGACGACTATTCCCAGGTCAACTCGCCGGTGCAGAAACGCCTGCGCGGCACCGGCCTCGGGCTGGCGCTGAGCCGCCAGCTCGCCGGGCTGCTCGGCGGCGCGGTGAGCCTGGAGAGTGCGTTGGGCGAGGGCTCGATATTCTCCGTGACCGTGCCCCTGCATTTCCCGTCCGAAAACTGAAGAACAACGTGCCCGCCGACAGCGAATTCATCAGCACCACCATCGACCGCAGCCGCCATACCGTGCTGGTGGTGGAGGACGATCCGGCGATGCGCTACGCCAATGCCCGCACCCTGCGCGCCGGCGGCTTCCAGACTCTGGAAGTGGCCACCGGCATGGAAGCGCTGCAGGCCGCGCAGCGGCACCAGATCTCGGCCGTGGTGCTCGATGTGCACCTGCCCGACATCAACGGCTACGAGGTCTGCCGGCGCCTGCGCTCGGACAGCCACACCATGCTGCTGCCGATCATCCATCTGTCGGCCGCCTACACCCAGGACGAGGACAAGGTGCAGGGCCTGAACGCCGGCGCCGATGCCTACCTGGTGCATCCGGCCGAACCGGCGGTGCTGCTGGCCACGCTGCAGGCCCTGATCCGCGCCCGCATGGCCGAGGAGAAGGTGCGGCGCGCCGACACCCGCTTCAGCGCCGTCTACAGCCAGGCGCTGAGCGGCATCGCGCTGCTGCGCTCGGATGGCGTGGTGGACGACGCCAATCCCGCCCTGGTCGGCCTGCTCGGCCGGCCGCTGGAAGAACTCGCCGGCCGCGCGCTCGCCGACTTCGCGCCGCCCGACTGGGCCGACTTCGTGCGCGAGAAGACCGTCACCGGCTCCGAGGAAGGCCCGCCCTGGCAGGGCGAATTCCCGCTGACCCGTCCGGACGGCCGGCTGGTGCACCTCGAATGGAGCATCTCCTCGCATGTGGAGCCGGGCCTGCGGGTGGCGATCGCGCTGGACATCTCCGAGCGGGTGGAACTCGACCGGCGCCGTCAGGAGGTGCTGGAGCGCGAACAGGCCGCCCGCGCCGTGGCCGAGCGCCACAGCCGCACCAAGGACGACTTCGTGGCCGTGCTCTCGCACGAGCTGCGCACGCCGCTCAACTCGATCGCCGGCTGGGTGCACATCCTCACCCGCCGCAGCGGCACGCCCGAGCTTCAGAAGGGGCTCGACGCGATCGACCGCAACGTCAAGGCGCAGGCCCGCATCATCGCGGACATCCTCGACGTCTCGCGCATCAACAGCGGCAAGCTGCGGCTGGACCGCGAGCAGGTCGATCCGGCCGAGGTGGTGGCCACCTCGATCGAGGCGCTGCACGACGCCGTCGCCGCCCGCTCGCTGACGGTGGAGCAGCAGATGGACGCCGCCGCGCACGCCCCGGCCTGGCTGGATCCGACCCGCTTCCAGCAGATCGTCTGGAACCTGCTGACCAACGCCATCAAGTTCTCCGACGACGGCGGCCGCATCCGGGTGGCGCTGGCGCGCAGCGGCGACAGGCTGGAGCTGCAGGTGCAGGACTTCGGCCGCGGCATCGAGCCGGCCTTCCTTACGCATCTCTTCGACCGTTTCAGCCAGAGCGATTCGCCCGACAACCGGCTGCACGGCGGCCTGGGCCTGGGGCTGTCCATCGTCAAGCACCTGGCCGAGCTGCACGGCGGCGATGCGGTGGCCCACAGCCCCGGGCTGGGCCAGGGCAGCACCTTCAGCATTACGCTGGACGTGGCGCCCTCCGCGGCCGATGCGGGCGCGGAGCGGCGCAAGGCTTCGTCCGAAGGCGCGGGGCGCAGGTCGCCCGGCGATGACCGCCTGCTGCACGGCCTGCGGGTGCTGGTGGTGGAAGACAACGCCGACGCCAGCGAGATGCTGACCGTGGTGCTGGCCGATGCGGGCGCCCAGGTGGCCCTGGCGCCGCATTACGACGGCGCCATGGAACAGCTGGCGCAGCGCTGGCCCGATGTGCTGATCAGCGACATCGGCCTGCCGGGCCGCGACGGCTACGAACTCATACGCGCGGCGCGCGTCACCGAGCAGGCCCAGGCCCGCCCGCGCCTGCTGGCCATGGCCTTCACCGCCTTCTCGCGGCCGGAAGACAAGGCCCGCGCCCTGGAAGCCGGCTTCGACGCCCACCTGGGCAAGCCGCTGCAGCCGCATCTGCTGATGAAGATGATCGGCGAGCTGCGGGCCGGCGGGGCGGCCGGCACCTGACGGCGGGGCCGCTCAGGCCGCCTGCTGCAGCCGCCCACGCAGCGCCTGGCCCAGCACTTCGTGGATCACGCCCGGGTCGGCCGGCTTGACCAGGTGGGCGGCGAAGCCGGCGGCGGTGGTGTCGTTGCGGTCGCCGGCGGCGCCGTAGCCGGTCAGGGCCACGACCGGCAGGCGCGGGCTCAGCGCCCGGCCGATCTCCACGCCGCTGCCGTCGGGCAGGCCCAGGTCGGTCAGCACGATGTCGAAGGCCATGCTGTCGGCCGCGCGCAGGGCATCGGCGCAGGTCTCCACATGCACCGGCAGCCAGCCCAGGTCTTCCAGGCAGAGGCTCAGGGTTTCGGCGGCGGCGCGGTTGTCCTCCACCAGCAGCACCCGGCGGCCGGCCTGTTGCGGAATGGTCGCGGCCGGCTTGCCGGTGACGGCGGCGCCGTCGTTGGCGACCAGCGGCAGGCGCAGGATGAAGGTGGCGCCCAGGTCCGGCCCGTCGCTGTGGGCGGTGAGCGTGCCCTCGTGCTGGGCCACCAGGTGGCGCGCGATGGCCAGGCCCAGTCCCAGGCCGCCGAAACGCCGGGCCACGTCGCCGTCGGCCTGTTCGAAGGCTTCGAAGATGCGGCCCAGGGCCTCGGGCTTCATGCCCACGCCCTGGTCGCGGCAGGTGATCACCACGCAGCGCTGGTCGTCGGTGGCGCTGTCCAGGAAGACCTGCGAGCCCGCCGGGCTGAACTTGATCGCGTTGCGCACCAGGTTCGACACCACCTGCTGCAGCCGCGCGTCGTCGCCCACCACCCAGAAGGGCTCGGCGGCACGCTGGTAGACCAGCTGCACGCCCTTTTGTCGGCTCTGCTCCTGGCTGGTCTCGACCACCTGGCCCAGCACATCGCGCATGTCCACCACGTCGGGCTTGACGCTGAGCTTGCCGGTGGTGATGGCGGAGATGTCCAGCAGGTCGTCGATCAGCCGCGCCTCCAGCGCCACGTTGCGCCGGATGGTGGGCAGCAGCTCGCCGTACTTGGGCGGCACGGTGGCCACCTTCTCCAGCAGGTGCGAGGCGAAGGACATCGAGGACAGGGGCGTGCGCAGCTCGTGCGAAAGGATGGCGAGGAACCGGTCCTTGGCCCGGTTGGCCCGCTCGGCCTCTTCCTTGGCGGTGCGCAGGCGGGTCTCGGCATTGCTGCGGGCGGCGCGTTCGGCCACCTCGCGCATGGCGCGTTCCAGCACCACCGGCAGGCGCGACAGGCGGCCCTTGCTGACGTAATCGGTGGCGCCGCGCTTGAGCAGCTCCACCGCGTTGTCCTCACCGATCACGCCCGAGACGAAGATGAAGGGCACGAAGGGCGCCAGCTCGCGCGCCAGGTCCAGCGCCTCGCCGCCGGTGAAGCCGCCGAGTTCGTAGTCCGACAGGATCACGTCGAAGCCGCCCTGGCGCAGGGCCTCGCCGAAACCCTCGGCCTCGTCCACCACCCGCACGCTGGCGCGCGGATAGGCGGCGTGCAGCTCCTCGGTCAGCAGCTCGGCGTCGAAGGCCGAATCCTCCAGCAGCAATACCTTCAGGGGCAGTGGCGAGCTCATCGGGCTCATCCCTGCTCGTAGCTGCGGTTGGCGCGCGAGGAGCCCGGCGGCGGCTCGTTCAGCACCGCCCAGAAGATGCCCAGGTCGGCGATGGCCGAGACGAACTGCTTGAACTCCACCGGCTTAACCACATAGGCGTTCACGCCGAGTTCGTAGCTGCGCATCAGGTCGCTCTCCTCCTGCGAGGAGGTCAGCATCACCACCGGGATGCTGCGCAGGGTGGGATGGGCGCGCACGGCTTCCAGCACTTCCAGGCCGTTGACCTTGGGCAGCTTCAGGTCGAGCAGGATGACGGCCGGGTTGCCTTCGTCGCGCTCGGCGTAGTCGTTCTCGCGCCGCAGGTAGTCGAGCGCCTGGGCGCCGTCGCGCAGCACGATGACCTCGTTGGCGAGCTGGCTGCGTTCGAGTGCCAGCAGGGTGAGTTCGAGGTCGCGCGGGTCGTCCTCGACCAGGAGAATGGGTTTGATCATGTCCGGTTTTCCGTAGGTGTCTCGGCGGGCGTCTCGCCGCGGGGCGGCAGCACGAAGCCGAAGGTGGCGCCGGCATTCGGCGTTCCCCGGGCCCAGACGCTGCCGCCGTGCCGTTCCACGATTCTCTTCACATTGGCCAGGCCGATGCCGGTGCCTTCGAAGTCCTCGGTCTTGTGCAGGCGCTGGAAGACACCGAAGAGCTTGTTGACGTACTGCATCTGGAAGCCGACGCCGTTGTCCTCGACCTCCAGGCCCACGCCGTCCTCGCGCCGCACCGAGCGTACGGTGATCACGGCGGGCGTGCGTTTCCTGCTGTACTTGACCGCGTTGGCCAGCAGGTTGCGCACGGCCACCTGCAGCAGCACCGGGTCGGCATCGAGCCGGGGCAGGCCGGCTTCGATATGCCATTCGATGGGGCGGTCGGCTTCCTGGCGCTCGAGTTCGCGCACCAGGCCGTTGACCAGGTCCTGGGTGTTGAGCGGCCGCACCTTGAGCGCCGAGCGGCCCATGCGCGAGAAGTCGAGCAGGGCATCGACCAGCAGGCCGGCGAAGGCGGCGGCGTCCTTCACATGGCCCAGGTAGCGGTGGGCGCGCGGGCTCAGCAGCTGGCCCTCGGCCTCCATCACCAAGTCCACATAGCCGGCGATGTGGCGCATCGGCGCGCGCAGGTCGTGCGACACGGTGTACGAGAAGGCTTCGAGTTCCTTGTTGACCCGGCCCAGCTCGCCGGCCACGGCGGCCATTTCCTCGGCCCGGCGCAGCACGATGGCGATCAGGGCTTGGCGCAGTTCGCCGGCGGCACCCACCTCGGCGGGTGTCCAGGACTCGCAGCGGCCGGCGATCTCCTGCGTCCAGCTGCTGAAGGAAAGGCGCGGATGCATGCGGCCGGTGGCATCGGTGGCCGATTCCTTGCGCGGGTCGCCGGCCCAGGTGATGGTGCGCACGATCTCCGGCCGGAACCAGAAGATGACATGGCGGTGCACCCGCGAGATCGACAGCGCCAGCACGCCGGCCGCCACCTCGCGCCAGGGCGCGGCATCCGGGTAGGAGTGGGCCAGCCGGTCGCTTTCGTAGACATCCTGGCCCAGGTCCGCCACCCAGGCGGCCAGCGGCAGCAGATCGGCCTCGGGCGGGGTGTCGCCCACGGTCCAGACCTGCTCGTCCAGCACCACCGCGGCGCCGGTGGCGCGGGCGATGCGCAGCATCAGCGCCGCCTCGCCCAGCAGGCCGCGCAGGGAGGCGTCGGCGTCCGACAGCTGCGCCACCATCTCAAGGGTGAGCTTGCGCAGCTCCAGGCGCGACTGCACCTCGGCATGCGCCTCCTTGGCCTCG
Source organism: Xylophilus rhododendri (assembly GCF_009906855.1). Classification (NCBI taxonomy): domain Bacteria; kingdom Pseudomonadati; phylum Pseudomonadota; class Betaproteobacteria; order Burkholderiales; genus Xylophilus; species Xylophilus rhododendri. Next base: position 4,157,356 of record NZ_CP047650.1, read on the forward strand.
ACCTGCATGGACAGCAGCTGGCCCAGGTGGCTGCAGGCAGCACGCACATCGGGCGGCAGATAACGCGGATCGTGATCGTGGCAGGAGGCCAGGCCCCAGAGCTTGCCGTCCACCACGATGGACACCGACATCGAGGCCAGCGTGCCCATGTTGCGCATGTATTCCAGGTGCACCGGCGAGACGCTGCGCAGGTGCGCCAGCGACAGGTCGATGCGTCCCACCTCCAGTCCGCCCTCCGCCATCAGCGGCACCGCCTGGTAGCGCGCGTCGGGGATCAGTCGGAAGCGGTTGAGCAGGTAGAGATCGCGCGCCTGCAGCGGGATGTCCGAAGCCGGGAAGTGGTGGCCCCGGTAGCTGTCGTAGCCCTCCGCCAGCGACTCGGCCAGCACCTCGCCATGACCCTCGGCATCGAAGCGGTAGATCAGGCAGCGGCCGAAGCCGGTGAGCTGGCGCAGTTCTTCGGCGGCGGCATCGAGCAGCTGGGGCACCGAGCGCGCGGATTGCAGCTGGGGCAGCAGGTCGCGCGCCAGGACATAGATCGGCGGCTCTTCCTCGCTGACCGGTTGCGCCGGCTCGAACTCGACGATGACGGCGTCGTCGCTGCGGTGCGCCCAGGCTTTCCAGGCTGCGCCCGCGATGCGCAACTCGCCGGCCGAGACGGCGCTCTGGCCGGCCGGCAGGCTGTGCAGCCGCTGCGGCTCCAGCGCCTGCGCGGCCGCGCGGGCATCGGCCGCATCGATCCAGTTGCCGCTCCAGGCCTGCAGCGCGAGCGTGCGCCCATGCAGCGCCAGCAGCCGTCCATGCGGCTGAATGGCGCCGGGGACACGGATCGGTTCACGATCACAGGCGGCGATGTCGGCGATGAGGGTCATGGCTGCTGGCAAACCGGCTGCGTTCGCGTCACGCGAGAAGCAGTCCGGTGCTCGGCTCAAAACGCCGATGATGCCAGTAGTCGGTGACTATCGCTCACGCTGTTACCTGATCAATCCTTCACTTCGTCGGCCAGCGTGGCCATGTCGATCACATAGCGGAAGCGCACCTCGCCATCCTCGACCTTGTCGTAGGCGTCGTTGACCTGCTGGATCGGGATGATCTCGATGTCCGGCCCGATGCCGTGTCGGGCGCAGAAATCCAGCACCTCCTGGGTCTCCGCGATGCTGCCGATCAGCGATCCGGCCACGCTCTTTCGGTGCATGGCCGTCTCCATGTTGTTGATCGGCGCCAGTGGCTCCAGCGCGCCGACCGCGACCAGGGTCTTGTCGCGCTTGAGCAGTTCGACGAAGGGGTTGACGTTGTGCTTCTGCGGCACCGTCGAGAGGATGAAGTCGAAGCTGGCCTTGAGTGGGGCCAGCGCTTTCTTGTCGTCCTCCATCACGCCTTCCACGCCCAGGCGCGCGGCCTCGTCGAGTTTCTCGCGGGTGCTGGTGAACACGGTGACCTGCGCGCCCATGGCCTTGGCAATCTTGGCCGCCATGTGGCCCAGTCCGCCGAAGCCCAGGATGCCGACCTTGTCGCCGGCCTGCACCTTCCAGTGCCTGAGCGGCGAATAGGTGGTGACACCGGCGCAGAGGATGGGCGCGGCCGCCTCGGGGCGCAGGCCGGCGGGGATCTTCAGCACGAAGTCCTGCTTCACGACCAGGGTGTCGCTGTAGCCGCCCATGGTGTTGTCGCGGCCGTACATGTTCTCGCCGGTGGGCGCTTTCTTGGCCGGCACCATGGGGCCGTTGTAGGTGGCCAGCCAGCTGTTGGGGCCTTCGCAGTAGTTCTCGAAGCCGGCCAGGCATGCCGGGCAGCTGCGGCAGCTGTCGATCATGCAGCCCACGCCGACGATGTCGCCCACCGCATGGCGGGTGACATTGGCACCGACGCGCGTCACCTTGCCCACCGCCTCATGGCCGGGCATGCAGGGATAGACGGTGTTGGACCATTCGTTCTTCACCTGGTGCACATCCGAGTGGCAGACGCCGCAATACATCACCGCGATCTCGACCTCGTCGGCACCGGCTTCCTCGCGGTCGAAGTCGAAGAGCTTGAGGCGGCTGAAGGAATGCTTGGCGGCGTAGCCATGGGACTTGATCACGGTGGGTTCCTTTATGCGGAGGCTGCAGAAGCATCGAGCCTCGCGGGCCGCGCGATGTCCCCGCGTGAGATCAGGCCGACGCCGGGCGTCGGAAGAATCACGCCGCGCACCTATCCGACAGCGCCGCGTAACCCAGGACCACACGGGAACCCTTCGCCGGCTGTCGCGATGCGGCCCGGAGGTCGCTTCCGATGGAGCCCTTCCAAAAACTCGCGCTACAAAGGTTTCCGCAATGGCCATTCACCACGTTTCCCGCCGCTCCTTCCAGGTTACCGCCACCGCACTCGCCGCATTGGGCGCCGCCCTGACCGTCGGCATGGCCCACGCCCAGACCGCACCCGCCATGCCCGATGCCGACATGAAGATGGTGCTCGACGCCCAGGCCAGCCTGAAAGGCAAGCCGATCGAGACCCTGACCCCGGCCGAGGCCCGCAAGCAGCCCACCGTGACCGATGGCGTGAACCGGGTGCTCAAGGCCGAGAACCAGTCGATCAAGCCGCAGGTGCTGGTGCCGGGCGTCTCCAGCAAGGACATCATGATTCCCGGCGCCGCCGGCCAGCTGCCCGCCCGTGTCTTCACGCCCGCCGGCCGCGGCCCCTTCCCGGTGGTGGTGTACTTCCACGGCGGCGGCTGGGTGATCGCCGACAAGCAGGTCTATGACGGCGGTGCCCGCACGCTGGCCAAGAACACCAAGGCGGTGGTCGTGTCGGTGGACTACCGCCGCGCGCCCGAAGCCAAGTTCCCGGCCCAGTGGGACGACGCCCTGGCCGCCTACAAGTGGACCGCCGCGAACGCGGTCCAGCTCAAGGGCGACCCCACCCGCCTGGCCCTGGCCGGCGAGAGCGCCGGCGGCAATCTGGCAGTGGCCACCGCGATCGCCGCGCGCGACGCCGGCCTGCCCAAGCCCGCCATCGTGTTGTCGGTCTACCCGGTGGCGCAGACCAGCACCGACACGGCTTCGTACAACACCTACGCCGATGCCAAGCCGCTGAACCGGCCGATGATCAAGTGGTTCGTCGACAACCTGACCAACTCGCCGGCCGACCTGAAGGATCCGCGCCTGCAGCTGATCGACGCCAACCTGGCCGGCCTGCCGCCGGTGGTCATCATCAACGCGCAGATCGACCCGCTGCTGGACGACGGCTCGCTGTTGGAGACCGCGCTGCGCAAGGCCAATGTGCCGGTCGAACGCAAGGTCTACGACGGCGCGACGCACGAGTTCTTCGGCACCGCCGCCGTGGTGCAGAAGGCGCGCGACGCCCAGGCCTTCGCGGCCGATCGCATGAAGGCGGCCTTCGGCACTGGCATGTAAACCGCGCCACGGCCTGCCGCGCGGGGCCCTACACTGCGCGGCATGCGAGCCCTCACCCAGCTGGCCGCCTGCAGCCTGATCCTGCTGCTGGCGGCCTGTTCCTCCGCACCGCGCCACCGGCCGCCCATCGTCTACCCCGAGCTGAGCCAGGAGCAGTCGGCCGACATCGCGGTGCATGCGCTGGGCCTGGTCGGCACGCCTTATCGCTACGGCGGCAATACGCCCGAAGGCGGCTTCGATTGCAGCGGCTTGATCGGCTATGTCTATCGCCTGCGGGCCGGCATCGCGCCGCCGCGCACCACCGCCGAGCTGGGCGACTTCGGGCATTCGGTGGGTGCCGGCGAGCTGCGCACCGGAGACCTGGTGATCTTCGGCCGCTTCCGGCCCACCCATGCAGGCATCTATGTGGGCGACGGCCGCTTCGTGCATGCACCGTCCACCGGCGGCGAGGTTCGGCTGGACCGGCTGTCCTCGGCGTACTGGTCGCGCCAGCCGGTGGCGTTCCGGCGACCTTGACGGGCTTGGCCTACGCCAGCTGTCGCCGACTGCCCGTTTCGCAGGCGCCGCATCCGGGCAGATTGGCTGCATGCCCCGCCGGGCTTCCAGGAGCCGACCCATGCCAGCACAGTCCATCGCCATTGCCGCCATCGCCATCCTGACCACGACCCTTTCCTGGGCCGCGATGGCCCAGCCGGCCAGCACGCCTATCGTGCCCGGCACGGAAGGCGCGCCGGGCGCCCGGCCGGCCAACACCACCTCCGCGCCACTCGACAGCGAAGGCGCCGGCAAGCCCGCCAAGGTCAGGCCGACCCGCCGGCCCACCGATCCCGCCACGGCAATGGAAACCACCGCGCCGGTCAGCCGCAGCGGCGATGTGCCGCGCCCGGCGCCTGCTCTTGCGCCTGAGTGCCCCAGGCCCTGACCCTGGGTGGTGCAGCCCAAGCGGCGTTCGCCAGTGCGGACATCGTTTCGCAGCCGGCGGCGATGACGGGCGCGCCATCCCAAGAATGGGCGGATGCTTGACCTCTCCACCCCCGCCTTAGCACCGCTGGTTTCCGGGCCCCCTGCGGCTGTACAGGATCGTGCGCCACCTGCCGCCTCTGGCCTTGCATCGCAGCCGGCCGGCCTGGGGGCGCTGGCCCATCTGCCGGTGAGCGCCGCCGCCACGCCGCTGGATTTTTCGTCCCATGACGACTCACCGCTGCCCTGGGCCTCGATTCCGATAGGGCCTTTCGCGGCAACGCAGTTCCTGAACGCGCCACACGGCTCCCATCAGGCGGATGCATCGGCGCCGCCGACACCGGGATCGGTGCCTATCGGTGTGCCGGCCTGGCAGGCGGCGCCCAAGTTCTATCCGCCTTCGAACCTGCCGCAGATGTGGGAGGTGCTGGGCCCGGTGATCCAAAAATCGCCGCTGCTGATGAACCAGCTGGACCAGGTCCGGCAGAACGGCTGGCGCATCGAATGGAGCGACTCCGGCCCGTCCATGTGCGACCACAATCAGAAGCTCATCCGCATGCGCTCGGATCATCCTCCGGCCCTGGCGATGCAGCTGCTGGCGCATGAAGTGGGGCACACCTTCCAGACGGCGCTGCTGCCGCAGCAGTTCTCCAACGACTATGACAGTGCCGCCGCGGTGGTGATGTACGAAGGCCAGGCGGTGTTGAACCAGTTCCTGGTGGCGGATGAGATCGAGAAGAACGGCGGCCCGAGCATCGGCTACGAGCTGCAGAACGCCGAGTTCTACAAGGCGGCGTTCCAGGCCTGGCAACAGCATGGCGATACCGAAAAGCTGCTGCGCCAGATCGAGAGCATGTATGGCTGGGAAACCTGTTCGGCCAGCGGCGGCTGCTACTGGGAGCTGGGCGCCAACCAGTGGCGCAGCGCTTTCGGGATGCCGCCGATCCAGCTCCCGCCGCAGCTCGTGCAGCAGGGCCAGGCCCACGCGATGGCGGCTTTGCAGCATGAGCTGCACGGCGCCGCGCGCCGGCCGCGCAACCCTGCCGCCGGGCGATCGGCCGTGCCGCTGCCGCCGCGCCGGCCACCGTTGGTGCCGGTGCCGGCTCCGGTACAGACGGCGGTTCAGGCCGGGCGGTCCTCGCCGGTGTCCCGGCGCGGCAGTTGGGCGCCGACCACGGTGCCGGTGGATGCCCTGCGCCGGGAACTGGGCGAGGTGCAGGCCCTGCTGCTCTATTCGGTGCAGAGCGAACTGGCGGTGCTGCGGGTGCAGCTGCAGCGGCTGGCGCCGATGCCGCCGCGGCATCCGGACCCGGTCGTGCACCGCATGGTGGCCTTGTTCCTGCTCTCGGCGATGGCCAGCCACAAGGCCGGCGGCGCGGCCGGGCGCGACTACGACAAGCTGCCGCGGCCGGCGGCGCTGTTCAATCCACGCGCGCGCCCGAATCCTTGACGATGGCGGCCCAGCGGCCCAGCTCGGTCTTCACCGATTCGCCGAACTGCGCCGAACTCAGGCGCCAGGGTTCGGCGCCTTGCTGGGCCAGGCGGTCCTGGATCTCCTTGGCGGCCAATGCCTGGTCCACCGCGGCGTGAAGCTTCTGCACGATGTCGGCCGGCGTGCCGGCGGGCGCGAACAGGCCGTACCAGGGGGTGAAGCCGAAGCCGGGCAGGGTCTCGCCGATGGTGGGCGCGTCGGGCAGCACCGCCACCCGCCTGGCGTTGACGACACCCAGCACCTTGAGTTTGCCGGCCTGGATGAAGCCGATGCAGGAGGGCAGGCTCTGCACCGAGATCGGCACCTGGCCGCTGACCACATCCGTCGCGGCGGCGGCCGACGACTTGTAGGGCACATGCTGGATGTCGATGCCGGCCTGCTTGCGCAGCACCTCGGCGATCAGGTGGTTGAGTGTGCCGTTGCCGGCCGAGGCATAGGAGATGCTGCCGGGCTGGGCCTTGGCCAGGGCGATCAGCTCCCTGACCGTGTTGGCGGGAAAGGCCGGGTTGGCGACCAGCACATAGCCGGCCGTGGCCACCGCCGCCACCGGCTCGAAATCCTTGATCGGGTCGAAGCCCGGGGCCTTGTACAGGGCCGGGGCGATGACCTGGGCGCTGTCGCTGGTCAGCATCAGCGTGTAGCCGTCCGGCCGGGCCTTGGCGGAATAGGCGGTGCCGATGTTGCCGCCCGCGCCGACCCGGTTGTCCACGACGAAGGCCTGGCCCAGCTGCTCCGATACCCGCTGCATGACGATGCGGGCGATGGCATCGTTGGCGCCGCCCGCGCCCTGGGGAACGACGACGGTGACGGCCCTGGCCGGATAGGCCTGCTGGGCCCTGGCCAGGGTGGCCAGGGGCAGGGTGCTCAGGGCCGCGGCCTGGATCAGGGTGCGTCGGGTGGTTCGGGGCGCTTGCATGGGTCTCCTCGCTGGTTTTTCGATGAGGAGATCATGGGGTGCCGCGGGCGACCGGCTTATTGGGAGTTTCCTGGCGGGGAGTCCATCCCCGAGCCGGCCTCAATCGAGCCGGTAGAAGGCCTGGATATAGTCCCACGCATCCTGCGGATCGTCGGTCAGGTGGAACAGGGACAGGTCCTTGGCCGAGATCGTTCCTTCTTCCACCAGCACCTCGAAGTTCACCGTGCGTGTCCAGAAGTCGCGGCCGAACAGCACGATGGGCACCCGCTTGGACTTGCCCGTCTGCACCAGGGTCAGCACCTCGAACAGTTCGTCGAAGGTGCCGAAGCCGCCGGGAAAGGCGACCAGTGCCTTGGCGCGCATCATGAAGTGCATCTTGCGCAGCGCGAAGTAGTGGAACTTGAACGACAGGCTGGGCGTGATGAAGCGGTTGCCGCTCTGCTCGTGCGGCAGGGCGATGTTGAGGCCGACCGTGAGCGCCCCGGCTTCGTGCGCACCCCGGTTGGCCGCCTCCATGATGCCGGGGCCGCCGCCGGTGCAGATGTAGAGCCGCTCCTCGCGCGGCCGCGCCTCGCTGTCGGTGGCCACCAGGTGGGCGAACTGGCGCGCCAGCTCGTACCAGCGGGCGTTGCGCACCTTCAGGCGGGCCGCGGCGATCGCGGTTTCGTCGCCCTCGGCCTCGGCGGCCTGCAGCAGGGCCTCGGCCTCGTCGGGTGCGAGGAAACGGGCGCTGCCGTACACCACGATGGTGTTGTCGATGCCCTGGGCCTGCTGGTCCAGGTCGGGTTTGAGCATTTCCAGCTGCAGGCGGATGCCGCGGGTCTCGCGGCGCACCAGGAATTCGGGGTCGGCGAAGGCGAGGCGATAGGCGTCGGCATGCAGGGTGTTGCCGCTGTCGGCATGCGATTGCAGCGTGGCCCAGGCGTCGGCGATGCGGCGGTCGTTGAGGTTGTGTGTGCTGTCCATGGCGCCATTGTCGTCGGATGCCTCTTCGGCCGCGGACGGGCCGTTTCGCCCGCCGCGCTCGACCGGCGCGGCAACCCCCAAAGCATGCGCGCGGCATGCGGCCGCTGGCTGCCTTCTTCATTCCAGGAACTCCATGCTTGACTCTTTCCTGCGCGCCGGCACGGCGGATGCCGCGGCGCGGCGCGGCGTCTTGCGCCAAGCGCGGCGCACGGCCCGGCCGGAGGTGGAGGTCGCAACCATCTGCGGCGGCGGTCCGTTCGCCGGATTGGCCGGCCTGGCCGGCTGCACCACGCCCGCGACGGCCGCGGACTTCTTCGCCGCCGACGCCGCCCCGCCGCCCGGCGTGCCCCCGGCGCGGCCCGGGCTGCGGCTGCGCCGCCAGCAACTCGATGCCCAGCAGCGCGCCATGCCGCACGAGCGGGCCGGCAGCGTCTGGCGGGCGCTGGCCGATCTGCCGCGCCTGCTGTTCGACAGCGGCATCGAGGCCGGCTGCTTCTTCGCCGCCAACGCGATCGCCCTGACGGCGCAGGCGCGTGTGCGCGAAGGCAGCCTGGGCGCCTGGACCGGCTGGGAGCCGCGCCGGCCCGACGAAGCCGAGACCTACGCGGACGGCCTGCGCGAGGCCGTGGTCGCCGCGGCCACCGTGGCGGCCCCGGTCGCGCTGGTGCTCTTGCTGGCGCGCTGGGCGATCCAGCCGGTGGCGGCGGCCCTCGGCCAGGCGCTGCTGGGGCCGCACGGCTGCAGCGCCACGCCGCCCGAGGTGTTCCACCCGAATCCCTCGCGCCTGCATGCCGATGGCCGCCTGTTGACGCGGGCCGAGTTGCGCAGTGCCTGGCAGGCGGTGCGGCGGGGCCGCATCGCCGTGGCGCGGCGGCAGCGGCAGTTCGAGCACGGCCGGCTGCGCAGCCTGGCCTGCGAGATGGCGCATCCGCTGGCCTTCGCGCTGCAGGGCCTGGCTCTGGATTTCCGGCTGCAGCGGCCGGGCATCCTCACGGCGGGGGGCATCACGCTGGGCACCGCGGCATTGGCGGCGACGCTGTCCGATGCCGGCCTGCATGCGCTGAAGATGTCCGCCCGGATGCGGGGCACCGGCGCCGGGGGCCGGCCGGTGTCGCTGCATCTCTTCGACGCGGGCCATGGCGATGCCGGCGCCAGCCTGGCGCGGCGGCTGCGGAAGGTCGCTGGCGGTGCCACTGGTCCGCGCGGCATGGCGCTGGCAATGGCCGCGGATCTGCTGCGCTGCCTGCTGGCGGTGCTGGCGCTCGATGCCTCGGCCGCGCTGGTCGACAGCCTGGATGCCCAGTTCAACCGCACGCCGGACCAGCGCCTGAGGGCCGAGGTCAACCTGGGCTTCAGCCTGCTGAGCAATGCGCTGGCCATGCTGGGTTTCCGGCTGGCTGCGCGGGCGTCTAGGGGATGCCTCGCCTGCGGCGATCGGCCATAGCGGCTATTCTCCGGGCCCTGCGCTCGCCCTCCGATTCCGCTTCCCGACCCCGATGACCGCCACCGACTACCGTTTCAAGGACCTGCTGCAGCAGCGGGATTTCATGCGTTTCTGGGGCACCCGCCTGTTCGGCACCGCCGGCCAGCAGATGCTGCTGGTGGCCATCGGCTGGCAGATGTACGACCTCACCGGCAGCGCCTGGGACCTTGGCCTGGTCGGCCTCTACCAGTTCGCGCCGGCCCTGCTGCTGGCCCTGGTGGCGGGCCATGTGGCCGACCGTTTCCACCGCGGCCACATCGTGGCGGCCTGCCTGCTGGTGCAGGGCGTGGTGTCGCTGCTGCTGGTGCTGGCCACCGAAGGGCATTGGGCCGGGCGCGGCCTGCTGCTGGGCATCTCGGTGGTGCTGGGCATGGTGCGGGCCTTCCAGCTGCCGGCCCAGCAGGCGCTGGTGCCCATGCTGGTGCCGCCGCTGATGCTGCCGCGCGCCATGGCCTTCGCCACCGGCGGCATGCAGACGGCGATCATCGGCGGCCCGGCGCTGGGCGGCGTGATCTTCGTGGCCGGCGCCAGTGCGGTGTACGGCACCTGCACGGCACTGTTCGTCATCGGCTGCGTGTTCATCGCCCGCCTGCGATACGCGCGGGTGGCCGCGCCGCGCGAGCCGGTTTCCATGCGCACCCTGCTGGCCGGCGTGGGTTTCATCTGGCACCGCAAGCCGGTGCTGGGCGCCGTCTCGCTCGACCTGTTCGCGGTGCTGCTGGGCGGCGCGGTCGCGCTGCTGCCGATCTTCGCCCGCGACATCCTGCACACGGGGCCCTGGGGCCTGGGCATCCTGCGCTCGGCGCCGGCGGTGGGCGCGCTGCTGATGTCGGTGGTGCTGACCCGCTGGCCGCTGGACCGCTACGTGGGCAAGCGCCTGCTGATCGCGGTCGGCATCTTCGGCCTGGCCACGGTGGTGTTCGGCCTGTCGCACAGCCTGTGGCTGTCGGCCGTGGCGCTGGCGGTGACCGGCGGCGCGGACATGGTCAGCGTGGTGGTGCGCCAGTCCCTGGTGCAACTGGAGACGCCCGACGAGATGCGCGGCCGGGTCAGCGCGGTCAACTCGGTCTTCATCGGCGCCAGCAACCAGCTCGGCGAGTTCGAGTCCGGCGCGACCGCCGCGCTGCTCGGCCCGATCGGCGCGACGGTGCTGGGCGGCGTGGGCACCATGGTGGTGGCGCTGCTGTGGGTGCGCCTGTTCCCGGGCCTGGCCACGCGCGATCGCATGGTGGCGCCGAAGTAGCAGGCACGGCGACGGTCTTCGTCGCTGGCGCGGGCCTTTCGTCTTGGCCGCCGGATGGCGGGATCGCGCACGAAGAATGCCTTGGGTCGGCCCACTGTCGGGTGCCGCCCACGAGGAGTCCTGTCCATGTTCCTGCCATCGATTTCCGGTGACCGCGCCCGCAGCCCCACCCGCCGTGCGGATGCCGCCACCAGCACCTCGGGCGATCCGGCCCGCGCAGGCGACGGGCCCGGCGCGGACGCCGAGCTGCCTGCCGGCGATACGCGGCGCCAGGGCGGCACCGCGGAAGCCGGCACGCAGACGCTGATGCACGACAGCCACTGCCATCTCGCCAGCGGTTATGCCGCCGTCCACATGCATGACTTCAGCGCCACGCTGGCCGAATCCCTGCTGCGCCAAGTGGCGCTGCTCGACGCGGCTGGCGTGGACTGCTGCCTGTGCATGGGCATTCCCACCCGCATCGAGGGCGGCGCCCTCAGCTGCGGCTGCGGCCACGACTTCCACGCCCTGGGCCGCAGCTACTACATGCCCGACGAGCTGCGCGACAACACCCGGCCGATCACCGTGGCCGACCTGCAAGCGCTGCGCCGGATCGGCCAGTACTACAACCCCGCGGTCGACTGGCAGCTGGCCCATGCCCTCGGCTCCCTGCCCGCCGAGGTGCGGCGCCGGCTGCTGGCCTCGGTCACCGGCATGCCGCTGCACGATCCCAACGGCGTGCACGATGTCATGCGGCTCAAGCGCGACCATCCCGGCGTCTTCTTCTGGGCCGGCGAGTTCACGCTCAGGAAGGGCGTGGTGGAGACGCAGAACCGCAGCTACCAGCCGGATTTCTCGCCCGAGGCGGCCATCCATGCCTACCTGGCCTTCTTCGCCCGGGCCTCGATGGGCGCCACCATGCACTGCGACGTCAGCGAGGAGCTGGAGTGCGTGCGCACCGGGCAAGCCGGCAGGGCCGAGTACTTCGAGGACGTCTGGGGCCTGTTCACCCGCCATCCCGGTAACGTCATCGTCTGGGCCCACCTGGGCGGCCTGGGCAAGTACAGCCCGCCTTCGCCGCGGCACGAAGACAATCTGCGCCGGCTGCTGAACGCCTTTCCGAACGTCTACATCGACATGTCCTGGGACGTCGTCGCCGCGCACTATTCGCCGTGTCCGGCACCGTCCCTCAACAGCAGCCAGGCGCAGCGCGATGCCTTCGATCCGGCGGCCGACCTGCTGTTGCGGCGCCGGCGCATCGCGGCCCTGGCGGCGGTGATCTCGGAGTTCCCCACGCGCTTTCTGTGCGGCAGCGATTCGCTGGTGGCGATGCGCGCGCAGTCGCTGACGGCGAGCTACGCGATCTATTCCGGTTTCGGCCAGGGTCCGGGCAGCGCGGCATGGGGCGGGCTGTTCGACCAGCTGTCTTCCGGCACGCTGGAGCTGGTGCTGCGCCTCAACACCGCGCGCCTCTACCGCCGTGCCCGCCGGCACGGCCTGGAATACGAACGGCAAGGCCTGCTGGCCGACATGCGGGCCATCCAGGCGCAGGCGACCATGTCGGGCCGCACGCCCAACCGCTGGCCCTGAACCCGCCGCCGCGCCGAACGCATCGGGTACAAAGCGCTTCATGAACCTGCGTTTCGTCGAGGCGTTCTACTGGGTGGTCACCCTCAAGAGCGTCACCCGCGCCGCCGAGAAGCTCTGCCTCACCCAGTCGGCCATGTCCAGCCGCGTCGCCGCGCTCGAAGAGGAGCTCGGCGTGCTGCTGCTGGACCGGCGCGACCGGCGCTTCCGCCTGACCGTGGCCGGCACCCGCTTCGCCGCCTATGCCGAGCGCCTGCTGGAGATGCAGCGCGAGATCCGGCTGGAGATGGGCGCGGCGCAGCGCCAGGCCGTCTCGCTGCGGCTGGGCACCATCGACTCGGTGCTGCATGCCTGGCTGATCCCGGCGGTGGAGCGGCTGCGCCGCGAGCACGAAGGACTGGAGTTCGAGCTCAGCGTCGAGACCACGCCGGTGCTGCTGGAGCAGGCCCGCCGCGGCACGCTGGACCTGATCTTCGCGGCCCAGCCCGCCGTGGCCGACGGCCTGCGTTCGCGTGCCCTGGCGCCGATGGAGATGGTGCTGGTGGGCCAGGCCGGCCGGCACCGCAAGGCCCGCTACACGCCGCAGGACATCGTCGATCTCGACCTGCTCACCTTCCAGCGCGGCTCGCAGCCGCATGTGGACCTGCTCGACCTGTTCCGCCAGGCCGGGCTGGAGCCGCGCCGGGTGCACACCATGTCCTCGATCTCGGCGATGAAGCAGCTGGCCGCCAGCGGCTTCGGCGTGGCCACCCTGCCGCGCGCGGCGGTCGAGAAGCTCGATGCCGAGGGCGGGCTGCGCATGCTGCGTTTTGCGCCGGCGCTCAAGCCCCTGCCGATCCATGCGAGCTGGCGGGCCGACCCCGGCTCGCGGGTGATCGAGACGGTGGCCGAGGCGGTCTTCGAATCGATCGCGCAGCAGCAGCAGTCGGCGCCGCGGCGCAAGGCCCGGGCCGTCTAGGCATCATCGATGCTTTCGATGGGCTGAGCGAAAAATTATCTGTTTGCGCCGTCCGGTACGGCCCCCAACAATCCCCGGTTTCCCCAGCAACGAACGTCGGCTCTTCCCTCCATGCAAGACCTCACCGCTTCCGCTTCCATGTCCCCCAACGCAGCGCCGTCCACGCCCCGGCGCTGGCAGTTCTGGATCGACCGCGGCGGCACCTTCACCGACGTGGTGGCACGCCTGCCGGATGGCAGCCTGCGCACCCACAAGCTGCTGTCGGAGAACCCCGAGCAGTACCGCGACGCGGCGGTGGCCGGCATCCGCCATCTGCTGGGCCTGGCGCCCGGCGAGCCGGTCACGCCCGCGCAGGTGGAGTGCGTGAAGATGGGCACCACCGTGGCCACCAATGCCCTGCTGGAGCGGCGCGGCGAGCCCACGCTGCTGGTCACCACCCGCGGCTTTCGCGATGCCTTGCGTATCGCCTACCAGAACCGGCCGCGGCTGTTCGACCGGCAGATCCTGCTGCCCGAGCTGCTCTACCGCCAGGTGATCGAGGCCGACGAACGGGTGGGCGCGCATGGCGAGCTGCTGCTGGCGCTGGACGAAACCGCCCTGCGCCGCGAACTCGCCGCGGCCTTCGACAGCGGCCTGCGCAGCGTGGCCATCGTCTTCATGCACGGCTATCGCTACACCGACCACGAGAAGGCCGCTGCCCGCCTGGCGCGCGAGGCCGGCTTCAGCCAGGTCAGCACCTCGCACGAGACCAGTCCGATGATGAAGCTGGTGAGCCGTGGCGACACGACCGTGGTCGATGCCTATCTCAGCCCGATCCTGCGCCGCTATGTCGACCAGGTGGCGGCCGACATGCCGGGCGTGAAGCTGTTCTTCATGCAGTCCTCCGGCGGGCTGACCGATGCGCGGCGCTTCCAGGGCAAGGATGCGATCCTGTCCGGCCCGGCCGGCGGCATCGTCGGCATGGCGCGCACCGCCGGCGTGGCGGGTTTTCCGGACGTGATCGGCTTCGACATGGGCGGCACCTCCACCGACGTCAGCCACTTCCGCGGCGGCCTCGACGGCGAATTCGAGCGCGAGTTCGAGACCCAGGTGGCCGGCGTGCGCATGCGTGCACCCATGATGAGCATCCACACTGTGGCCGCCGGCGGCGGCTCGTTGCTGCAGTTCGACGGCGCGCGTTTCCGGGTCGGCCCGCAGAGCGCCGGCGCCAACCCGGGCCCGGCCAGCTACCGCCGCGGCGGCCCGCTGGCGGTGACCGATGCCAATGTGATGCTGGGCAAGATCCAGCCGCATTTCTTTCCCCATGTCTTCGGCCCCCGGGCCGACGAGGCGCTGGATGCCGCCGTGGTGCGCGAGCGTTTCGCCGATCTGGCCGCCTTGACCGGCCGCAGCGCCGAGGAAGTGGCAGAGGGTTTCATCGCCATCGCGGTGCAGCAGATGGCCAATGCGATCAAGAAGATTTCGGTGGCGCGCGGCTACGACGTCACCCGCTACACCCTGCAGTGCTTCGGCGGCGCCGGCGGCCAGCATGCCTGCCTGGTGGCCGATGCGCTGGGCATGCGCCGGGTCTTCGTGCATCCGCTGGCCGGTGTGCTGAGTGCCTACGGCATGGGCCTGGCCGACCAGAGCGTGATCCGCGAACAGGCCTTCGAGCAGCCCCTGACGGCCGAGGCGATGGCGCCGCTGGCCGCGCAGCTGGATGCGCTGGCCGCGGCCGCCCGCGCCGAGCTGCAGAGCCAGGAGGTGAGCGCCGGCGCCATCGTGCTGCGGCGCCGCGCCCATGTGCGTTATGAAGGCAGCGACTCCGCGCTGGTCGTGCCCTTCACCGGCGATGCGGCCGATGCCGCCGCCGCCGTGGCCGCGCTCCGCGCCGGCTTCGAAGCCGCTTACCGCCAGCGTTTCTCCTTCCTGATGCAGGGCAAGGGCCTGGTGGTGGAGGCGGTGTCGGTCGAGGCGGTGATCGGCGGCGACGCGCCGGCCGAGCCGCGCCTGCCGCTGCAAGCTGAGCGCGAGGTGCCGCGCCGCGAGACGGTGCGCCTGTATTCCAGCGGCGGCTGGCACCTGGCGGCGCTGGTGGTGCGCGAGGACATGCGCCCCGGCGATGTGCTGGCCGGCCCGGCCATCATCGCCGAGAAGAACGCCACCACCGTGATCGAGCCCGGCTGGCAGGCCCTGCTGACCGAGCTCGACCACTTGGTGCTGGAACGCCGGACCGAACGCCAGGTGCGCTACGCCGCCGGCACGACGGCCGACCCGGTGCTGCTGGAGGTGTTCAACAACCTCTTCATGAACATCGCCGAGCAGATGGGGCTGCAGCTGCAGAACACCGCCTACTCGGTCAACATCAAGGAACGCCTGGATTTCTCCTGCGCGCTGTTCGACCGCGAAGGCAACCTGATCGCCAACGCGCCGCACATGCCGGTGCACCTGGGCTCCATGGGCGAGAGCATCAAGACGGTGATCCGCGACAACGCGGACGGCATGCGGCCCGGCCATGTGTATGCGCTCAACGATCCCTATCACGGCGGCACCCATCTGCCGGATGTGACGGTGATCACGCCGGTCTACCCGGAGGATGCGCCGGCCGACGGCTCGGTGCCGCCGCTGTTCTACGTGGGCTCGCGCGGCCACCAGGCCGACATCGGCGGCACCACGCCGGGATCGATGCCGCCGTTCTCCACCACCATCGAGGAGGAGGGGGTGCGCATCAGCAACTTCCTGCTGGTCGATGCCGGGCGGTTCCGCGAGGCCGAGACGGTGGCGCTGCTGCAGAGCGGCACCTGGCCCAGCCGGAATCCGCAGCAGAACGTGGCCGATCTCAAGGCGCAGATCGCGGCCAACGAGAAGGGGGTGCAGGAGCTGCGGCGCATGGTGGCGCAGTTCGGGCTGCCGGTCGTGCAGGCCTATATGCGCCATGTGCAGGACAACGCCGAGGAGGCGGTGCGGCGGGCCATCACGCGGCTGAAGGACGGGGCCTTCACCCTGCCGCTGGACAACGGTGCGCAGATCCAGGTGTCGGTGAAGGTGGATGCACGGGCGCGTTCGGCCATCGTGGACTTCACCGGCACCTCGCCGCAGCAGACGAACAACTTCAATGCGCCCACGGCGGTCTGCATGGCGGCGGTGCTGTATGTGTTCCGGACGCTAGTGGATGACGACATTCCCCTGAACGCCGGTTGCCTGAAGCCGATCCAGGTGATCGTGCCCGCGGGGTGCATGCTCAATCCTGCGCCGCCTGCCTCGGTGGTGGCTGGGAATGTGGAGACTTCGAGCTGCATCACCAACACCTTGTACGGGGCGCTGGGCATCAACGCGGCGAGCCAGTGCACGATGAACAACTTCACCTTCGGCAACGAGCGATATCAGTACTACGAGACGATCGCCGGCGGCAGCGGCGCCGGGGTTCGTGAGGGGGGCGAAGGGTTCGATGGGACCAGCGTGGTGCAGACGCATATGACCAATTCACGGATGACGGATCCGGAGGTGCTGGAGTTCCGGTATCCGGTGCGGCTGGAGGGCTATGCGATTCGTGCCGGGTCCGGCGGGGAAGGGCGTTGGCACGGGGGGGATGGGGGGTGCGGCGCATCCGGTTTCTGGAGGCGATGACGGCCAGCATTCTGTCTAACAACCGTGGCAGCGGGCCGTTTGGCATGGCTGGTGGGGGGGCGGGGGCTGCTGGGGTCAACCGGGTCTTGCGGGTGGATGGGGCTGTTGAGGGGCTTGGGCATATCGCGCAGGTGGCTATGCGGGCTGGTGATGTGTTTGAGGTTTTGACGCCGGGTGGGGGTGGGTTTGGGTTGGCTGGGTAAGCGGTTTTCTTTTTCTTCTCCTCTGCGGAGGGCGGAGCTGGGGCTGCGCGCCCCAGACCGCGCTCACTTTCTTTGCTTCGCCAAAGAAAGTAAGCAAAGAAAGGCGACCCAGCTGCGGGAGTCCCCCTCTTCGAGGGGGCACGCTGCGGTGCTCGCAAAAGCGGGGTCCACGACAACTCGCTTCGCTCAAACAGGTCGTGGCCCTGATCCGCTTTTGCTGCGCTCCTCGCTCACCCGCAGACGGGACCCGGGGAGCGGGGACAGCCACTGCTTCGCAGGGCGACGGGCCGTCGCTGCGCTCGGCCTCTGATTGATAAATACCCGCCCTTCGCGACGCCCGGTCTTTCAGTGGAGGCCGAGCGCAGCGAAGGCCCGTTGCGCTGCGAAGCAGCCGCTGTCCCCGCTCCCGCTCCCGGGTCCCGTGAGCCCGAGAGCGAGGAACGGAGCAAAGGCGGATCAGGGCCACGACCTGTTTGAGCGTAGCGAGTTGTCGTGGACCCCGCCTTTGCGAGTACCGCAGCGGTGCCCGAAGGGCCTCGGGTGTCGGGTCGCCTTTCTTTGCTTACTTTCTTTGGCGAAGCAAAGAAAGTGAGCGCGGTCTGGGGCGCGCAGCCCCAGCCCCGCCCTCCGCCAAGGAGACAACCCCCATCACCCCAAGGCAAGCCAAAAAACCCCACCCCCCAACCCCAACACCAAAAACGCATTGATCCGCGTGAACATCAACGCCAGGGTAGAAGCCGCAGCCACGCTCCAGGCCCAGGGCCCACCCTCGGCCGCACGCAACAGAGTGGCCGAAGCAGCCAGGATCATGCCCGCCGCCACCGGCACCAGCCCCGCCTCGATGGCACGTATCCAGGGCGTGTGCTGAAAGCGCGCCCACAGCCGCGCCAGTCCGTAGACCAGCACCGAGCAGGGCAGGAAGATGGCCGCCGAAGCAAGCAAAGCCCCGGTGAACCCGGCCACATGCCAGCCGACCAGGGTCACCAGCAGCGACCCAGGCCCAGGCGTGATCCGGGACAGCGCGAACAGGTCGAGGAACTCCCCGTCGTCCATCCACGCATGCACCGCCACCGACTGCCGGTGGATGTCCGACACGATGCTCTGCCCACCCCCCACCGTCAGGAAGGACAGCGGCCCGAACACCGCCAGCAGTTCGCCCAGCTTCTGAAAGATCATGCCGAAGCCCCCGCCTTGCGCAGCCGCAGCCAGGCGATGCCGATGGACAGCGGCGCCATTGCCGCCACCACCCACAGCAGCGGCAGCTTCAGCAGGAAGAGGGCGATGAAGGTCAGCGTCATGACCAGCAGCGGCACGATCTGCCGCGCCGCACGCCGGGCCGCGCGGATGCCGGTCTGCAGCGACAGCCCCACGGCCGCGGCCGCCACGCCGGCCAGCACCACATGCAGCGTGTGCGACTCCTTCAACTGCGAGAACAGCGCCGCCAGCCCGATGGCCACGAACATCGGCGGCACCACGATGCCCAGCGCCCCCATGGCCGCGCCCGGCCCGCCGCGCAGGCGAAAGCCGATCCAGATCGCCAGGTTGACCACGTTCACGCCGGGAAAGGACTGCGCCAGCGCCAGCCCGCTGAGGAACTCCTCCTCGGTGATCCAGGCGCGGCGCAAAACGAACTCGCGCATCATCCAGCCGGAGAGGCCGCCGCCGAAGCTGGTCAGGCCGATCTTGCTGAAGGCGGTGAAGATGGCGGCCAGCGAGGGCACGGGGCGGGGGGATGTCTCGTTGTCGTTGTTCATGAGGGGGCCACGAAAAAGCGGGGCCGATCTTAAGACCGCCCCGCCTGTCATCGGTGCCGCCCCCGGGGCAGCTTTACCCGCGCTTCACGCAGGCCGGAACTGGAACAGCCAGGTCTCCGACAGCGTCTGCTGCCCCTGGCGCAGGTACAGGCGCAGGTCGACGGGGGCATTGCCCTCGGGTGTGTAGTCGAACTGGGCGCGCCAGTGGCCGGAGACGCCATCGGGCACGGCCTCGGTGAATACATAGGAGAACTTGCCGCTGGGCGCGCTGAGGACGGCCTCCGGCGCCACGCCGAAGGGCAGCTGGCCCAGCGGGCCGCCCAGGAACTCCACCATGAACTTGATCACGCCCTGCGGCCGCGGCTGGCCCGGCACGCCGCCGCGCCCGGTGCGGGTAGCCACGCAGCTGGCCAGGGGCGAGGGGTAGGGCTCCTTGTCGGTCCAGTGCAGCTTGTAGCGCAGGGAGATGGCGCTGCCGGCCTTTGCCGGCGCGGCCGGCACCCACATGGCGACGGCGTTGTCGTGGATCTCGTCGTCGGTCGGCAGCTCCACCAGCGTGACCGAGCCCTGGCCCCAGTCGCCCAGCGGCTCCACCCACAGGCTGGGGCGCAGGTCGTACATCACGCCGTCCTGGTAGTGGTCGAACAGGCGGTCGCGCTGCAGCAGGCCGAAGCCCTTGGGGTTGGTGTCGCCGAAGCTGGAGGTGACGATGGAAGTCGGGTTGTTCAGCGGCCGCCAGATGCGTTCGCCCGCGCCGTTCCACAGGGCCAGGCCGTCGGAGTCGTGCACCTCGGGGCGCCAGTCGGCGTCGCGCGGTTTGCCGGTCTCGGAGAACCAGTACATCGAGGTGAGCGGCGCCAGGCCCAGGCGGGCCACGTCCTGGCGCAGGAAGAGGCGTTTCTCGATGTCCATCACCACCGCCTTGCCGCGCTGCATGACGAACTTGTAGGCGCCGGTGATGCTGGGACCTTCGAGCAGGGCATGCACCACCACCGTGTCGCCGCCGTTGGCCGGCGGGTCGAAGTAGAAGCGGGTGAAGGAGGGGAATTCCTCGGCCTTGCCCGGCTCGGCCACGTCGATGGCCACGCCGCGCGCCGACAGGCCGTACTGGTAGAGCTCGCCGATGGCGCGGAAATACGAGGCGCCGAGAAAGGCCACCCAATCGTTGGTCTGCCAGGGCTTCTTCTGCTGGTCGCCCGCGCGGCTTTCCTGGAAGCGGAAGCCGGCGAAGCCCGCGCCGTCGGGCAGCTGGTGCGCGGGGCTGTCGGCGGGCATGTCGAAGTACTTGTCGTCGTAGACGACTTCACGCGCGAAGTAGTCGCCGCCGGCGTTCTCCAGCACGTACATGTGCACCGGCGTCTGGAAGAAGCGGCCCAGGTGGAAGAAGGTGACCGGGAAGTTGCCCGGGCCGTTGGCGAACAGCGCCGATTCGGGCTTGAACTTGATCTTGCCGTGCGCGTCGTAGTCGATCTTGTCGAGCACGTCCTGCGGCAGCGGCGTGCCAGGCGCGAAGGGTGCGGCGGCCAGGCGGCGCGCCTGTTCGGTCAGGTCGTCGAAGGAGAAGGGGCGGGGCTCGGACAGGCGCAGCGGCGTGGCGCCCGCCGCCTGGGCCCGAGCGGATCCTGTGGCGCCGAGGGCGGCCAGCGCCAGGGTGGCGCTGCCGGCGGCCAGGAAGGAACGGCGATCGGGCTTGGCGTGCGAGAAGGGCATGTGCAGTGTCATCCGGGAAAACTCGGGGGCGTCAATCCTATCCCGGGGGCTCGCGGCAAAAGGAACAAGATGAAAGCGGGGGCGGAAACCATCGTGTGACAAACCCGTCATGGCCGCGTCTTGGCGCTTTTCTACGGTATGCGGCTTCATTCACTGAACGCGGCTTCTGCCGTCTTCCGATGCGCGCTCCTACCGATTCCAAGTCCAAGTTCCCCGCCGTTGCCGGCACCACCGGCATCACCCGCCGCTCGATGGCCGTCTCGCTGCTCGCGCCCTTCTACCTGAGCGCCTGCGGCGGCGGCAACGACGCGGTGATCGTCGACAACACCCCGGCCGGCAGCGGCGGCGGCAGCCTGACGATCCCGGCCGCGCCCTCGGGCCTGGGCAGCGTCGAGCTCGCCGCGGTGGCCGACGAAACCACGGTGCTGCCCTTCGTCGATTACGCCTTCACCAACCAGCGCGGCGATGCGCGCTACGCCACCCTGGCCACCAATGCCGGCGTGCGGGTGGCCTCGGGCTTCCTGGACATCTGGACGCCCAGCACCCTCATCGTCGATGCCGGCGTGACGGCGGCGGCCAGCGGCAGCTTCCCGGCCGTGGTGACCTCCACCTGGACCGGCATTCCGGGCGACTCCACCGACGGCACGGTCAAGAACGCCGCCGTGCACGCCGCCAACATCCAGTACGTGGTGACCGCCACCACCGCCCGCACCAGCGCCCAGGAACTGGCCGCCTACCTCGACGACCGCCGCGGCAAGGCCTACAGCGTGACCGACGGCATGGGCCCGCTGACCACCGCCTGGCGCACGGCGGCGCAGCAGACCACCTCGATCACCGCGATCGCCTCGGACGCCACCACCGTGGTCTACAACGACAGCGGCAACAACGCCGGCGTGACCACCAGCGGCGGCAACACCGCCTTCGGCCTGGCAGTGGACTTCATCGGCAACGTGGGCGAGAACGCCTCCACCGAACCGGCCAAGCGCTTCTTCAAGTACGCCCGGCCCTTCCGCTGGAGCAGCAGCGTGGTGGTGGTGCCGGCCCTGGTGCCGGCCGAAAGCACCACGCCCACCACCGACGGCGGCTACGTCAGCGGCCACACGGCAGAAGCCGTGCGCGACGCCGTCGGCATGGCCTACCTGGTGCCGCAGCGCTTCCAGGAAATGGTGGCGCGCGGCCTGGAACTGGGCGAGAACCGCATCCTCGCCGGCATGCATTCGCCGCTGGACGTGATCGGCGGCCGCATCCTGGGCCAGGCCTCGGCCGCGGCCAGCATCGCCACCGGCGCCAACCTGGCCGGCAAGACGGCCGCCTACCAGCAGGCGCAGACGGCACTGATGGCCGCGGCCGGTGTCACCACCTTCGCCGCGCTCAACACCTATGCCCACTCGGCCGCCACCAGCGCCGACCGCTTCGCCGACCGCGCCACCAACAAGGCCGCCTACCTGCGCCGCATGACGCTGGGTTTCAGCCAGATCGCCGACGCCACGAAGACGGCCATCGTGCCCAAGGGCGCCGAAGTGCTGCTGGAGACGCGCCTGCCCTACCTGACGGCCGCGCAGCGGCGGGTGGTGCTCAAGACCACCGCGATCGCCTCCGGTTATCCCGCGATGGACGATGCCGAAGGCTGGGGCCGCATGAACCTGTTCGCCGCGGCCGACGGCTACGGCGCCTTCAACGGCGACGTGGCCGTGACCATGGACGCCACCGCCGGCGGCTTCTCGGCCGCCGACAGCTGGCGCAACGACATCGCCGGCGCCGGCAAGCTGACCAAGCTGGGCACGGGCTCGCTGACGCTGACCGGCGCCAACGCCTACACCGGCGGCACGGTGATCTCGGCCGGCACGCTGGTCGCGGCCTCGGCGAGCGCGCTGGGCAAGGGCGCGGTCTACCTGGGCGGCGGCACGCTGGCCTGCCAGGGCAGCACGGCCGTGACGGTCGCCAGCTACACCCAGCTGGCCGGCACCACCCTGCAGCTGGTGCTGGGCGGCAGCGGCGCGGGCCGGCTCAACGTGACCGGCGCGGCAGTGGTTGCGGGCGGCACGCTGAGCGTAGGCTTCGCCAGCGGCTCGGCACCCAGCGTCGGTGACACGATCAACCTGATCACCGCCGGTTCGCTGGCCGGCACCTTCACCAGCATCACCGTGCCGGGCTACCAGGCCAGCGCGAGCTACAGCGCCACCGGCCTGCAGCTGCGCATCACCGGCTGATCGTTAGCACGAACTTCGATCGCAAGAAAGGGGCCCGGGCCGTCTCCCCGGGCTATTTCCCCCTGCTCGCCGCGGCCCTAGGCTGCGGCTTTCACACATGGGGGATGCCGATGAAAACGATGCGTGCGATTCATGCCCTGGTGGCGCTCGGCGTGCTCGCGCAGCTGGGCGCCTGCTCGGCCCCGGCGCAGCGGGTGGCCGCCGCCGGCGCGCCCTGCACCGCGCCGCTGAGCGGGGTGCGCGAGCGGGCCCACACCGGCACGCTGATGTATGTGGTGAGCGAGGATTTCCTGGGCGCCCATCCGTCCATCACGCCCACCAGCAACTTCGAGACCCTGGCCGAATACAACACGGACGCGGCTGGCTGCCGCCGCTGACGGCGCAGCCCCCGCGCGCCGCCGCTCAGTTCGACGGCGGCCCGCCCACATGCAGCCCGCGCCGCGAGAGCTTGGCATCGTGCTTGGCCAGCGCGGCCGAGGATGCCACCTCGTCGGCATGGCGGAAGTCGCCGCGCCGCACCCGCACCGCGCCGATCGACAGGGTGGTGCAGGGGAAGAAGCGCTCCTGCCCGTGGCGGTCGCGGCCATGGATGCCGCCGGTGATGCGGGCATCCTCGTTGAACAGGTCCAGCGCTTGCAGGTCGAAGTCGCCGACGATGCGTTCGCAGCGCTGCTGCCAGTCGCCGCTCTGGAACAGCACCATGAAATCGTCACCGCCGATGTGGCCGACGAAGTCGCGCCGGGCGTCGCAGTGCGACACGGCCAGGCGGGCGCACAGGCGGATCATCTGGTCGCCGCGCCAGTAGCCGTAGTGGTCGTTGAAGGGCTTGAAGTCGTTCAGGTCGGCATGGCAGGCGACGAACTCCACGCCGCTGTCGAGCAGGCGCTCGATGTGCAGGTTGATCGGGATGTTGCCCGGCAGGAAGGTCAGCGGATTGGCATGGCGCGCGGCCTCCACCCGGGCCTCGGTGACGGCGCGCACCAGCTGGTCGCCGGTGCCCAGCCCCAGGTAGCGGCCGCCCTCGGTGACGATGAAGCCTTCGCTCAGGTAGCGCTGGTCGGGCGAGGTCAGGATGCCGACCAGGTCGTCCACGTCGTAGTCCATCTCCACCACCCGCGGCTTGTGGTTGGCGAAACCCACGCAAGGCTTTCTGCCATGCACTTCGCGGAAGTAGAGCGTGGAGTAATGGTTCATGAAATGCTGGCGGTTGACCACCGCCACCGGCCGGCCCTCGGCCACCACCGCCACCGCATGCAGTTCCGGATGGCGCTGGAAGATCTGCGCCAGCTCGTTGTTGGTGGTGACCAGGCCCACCGCCGGCGCATGCAGCACCGGCAGCCGGCGCAGCACCGTGTGGCCGCCGGGCCGGCGCGGCGAGCGCGGCGGCAGCAGGGCGACGGCCTCGCGCTGCACCGTCTCGCGCGCCGGGCTTTCCAGCGCGGCGCGCGGCGTGGCGTGGGGGCGTCCCAGCAGATAACCCTGGCCGCAGGAAATGCGCAGCTCCTGCACGGCGCGCAGGCCCTGTTCGGTCTCTATGCCCTCGGCGATCAGGGTGCTGCCGAAGAGTTCGGCGATGCCCTTGATCGCCTGCACCACCTGCTGCGCATCGGCGTTGCTCTGCGCGCCGGCGGCCGGCGGCTGCTGCAGCAGGCTGGTGAAGTACTTGTCCATCTTCACCCAGGCTGGGCGCAGCTCGTGCCACAGGCGCAGGCTGGAGTGGCCGTCGCCGAAATCGTCCAGCGCCAGGTCGATGCCGCAGTCGCGCAGTTCGGCGGCGGCCTTGCGCAGGGCGGGGACGTCGCTGGCGCGCTGGTGTTCGGTGATCTCCACCACGAGGTCGTGCGGCGCGATGCCGCAGGCGCGCAGCTGCGACAGCAGTTCGTCGCGGCCATGGCGGCGCAGGGCCAGCACCAGGGCATCGGCGCCCATGTTCACGAAAAGCTTGCCGCCCACGCCGTGGCGGCTCCAGTCCTGCAGGGCGGTGACGGCGCAGTACAGCTCGAAGCCCGGCAGCATGCCCAGGCGCTGGGCCAGGGCCAGCAAGGCATCGGGCGTATGCAGCGAGGTGCCGGCCGGGCCGCGGATCAGCGCCTCGTGGCCCAGCACCGCGCCGGAGTCGAGGTCGGCGATCGGCTGGAACACCGCATGCAGCTTGCGGTAGCGCAGCAGGCGGGCGAGGGCGCGGAAATCGGCCCGGCGGGCGCTGGTGCGGCCTGTGGGCTGGCGGGTCGGGCGTGCATCGTGCGGGCCGCAGAGGGCAGGGCGCGGCGGCGTGAGGACGGCATCGGACATAACCCGATCGACTCTAGGCAGCCGGGGTGACGCAGCGGTGACACCGTTGCGCCGCCGCGTCGGCGCGCCAGCACTTACTTGGTGCTCATGGTTGCGGCCAGGCCCGCATCGGCTGGCGGATCAGCTCGAAGGCGCGCGCCAGCTTCAGCACCCCCAGGTCGTCGAAGCGCGGCCCGGCGATCTGCAGGCCCACCGGCAGGCCTTGCGGCGTGAAGCCGCAGGGCACCGAGGCGGCCGGCTGCTCGGACATGTTGAAGGGCACGGTGAAGCCGATGTGCTCCAGCGGATGCAGCGGGTCGTCGGTGGGCGATGGCAGCTCGGCATCGAAGGCCGGCATGGGCGCGACCGGCGAGATCACGTAGTCGTACACCGCGCAGGCACGCAGCGTGGCCACCCGGGTGGCGAAGAACTGCTGCTGCGCCTGGTAGAGGGCCGCGCCGGACATGCCCGCCACGCTGTCGGCCCATTGCCGGATGTAGGGCAGCACCCGGGCGCGGCGTTCGGCCGGCAGGCCGGCCATGTCCAGGTGCGAGCGCATGCGCCAGCTGTGATCCATGCCGTCGAGCATGCCCTGGGTCATGAAGGGCGCCATCGGCTCGACGATGGCGCCGGCGCGCTCCAGCAGGGCGGCGGCGGCTTCGACGGCCTCGTGCACCGAGGTCTCCACCGGCAGGCCGCAGCCGGCGTCCATCAGCAGGCCGATGCGCAGGCCCTTGAGGAATTCGGGCTGCACCGATGCGACCGATGCCCAGTCGATGTCCGCGGGCGGCAGGCACATGGTGTCGCGGGCGTCGGGCCGGGACAGCGCCTGCATCATCAGCGCCGCGTCGCTCACCGTGCGGGTGATCGGCCCGGCGACCCGGCCCAGCGTGGGCGGGTCGATCGGAATGCGGCCGAAACTGGGCTTCAGGCTAAAGACGCCGCACCAGCCGGCCGGCAGGCGCAGCGAGCCGCCGATGTCGGTGCCCACATGCAGCGGGCCGTAGCCGCCGGCGCAGGCCGCGGCGGCGCCGGCGCTGGAGCCGCCCGGGCCGCGGTTGGTGTCCCAGGGATTGCGGGTGAGCGGGTGGAAGCTCGACAGGCCGGAGGACAGCATGCCGTAGTCCGGCATGGTGGTCTTGGCCACCATCACGCAGCCGGCCTCGCGCAGGCGGGCGGCCGGCGGCGCATCGGCGGCGGCCGGCACCAGGGTGGTGGCGGCGGTGCCCAGCGGCACCGGGTCGCCGGCCGAGGCGATGTTCTCCTTGATGGTGACGGTGATGCCGTCCAGCGGCCCCAGCGGCTGGCCGCGGCGCCAGCGTTCTTCCGAGGCGCGGGCCTGGGCCAGGGCCACCTCCGGCCGCAGCAGGTAGGTGGCCAGCAGCTGGGGCTCCCAGTGGCCGATGCGGTCGAGCACCGCCCGGGTCACTTCCACCGGGGACAGCACGCCCTGGCGGTAGGCGGCCGACAGCTCGGCCGCTTCCATGTCGTGCAGGGCGGGCGTGGCGCGGGTGGCGCTGCCCATCGGTAGATCCATTTTCATGTCCAGCCCAGTACGGCGAGATGGTTGACGAAGATCGGCAGGTCCTTCCAGACACCGGTCAGCCCGCGCCGCGCCACCGTCACCCACTGGGGCTGGTAGAGGTAGAGCGAGACGGCGTCGCGCGCCAGCATCTGCTGCGCCTGGCCGAGCAGCTGCTTGCGCTGGGTCTCGGTGGGCGAGGTCTTGATGCGGTCGTAGAGCGCCTGGAATTCCCTGGACTGGTAGCCCCAGTAGTAGTCCGGCCGGGCGTTGTTGCCCAGGTCGAAGGGCTCCACATGGGAAATGATGGACAGGTCGTAGTTGAAGCCGCCGCCATAGGTGTTGGCCAGCCACTGCGCCCATTCCACGTTCTGCAGCTTGCAGACCACGCCCACCTTGGCCAGCTGCGCGGCCAGCACCTCGCCGCCCTGGCGGGCGTAGGCGGTGGGCGGTAGGGTGACGGTGAGTTCCAGCGGCGTCTTCACGCCGGCCTCGGCCAGCAGCTGCTTAGCTTTCCCCAGGTCGTGCGGATTGAGGCCGGTGGTGTCGATGTAGCCGGGCGCGCCGGGCACGTAGAAGCTGCCGATCGGCACGCCGTAGCCGTCGGCCGCGCCGGTGATCATCTCCTGCCGGTCGATGGCGGCGTAGAGCGCACGGCGCACGCGCACGTCGTCGAGCGGCTTTCGGCGGTGGTTGATCGAGACGATGGTCTTGGCGCGCGAGCCGCCCACCAGCACCTCGAAGCGCGGGTTGTTCTTGAACTGCTCGGCGCTGCGCGGCGCCAGGCGCGGGAACAGGTCCACGTCGCCGGCCAGCAGCGCGGCGGATTGGGCAGCCGGGTCGGGAATGAAGCGGAAGGTGGCGCGGCGGATGCGGGCGGCGGCGGGGCTGCGGTAGCCGTCCCAGGCGGCCAGGATCAGCGAGGCGCCGCGGTTGAAGCGCTCCAGCCTGTAGGGACCGGTGCCGACCGGCTGGGCCGCGTTGGTGTCGGCGCTGGTCGGCTCGACGATCACGGCGGTGGCCTGGCCGAGCAGGAAGGGCAGGTCGGGATCGATCTCGCGGTTGAGCAGCACCACGGTGTAATCGTCCACCACCTGCACGCTGAGGTTCTGGAAGGTGCGTTTGTCCTTGTTGGTGCTCTTGTCGGAGGCTGCGCGTTCGAAGCTGAACTTGACCGCGTTGGCGTCGAAGGGCCGGCCGTTGTGGAAGCTCACGCCGCGCCGGAGGCGAAAGGTCAGGGTCTTCAGGTCGGGCGACAGCTCCCAGCCCTCGGCCAGCAGCGGCGAGACGCTGCCGTCGCTGTTGACCCGGGTCAGCGTCTCGTAGACGTTGTAGAGCGTGACCTCGGCGATGGAGGAGGCGGCGGCGGCCGTCGGGTCCAGCCCCGGCGGTTCGAGTGCGATGCCGACCACCACCGCCGTCTTGCCCCGCGACTGGGCCCAGGCGGCGGGCGCGCCGCTCAGCAGGCAGGCGGCGGAAGTGGACGAGGTGGCGAGGAAGCGGCGGCGCGTGGGCATCGGTGGGTGGTCCTGTCGATGGGGCGGGGCTATGGAAAGGGACTGGAGCATAGAACGTGCCGCGATTCAAATCCGGCGGCCGCGGCTAGTCCAACGGGCGAGCAGGGAAAACACCGCTTCGCTGAGCAGGGCCAGGGCCGCCGCGGGTAATGCGCCGGCCAGCAGCAGGCCGTGGTCGTTGAGCGCCAGCCCGGTGACGATGCGTTCGCCATAGCCCCCGGCGCCGACGAAGGCGGCCAGGGTGGCCGTGCCGATGGCGATGGTGGTGGCGGTGCGCACGCCGGCCAGCAGCACCGGCAGGGCCAGCGGCAGCTCGATCAGCCGCAGGCGCTGGCCGTCGCCCATGCCCAGGGCGGTGGCCGCCTGGCGCAGGCCGGGCGAGATGCCGTCGAGGCCAGCCACCGTGTTGCGCATCACCGGCAGCAGGGCATAGAGGGCCAGCGCCACCAGCGCCGGCGCGGTGCCGATGCGGCCCATCCAGGAGATCAGGGCGGCCAGCAGGGCCAGCGAGGGCACCGTCTGCAGCAGGCCGGCGGTGGCCAGCAGCGGGCCGCGCAGCCGGGGCCTGCGGGCGCAGAGCAGGGCCAGCGGCACGCCGATCAGCACGGCCAGGGCCACCGAGATGGCGACCAGGGCCAGGTGCTGGCGGGTGAGGCGGGCGAGGTCGGGGCCGAAGAGGCGGTCGCGCCAGGTCGGCGCCCGTTGCGTGGACGGCGGCGCGCTGCCGTCCAGCGCCTCCCGCGCTACCACTTCGAAAGCCGCGCCGTCGATCTCGGCCCGCGCGTTGAGGGCGGCCATGCGGCTGGCATCGATGCGGCCTTCGAGCCGCTGCAGGGCGGCCCAGGCGGCGGGAAAGTGCTGCGGCAGGTCCAGGCGGTAGAGCAGCACGGCCTGGTAGCCGGGGAACCAGTGGTCGGTGTCGGCCAGCAGGCGCAGGCCGCGGCGGGCCACCTGGGCATCGGTGGTGTAGGCATCGACGATGTCCACATTGCCGGCTTCCAGCGCCTGGTAGGCCAGGCCGTGGTCCAGCGCCTGCGGCTGCTGCGGCAGGCGGTAGTGCGCGGCCAGGCCGGGCCAGCCGTCGGCGCGGCCCAGGAATTCGTTGGACAGGCCCAGGCGCAGCTCGGGATGCCGGGCCAGGTCGGCCAGCGATCGCAGCTGCAGGCGGTCGGCCACGTCGGCGCGCAGGGCCAGCGCATAGCCGTTCTCGAAACCCAGCGGCACCGCCACCCCCAGCCCCTTGGGCGCCAGCGCGGCCTGCAGGGCAGGCAGGGTGTCGATGTCCGGCCGCTGCAGCAATTCACGGGCGATGGTGCCGGTGTATTCGGGATAGACATCGATGCTGCCGGCCGCCAGCGCGGCGGCCACCACGGCCGTGTTGCCCAGTCCGGCCGACACGGTCACCGCCGTGCCGCTGGCGCGTGCCTGGCGCGCCAGCACCTCGGCCAGCACATAACTCTCGGTGAAACGCTTGGAGCCGATGCGCAGCGGCTCCGCGGCACCGGCCTGCCAGGCCGACAGCATGCAGAGGGCCAGGCACAGCCAGCGGATGCCGCGCATGCGCTAGGCCATCTTGACGTGGCGTATCGCCACGACGAGCCCGATGAGCGCCGCGATGCCGATGAACCACAGCTCGTAGTGGTGCAGATTGCCGATGATGGCCTTGAGCACCCCGGTCACCCACACACCCAGATAGGCCACCGCCGTCGCCCAGACCAGCGCCGCGAAGGCCGACAGCGGCACATAGAGGGCGGTGCGCATCTTCGTCATGCCCAGCGTCACCGGGAACACGATGCGCAGGCCCCAGGCGAAACGCATCAGCATCACGGTGGCGATCGGATGGCGGTCGACGAAGGCCACGGCCTTCTCGAAGCGCTTTTCCAGCTTGGGGTGGCGCTGTAGCACCTGCTGCCCCTTGCGCCGGCCGAGCTGGAAGTAGAACTGGTCGCTGAGGAAGGCCGCCGCCGCGCCGCAGGCGATCAGCGGCAGCATGTGCAGATAACCCTGGTGCACCGCGTAGGCGCCGAGCAGCAGGATGGTCTCGCCTTCGAGCAGGCCGGCGAAGAAGACGGCGTAGTAGCCGTAGTCGGCGAGCAGGTGGGCGGTGTGGAGATGGATCATCGTTGGGCGTGGAGCATGCCAGGGATGTGGCGGCTCCCCCGTAGGAATGCGCCCAGATCTTGCCGCTATAGCTGAAAGGCGACGGTGAGCAGCAGCCCCTCGCCGATGTCGCGCAGCAGGCTGGGCGGGCTGGCGTCGAAGGCTTGGGCGTCGGCGGCCAGGGCCTCGATCCAGGCGGCCAGCCAGGCAATGTCGGCGGGGTCGTAGAACAGCACGCCGGCCTCGTGGTTGAGCAGCAGGCTGCGCAGGTCGAGGTTGATCGAACCGCACAGCGCCAGCTCGTCGTCCACCACCACCGCCTTGGCATGGGCCATGGCCGGCAGCAGGTGAAAGCGCGCGCCCGCTCGCGCCAGGTCGCGCATCGCCCGGCTGCGCGCCATGTCGGCCAGGCGGTGGTTGGAGCGGCGCGGGATGGCGATGTCCACCTGCACCCCGCGCAGGGCGGCCAGGCGCAGCGCGTCGCGCAGGGCGTCGTTGGGCACGAAGTAGGGCGTGACGGCCAGGATGCGGCGCCTGGCGTGGAAGCAGGCCGCCACCAGGATGGCCTGGGCGGTGTCCTCGCTCTGGTCCGGACCGCTGGGCAGGAACTGGGTGACGGTGCCGCTGGCGGGCGCCGGCGCCACGCCCGGCGGGATGTGGCGCGGCCGCTTCTGGTGCACCGCGCTCCAGTCCTGCTCGAACTGACGGGCGGCGGCGGCGGCGGTGGGGCCCTCGATCTCGAAGGACAGGTCGGCCCAGGGTTCCAGGCCGGCATCCACATCGCCGGTGAAGTATTCGGCCGCCAGGTTGCGGCCGCCGGACCACAGCAGCTTCTCGTCGGCGATGACGAACTTGCGGTGGTTGCGCAGGTTGCGCGGCCCGTCGCTGCGCAGGCCCAGCAGCGGGCGGAACACCGCGATCTCGCCGCCGGCCTCGCGCAGCGCGTCGAAATGGCGGCGCGGCAGCATCAGCGCGCCGAAGCCGTCGAGCAGCAGCCGCACCCGCACGCCGGCCCGGGCCTGGCCGACCAGGCGCTGCATGGTGGCGCGGCCGAGCGCGTCCTGGCCGATGATGAAGGTGCAGACGTCGAGCCGCTCGCGCGCGGCGGCGATGGTGGCCCAGAGGGCGTCGCGGGCGATCGCGCCGTCGGCATGCAGCCGGGTGCGGGTGACGGCCGGCGCCGCCAGGTTGAAGCTCTCGGCCAGCTCCGCCGCCCAGTGGGCGTAGGGCTGGCCCTGGGGCACACGCGGCGCATGCGCCGGCCGCAGCTTGCGCCGGCCGAAGGCCAGGTACATCGGCAGCACCAGATAGGGCAGCAGCGCCAGGCCCATCACCCAGGCGATGGCGCTGGGCGGCGCCCGCTGGTCGCGCCGGGCGCGGGTGGTGACCACATACACCAGCACCGCGAGGACCGCGATCAGCAGGTGCTGGGACAGCGAGGGAAGAAACGGCAGCAGCGTATGCGGCAGGAGCACGGTGCGGCCCGGTGGATCAGGCGGCCAGCATGCGGCCCGGGTTCATGGTGTTCTGCGGGTCCAGCGCGGTCTTGATCGCCCGCATCATGGCCAGGGCGGTGGGCGATTCGTACTGCTCCAGCTCGTGCACCTTCATGCCGCCCACGCCGTGTTCGGCGGAGAAGGAGCCGTCGAAGGAGGCCACCGAGCGGTAGACGATGTCGTTGATCTCGTGCTCGCGCTCGACCAGGAAGGCCTTGATGTCGCCTTCGGCCGGCGCCTGCACGTTGTAGTGCAGGTTGCCGTCGCCAAGATGGCCGAAGTTGACCAGGCGCACGCCGGGAATCGCCTCGCGCAGCAGGCCGTCGGTGATCGAGACGAACTCGGCGATCTTCGAGACCGGCACCGAGATGTCGTGCTTGACGTTGAGGCCTTCCTCGGCCTGCGCCATCGGGATGTTCTCGCGGATATGCCACAGGCCCTGGGCCTGGGCGATGTTCTCGGCCACGACGGCGTCGCTGACCACGCCGTGCTCGATGGCGGTTTCCAGCAGGCGCTCGAACTGGGCGCGGGCGTGTTCCTCGGACTCGCTGTCGGAGTTCTCCAGCAGCACGCAGTAAGGCACGTCCGCATCGCCCAGGAAAGGCACGCGCAGCTGCGGCATGTGCTTGCCGACCAGGGAGAGCGCGAACTGGCCCATGGCCTCGAAGCCGGTCAGGTTGGCGCCCAGATGCTTCTGCGCCAGGCCGAGCAGGGTGACGGCGGCTTCCATCGAGGGCACGGCGGCCCAGGCGGTGAGCGTGGCGGCGGGCAGGGGAAAGAGCTTCATCGTCGCTGCGGTGATGATGCCCAGCGTGCCCTCGCTGCCGACGAAGAGGTTGCGCAGGTCGTAGCCGGTGTTGTCCTTTCGCAGGCCCGACAGGCCGTCCCACACCTCGCCCTGGGCGTTGACGATCTCCAGCCCCAGGCACAGCTCGCGTGCGTTGCCGTAGCGCAGCACCTGGGTGCCGCCGGCATTGCTGGCCAGGTTGCCGCCGATCATGCAGCTGCCCTCGGCGGCCAGGCTGAGCGGGAAGAGAAAGCCTTGCTGCTCCATCGCCTGCTGCAGCACCTGCAGCACGCAGCCGGCCTCCACCGTGACGGTGAGGTTGTCCGGATCGACCGCGCGGATCGCCGCCATGCGGCCCAGGCTCAGCACCACCTGGCGGCCGGAATCGTCCGGCGTGGAGCCGTTGACCAGGCCGGTGTTGCCGCCCTGCGGCACCAGCGAGACACCGGCGGCCACGCAGGCCTTGACCACCGCCGACACCTCGGCCGTCGTGCCCGGGCGCACCACCGCCAGCGCGCGGCCGCGGGTGCGTTTGCGCCAGTCCTGCTCGTAGCCGGTCAGGTCGCCTTCGGTCAGCAGATAGCTGTCGCCGACGATGTGGCGCAGGGCCGAGAGCAAGGGGGTGAGGTCGGTGGTGGTGGTCATGGAGAGGGCAGGGCTTGTCTATATGTGTTGGATGCGCGGTGCGCGCAGGCGCGTCCGCACGTGCAGGGCGCAGGCCAGGAACAGCAGCAGGCACAGCGCCACCTCGGCCAGCGCCAGCCAGTGGCCCGGCGCCGGATCGCCCCAGGCGCGCACCGTGCCCTCGGCGAAATACAGCCACACCAGCAGGCTGACCCAGCGGTAGGTGTACATGCGGTGCTTGAGCAGGCCGGCCAGCGGCAGGCACAGCGGCAGGGCCTTGAGCGCCAGCCAGGAGCCGCCCGGACGCAGCGGCGCCAGCCAGAGTTCCCAGGCCAGGCACAGCAGGATCAGGCCGAGCAGGCTGAACACCGCGAGGCTGCGCGTCAGGCGCACGGAAGAGGAGGGCGGTGTGGGGGGCGGCGTAAGGGGCGGCGTCATCGCGGTGGCATCATAGCGACCATGTCCATGCCGCCAACGCAGACCCGCCGTGGCGCGCAAGCGCTGGATCGGCTGCGCCTGGCTTCTGCGCATCTGGCGCAGGTCGGCGCGCAGGCCGCCGCCGCGCTGGCCCGCTTCCCCTGGCGCACCGCCGCCTCGCTGCTGCGCCAACGCTACCGCGAGGACCAGCTGGCGCTGACCGCCGGCAGCCTCACCTTCACCACCGTGCTGGCCCTGGTGCCCTTCTTCGTGGTGGCGCTGGCGGTGTTCACCGCCTTCCCCATCTTCAGCCAGATGCAGGACCAGCTGCAGCGCTGGCTGGTCGCCAGCCTGGTGCCCGAGGGCATCGCCCGGCAGGTGCTGGGCTACATGACGCAGTTCTCCAGCAAGGCCAGCCGCCTGGGCGCGGCCGGGCTGAGCGCGCTGGTGATCACCACCCTGGCGCTGATCCTCACCATAGACCGCACGCTCAACCGCATCTGGCGGGTGCGCCGGCCGCGCGGCCTGGCGCAGCGCCTGCTGATCTACTGGGCCGCGCTCACCTTCGGCCCGCTGGTGCTGGCGGTGAGCCTGGCGACCACCGGCGCGGTGGTCGCCTTCTCGCGCGACGTGGTGGACGTGGTGCCCGGCGGCGTGCGCCTGGTGCTGGGCAGCATCGAGCTGCTGCTGCTGGCCGCGGGCATCGCCGGCCTCTACCACTTCGTGCCGAACAAGCCGGTGCGCTGGTCGCATGCCTGGGGCGGCGGCCTGGCGGTGGCCGCCTGCCTGGAGATCGCCAAGAAGGGCGTGGGCCTCTACATCGGCTCGGTGCCGACCTACTCGGTGGTGTATGGGGCCTTCGCCAGCATGCCGATCATGCTGCTGTGGATCTACGTGGCCTGGAACATCGTGCTGCTGGGCGCCGTCTCGGTGGCCTACCTGCCGGGCCTGCTGAGCGGCGCGGTGCTGCGCCACGAAGGCGCGGGGTGGCGTTTCCAGCTGGCGCTGGAGGTGCTGGCGCACCTGCATGCCTCGCAGCGCGCCGGGCTGCACGGCCGCAACGCGGTCGAGATCGCCCAGTCATTGCGGGTCGATGTGCTGCAGCTGGAGCCGGTGCTCGAAACCCTGGTCGGCCTCGACTGGGTGGGCGTGCTGCGCGAGGCCCGGGACGGCCAGCCGCCGCGCCTGGTGCTGCTGGCCGACCTGCACGCCACCGCCGCCGGGCCGCTGGCCGAACTGCTGCTGCTGGAGCGCGGCGCCGGCACGCAGGCGACCTGGGAGCGCACCGGCATCGCCCGGCTGTCGGTGGCCGACCTGGTCTAGGAGCCCTGGCTCCTGGGAGCCGGCTCAGCACTTGAAGGCGGTCCAGAGTTTGGCCCACAGCCAGTAGAAGGGTTTGGTGTAGCAGGTGCGGGTGACGATCTGGCATTCGATCGTCTTCATCAGGCCGGCGCGCCACGGGTCCAGCGGATAGCGGCCCTCGGCCATCACGCGCAGGGCCTCCAGCCGGAATTTCTCGACCTGCTCGCGCACGATCTCGCCATCGACGCGGGCGAAACGGTTCAGGGCCTGCCGCTGGAAATGCGCCAGGCCGAGCTGGAAGCGGCCGATCATGCGGGCGCGCCACATGAACTGCTGGGCCGCCCGGGTGCGCGGCCCGCCCAGCAGCCGCACCGCCCTGCGCCAGATGCGCTTGGCCTCGCCCCGGCGCGGCTGCATGCGCAGCCGGACCTGCCACAGCACACGGCCGAAGTCGTCGAGCCACTGGCCGGCGGTCTTTTCGCCGATGCGCCAATGGGGGGTGAGGTTGGGGGACCAGGGGCGCAGCGAGATCCTGCGATTTCGTACCCGCGAAGGCTCCGCGCCGGCGCCCGGCTGGTCCCACAGCGGCAGGCCGTCAGGGCCGGGCGGCACCGGCAGCCGGGCGACGGCGTCCAGGTCTCGGTGCATGCCGGGGTGGCGCCGCGTGTCGGGCTGCGCTGGCGGCAGCGGCGGTGGGGCCGGCCGCACCGGGCCGGCGGCGGGAATGATGGCGAACGGCATGTCGGCGTGTTCCTTCGATCTGTGGACGGCGCCGGATCATCGTTTCGCGGCATGCCCGGCCGGGCATCCAGGGCGCGAAATCCGGCCGGTCCAGCCGAAGCGGGACAGGGATGTGCCCCCTCGGCAGACGCGTGTCGCTCGGCTATAGTCGCGGACCAAATCCTGCCAGGAGACCCCCCATGAAAGTCAGCGACATCCTTCGTGTGAAGGGCGGCACCCTCTTCACCGTCGAGCCCGACGATTCCCTGGCCACCGCCGTGGAAACCATGGCCGAGCGCGACATCGGCTCCCTGGTGGTGATGGAGCACGGCGACCTGGTCGGCATGCTGACCTTCCGCGAGGTGATCCAGACCATCGTCGCCAACGGCAATGCGGTCGGCAGCAAGCTGGTGCGCAGCGCCATGGACCGCGCCCCGCTCACCTGCACCCCCGAGACCGAACTCGACGAAGTGCGCCGCATGATGCTGGAGCGGCATGCCCGCTACCTGCCGGTGCTCAACGCCGGCCGCCTCGACGGCGTGATCAGCTTCTACGACGTCGCCAAGGCGGTGGTGGACAGCCAGAACTTCGAGAACAAGATGCTCAAGGCCTACATCCGCGACTGGCCGGAAGACCACGAAGAGCAGCCCACCTGAGAGCTGCCTGCGCGCTAGCACCGGATATAGCTCCACAGCTTGCGCATGGTGCTGCCGGTGATGCGGTCGATGCGGCAGACGATGGCCCGCTCCAGCCGCCCCACCATGTCTTTCTGGATCTGGAAGCCGGTGCCCAGCGTCTGCACGGAATATTGCAGCATCTTGCCGACTTCCTCCTCGATCAGGAGCGCATGCTGCTTCGGGTATTTCCAGAGCATGGCGTCACGCGCCATTTCCAGCTGGTCGATGAATTCGTCGATCATGGCGCAGCGCCGCATGAATTCCGAACCGTATTCGGTGTTTTCGCCGCCGAGGGCTGTCAGCGCCTCCACCAGGAGTTTTCCCGCTATCCGGCGATCGAAGCGGCTGTCGCGCCGAGCCTGCCACCTGGAGAAGCCGTAGCCCTGCAGCGCGCTGGCCACCGTCAGGCACTTGCTCAGCGCGAGCTTGCCGGAGGGCGGAATGACCTTGGCAGGCCGCAGCGGGCCGCGGCGTGTGCGCCTGGCCGGTGCAGGGTCTTCGGTCTGGTGATCCTTCTCGCCGTCCTCTAGCAGGGCGGCGATTCCCGGCGGCAATTCACGCTCGCCGAGCGGCACGGCGGGCCGGTAGGGCGCACTGCCGGAAGTCAGGTGCGCGGGCGATGTCCAGGTGGATGGCATCGCGATGGACGGCTGGAAGGCTTGCAGGGCAGGCATGGCTTTGCTCCATTGATGACGCGGCATCTTGGCCGCGGCAGGCCCTGTGCGAGGCGTGCCAGCGAAGCGCTGCGGCCGCGCGCGAACCGGCCGGGGCCGCATCCACGGCCGGTCGCAAGACCGCGGCGAAGCGCCACGCAGGCGGCGCTGGGATAATCGCCGCCCATATGAGCGGCAATACCTTCGGAAAACTCTTCGCGGTCACCAACTTCGGTGAATCCCACGGCCCTGCCATCGGTTGCGTGATCGACGGCTGCCCACCCGGCATGGAACTGTCGGAGGCCGACATCCAGGTCGAACTCGACCGCCGCCGGCCCGGCACCAGCCGGCATGTCACCCAGCGCAACGAGCCGGACGCGGTGGAGATCCTCTCCGGCGTCTACCAGGGCCGCACCACCGGCACGCCGATCGCCCTGCTGATCCGCAATGCCGACCAGCGCAGCAAGGACTATTCGGCCATCGCCGAGACCTTCCGGCCCGGCCACGCCGACTACACCTACTGGCACAAGTTCGGCATCCGCGATCCGCGCGGCGGCGGGCGTTCCTCGGCCCGGCTGACCGCGCCCACCGTGGCTGCTGGCGCCGTGGCCCGCAAGTGGCTGGCCGAGCACCATGGCATTTCGCTGCGCGGCTGCATGACGCAGATCGGCGAGCTGCCGATCGGCTTCGAGGACTGGGCGCATGTGCCGAACAATCCCTTCTATGCGCCGGTGGCCGATGTGTCGGCGCTGGAGGACTACATGGATGCCTTGCGCAAGGCAGGCGACTCCTGCGGGGCTCGCTTGCGGGTGGTGGCGCAGGGCGTGCCGGTGGGCTGGGGCGAGCCGCTCTACGACAAGCTCGATGCCGATATCGCCTACGCGATGATGGGGCTCAATGCCGTCAAGGGCGTGGAGATCGGGGCCGGGTTCGCCAGTGTGTCCCAGCGTGGCACGGTGCATGGCGATTCGCTGCGTCCTTCGGGGTTCGCTTCCAACAATGCCGGCGGGGTGCTGGGGGGATCAGCACGGGGCAGGATATCGAGGTGTCGATCGCCATCAAGCCGACCAGCTCCATCATCAGTCCGCGGGAGTCGATCGACGTGCATGGGAATCCGGTGGATGTGGTGACCAAGGGGCGGCACGATCCCTGTGTGGGGATCCGGGCCACCCCTATCGTCGAGTCGCTGCTGGCGCTGGTGCTGATCGACCATGCGTTGCGGCATCGGGCGCACTGTGGGGATGTGCGGGTTGCGGCCGGGGAGCCTATTCGGGCTTCCTTGCTCTGATTTTCGGGGGGCCCTCCGCAGAGGAGACAACCCCAACTAACCGCACTGGCAAACGCCGCTCCCCCACCTCAAGGAGCGGAAGAAGAATCGCCCTGTGAAGCCAGCGGCGGCGGCACCCCCGCAGTACCCGCCCGTCGATGGCGAAACACCGCCGCACGCATCAGGAAGAAGGTGCTGACCGGCACGGTCAGGGCCAGCAGCGCAGGCACCAGCAGTGGATGCAAGGCCAGGCGCTTCTCGCCAAAGGAGAAGAACAGCGCGGCGGCAATGGCCACCGACCAGGCCCCCAGCGTGCTGGCCAGCGTGGTCGCATGCACCCGCTGAAAGAAGCTCGGCATCCGCAGTACGCCCAAAGCGCCCACCAGCGCCAGTGCCGAACCCAGCAGGATCAGCATCCCGCACAGGGCCTGCACCCAGGCGGGCAGGTCGGCGACAGCGCTCATTCCACCACCTCCCCGCGCAGCACGAACTTGGCCATGGCACTGGAAGACGCGAAGCCCAGCAGCGCGATCAGCAGCGCCACCTCGAAGTACGCGCCGCCGCCGTTGGCACGCAGCCCCAGCACCAGCACCAGCAGCACCGAGGCGGTGTAGAGCGCATCCAGCGCCAGGATGCGGTCCTCGGCCAGCGGGCCCAGCAGCAGCCGCAGCAGGGCGCAGGCCATGGCCAGCAGCAGCATCAGGGGGCCCAGCCAGAGGGCGCAGGCAAGAACGGAGTTCATGTCTCGAAGATCTCCCGCAGGGGTTGTTCGTAATGGAGGCGGATATGGGCCAGCAGGCGTTCGTTGTCGCGGGTGTCGAACACATGCAGCAGCAGCGCGCTGCGGTCGGCCGCGAGCTCCGCCAGCGCGGTGCCGGGCACGGCCGAGACGATGACGGCCAGGGTGGCCAGGGCGTGGCTGTCCTGCAGCAGCAGCGGCACACGCAGGAAGCCGGAGGGGATGTCGCCGGCGCGGCGGGTCAGCAGCAGCCAGGCGACTTCCAGGCAGGAGCGGGTGGCATCGACCGTGACCCGCCACAGCAGCGCCAGCGCCAGCAGCGGCCGCCGCGCATGCGGGCGCGAAGGACGCAGCCCGGCGGTGAGCACTGGCACGGCCAGGCCGACGGCGATGGCGCCCAGCCAGACGACCGGGCCGTGTTCGTCCCACAGCACCAGCCAGAGCAGGGCCAGGGCGAGCGAGAGCAGGGGCGCGGGCAGCAGCTTCCTCATGGCGCGGCCTCCGTCGGAACCACGGCGCGGGTGCGCATGACGGCCTGCACATAGACCTGCGGCTTCTGCAGCGTGGCGGCGGTCTGTTCCAGATAGGCCAGCACCGGGCCGCCGAACACCGTCAGGCCCACGCAGCCGGCCAGCAGCAGTGCCACCGGCGCGCATTCCACCAGCCGCAGCCGCGGCACGCCGCGCTCGCGCGCGGTCCAGAAATGCCGCATGCCGGCGCGGCCGAAACCCACCAGGCAGGCCAGGCCGGTGGCCAGCAGCAGCGTGGCGAACAGCCAGCCGGCCGCGCCGGGTGTGTTGGATCCGCCTTGCAGCACCGCCACGTCGGTCACGCCATGGCCCAGGCCCAGCGGATTGAACAGGCCGGTCAGCAGCGCCACCTTGGCGGTGAAGCCCGACAGCGGCGGCAGTCCGGCCAGCACCAGGGCGCACAGCAGGAAGGCCATGCCCAGGGCGGCGATGGCGCCGGGCAGGGCGCGGCCGGTGGGTTGCTCCTGAGGCTCGTCGATGTCTATGCCTTCCAGCGGCTTGAGGTCACGGCCCAGGAAGGGCGCCTGGCTGGCCTGCTGGTGGGCGGGAAAGGCCGCGCCGCCGTTGCGCCAGCGCTCGATCAGGTCGGTCAGCAGCAGGAAGGCGCTGGCCGCGAGAGTGGAACTGGCCAGGTAGTAGAGGGCGGCGCCGGTCAGGCGCGGCGCCTCCAGGCCGATGGCCGAGAGCACCGTGCCGGATGACACCAGCAGCGCATAGCCCGCCAGATAGGCCAGTCGCTGCGAGGCCAGCAGGCCGGCGATGCCGAAGACGATGGTGCCCAGGCCCATGGCGATCAGCGCGTCGTGGCCGTCCGAGCCCGGAAAACACAGGGTGCCTAGGCGCAGCAGCGCATACAGGCCCACCTTGCTCATCACCGCGAACAGCGCGGCCGAGGGCGGCGTGGCGGCCGCATAGGCACGCACCAGCCAGAAGTTGAGCGGCCAGGCTGCGGCCTTGGTCAGGAAGGTCACGGCCAGCAGCGCCGCGCCGGTGCGTGCCAGCGCCGCGTCGCCGGGCAGCAGGCGCGGAATGCGTTGCGCCAGGTCGGCCATGTTGAGGGTGCCGGTGCTGCCGTAGACCAGGGCCGCGCCCACCAGGAACAGCGACGAGGCCGCCAGATTGAGCGCCACGTAATGCATGCCGGCCTGCACCCGCGCGCCGCCCGAGCCGTGCAGCAGCAGGCCATAGGAGGCGGCCAGCAAGATCTCGAAGAAGACGAAGAGGTTGAACAGGTCGCCGGTGAGGAAGGCGCCGGCCAGGCCCATCACCTGCAGCTGGAACAGCGGATGGAAATGCACGCCCACCCGCTGCCAGCGCGCGGTGGAGAACACCAGGCCGGCCAGCGCCACCGCATGCATCAGCACCAGCATGAAAGCCGACAGCCGGTCGGCCACCAGCACGATGCCGAAGGGCGCCTTCCAGTTGCCGGCGAGGTACACGGCCGGGCTGCCGTCGGCACCGCCCGCGCCCACCCGCAGCAGCAAGAACACCGACAGGATCAGCCCCAGGCCGGTGGCGGCGATGCCCAGCCAGGCCTGCAGCCGGTAGCGGCCGGTGCCGCCCAGCAGCATCAGGGCGGCGGCCAGCATGGGCAGCAGGACGGGGGCGACCACCAGGTGCTGCGGGCTCATGCGCGGCCTCCGGGGGCGGGCGGGTCTTCGTCGGCGTCCTCGGCGTCGCCACAGGGCATGGCGATGGTGCCCTGGCGGGCGGCGTCGGCGCTCTCGGCATCCTCGGCGCTGTCGTTGGGGCTGTCGTTGGCGCCGGTGTCGGCCGGCGATTCGTCGCGCGGGCCGGGCGGGGCATGGATGCCGTCCACATGGTCGTTGCCCGACAGGCCGCGCAGCGCCATGGTCACCACCAGCAGCAGGGCGGTCATGGCGAAGCCGATGACGATGGCGGTCAGCACAAGGGCCTGCGGCAGCGGATCGTCGTAGTGCTGCAGCGAGCCGCCCAGGGGGCCGAGCAGCACCGGCTCGCGGTCCACGCTGAGCCGGCCGGTGGCGAAGATGAACAGGTTGACCGCATAGGACAGCAGCGCCAGTCCCACCACCACCTGGAAGCTGCGGCCGCGCAGCAGCAGCCAGACGCCGGTGGAGGCGACCACGCCGATGGCGATGGCGAGGATGGCTTCCATCAGTCGTTTCCTTGCGCGGCGGTCGCGGCCTCGGCGGCCTGGCCGTGGCGGCGGGGTTTGTCTTCCTCGCCGCCGCGCGCCGAGGCGCGGTGGGCGCGCACCGACTGGTGGGCGACGGAGGTGAGCATCATCAGCGTGGTGCCGACCACCACCGCGAACACTCCCAGGTCGAAGAAGAAGGCGCTGGGCAGGTGCACGCCGTCCGGGCCCGGCCAGGGCAGGTGCACCGTGTGGCTGGTGAGGAAGGGATAGCCCCAGACCCAGGCGCCGGCGCCGGTGGCCAGCAGCAGGAGCATGCCGGTGGCGATCCAGCGGCGCGGCCGCAGGCCGACCCGCGCATCCACCCACTGCGTGCCCGACACCAGGTATTGCAGCAGGATGGCGATGGCCAGTACCAGCGCGGCCACGAAGCCGCCGCCCGGCGCGTTATGGCCGCGCAGGAAGAGCCAGGCCGCGACGGCCGCGGCCAGCGGCAGCAGCAGGCG
The DNA here is from genome assembly GCF_009906855.1 of Xylophilus rhododendri. Taxonomy (NCBI): domain Bacteria; kingdom Pseudomonadati; phylum Pseudomonadota; class Betaproteobacteria; order Burkholderiales; genus Xylophilus; species Xylophilus rhododendri. The sequence goes on from NZ_CP047650.1 coordinate 4,199,059, forward strand.
CACCAGCACGGCGGGGATGGTGAGATAGCCGACGGCGGTGTCGTGCACATGGCGCGGGTTGACCAGGTCGGTGCTGGTTTCGGGCAGCTCGCGTTGCTGGGCCGGCAGCGCCAGGGCCGCGCGCGCCGGGCGGAAGCGCCGCAGCAGGGCATAGACGGTGAGCGCCACGATGGCCAGCACCACCGATTCGCCGAAGGTGTCGAAGCCGCGGAAGTCCACCAGCATCACATTGACCACATTGGCGCCACCGGCCTCGGACTGGCTGTTCTTCAGGTAGAAGTCCGAGACGCTGTGGGTCAGCGGCCGGGTCATGGTCCACCAGGCCAGGGCCGACAGGCCGGCGCCTATGCCGAGCGCCAACAGCAAATCGCGCAGGCGGCGCAGCTGGCGGCCGGCATGCATCTCGATCGGCCGGGCCGGCGGGCGCGGCAGCCAGCGCAGGGCCAGCAGCAGCAGCACGGTGGTGGCGATCTCGACGGTGAGCTGGGTCAGGGCCAGGTCGGGCGCGGAGCACCAGACGAAGGTCAGGCAGCAGCACAGGCCAGTGCCGCCCGACAGGGTGAGGGCGGCCAGCCGGCGCCGCCGCGCCGCCCAGGCGGTGCCGATGGCGCAGATGCCGCCGATGGTCCAGAGCAGGGCGAAGGCCGGGTCCACCGGCAGCGTGGCGCGCGCCGGGCCGGCGGGCAGGTAGGTGGACATGGCCCAGGTGCCGCCGATGAGCGCGGCGCCGAGCAGCCAGCGCAGCTGCGGCTGGAGCCGGTGGGTGTCGAGCAGCAGGCGCAGGTCGCGCGATTTGCGGGCCAGCTGCACCAGCAGCCAGTGCAGGGCGCGCTGGCCGCTGAGCCGGCCGATGATGGGCACATGGTCCGATGCGCCATGGGCCAGCCAGGGCCGCAGGAAGTACAGCGCGATGCCGCCAGCGAAGGCCGCCAGGCTCATCATCAAGGGCAGATTGAAGCCGTGCCAGATCGCCAGGCTGTATTCCGGCACCTCGCCGCCCAGCACCGGCCGCGCGGCGACGTCGAGGATGTGGCCGATGGAGCCCTGCGGCGCCACACCCACCACCAGGCAGGCCAGCACCAGCAGCTCGATCGGCAGGCGCATCCAGCGCACCGGCTCGTGCGGTGTCTTCGGCGACTTCAAGGCCGCCTTCGGGCCGAAGAACACATCGAAGACGAAACGCAGCGCATAGGCCACGCTCAGCGCCCCGGCCAGCGTGGCGGCCACCGGCAGCAGCCACTCCACCCAGGGCGTGGCAGTGACGAAGGTGGTCTCGGCGAAGAACATTTCCTTGGACAAAAAGCCGTTGAGCAGCGGCACGCCGGCCATCGACGCACTCGCCACGATGGCCAGGGTTCCGGTGATCGGCATCAGCCGCCACAGGCCAGAAAGCTTGCGGATGTCGCGGGTGCCGCTCTCGTGGTCCACGATGCCGGCGGCCATGAAGAGCGAGGCCTTGAAGGTGGCGTGGTTGAGGATGTGGAACACGCCCGCCACCGCCGCGGTATTGCTGTTGAGCCCGAAGAGCAGGGTGATCAGCCCCAGGTGCGACAACGTGGAATAGGCCAGCAGCCCCTTCAGGTCGTTCTGGAACAGCGCGGCCCAGGCGCCGATCAGCAGCGTGGCCAGGCCGGCGCCGCCCACCATCCAGAACCAGGCGTCGGTGCCCGAGAGCACCGGCCAGAAACGCGCCAGCAGGAACACGCCGGCCTTCACCAGCGTGGCCGAATGCAGGTAGGCCGACACGGGCGTGGGCGCGGCCATGGCCTGCGGCAGCCAGAAGTGGAAGGGGAACTGGGCGCTCTTGGTCAGCGCGCCCAGCAGCACCAGCACCAGCATCGGCAGGTACAGCGGATGGGCGCGCAGGCGGTCGCCGGCGGCCAGCACCGTGTCCATGTCGTAGCCGCCGGCGATATGGCCCATCAGCAGCAGGCCGGCCAGCAGGCATAGCCCGCCGGTGCCGGTCACCAACAGGGCGTTGCGGGCGCCGCAGCGGGCATCGCGCCGGTGGTACCAGTAGCCGATCAGCAGGAAGGAGAAGAAGCTGGTCAGCTCCCAGAAGAAGGCCAGCACCACCAGGTGGCCGGCCAGCACCACGCCCACCATCGAGCCCATGAAGGCCAGCATGAAGGCGTAGAAACGCGGCACCGGATCCTTGGGCGAGAGGTAGTAGCGGGCATACAGGGCGACCAGCGCGCCCATGGCGTAGATCAGCAGGCAGAACAGCCAGGCCATGCCGTCCAGGCGCAGGGAAAAGCTCAGGCCGATGCTGGGCATCCAGTCGATGCGAGTTTGCAGGGCGGTGCTGCCCACGGCCTGCAGCAGCGCGGGAAAGGTCGACACGGTGAGGCCGGTGCCCACCAGCGCGATCGCGCCCGCCAGCAGGGCGCCGGTATTGCGGGCGCGGGTCGGCAGCAGGGCCGCCGCCAGGCTGCCGAGAAAGGGCAGGACCAGGAGTGCGGTCAGCAGCATGCGCCGGGCCGGAGCAGCGATGAAAAGGAGTTGGGCGCCATCCCGTCGATCATGACGCCTGGTCTCTACCAGCGTGAAACAAAAAGAGGGCTGCCGCAGCATCGGCGTGACACAAGCGGCGCCTAGCATCCTGCGCCCATGAGCCCTTCCACCACACGTGAACTGGCCCTGGCAACGCAGCTGTTCCAGGCAGGCCGGCATGTGGCCGCGGCCGCCGCGCTGCGGCAGATCCTGGCGCGGGATGCCAGGGTGTCCAAGGCCTATGAGCTGCTGGCCTATCTGGCGGGCAACCAGGGGCGGCTGGCCGAATGCGAGTCCCTGCTGCGGCAGGCGCAGGCCCTGCCGGGCTGCTCGGCCGAGGCCTGCTTCTATCTGGGCCGGGTGCTGCTGCAGCAGGGCCGGGCCGCCGAGGCGCTGGCGCCCCTGGCGCGCAGCATGGAACTGGGTGGCGAGTTCTTCGAGGCCTGGCACGAGCTGGGTGTCTCGCACAGCGCTTTGGGTGAGGAGCAGAAAGCCCTCGACTGCTTTCTGCGCGCCGAGCGCCTGCAGCCGCGATCGCACGAACTCCAGACCAATCTGGCCAGCTGCCTGGCCGCGCTGCGCCGCCATGAGGAGGCGCTGCGCCACGGCCAGGCGGCCATCGCCATCGAGCCGCGCTGGGCGCCGGCCTGGACCGGCCTGGGCCAGACCCTCTCGGAACTGCACCGCCTGCCCGAGGCGCTGCAGAGCTTCGACCGGGCCCTCGCGTTTGCGCCGGGCGATGCCATTGCCTGCAAGGGCAAGGCGATCGCCCTGACCCGCGCCGGCCGCCATGCCGAGGCCCTGGCTGCCTATCGCGCGCTGGCCCGGGTCGCACCTGGCACCGACTATCTGCCGGGCCAGCTGCTGCTGGGTTCGATGCGCCTGTGCGACTGGTCGGACTGGAGACAGCGGCTCGACGCCGTGCTGCAGGCCGTTGATGCGGGACAGCGCGCCGCCGCGCCCTTCGCGCTGCTGGCCACGCCGGCCAGTCCGGCGCAGCTGCTGCGTGCCGCGACCGTCTTCTCGCTCGACCTTTGCCCGCCGGTGCCGGCCTCGGCCTGGACGGCGACCATGCCGCCGGCGATCCTGGGGCCACGCCTGCGCATCGCCTATTTTTCCGCGGACTTCGGCGACCACCCGACGTCGCAGCTGATCGCCGGTCTGCTGGAACAGCACGACCGCCAGCGCTTCGAGGTCTTCGCGTTCTCGCTCGCCAGGCGGCCCGAGACGGCGATGCGCCAACGTATCCGGGCCGCGGTGGATCACTTCGTGGAAGTCGCCGACCGCTCCGACGCCGAGGCCGCCGCCCTGGCGCGCGAACACGGCATCGCCATCGCCATCGACCTGATGGGTTTCACCGAAGGCTGCCGGCCGCGCATCTTCGCGCAGCGCGCCGCGCCGCTGCAACTGTCCTACATGGGCTTCGCCTGCACCATGGGCAGCGGCTTCATGGACTATCTGGTGGCGGACGCCACCCTGGTCACCGAGCAGGACCGGGTTCACTACAGCGAGAAGATCCTCACCCTGCCCGACAGCTACCAGGCCAATGACGACCGCAAGCCCATCGCCGCAGCGTCATCCAGCCGCGCCGACTGGGGCCTGCCCGAGCAGGGTTTCGTGTTCGCCTGCTTCAACGGCCTGGTGAAGATCACGCCCGACCTGCTCGACAGCTGGGTGCGGGTGCTGCGCCAGGTGCCGGGCAGCGTGCTCTGGCTGCTGGCCGGCCCGCAGCCGGCATGCCGGGCCCTGGAGGCCGAGGCCGTGTCGCGCGGGCTGGAGGCCGGGCGCATCGTCTGGGCCGAGGCCCTGCCGCTGGACCGCCACCTGGCCCGCCATGCCCACGCGGACCTGTTCCTCGACACCTTCCATTTCAATGCCCACACCACCTGCAGCGATGCGCTCTGGGCAGGGCTTGCCGTGCTGACGGTGCCGGGGGCCAGCTTCGCCTCGCGTGTGGCGGCCAGCCTGCTGAAGGCCGCCGGCCTGCCGGAGATGGTGGTGGATTCGGTGAAGGCCTATGAACAGAAGGCCGTGGCGCTGGCCCGGGCTCCGGAGGAAATCAGGGCCTTGCGCGAAAGGCTGGAAGCAGGACGCCGGACGATGCCGCTGTTCGATACGCGGCGTTTCGCCCGGCGCCTGGAGTCCGCCTTCGAGGCCGTCTGGGCGCGTCAGCTGCAGGGGCTGGCGCCGGACCACATCGACCTGGCGGATACGTGATTACTTGCCGGTGACCTTGTCCTTGGCTTCGCGGCCGAGTTCCTTGGTCTTCTCGACGGCGGCCTTGGCGCCGTCCTTGACCTTCTCGCCGACCGGCTTGGTGGCGGTGGTGCCGGGGGTGTAGCTGGCGCCGTCGATCGTCAGGCCTGCCGCCGACAGCTTGGCGGCGCGGCTGTCGCCGACGCCCTTGACGCGGGCGATGAAGTCATCCCAGTTCTTGAAGGCGCCGCTGGCGCGCGCGTCGAGGATGAGCTTGGACGTGGCCGGGCCTATGCCGCTGATGCCGTCGAGTTCGGCCGCGGTCGCCTTGTTGGCGTCGGCTGCGGCGAAGGCCAGGCTGCTGGCCAGCATCAGGAATACGGCGATGATCTTCTTGAACATTTCTTTCTCCTCGGGTGACTCCGGCACAAGCCTGCCGGCATGGCAGGAGGATCAACGTGCGGCGCGGACCGCGCGTTGACGGTGCGCGTCAGATAAAGCGAGAAAAAGAAGTGTCGGCTGACTTCACAGCTCTTCGACGCGGCGCGGCGGATAGCTGTCCCAGGTCTGGCAGCCCGGGCATTGCCAGAAATGCTGCTGCGCCTCGAAGCCGCAGGCGGCGCAGCGGTAGCGCAGCAAGGGCTTGGCGGCATGGTCCAGCGCCTTCTGCACGGGGGGATGCAGGCCTTCGTGCTGCAGGGTCTCGCCGGCCAGCCACTTGGCGGCGGCGACCAGGGACGGCTCGCGTTCCAGGTGGCGCAGGTACCAGCCGCGGGCGTCGTCGGTGCCCTGTTCCAGCGCCACGATGGCGTCGAGGATGTCGAGGGAGGGCGAGGCTTCGTAGCGGGCGGTGAGCAGTTCGCGCGCCTGCTGTGCGTGGCCGCTGGCGATGGCGGTTTCGGCCAGGGCGCGGGCCACCAGGGGCAGGGCGGGCGGCGCCACTTCGTTGAGCTGCAGGATGGCCTCGTAGGCCTGCTCGTCGCGCCCACGGCGGCGCTCCAGCAGGGCCAGTTCGATGCGGGGGCGCGGCGCGCCGGGGGCGGTGGCGGCGGCCTGCTGCAGCAGGGCCAGCGCGCCGTCGATGTCGCCGGTGCCGCTGCTGGCGACGGCCTGCTCGCACAGGTAGTGCGCACGGCGGATGGTGAAGTCGCCCTGGCCGGCGGCGGTGAGGCGCTCGGTGATCGCGGCGGCCTGCTGCCAGTCGCGCGAACGTTCGTAGATGGCCAGCAGGGCCAGCCGGGCCTGCTCTTCGTAGGCCGTGCCTTCCAGGCGCCGCAGGGCTTCCTCGGCGCGGTCCAATAGGCCGGCCTTGAGGTAGTCGAGCGCCAGGGCGTGCTGGGCGCGGTCGCGGTCGCCGCGGCTGAGGTCGCCGCGGTTCTGCAGGTGCTGGTGCACCCGCACGGCGCGTTCGTATTCGCCGCGCCGGCGGAACAGGTTGCCGAGCGCGAAGTGCAGTTCGGAGGTGTCCGGGTCGTTCTGCACCGCTTCGATGAAGGCATCGATGGCCTGGTCCTGCTGTTCGTTGAGCAGGAAGTTCAGGCCGCGGAAATAGGCCTTGGGCGCCTGGCGGTTTTCCAGCCGCATCTGGCGCAGGTCGAAGCGCGAGGCGAACCAGCCCAGCACGAAGGCGACCGGCAGGCCCAGCAGGATCCAGCCCAGGCCGATGACGACGTCAGAGTCCATGGCGTACCTGTTCGATCGGTACCGTCGTGGCGTTCGGGGTGCTGGCGGCTGCGGCCGGCGCGGCCTTTTCAGGCTGCATCTGGGCGCGGCGCGCCGCGTTGCGGTGCTTCCACCAGCGCGGCACCATGCCGAGCACGCCGCAGGCGATGCCCAGCGCGAAGGCGGTCAGCACCACCAGCACCAGCGGCGCCTGCCAGCGGGTGCCGAAGAAGAAGTTCACCGTCGCGTCCTGCTGGTTGTTCAGCGCGAAAGCGAAGAGGGTAAAAAAAATGGCCGCCTTCAGCAGCCATACGAGGTATTTCATGCGTCCGTGCCCGACATAGCGACAGGCGATTCTAGGCGTCCGTGGCGGGGCCGGCCTTCAGGGCGGTAGTGCGTGCATCCACCGCTTCGCGCAGCGCCTTGCCGGGCTTGAAATGCGGCACCCGCTTCTCGGGAATCGCCACGCTTTCGCCGCTGCGCGGGTTGCGCCCCATGCGCGGCGGACGGTGGTTGACGGTGAAGCTGCCGAAGCCGCGGATCTCGATGCGGTGGCCGCGCACCAGGGCGTCCGCCACGGCATCCAGCACGGTCTTGACGGCGGTTTCGGCGTCCCGGTGGGTGAGCTGGGCGAAGCGGGCGGCGAGTTCCTCGACGAGGTCGGAGCGGGTCATGCGGGTTCTGGGAAAACGACGGGCAAAAAAAAGCGGCGAGCGGCAATCATGCCGCACGCCGCTCCTTGCGACAACGGCCAGGCCGTTGTCGCTTTCTAGGTTCTCGACAACGGTTTAGCCGTTGTTCGAGTTGTCCAGCTTGGCGCGCAGCAGGGCGCCCAGGCTGGTGGTGCCGGCGCTTTCGCGTGCCGACTGCTGGCTCAGGTTGGCCATCGCGCCTTGTTCGTCAGCCATGTCCTTGGCCTTGATCGACAGCTGGATGTTGCGGGTCTTGCGATCCACGTTGACCACCACGGCGGTGACTTCGTCACCTTCCTTGAGCACGTTGCGTGCGTCTTCGACACGGTCGCGGCCGATTTCCGAAGCGCGCAGGTAGCCGATGATGCCGTCGGCCAGTTCGATCTCGGCGCCACGGGCGTCGACGGTCTTGACCTTGCCGGTGACGATCTGGCCCTTGTCGTTGACGGTGGTGAAGGTGGTGAACTCATCGCTGTCGAGCTGCTTGATGCCCAGCGAGATGCGTTCGCGGTCCACGTCCACGGCCAGCACGATGGCTTCGACTTCCTGGCCCTTCTTGTAGTTGCGAACCGCGGCTTCGCCGGTTTCGTTCCACGAGAGGTCGGACAGGTGCACCAGGCCGTCGATGCCGGCAGCCAGGCCGACGAACACGCCGAAGTCGGTGATCGACTTGATCGGGCCCTTGACGCGGTCGCCGCGCTTGGTGTTTTGCGCGAATTCCTGCCAGGGGTTGGCACGGGTCTGCTTCATGCCCAGCGAGATGCGGCGCTTGTCTTCGTCGATTTCCAGGACCATGACTTCGACTTCGTCGCCCAGCGAAACCAGCTTGGCGGGAGCGATGTTCTTGTTGGTCCAGTCCATTTCGGAGACGTGCACCAGGCCTTCGATGCCCGGTTCCAGTTCCACGAACGCGCCGTAGTCGGCGATGTTGGTGACCTTGCCGAACAGGCGGGTGGCCTGCGGATAGCGGCGCGAGACGCCCATCCACGGGTCGTCGCCCATTTGCTTGAGACCCAGCGAGACACGGTTCTTCTCGGTGTCGAACTTGAGGATCTTGGCGGTGATTTCCTGGCCGGGCTGGACCACTTCGCTCGGGTGGCGGACACGGCGCCATGCCATGTCGGTGATGTGCAGCAGGCCGTCGATGCCGCCGAGGTCGATGAAGGCACCGTATTCGGTGATGTTCTTGACCACGCCGTTGACGATGGCGCCTTCCTTCAGCGTCTCCATCAGCTTCTGGCGCTCTTCGCCCATCGAGGCTTCCACCACAGCGCGGCGCGACAGCACCACGTTGTTGCGCTTGCGGTCGAGCTTGATGACCTTGAATTCCAGGGTCTTGTTTTCGTACGGGGTCAGGTCCTTGACCGGACGGGTGTCGATCAGCGAGCCCGGCAGGAATGCGCGGATGCCGTTGACCAGGACGGTCAGGCCGCCCTTGACCTTGCCGGTGGTGGTACCGGTGACGAATTCGCCGGATTCCAGCGCCTTTTCCAGGGCCAGCCAGGAAGCCAGGCGCTTGGCCTTGTCGCGCGACAGGATGGTGTCGCCGTAGCCGTTTTCGATGGCGTCGATGGCCACCGAGACGAAGTCGCCGACTTGCACTTCGACTTCGCCCTTGTCGTTCTTGAATTCGTCCAGGGGAACGTAGGACTCGGACTTGAGGCCGGCGTTCACGACGACGAAGTTGTGCTCGATGCGCACCACTTCAGCAGTGATGACTTCGCCCGCGCGCATTTCGGAGCGCTGCAGGGATTCCTCGAACAAGGCGGCAAAAGATTCGGACATGTATTTTCCTGTTCCGCACGACAGGTTTTGCGCTGGCGGAAATCGCCTGCGACCCGGGAGCTGTGTGCGGTGATGGTTTGCGGTGGGAGCCGCGGTTGGTTGAACACACCCCATCGGTCGGTGCGCCAGTGGGCGCGGAGGGAACCGACGGGATCGATCAGGACTTGCGATGCCTGCGAATTCAGGCGCCGAAAGGCCGTTTGCCCTGCCACCAGGAAACTACCTGCGCCACCGATTGCTCGATGGTCGCGGTGGAGTTGTCCAGTACCAGGGCGTCTTGCGCGGGCTTCAAGGGGGCGACCGGGCGGGATGAATCCCTGAGGTCGCGCGCCTCCAGGTCCGCGCGAAGGTCGGCTATTTTAGCGGGAATCCCCTTGGCGAGCAATTGCTGGTGCCGGCGCTCGGCACGGGTCTGCGCGCTGGCGGTGAGGTAGACCTTCAGATCGGCGCCGGGAAAGATCACCGTGCCCATGTCGCGGCCGTCGGCCACCAGGCCCGGCAGGCGGCGAAAACCGTGCTGCAGCGCGACCAGCGCATCGCGCACCGCGGGCAGGGCGGAGACACGCGAGGCGTTCATGCCGGCTTCCTCGGTACGGATCGCGTCGGTGACGTCGTCCTCGCCGATCAGCACCCGGCCGTCGAGGAAACGTACCGGCAGGGTGCGGGCCAGGGCGGCGATGGCGGCTTCCTGCTCGGGGGCGATCGCCAGCCCGGCGCGGGTGGCGGCGAGCGCCGTCACGCGGTACATCGCGCCGGAATCCAGGAAGTGGTAGCCCAGGCGCGCGGCCACGGCGGCGGCCACGGTGCCCTTGCCGGAGGCGGTGGGGCCGTCGATGCACAGCACGGGGATGTTCGCCGTGGCGGTGCGGGCGACGGAGAACAGGGTCTCGAAGTAGTCCGGGAAGGTCTTGGCGACGCACTTCGGGTCTTCGATGCGCACCGGCAGGCGGTCCGGATTGAAGGCGGCGAGCGAGAAGCACATGGCGACCCGGTGGTCGTCGTAGGTGTGGATGGTGGCGGCCTTCCAGGCGCCGGCGGGCAGGGGGTGGATGCGCAGCCAGTCCGGCCCTTCCTCGACGGTGGCGCCGAGCTTGCGGGCCTCGGTGGCCATGGCGGCGATGCGGTCGGTCTCCTTCACCCGCCAGCTGGCGATGTTGCGCAGGGTGCTGGGGCCGTCGGCGAACAGGGCCATGACGGCCAGCGTCATGGCGGCGTCGGGGATGTGGTTGCAGTCGATGTCGATGGCCTTGAGCGGCCAGGCGCCGCGGCGGATCGCCAGGCGGTTGGCGCCGCCTTCGACCACGGCGCCCATCTGGCGGGCGGCGTCGATGAAGCGGATGTCGCCCTGGATCGATTCCTCGCCCAGGCCCCGGATGCGCAGCGGCTGTTCCACCGCGGCCATGGCGCCGAGCGCGATGAAGTAGCTGGCGGAAGACGCATCGGCCTCCACGTGCAGCTTGCCGGGCGAGCGGTAGCGGCTGCCGGCCGGGATGGTGAAGCGCTGCCAGCCCTCCCGCTCGACGGCGATGCCGAAGCGCTGCAGCAGGTTGAGCGTGATCTCGACGTAAGGCCGCGAGATGAGTTCACCCTGCACCTCGATGACCACCGGCCGCTCGGTGGCGACCAGGGGCAGGGCCATCAGCAGGGCAGTGAGGAACTGGCTGGAGACATCGCCGCGCACGGGGATGGGCGCATCGAGATGCAGCGCCGGCCGGCCGATGGCCAGCGGCGGATAGCCTTCGTTGCCCAGGTAGCCGATGGTGCAGCCCAGGGCGCGCAGGGCATCGACCAGGTCGCCGATCGGCCGCTCGTGCATGCGTGGCACGCCTTCGAGCACGAAGTCGCCGCCGAGCACGGCCAGGGCGGCGGTCAGTGGGCGCATGGCGGTGCCGGCATTGCCCAGAAAGAGGCGGGCCGAGACGGCGGGCGGCTGGCCGGCCAGGCCGTCGATCTCGACCTGGCCCGGCGCGATGCGCCGCACGCCGCAGCCCAGCTGCACCAGGGCGTCGAGCATGACGCGGGTGTCGTCCGAATCCAGCAGGTCGTGCACGGCGGTGGTGCCCTCGCTCAGGGCGGCGAGCAGCAGCACGCGGTTGGAGATGCTCTTGGAGCCGGGCAGGGCAACCTCGCCGACGGCGCTTTCCAGCGGAGGGAGGTCGAGAAAGGGAGTGGCGTACATCGGCGGCGAGAAACGGAAATTCAGAGGGCTGCGCCGGCCGTGTGCATGCGCCAGGCGCTGCGGACACGGCTGGCGCGGGCGATGAGGGCTTCGAGCTGTTGCGCGTCGCCGCGCTCCATGGCGTCCTCCAGCGCGTTGAGCGCCAGGCGGAAGGCATCGGCCTGGCGGCGCAGCTCGGCTCGATTGGCCAGCAGGATGTCGCGCCACATCTCCGGGCTCGCGGCGGCGATGCGGCTGTAGTCGCGGAAGCCCGGTCCGGCCAGGCCCAGGAATTCGCTGCCCTGGGGCTGGCCATCCAGCGCATTGACCGCGGCGAAGGCCAGCATGTGGGGCAGGTGGCTGATGGCGGCCAAGGCGGCGTCGTGGGTGTCCGGCGACATCTGGCGCACCGAGCAGCCCAGGGCCTTCCAGACCGCCTCGGCCTGTTGCAGCCGGATGGTGAGGGTGCGCTCGATCGGCGTCAGCACCACCTGGCGGTCACGGTAGAGGTCGGCGCGGGCCTTGGCCGGGCCGGAGCTTTCCGCGCCGGCGATCGGGTGGGCGGGCACGAAGGAGCCGATGCGTTCACGCAGGGCCTCGCGCGCGGCTTCGACCACGTCGGCCTTGGTCGAGCCCACGTCCATCACCAGCATCTCGGACGTGACCACGTGGCGGATCGCCTTGAGTGTGGGGCCGATGGCGGCCACCGGCACGGCCAGCAGCACGATGTCGGCGCCCGAGGCCGCCAGCAGCGCCGAGGGCGCCTCCACATCAATGATGCCCAGCTGCCGCGCCTGCTCGGTGGTGGAGGGCGACTTGCTATAGCCCACCACCCGTTTCACCAGCCCCGCCTGGCGCAGCGCCAGCGCGAAGGAACTGCCCATCAGGCCGCAGCCGATCAGGCCGAGCTGTTCGAACATCGGTGCCTCGCCTGTGCTCATGCCCCGACCGCGTAGGCGCCCAGCACCTTGTAGAAAGCGCAGAGCGAGCGCAGCTCTTCCAGCGCGGCGGCCACATGCGGCTGGGAAGGATGGCCGTCGAGGTCGATGTAGAAGTAGTACTCCCACTGGCCGGTCTTGGCCGGGCGCGACTCGAAGCGGGTCATGGAGACACCGTGGGTCTTCAGCGGCATCAGCAGGTCGTGCACCGCGCCCGGCTGGTTGGGCACCGAGACGACCAGGCTGGTGCAGTCGCGGCCGGTGGCCGCCGGCATGGCCAGCGTCTGCGGCAGGGCGATGACGGCGAAGCGGGTGCGGTTGTAGGCGTCGTCCTGTATGGCGTGCGCCACGATGTGCAGGCCGAACTGGGTGGCCGCGCGCTCGCTGGCGATGCCGGCCCAGGCCGGGTTGGTGGCGGCCAGGCGCGCGCCTTCCGCATTGCTGGAAACCGGCCGGCGTTCGGCATGCGGCAGGTGCTTGGACAGCCAGCCCTGGCACTGCGCCAGAGCCTGCGGATGGGCCAGCACGGCCTCGATGCCTTCGAGCGAATTGCTGGTGCGCAGCAGGTTGTGGCGGATCAGCATGCTGACCTCGCCGACGATGTGGCAGGGCGTGTGCAGGAACAGGTCGAGCGAGCGGGTGACCACGCCTTCGACCGAGTTCTCCACGCCCACCACGCCGTACTGCGCGCTGCCGGCGGCGGTGGCGTGGAAGACCTCGTCGAAGTTGGCGCAGTACATCATGTCCGCGGCGCCGCCGAAGAACTCGATGGCCGCCTGTTCGGTGAAGGTGCCCTCGGGGCCCAGCACGGCGACACGCTGCGGCGATTCGAGCGCCAGGCAGGCCGACATGATCTCGCGCCAGACGGCGGCCACATGGTTGCTCTTGAGCGGGCCGGGGTTGGCGGTCTGGATCTTGCCGATCACCTGGGCCACGCGGTCGGGGCGGAAGAAGGGCGTGCCTTCGCGCTTCTTCAATTCGCCGACGGCCTCGGCCACCAGGGCGCGCTGGTTGACCAGTTGCAGCAGCTGGCTGTCGAGCGCATCGATGCGCTGGCGCAATTCGTCCAGCGTGAGGTTGGGGGGCAGGGGTGCGCTCATGCTTGTTTCTCGAAGTCGCGCATGTAGTCGACGAGTGCCTGGACACCCTCGATCGGCATGGCGTTGTAGATGCTGGCGCGCATGCCGCCCACCGACTTGTGGCCCTTGAGCTGCAGCAGTCCACGCGCCTTGGCGCCGGCCAGGAAGGCCTCGTTGCGGCTCTCGTCGCGCAGCATGAACGGGACGTTCATGCGCGAGCGCGCGGCCTTGTCGACCGGGTTGGTGTAGAGCTGCGAGCCGTCGATGTAGTCGTACAGCAGACTGGCCTTGGCGATGTTGCGGGCCTCGATCGCGGCCACGCCGCTGAGGCTGCCTTCGGTCTGGCGGCGCAGCCAGGCGAAGGTCAGGCCCGCGATGTAGATGCCCCAGGTCGGCGGCGTGTTGAACATCGATTCGTTGTCGGCCACGATCTTGTAGTCGAAGGCGCTGGGGCAGATCGGCAGGGCGTGGCCCAGCAGGTCCTCGCGCACGACGACCAGCGTGAGGCCGGCCGGGCCCAGGTTCTTCTGGGCGCCGCCGAAGGCCAGGCCGACCTTGCTCCAGTCCACCGGGCGCGAGGCCACGTGAGAGGAGAAGTCGATCACCAGCGGCGCATCGCTGCCGAGCGCGGCCAGGTCGGGCAACTGCTGGAATTCGACGCCGTGGATGGTCTCGTTGCTGCAGATGTGCACGTAGCTGGCGCCGCGGCTGAGCTTCCAGCCGGCCGGGTCGGGGATGCCGTGGAAGCCGTCCGCCTCGCTGCTGGCCACCACGTTGACGGCGCTGGCGTACTTGCGGGCTTCCTTCTGCGACTTCTGGCTCCAGCTGCCGGTGAGCACCATGTCGACCGTGGCGGCGCGCGACAGGTTCAGTGGCACGATGGCGTTCTCGGCCAGGCCGCCGCCCTGCATGAAGAGGATCTTGAAGTTGCTCGGCACGCCCATCAGCGCGCGGAAGTCGGCTTCGGCGTGCTCGTAGATGGAGATGAATTCCTTACCGCGGTGGCTCATCTCCATGACGCTCATGCCGCTGCCGTGCCAGTCGAGCATTTCGGCCGCGGCCTCGCGCAGAACGTCTTCGGGGATGGCGGCGGGGCCGGCGGAAAAGTTATAGGGACGGGTCATCGGTGCGGTCCGGAAAATGCGCCGCCGGCAGCGGGTGGGGCAACGCGAGAGATAAGGGCGGGACCGGCGCCGCCAGGGGCGCCGGCGCGCTTCATTCGGCCGGGGTGTCCGGCGTGTCGGAACCAGCTTCGGGCGGGGTGTCGGAAGCCGGTGCGTCGCCTTCTTCCGGCGCGTCCTCGGCGGCCGCGACCGCGGCGTCGTTCTCGACGATGCGCTGCAGGCCCGACAGGCGCGAGCCTTCGTCCAGGTTGATCAGGGTGACGCCCTGCGTGGCGCGGCCGAGTTCGCGGATCTCCGCGACACGGGTGCGCACCAGCACGCCGCGGTCGGTGATCAGCATGATCTCGTCGTCGGCATGCACCAGCGTGGCGGCCACGACCTTGCCGTTGCGCTCGCTCTGCTGGATGGCGATCATGCCCTTGGTGCCGCGACCATGGCGGGTGTACTCGGTGATCGAGGTGCGCTTGCCGTAGCCGTTCTCGGTGGCGGTGAGCACCGATTGCTGCTCGTCCTCCGCCACCAGCATGGCGATGACGGACTGGCCTTCGGGCAGGTCCATGCCGCGCACGCCGCGGGTGTTTCGGCCCAGGGCCCGCACATCGTTCTCGTCGAAACGCACGGCCTTGCCGCCGTCGCTGAACAGCATCACGTCGTGCGTGCCGTCGGTCAGCGCGGCGCCGATCAGGTAGTCGCCGTCGTCGAGGTTGATGGCGATGATGCCGGCCTTGCGCGGGTTGCTGAATTCGTCGAGCGCGGTCTTCTTCACGGTGCCCATGCGGGTGCCCATGAAGACGTAGTTGTCGGCCGGGAAGCTGCGGAACTTGCCGGTCAGCGGCAGCACGACGTTGATCTTCTCGCCTTCCTGCAGCGGGAACATGTTGACGATCGGACGGCCGCGCGAACCGCGCGAGCCCGAGGGCACTTCCCACACCTTGAGCCAGTACAGCCGGCCGCGGTTGGAGAAGCACAGGATGTAGTCGTGCGTGTTGGCGATGAAGAGCTGGTCGATCCAGTCGTCTTCCTTCGTCGCCGTGGCCTGCTTGCCGCGGCCGCCGCGTTTCTGGGCGCGGTATTCGCCCAGCGGCTGGCTCTTGATGTAGCCGCCGTGGCTGAGCGTGACCACCATGTCGGTGGGCGTGATCAGGTCCTCGGTGGAGAGGTCGAAGGAGCTGTGCTCGACCAGGCTGCGGCGGGCGCCGAGCTTGGTCTGGCCGAACTCGGCGCGGATGTGGCCGAGCTCCTCTCCGATGATGGTGGAGACGCGCTCGGGGCGGGCCAGGATGTCCAGCAGGTCCTCGATGTGCGACATGACCTCCTTGTACTCGGCCACGATCTTGTCCTGCTCCAGGCCGGTGAGGCGCTGCAGGCGCATCTGCAGGATTTCCTGGGCCTGCGTCTCGGACAGGCGGTAGAGGCCGTCGGCGCCCATGCCGAGCCCCGCTTCCAGCGTCTCGGGGCGGTAGTCGTCGGCGTTGATCACGCCGCCGTCGGCGCGGGTGCGGGTGAGCATCTCGCGCACCAGCTTGCTGTCCCAGGCGCGGGTCATCAGTTCGGCCTTGGCCACCGGCGGCGTGGGCGACTCGCGGATGATGCGGATGAAGTCGTCGATATTGGCCAGGGCCACCGCCAGGCCTTCGAGCACATGGCCGCGCTCGCGCGCCTTGCGCAGCTCGAACACCGTGCGGCGGGTGACCACCTCGCGGCGGTGCTGCAGGAAGACGGCGATCAGCTCGCGCAGATTGCACAGCCGCGGCTGGCCGTTGACCAGCGCCACCATGTTGATGCCGAAGGTGTCCTGCAGCTGGGTCTGCTTGTAGAGGTTGTTGAGCACCACCTCGGGCACTTCGCCGCGCTTCAACTCGATCACCAGGCGCATGCCCGACTTGTCGGACTCGTCCTGGATGTGGCTGATGCCCTCGATCTTCTTCTCGTGCACCAGCTCGGCCATGCGCTCCTGCAGCGTCTTTTTGTTGACCTGGTAGGGGAGCTCGTCGACGATGATCGATTGCCGCTGGCCGCGGTCGATGTCCTCGAAGTGGACCTTGGCCCGCATCACCACCTTGCCGCGGCCGGTGCGGTAGCCCTCGCGCACGCCGTCGATGCCGTAGATGATGCCGGCGGTGGGGAAGTCGGGCGCGGGGATGATCTCCATCAGCTCATCGACCGTGGCCTGCGGGTGCTTCAGCAAATGCAGGCAGGCATCCACCACCTCGTTGAGGTTGTGCGGCGGGATGTTGGTGGCCATGCCCACCGCGATGCCGGCCGAGCCGTTGACCAGCAGGTTGGGCAGCTTGCTCGGCAGCACCGAGGGTTCCTGCTCGCTGCCGTCGTAGTTGGCGACGAAGTCGACGGTTTCCTTGTCGATGTCGCCCAGCATCTCGTGGGCGATCTTCGACAGGCGGATTTCGGTGTAGCGCATGGCCGCGGCGCTGTCGCCGTCGACCGAGCCGAAGTTGCCCTGGCCATCGACCAGCATGTGGCGCAGGGAGAAGTCCTGGGCCATGCGCACGATGGTGTCGTAGACGGCGCTGTCACCGTGCGGGTGGTACTTGCCGATGACGTCGCCCACGATACGCGCGGACTTCTTGTACGGACGGTTCCAGTCGTTGTTCAGCTCGTGCATCGCGAAGAGCACGCGCCGGTGGACGGGCTTGAGTCCGTCACGGGCATCGGGGAGTGCGCGGCCCACGATCACGCTCATGGCGTAGTCGAGGTAACTCCGGCGCATTTCCTCTTCGAGGCTGATCGGCAGCGTTTCCTTGGCGAAGGATGTCATATATGTGCAGTGCGAACAGACGAGCGGAAAACCTTTGATTTTACGGTCAAGTCGGCTTGTAGCAAGCAAGCAACAGCACGGGGGAAATGCGCTGCAGTCCTACGGCAGGCGTACCGTTTTGGCAACGACTTGGAAGACCGCTATGGCACAATCTTTTTCAGCGTTTTTGGTGATGGTCACTGATAACGTACAGGATCGCAGCGCGGCTGCGGCTTTTTCCCCAAGAGGAGAACCATGAAGAAACTCAACAAAGTGGCGATGTTGTTTGCAGTCGCTGCGGTCGCCTCCACCGCTGGCGCTCAGACCACTGTGAATGCTGCCAACGGCGGCAACGTCGTCGACAACTGGAAGAACGGCACCGGCGAACTCGTCTGGAAGAACGGCACGAACGAGCTGTGCTGGCGTGATGCCAGCTGGACGCCCGCCACCGCTGCTGCTGGTTGCGACGGTGCCCTGGTGCCTGCTGCCGCTCCGGTTGCTCCTCCTGCCGTCCGTCCGGCTCCTCCGGTCGCTCCCGTGGCTCCGGTTCCGGCTGCTGCCACCTCCAGCAAGGTCACCTTCGCTGCCGACGCCTTCTTCGACTTCGACAAGTCGGTTCTGAAGCCCGAAGGCAAGGCCAAGCTCGACGAGCTGGTCGGCAAGACCAAGGACATCAACCTGGAAGTCATCATCGCCGTGGGTCACACCGACTCCGTGGGCACCGATGCATACAACCAGAAGCTGTCGGTTCGCCGCGCTGAAGCCGTCAAGGCCTATCTCGTGTCCAAGGGCATCGAGAAGAACCGCGTCTACACCGAAGGCAAGGGCGAGAAGCAGCCGGTCGCGGACAACAAGACCGCCGCTGGCCGCGCCAAGAACCGCCGCGTGGAAATCGAAGTGGTCGGTACCCGCGCCAAGTAATCCTTCATCGGATTTTGGAAAAAGGCCCGCAGGCTCGCCCTGCGGGCCTTTTCTTTTGGCACGTGGGAAAATAGCCGAATGCAAGAAACTTTGAATGCAGACCCGGCCGAGCTGGCCAAGTTCTCCGAATTGGCGCATCGCTGGTGGGATGCGGATGGCGAATTCAAACCGCTTCACCAGATCAATCCGCTGCGGCTGGGCTGGATCGACGGCCAGGCGCCGTTGAAAGGCCGCAAGGTGGTGGACGTGGGTTGCGGCGGCGGCATCCTGGCCGATGCGATGGCGCGCCGCGGTGCCGATGTGCTGGGCGTGGATCTGGCCGACAAGTCGCTGAAGGTCGCGCGCCTGCATGCGCTGGAGGCGGGCACGCCCGGCGTGCAGTACCGCAAGGTCAGCGCCGAAGCGCTGGCGGCCGAGCAGTCAGCCGCCTTCGATGTCGTGACCTGCATGGAAATGCTCGAACACGTGCCGGATCCGGCCTCGGTGGTGCGTGCATGCGCCACCATGGTCAAGCCCGGCGGCTGGGTGTTCTTCTCGACCATCAACCGCAACGCCAAGTCATTCCTCATGGCGATCGTGGGCGCGGAGTACGTGATGCGCATGCTGCCCCGTGGCACCCATGAATACGCACGCATGATCCGGCCGAGCGAGCTCGCCGCTTTCTGCCGCGCGGCGGGGCTGGAGCTGCAGGGCTCGCGCGGACTCGAGTACAACCCGCTCAACCGCCGCTACAGCCTGACGGCCGACACTGGCGTCAACTACATGATCGCCACCCGCCGTGCCGGCGGCCAGCAGGGGGTCTGAGATGTTCGGCAATCTCCATGCCGTGCTGTTCGACCTGGACGGTACCTTGATCGACAGCGCGCCCGACCTCGGTGGCGCCGCCGATGCCATGCGCCTGGCACGCGGCCTGCCCTCCCTGCCGCTCGATCGCTACCGTCCGATGTGCGGCGCGGGCGCCCGCGGCATGCTGGCCGTGGCCTTCGGCATGGCGCCGGAGCATGCGGATTTCGCCACCATGCGTGAGGAGTTCTTCCAGCGCTACGAGCAGCGCATGACCGAGAACACGCAGATCTTCGACGGCGTGGCCGAGATGGTCGAGGCACTGGCACAGCGCGGCCTGGCCTGGGGCATCGTGACCAACAAGTCCCAGCGCTTCACCGGGCCGCTGCTTGGCACCGTGTCGGCGCTGGCGGGTGCCGCCACCGCGATCAGCGGCGACACCACGCCGCATGCCAAGCCGCATCCGGCCCCGCTGCTGGAGGCTTGCCGGCGCATGGATGTCGATCCCGCGCGCTGCATCTATGTCGGCGATGACGAGCGCGACATCGTGGCCGGCCGCGCCGCCGGCATGGGCACGGTCGCCGCCGCCTGGGGCTATCTGGGCAGCGCGACCGCCATCGAGGACTGGGGTGCGCATGCAATCGCTAAATCTCCGGCGCAGCTCTTGAAATTGCTGGATGCGGCGTAAAATGGTCCGCTTGGGGCTGCATTTGGTTTCGACGTGGGTTCGGATCCGCTGTGGTGCATGTCGAGCTCGGTGCGCTCGTAAATCAGACCGAAACAAGCTAATTGCCAACGCAAAAAGCACCGGGTTCTCCCGTGTTGCAGCAAACGACAGCCTCATCGCTGTCGCTGCCTAAGCACTAAGAACCTTCCGTCTCCTCGGAGACGGTCTCGCACCAGTTTGTCTACGGATTGGGTGCGGTTGAAGGCGCAAGCCTCCAGTCGTACAGCGGGGTAATTCACGCAGGCTGGGCTTCCCCCGGGTACCTTGGGGTGCGGCCGAGATCCAAGGGTGCTGGTGACGGGTGCAGCGTGCGACTGCGCGACATCCGCCATGAGACTCAAACCAGCTCGCTAAACATGTAGATCTGCGCGGTAAAGGCTTGCGGACGGGGGTTCGAATCCCCCCAGCTCCACCACTCTCCGAAAGGGCAATCCGTTGTGCGCAACGGCTTGCCCTTTTCCTTTTTCATCGACGCTTCATGCAGCAGCTTCAGGACATCCTCTATTCCCAAGGTTTCGGTACCCGCCGTGTGTGCGCCGGACTGGTCCAGCAAGGCCTGGTCGCGATAGGCGAGGGCGATGCGGCGGTGGTCTGCCGCGAGTCGGCCCAGCCCTTCGAGCCCGAGGGCCTGCGCCTGCGGGTGCAGGGCCGCGACTGGCAGGTCTTTGCCAAGGCCTACCTGATGCTGCACAAGCCCGCGGGCACCGAGTGTTCGCAAAAGCCGTCCACCTATCCCAGCATCTACACCCTGCTGCCGGCGCCGCTGCGCCAGCGGCCGGCCAAGGGCGCGGTGCAGGGCGTGCAGGCCATCGGGCGTCTCGACCAGGACACGACCGGGCTGCTGCTCATGTCCGACGACGGCCAGTTCATCCACCGCATGGCCTCGCCCAAGCATCACCTGCCCAAGGTCTACGAGGTGACGGTCAAGCATGCGCTGGAGACCAGCCAGGTCGAGCGCCTGCTGGCCGGCGTGGTGCTGGACGACGACCCGAAGCCGGTCGCCGCGACCGCTTGCGAGATCGTCGGCGAGCCGGGCCGTTCGCTGCACCTGCGCCTGACCCTCACCCAGGGCAAGTACCACCAGGTCAAACGCATGCTGGCGGCCGTTGGCAACCGGGTCGAGGGCCTGCACCGCTCGCGCATCGGCGGCCTGGTGCTGCCGCCGGACCTGGCACCCGGCCAATGGCGCTGGCTGCAGGCCGAAGACATGGCCTTGCTGAAATCCGCTTGACCCAAGTCAAGCCGGGCGTTTGTTACGACTGCCGCTGAACCTTCGCCCGAATCCCGCCCCTTACACTCTCCGGTTGCCTTGCCACTGCGCCACTCGATGTTGATTGCTCGTTCTCTCGCCCGCAGCACCGCATTCGCGCTTGCTGCACTGTTTGCCAGCCTTGCCCATGCGGAGCCCGCCCTGCCGGTTCTGCGTACACCCATCTTCGTGCTGAACTCGCTCGACGCCAGCGTCAGCGTGATCGACCCGGCGACCTGGACCGAGAAGGAGCGCATCCCCACCGGCAAGGAACCGCATCACCTCTACCTGACGCCGGACGAGAAATCGATCATCGTCGCCAACGCGCTGTCGGATTCGCTGACCTTCCTGGACCCGCGCACGGCCCAGGTCCAGCGCACGGTGCGCGGCATCGTCGATCCCTACCAGCTGCAGTTCTCGCCCGACATGAAGTGGTTCGTGACGGCCGCCAACCGGCTGAACCACGTCGACATCTATCGCTGGGACGGCCAGGACTTCACCCTGGCCAAACGTGTCGCCACCGGCAAGACGCCCAGCCATCTCTTCATCGACAGCAAGAGCCAGACCCTGTATTCCTCCATGCAGGACAGCGACGAACTGGTCGCCATCGACATGGCCACACAGGCGATCAAGTGGCGCACCAAGACCGGCGCCATGCCGGCCGACGTGTTCGTGGCGCCGGACGACCGCACGCTCTTCCTGGGCCTGACCGGCAGCGATGGCGTGGAGGTATACGACGTGGGCGGGCCGCAGCCGAAGTTCCTGCGCAAGATCGCCACCGGCCGTGGCGCGCACGCGTTTCGTGGCGCTGGCGACGGCCGCCATCTCTTCGTCAGCAACCGGGTGGCCAACACCATCAGCAAGATCGACATGCAGACCCAGACCGTGCTGGCCAGCTACCCTGCGCCAGGCGGCCCGGACTGCATGGACCTGACGGCCGATGGGCGTTTCATCCTGGTCACCTCGCGCTGGGCGCGCAAGTTCACCGTGGTCGACACGGTGACTTCGAAGGTGGTGATGCAGGTACCCGTGGGCCGCTCGCCGCACGGTGTCTGGACGCTGGAACATGCGCGGCGTTAAGCCGCTGCTGCTGGCGCTGGCGGCGGTCTGCGCCACGGCCGGTGCGGCCACCTGCGACAAGCCCGTCTACCTGACCTTCGACACCGGCCACATGGGCATCGCGCCCCTGGTCGCCGATGTACTCAGGCGCGAGCAGGTCCACGTCACCTTCTTCGGCGCCAACGAGCCCACGAAGGAGGGCGACGGCAGCCTGGGCGATTACTGGGCGCCCTGGTGGAAGGCGCGTGCCGCCGAGGGCCACGAATTCGCCTCCCACACCTACGACCACGCCTACTGGCGCGGCGATGTCAAAGGTAGCCGGCCGGTGAAGTTCCGCCTGCGTCCGAGCGCCGGCCCGCAGTCCGGCAAGGAATCGGTGGTGGATGCCGCCGCCTACTGCGCCGAGATCCAGCGCGCCGAAGACCGCATGCAGGCCATGACCGGCCGCAAGCCCCTGCCGCTGTTCCGCGCCCCGGGCGGCAAGACTTCGCCGGCGCTGCTGGCGGCGGCGCGCCAGTGCGGTTATGCCCATGTAGGCTGGGCGCCCGCGGGTTTCCTGGGCGACGAACTGCCGAGCGAGACCTTCAGCAACAAGGCCCTGCTCGACAAGGCCCTGCGCGACATCCGCCCCGGCGATGTGCTGCTGGCCCACCTGGGCATCTGGTCGCGCAAGGACCCGTGGGCGCCGGCCAATCTCGAACCGCTGATCCAGGGCCTCAAGCAGCGCGGCTTCTGCTTCGCCACCCTGCGTGAACATCCCGACTACCGGGCCTGGATCGCGCAGCATCCCTGAATCCGCCTGAACCGTTTGTCCGTTCGCGACTCCACAGCACATGGAATTTTTCGCCAACGTCTTCTCCGTCGCCCAGCAGTGGCTGTTCGAAACCGTGGTCCAGCCGCTGATGTTCATGCTGGGCATGTCCGGCATGATCGAGGACGCCTATGACGGCACCGGCTGGCTGCTGATCGGCCTGATCGAGGTGGCGATCCTGATCGTGGTGATCGGCCCGCTGCAGCGCTGGCGGCCGGCCGAGCCGGTGCGCGACCGGCGGGCGATCCGGGTGGACATCCTCTACACCCTCATCTACCGGGTCGGGCTGTTCCGGGTGGTGCTCTTCCTGGCGGTGCAGCCCTGGTTCGACGAGCTGTTCGGCTGGCTGCGGGTGAACGGCCTGCGCACTTTCCAGCTCGACGACCTGTGGCCGGGCGTGACCGACATCGCCGTGGTCAGCCTGCTGCTCTACATCCTGGTTTTCGACTTCCTGGAATACTGGATTCACCGCGGCCAGCACCAGCTCGAATGGTGGTGGAAGCTGCATGCGCTGCACCACTCGCAACGCCAGATGACCATGTGGAGCGACAACCGCAACCACCTGCTCGACGCGGTGCTGCACGATGCGATCGTGGTGGTGGTGGCGCAGCTGATCGGCGTGCAGCCCAGCCAGTTCATCGCGGTGGTGGTGCTCTCGCAGCTCAGCGAGAGCCTGCAGCATGCCAACCTGCGGGTCTGGTTCGGCCGCATCGGCGAGCGGCTGTGGGTCAGCCCGCGGTTCCATCGCCGGCACCACAACATCGGCGTCGGCCACGAATGGCCGCTGGCGGCCGACGATGCCGCCGCCCGCAACACGCCGCGCGGCGGTCACGAAGGCGACGGCATCCCGCCGGTCGGCACGGCCTACGGCGGCTGCAACTTCGGCGTGCTGCTGCCCTGGTGGGACATGCTGTTCCGCACGGCAGACTTCACCATCCGCTTCGACCCCACCGGCATCCGCGACCAGGTCGAGCCCGACGAACACGGCCGGGTGCGCGATTACGGCGAGGGCTTCTGGGTGCAACAGTGGCTGGGCGTCAAGCGGCTGTTCGGCCGCGGCTAGGAGCCTGGGGCAGGCAGGCGGCAAGACCGCTGCAAGGCAGGCGTCACCGGCTCGGGCTAGGATGCCGGGATGACGACCTCCCAGACCCTCCCCACGGACGGCAAGCCGCCCGTCTTCGGCCTCATCATCGTCGGCGATGAGATTCTGTCGGGCAAACGTGCGGACAAGCACATGCCCAAGCTCATCGAATTGCTCTCGGCCCGCGGCCTGCAGCTGTCGTGGGCCGACTATGTGGGGGACTCGCCCGAACGCCTGACGGCCACGCTCCAGCGGGCCTTCGCCAGCGGGGATGCGGTCTTCAGCTGCGGCGGCATCGGCGCCACGCCGGATGACCACACCCGGCAGTCCGCTGCAAAGGCCCTCGGCCAGGAACTGGTGCTGCATCCGCAGGCCGAGAAGCTGATCCTCGAACGCGTGCAGGACGTCGCCCGGGAAAGCGGCCTGCCTTACGAGCCCGAGCGGGCCGACAACCAGCACCGGCTCAACATGGGTGTGTTTCCGCAGAGCGCCCGCATCATTCCCAACCCCTACAACAAGATCCCCGGCTTCAGCTGCAAGGGTCCGGGCGGCGGCGAGGTGCACTGCGTGCCGGGTTTCCCGGTGATGGCCTGGCCGATGATGGAATGGGTGCTGGAAGACCGCTACTCGGCCTTCTTCCACCGCAGCACCTTCGAGGAGCGTTCCATCGTCGTCTACGGCGCGATGGAGTCCCTGTTGACCCCCCTCATGGTGCGTATCGAAGCCGACCATGCCGAGGTCAAGGTGTTCAGCCTGCCCAGCATGGACCATCCTGTGCACGGCCGGCACATCGAGCTGGGCGTCAAGGGAGAGGCAGCCGCCGCCCGTGCGGCCTATCCCGCGCTGCTGGCCGGCCTGCATGTGCTGGGCGCCAAATTGGGCCCCGAAATGGTGCGATAGACGGGTGTCATATTGGTGCGTCGCCATTGCGCCAAAAGCGTGCATTTTTCTCTGCCGACACAGGCACAATGCCGCGCTGGTGGCATGGCCTTGTGCACCAGCTTTGGCACAGAAACTGCATCCGCCTCCTGCCAGCCTTACCAACGAGCATTCAACTTTCTGGAGATTCCTGATGGCCAAGACCGTCGCAGACGTGATCAAGATGGTGAAAGAGAACGAAGTCAAGTTTGTTGACTTCCGCTTCACCGATACCCGCGGCAAAGAACAACACGTCACCGTGCCGGTTTCGGCCTTCGACGAAGACAAGTTCACCTCCGGCCACGCTTTCGACGGCTCGTCCATCGCCGGCTGGAAGGGCATCGAGGCTTCGGACATGCAGCTCATGCCCGACCCGAACACCGCCAACATCGACCCCTTCTTCGAAGAGCCGACGCTGATCCTGACCTGCGACGTGATCGACCCGGTCGACGGCAAGGCCTACGAACGCGATCCCCGCTCCCTGGCCAAGCGCGCCGAAGCCTACATGAAGGCTTCCGGCCTGGGCGACACCGCCTACTTCGGACCGGAACCCGAATTCTTCGTCTTCGACAGCGTGCGCTGGAAGAACGACATGTCCGGCTGCTTCGTCAAGATCGACTCGGAAGAGGCGTCCTGGAACAGCGACAAGGAATACGAACACGGCAACACCGGCCATCGTCCGGCGGTCAAGGGCGGCTACTTCCCGGTGCCCCCGGTCGACAGCTTCCAGGACATGCGCTCGGAAATGTGCTTGGTGCTCGAAGGCCTGGGCATCCCGGTCGAAGTGCATCACCATGAAGTGGCCAACGCCGGCCAGATGGAACTCGGCACCAAGTTCAGCACGCTGATCCAGCGCGCCGACTGGGTCCAGCTGCAGAAGTACGTGATCCAGAACGTGGCCCATGCCTACGGCAAGACCGCCACCTTCATGCCCAAGCCCATCGTCGGCGACAACGGCTCCGGCATGCACGTGCACCAGTCGGTGTGGAAAGACGGCAAGAACCTGTTCGCCGGCGACGGCTATGCAGGCCTGTCGGACTTCGCCCTGTACTACATCGGCGGCATCATCAAGCACGCCCGTGCCCTGAACGCCATCACCAACCCCGGCACCAACAGCTACAAGCGCCTGGTGCCCGGCTTCGAAGCCCCGGTGAAGCTGGCCTACTCGGCCAAGAACCGCTCGGCCTCGATCCGCATCCCCTTCGTGGCCAACCCCAAGGGCCGCCGCGTGGAAGCGCGTTTCCCCGATCCGCTGATGAACCCCTACCTGGGCTTCGCGGCCCTGCTGATGGCGGGCCTGGACGGCGTCGAGAACAAGATCCACCCGGGCGAAGCCGCCACCAAGGATCTCTACCATCTGCCGCCGGAAGAAGACGCGCTGATCCCCACCGTCTGCCACAGCCTGGACCAGGCCCTGGAACACCTGGACAAGGACCGCGCCTTCCTGACCAAGGGCGGCGTGTTCACCGACTCCTACATCGATGCCTACATCGACCTGAAGATGCAGGAAGTCACGCGTTTCCGCATGGCCACCCACCCGGTGGAATTCGACATGTACTACTCGCTGTAAGGCGAGCCGTCCGCTTCGGCGGACGTGCGACAGGGGCGGCTTCGGCCGCCCTTTTTCTTTTCTGCAGCGGTACGGGTCGTCGATGGGTGGCGCCGCCGCGTTAAGACGGCTTTGAACGCGGCGCGGCCGAATGGCGCCATACTGCCGGGTTCCAGCGCGGAGCAACTTTTCGATGATCCAGGTCTTCCGGTCTTTCAGTCTCGCCTGCGCAGCCGCCGCGCTGCTGCTGGCCGCCAGCGGCGCCGCCGTGGCGCAGGAGCGCATCTACCGCTGCGGCAACGAATACACCAACAACGCGGCCGTCGCCAAGCAGCGCGACTGCAAGGTGATGGAGGGCGGCAACGTCACCATCGTGCAGGGCACACGCGCGTCCGGCGGCTCGGGCGCTTCGGGCGGCAATGTCGGCGTGGTGACGGCGCCTGTGTCGAACGCGGCCCGCATCGACGCCGACCAGCAGCGCGCCCGCGATGCCGATGCCCGCTCCATCCTCGAGAACGAGTTGCGCCGCGCCCAGGCGCGCCAGGCCGAGCTGCAGAAGGAATACAACAACGGCGAGCCCGAGCGCCAGGGCGCCGAATCGCGCAACTACCAGAAATACCTGGACCGCGTGGCCGACCTCAAGGCCAGCATCGCCCGCAACCAGAGCGACATGGAAGGCATCCAGCGAGAACTCGCCCGCCTGCAGACCCGATGAGCCTGCGTATTCCCGGCGTGGGCAAGCGGCCGGCACCCAAGGCTTCCGAGCGTTACCAGTCCTTCGACCTGCTGGCCACGCTGGTGGCGGTGGTGGGCGCCAAGGGCGAGGTGCTGTTTGCCAATGCCGCGCTGGAGGATGCGATCGGCACCTCGCGCCGCACCATCGAGGGCACCTCCTTCGCGGAACTCTTCGCACAGCCCGCCCTGCTGCAGAACGCCCTCAACGGCGCCGAGAGCAACGAATTCGCCGCCCTGCGCTACGACGACGCGCTGCACCGCGCCAACCACGAGAGTTTCCCGGTCCACGTCATCGTGGCGCCCAGCGACCGCAAGGGCGAGATCGTCATCGAGCTGCTGCCGATGGAGCAGCAGGCCCGGCAGGACCGCGAGGAGCGCCTGATCGACCAGACCCAGGCCAACAAGGAACTCATCCGCAACCTGGCCCACGAGATCAAGAACCCGCTGGGCGGCATCCGCGGCGCGGCGCAGCTGCTGCAGATGGAGATCGAGTCGCGCGACCTGGTGGAGTACACCCAGGTCATCATCCACGAGGCCGACCGCTTGCAGTCGCTGGTCGACCGCCTGCTGGCGCCGCACCGCCGGCCGCACCTGGTGGGCGACGTGAACATCCACGAGGTCTGCGAGCGGGTGCGTTCGCTGATCGTGGCCGAGTTCCCGCGCGGGCTGCGGGTGGTGCGCGACTACGACACCTCCATCCCCGAGTTCCGCGGCGACCGCGAGCAGCTGATCCAGGCCGTGCTCAACATCACCCACAACGCGGCACAGGCCCTGGCCGAGCGCATCGCCGACGGCGACGGCCGCATCGTGCTCAAGACCCGCATCGCGCGCCAGGTGACCTTCGGCAAGCAGCGCTATCGATTGGCACTGGAATTGCATGTCATCGACAACGGACCCGGCGTGCCGGACTCGATCAAGGACCGCATCTTCTACCCGCTCGTGTCGGGTCGGGACGGCGGCTCCGGGCTGGGACTGACCCTGGCGCAGACCTTCGTGCAACAGCACCATGGACTGATCGAGTGCGAAAGCGTCCCAGGGAAGACAGATTTCAAGCTGCTCATCCCGCTGCCGTGAACACCTGAGCCAAAACGATAACTGACTGGGCGATAAGCAAGACATGAAGCCGATCTGGATAGTAGACGACGACCAATCCATCCGCTTCGTGCTGGAAAAAGCCCTGCTGCGGGAAGACCTCCCCACCCGCAGCTTCACCAATCCGCGCGAAGTGCTGGCGGCCCTTGAAGAGGCCGGCGAAGACGATCCCGACAACCAGGGCCCGCAGATCCTGGTGAGCGACATCCGCATGCCGGGCGGCTCGGGCCTGGACCTGCTGGAAAAGGTCAAGGCCAAGCACCCCGGCCTGCCGGTCATCATCATGACGGCCTTCTCCGACCTGGACAGCGCCGTGTCGGCCTTCCAGGGCGGCGCCTTCGAATACCTGCCCAAGCCCTTCGACCTGCCCAAGGCGGTGGAGCTGATCCGCCGCGCGGTCGAGGAAAGCCAGCGCGAGGAGATCGCCGAAGAGCGCATGGCCGCGACGCCCGAGATGCTGGGCCAGGCGCCCGCCATGCAGGACGTGTTCCGCGCCATCGGCCGGCTGTCGCAGAGCAACGTCACGGTGATGATCACCGGCGAATCCGGCTCCGGCAAGGAACTGGTGGCGCGCGCCCTGCACAAGCATTCGCCGCGCGCCAACGGCCCCTTCGTGGCGATCAACACGGCCGCCATCCCCAAGGACTTGCTGGAGAGCGAACTCTTCGGCCATGAGCGCGGCGCCTTCACCGGTGCGCAGACCATGCGCCGCGGCCGCTTCGAACAGGCCGAGGGCGGCACGCTGTTCCTGGACGAAATCGGCGACATGCCCTTCGACCTGCAGACCCGCCTGCTGCGCGTGCTGTCCGACGGCCACTTCTACCGGGTGGGCGGGCACAACGCCGTCAAGGCCAATGTGCGGGTGATCGCCGCCACCCACCAGGACCTGGAGAACCGGGTCAAGGAAGGCGTGTTCCGCGAAGACTTGTTCCACCGCCTCAACGTGATCCGCCTGCGCCTGCCCGCGCTGCGCGAGCGCCGCGAGGACGTGCCGACGCTCACCCGCCACTTCCTGCAGCAGAGCGCCAAGCAGCTCGGCGTGGAGCCCAAACGCATCTCCGACGGTGCCCTGGCCCGCCTGGCCACCTTCGGTTTTCCCGGCAATGTGCGTCAGCTGGAGAACATCTGCCATTGGCTGACGGTGATGGCTCCGGCGCAGGTGATCGAACCCAAGGACCTGCCGCCCGAGGTTTCCGGCGCCGAGCCGGCCGCCAGCGCCGTCCTCGCCGCGCCGGCCGCGCCCCTGGTCGGTGGGTTGGCGGCAGCATCGCCACCCGCCTATGCACCGGTCGCGGCGATGCCGCTGCCGTCTTCGGAAGGAGTGCGTCCGGTGCAGCCGGCCGCGATGGAGCCGATGACAGCGCCTGGTGTTGCCTCCGACAGCTGGGAGCAGGGCCTGGAAGCCGAGGCCCTGAGCCTGCTGGCCGAAGGCCGCAACGATGTGTGGGATCAGCTCTCGCGCCGCTTCGAATCGCGCCTGATCCTGACGGCGCTGGCCAGCACCCGCGGCCGCCGAATCGAGGCGGCCCAGCGCCTGGGCATAGGCCGCAACACCATCACCCGCAAGATCCAGGAACTCGGCCTGGAATAAGCGGGCAGGGCGGGTTCAGGCGCCCAGTTCCAGCACCACGGGGGCGTGGTCGCTGGGCTGCTTGTTCTTGCGCGGCGCGCGGTCGACCACGCAGCCCTTGACCTGGGGCTTGAGTGCATCGCTCACCAGGATGTGGTCGATGCGCAGGCCGCGGTTCTTCTGGAAACCCAGCATGCGGTAGTCCCACCAGGAGAAGGATTTCTCCGGCTGCTCGAACATGCGGAAGGCATCGCTCAGGCCCAGGTCGAGCAGGCTGCGGAAATGCGCCCGCTCCTCGCTCGTGTGATGAATGGTCTCGCGCAGGCCCACCGGGTCGTAGCTGTCGCGGTCGTCCGGCGTGATGTTGAAGTCGCCCAGCAGCACCAGTCTTTCGTGCTGCGTGAGTTCCGCCTGGACCTGCGCCCGCAGCGCGTCGAGCCAGCGCATCTTGTAGGCGAACTTGTCGCTGCCCGGCTCCTGTCCGTTGACGAAATAGCCGTTGACCACACGCAGCGGGCCCTGCGCCGTCTCGACGGTGCAGGTGATGACACGGCTTTGCTCGTCCTCGAAACCCGCGATGTTGCGGCTGACCGAGGACAGCGGCGCAAGGCTCAGGATCGCCACGCCGTTGTAGGTCTTCTGTCCGAACGAGACCGCTTGATAGCCGGCTTGCTGCAGCACATCGAGCGGGAACTTGTCGTCGGTGAGCTTGAGCTCCTGCAGGCACAGCACATCGACCGGGTGGGCGATCAGCCAGTCGAGGACCTGGGGCAGGCGCACGGCCAGTGAGTTGACGTTCCAGGTGGCGATTTTCATGGCTTGTGGGTAGCTGCGGTGCGCCGCGCGTCCAGGGACGGGCGCGCGAAAGCCGCAAAGTCTACCGCGCCATGTTGCAGCGCCAGACCACGGTCAACATCATGCCGATCCCGGCGATCAGCAGCGCCGGCACCGAGATGCCCGATTCCGGCGTGACCCGGGCCGCCTCGCTGTCGAGAAACACGGAGGCCGCGGAAACCGCCGATGCGCAAAGCGCCAGCAACAACATCGACACGATGAACTTCATGTTCCTGCCGCAAAAATGAACCGTGGAGCGGTGGCAGCCCGCGCCGCCATGAGGAAAAAATTGTGCGGTGCGCCATTCGGCGCGGCAATGGCTACACAAGACCAGCCATGCCGCGCAGCGCGCCGCCTCAGGTTCAGGGCCTGCCGATGGAGAGGTACTCCAGGCCGAAGCTGCGGATGAGCTGTGGATCGTAGAGGTTGCGGCCGTCGAAGACGAGCTTGTCCTTCAGCGCTTCGCGCAGGGCGTCGAAGTCCGGCGTGCGGAACTCCTTCCACTCGGTGATGATGATCAGCGCGTCGGCGCCTTCGAGCGCGGCGCTTGAAGAGTCTGCGAAAACCAGCCCCTTCTGCGGCGAACCGTCCTCGCTCAGAAGCACCCGCTGGGCCTCTTCCGATGCCACCGGATCGTAGGCTCGCACCTGTGCTCCCATCTCCAGCAGGGCGGCGATCACCACCCGGCTGGGCGCTTCACGCATGTCGTCGGTGTTGGGCTTGAAGGCCAGGCCCCACATGGCGAACGTTTTGCCGCTCAGGTCCTTGCCGTAGCGGGCGACGATCTTCTCGGTCAGCACCCGTTTCTGGGCGTCGTTGACCGCTTCGACCGCATCCAGCATGCGCGACGGCTCGCCCGCATCCGCGGCGATGCGGATCAGCGCCTTGACGTCCTTGGGGAAGCAGGAACCGCCGTAGCCCGCGCCGGCATACAGAAACTGCGTGCCGATGCGCGGATCGCTGCCGATGCCGACCCGCACCAGTTCGATGTCTGCGCCCAGGCGCTCGGCCACGCGCGACAGCTCGTTCATGAAGCTGATGCGGGTGGCCAGCATCGCGTTGGCCGCGTACTTGGTGAACTCGGCGCTGCGGATGTCCATCACCATCATGCGGTCGCGATTGCGCACGAAGGGCTGGTAGAGGGCGCGCAGCAGCAGGATGGCGCGTTCGTCCTCGGCACCCACGACCACACGATCGGGCCGCATGAAGTCGGCGACCGCGGCGCCTTCCTTCAGGAATTCCGGATTCGAGGCGACCGCGAATTCGAGCTGCACGCCGCGCTTTTGCAGCTCCTCCGCGATCGCGGCCTTGACCTTGTCGGCCGTGCCCACCGGCACCGTGCTCTTGTCGATGACGACCTTGTAGTCGGTCATGGACTTGCCGATGTTGCGTGCCGCGGCCAGCACGTACTGCAGGTCCGCCGAGCCGTCTTCGTCCGGCGGCGTGCCGACGGCGATGAACTGCAGGGTGCCGTGCGACACCGCTGCTTCGACATCCGTTGTGAACTCCAGCCGGCCTGCGCGGGCGTTGCGCTGCACGATTTCCTGCAGCCCCGGCTCATGGATCGGGATGCCGCCGGAATTGAGGATTTCGATCTTGCGCGAATCCACGTCGAGGCACACCACATGGTTGCCCATTTCGGCCAGGCATGCGCCCGTGACCAAACCCACATAGCCGCTGCCGATGATGGTGACTTTCAATTTTCTTCCCTCTGGAGTTGTTGAGAACAGGAATGCGCCGACGCCGGGCCTGCAACGCAGGCGCAAATGCCGTGCCCGATGAAATTAATAGCAAGCACTCACTATTTGTGTTTTTGGCCGGGAACAGCTGCTGTCGTGAAAGCTGTCGATAATGGCATTCCCGAAGTATCCTGCATGCGTTGCGCGCTGGCATGACAAGTGTGGGATCCATGCGCTTCGCGACTCGCGGCCGCATGGCTGCGGCGGCGTCGGATCGAGAAGTTCCGACGGGGCCGGGCAGTCCATGGCAAGAAATCTTGGGCGGCCCTACGCTGACGAGTTGTTCCACGCCAGAAGCTGCCGCTACCGACGCAGGGGTCGATCCGGTCCGTGACTATTTCCAAGGAAAACATGCAATGAAGGGCGGCTTAGGGAAAGCCGGAGTCTCGGCCGTCAAATGGAGCGCGATCTCCACCGTGGCACGCTTCGCACTCCAGCTGGTTTCGCAGATCATATTGGCCCGCTTGCTCGGTCCGGATAATTACGGCATTTTTGGAATCGGCATGATGGTGCTCCTGCTGAGCAACTTTCTTTCCAATTTCGGCTTCGCCTGGAATCTCCTGCATCGGCCCACGGTGACCGATGAGGATATCCGCTTCGCATTTACCTGGCAGGTGATGATAGGGCTGGTGTCGATGTCCGTGGTGTTTCTTGCCGCGCCGTGGATCGCCGACTATTTCCGCGATCCGCGGGTATTGCCGGTGATCCGCTGGCTGTCTCTGGTGTGTTTTCTCGCCGCGTCTTCCGCGACCGCGAACATCCTGCTGCAGCGCGCGCTCAATTTTCGCGCCGTCGGCATCATCCAGATTCTCAGTTATGCCGTCGCCTACCTGGGCTTCGGCATTCCCATGGCGCTGCTCGGCGCCGGTTATTACTCGCTGGTCGCTGCCTGCGTCGTGCAGGCGGCCGTTCAGCTGGTGGCCAATTACTGGGCCTATCGGCACACGACGCGGCCGCTTTTCAGCTACGCCGGCAGTTCGGCAGCGTTCAGTGCCGGCGGCACGGTGTTCCTGACGAATATCGTCAACTGGTGGCTGAGCAATATGGACCGCATCATCATCGGTCGCCTGCTCAATGCTCATTCGGTCGGCTTGTATTCAGTCGCCTATAACCTGGCCACCATGCCCAATACCTTGTTGCTGGGCGCGCTGCAGAGCAGTTTCATGTCGGCGGCAGCGCAAATGAGTGGGGAGCGGGAGCGGCTGCAGCGGGCATTTCTGCAAATTCTTGCCACCATCTGGATTCTGGGTTTGCCGGTCTTCGCCATCATGGCGACCCTGTCATTCGACCTTGTCGCCGTTTTGTACGGGCCTCGCTGGGCGGAGACCGGTTGGCTGTTGTCCATCCTGCTGCTTGGTATGCCGGCATTTGCCAGTTGGGGTGTATCGACCCCTATTCTTTGGAATACCAACAGGAAAAACTACGAGTTCCTGATGCAGTTGCCGGTTGTGTTGCTCGGGAGTGCCGCCTTATATCTCTGGACGCCGCTGGGGGTGCGCGCGGTCGGCTGCATCGTGACCATTCTGTTTTTTCTGCGCATGATGCTGGTCACCGGCGCTGCGCTGAAGGCTCTGGACCTGAAGTTTTCGGTTCTGGCCGGGCCCCTGGCCCGTGGCCTGGCGTTGACCGCGCTGGGCGTGTCGGCCGCGCTGGTGGGGCCCTTGTGTTTCGGCCGCCATGGCGCGCACCTGGCCTCGCTGGTGTTGGGCGGCTGCCTGGCGACCATGGTCTTTGTTGCGGCCGTGCTCTATCTGCCGCACCTGATTGGCGACACGGCTGCGCAGATGCTGGTGCGTTTTTCGCCGAAACTCGGGTTCTTCTGGCAGGCACGCCGTCGTCCCCTGGCGAGCGCGGAATAATACGAGAGACCTGGCCATGCTGTTTACTGTCGTCATACCGCTGTACAACAAGGCGCCGTATATCGCGAGCACCTTGCACTCGGTTTTTGCCCAGAGTTTTGAAGATTTTGAAGTCCTGGTGGTGGATGACGGCTCCAAGGATGACGGCGCCGCCGTCGTGGAGCAAATCCAGGACAGCCGTCTGCGGCTGATTCGGCAGGCCAATGCCGGTGTGGCCTGTGCTCGCAATCGCGGCATTGCCGAGGCCCGCGGCGAATGGATCGCCTTTCTGGATGGCGACGACTGGTGGCACCCGGAATATCTTGCCACCCAGCGCCAGTCCATGTCCCTATTCCCTGCGGTCGATGTCGTATCCACCGGGTTTGTTTCCCGCAAGGATTCGAAAGACTGGACGCCCGAGCCATGGCTGCTGCCGAGCCAGGATGTCCCGCGCACGCTGGTGCACGACCTGCCGGCGCAATGGCTGCGCAAGCTCTCGTTTTTCACCGGATCGGTGGCGGTGCGTGCCAGCAGGCTGCATGCGATGCAGCCGTGTTTCCCGGAAGGCGAGACCAATGGGGAGGATATGGACCTGTGGTTCCGGCTGGGCGAAGGCGGCGCTATCGTGACCTTGCCGCTGCCCTTGGTTGCCTACCGGGATGCCGCCAGCGAAAGCCTCAGCGCGCTGCATAACTACAAGGGCATGCCTCCTTATCTCACCCGCATGCAAAACCGTGCCTTGTCCGGCAATCTGGATGCCGGACTCGCGCGTTCGGCAATGGCATTCGTGGTCCAGGAGCAGGTTTCCATGGCGCGCAGGGCTTTGATGGCCGGCCGCCGCGGACCCGCCATGAAATGGCTGTGGAGTGCCGGCAAACGTTCGCTTTCCAATAAACGCTGGTGGGTGACGTTGGGCATGACCTTGTTTGTTCCGGCCAAGGCGGTGGCCGCCTGGCGCCTGTATTGCAAACGCCGTGCTTATCGCCAGATCACCGATTCGCTGCCCGGCGCGCCAGCACAGGATTGAACAGATGTCATTTTTCGACGATCTCAAGGTTTATCGCGAAAGCGTTTTTGCGCTTGGTTTCTGGGGTTTGCAGGTCTACCGCTTCGGGCATCTGCGCTATCGTTTTCAGAGCAAATTGATCCGTTATCCGCTGGCGCTGGCGCACGGCATTCTGGCGAAGCTGGCAGAGATCTTTTTCGGTATCACCATTGGCGTGAGCGCGAAGATCGGACGCCGCCTGGTGATCGAACATTCCGGAGCCATCGTGGTGCATGGCAATACCGTCATCGGCGACGACTGCATCATTCGTCAAGGCGTGACGATCGGCAATCGCCGGCTGGACGATCCATTCGGCGCGCCCACCCTGGGCAACCGCGTCAATGTCGGTGCGGGCGCCAAGATTCTTGGCCGCATCACGATCGGCGATGGCGCCGAGATCGGAGCCAATGCGGTTGTCATTCAGGACGTGCCGGCGAATGCGATTGCGGTCGGTGTGCCGGCCCGCATTATCTTGCGCGGCTGATTGGCGAGGAGTTGAAAATGGTCAAACGTATTCTTTATCTGAAGGGCGGCACCGCCGTTCAGGAAGCAAAAGATCTTTTTCCGCGCAAAGGTGAACTGCTCGACGGCGGGCCGGACAAATTCGTGCTGGGTGTCATTCACTATCTCGGCGATGCCGAATTTCGCCTGGCCACCTTCGGCGCTGAAAATCAGGCGGAACAGGTCATGGGTTATGAAGCGGTGGAATATGCGTTGCGTCCGCCGCATGTGCATGGCTGGAGGCGTCGCTGGGCATTTCTGAAGGGCATGTCCCGGTTTTTTGTCGAAACGGTGCGCTACAAGCCGACGCAAATCCTTTGCGGCCTCGATGGTCCGACGGGTGTGGTTACCTGGTTTGCCGCGAAACTGTGCGGCGCCCGTTTTGTTTTCCTGGTGCACAACGCGCTGGTTCTGCCTTCGGTCTCGGGCATTTACCGGGCATCGAACCGCCTGATCCTGAAGCGCTCGGACCTGGTGCTGGCGCACGGTCCTTTTCTGCGTCAGCAGGCATTGGCCGGTGGCGCCGTCGCGAATCGCGTGATCGAATTCCAGAATGGCCTGGATGAGAGCCATGGCGCCTTGATCGATGCTCTTCGGAAAGAGGATGCTGCCGAGGCGGCACCTCAGACCTTGATCTACGTCGGCCGTGTCGAAGAGGACAAGGGGGTGTTCGATTTGCTGCAGGCCTTTGAATTGCTCGCCGCCCGATATCCCGTGCGCCTGAAATTTGTGGGGGGTGGGTCGGCCGTGGCGCCATTGCGTGAATGCGCCGCCAGCTCGCCAGTGGCGGACCGGGTGGAAGTCCTGGGCGCCGTACCATTTCCGGAGGTATTCAGCCACCTGAAGTCTTCCCTGGTCGCTGTGACGCCCACGCAGTCGCGTTTTCCCGAGGGGCTCTGCAAGACGGTGCTGGAGTCCTATTTCGTCGGCGTGCCGGTGATCGGGCCGGACTATGGGCCATTTCCCTATGTGATCGAAGACGGCGTCAGCGGTTTGTTATACAAGCCTGATTCGGTTGCCGATCTCGTCAAGACGATCGAGCGTTACCTCGACCAGCCTGAATTGCGTGCCACCTTGAAGGACGGAGCGATCGCCGCGGGCTTGCGCAACAAGAAGCCGGAGCTGGGGTTTCATCAAGCTGTCAGGGACGTGCTGTTGCCGGCCGCCTGAAACCGACTCTTGGCGCCATATCCATCACTCGCTTCGTCAAAACCCTTTATTCTCATGCCGGATCTCCTTGCCCAGAATATCGATAGCCAAGGCTTTCCCAGTGCCTGTCGCGTCTCGATCGTCATCAAGGCGCTCAACGAGGAGCGCCGCATCGAGAAGGCGGTGAGCAGTGCCCTGACGGCAGTGGCTTCGATCGGCGGCGAAGTTGTCTTGGCAGACTCCTGTTCGAGCGACCGTACGGTGGAACTGGCCTCGCGTTTCCCCATCCGCATCGTGCAACTGGCCGCGGCGGCGGAACGCTGCTGCGGCATCGGTCCTCAACTGGGTTATCAGCACGCCTTCGGTGAATATGTCTACATCCTCGATGGAGACATGGAAATGCTGCCGGATTTTCTGCCCCAGGCCGTGGCGTACATGGACCGCCATCCCGAAGTCGGCGGGGTGGGGGGGCGCATCATCGAAATGAATACTTCCAGCCTGGAGTATCTGGCCCGCATGGAGCGCGCGTCTTCGCATATGGCCGCAGGCGATGTCGACCGGCTCGATATGGGCGGGCTTTATCGGCGCAACGCCATCGAGGAGGCCGGTTATTTTTCGGACCGCAATCTCCACAGCTACGAAGAGCTCGATCTTGCGATCCGCATGCGCGCCAAAGGGTGGCGGCTGGTGCGCATCGATGTGCCTTCGGTCACGCACCATGGCCACGATGCTCCGCCGTATGCCCTGCTGCGCAAGCGCTGGAAGACCGGCTATATCTGCGGCCTGGGCGAATTGGTCCGGGCGAGTTGGGGGCAGCCGCAAATGCCCTTTCTGTGGCGCGATGTGCGTGAGCTGCGGCTTTATATCGGTGTGATGGTGTGGTGGGCAGTGCTGGTGCTGCTGGCCCTGTGGCCCATGCCGGTGGCGCTGAAGTGCCTGGCCTTGCTGGCGGTGGCGCTGGGGCCGTGGGTCCTGATGGGGTGGCGAAAAAAATCCTTCAGGAAAGCGACTTTTTCCGTGGTGTCCTGGGCCTTCAATGTGGCCGGGCTGCTGCGCGGCATGCTGCGCGCGCGCACGCCTCCGGTCCGGCCGGTCGACAGTGTCGTGGTCCAGGAGCCGCCTGCTCATGCAGGAATATCGTGATTCGGGAAGGCTCGTCCATCGCGGCGGGAAGTGTTCTGCGGGCGGACGTCTGCATCGTCGGGGCGGGGGCCGCGGGCATTTCCATGGCCTTGCGCCTGACTGGGCACGGCATGTCGGTGCTGGTGCTGGAGTCCGGCGGTTTCGAGCATGACGATTCGACCCAGGCGCTCTACGGCGGCCGGGTGGCCGATGCCAAGCTGCACAGCCCGCCCGATAAATACCGCCATCGGCGGTTTGGCGGCTCGACGGCCATCTGGGGCGGTCGGTCCATGCCGTTCGATCCCATCGATTTCGAAGCGCGGCCTTATGTGCCCGACAGCGGCTGGCCGATATCTTTCGAAGACGTCCTGCCGTTTTATCCGGATGCGAATCTGCTGATCGAAGCAGGGCGTTTTCAATACGATGCGGAATCTGCCTTCGGTCCCGATGCCCCGCCATTGATCGATGGTTTCGACAGCCCCCGGGTACGTACCGAAGGCATAGAACGGTTTTCCACGCCCACCAATTTTGCGCTGAGATACCGGCGCCGGCTTGAATTGGCGCCCGACGTGACGGTATTGCTGGGTGCCAATTGCACCGGCATCCGTCTGGCGGCGGATGGAAAAACCGTGCGCA
Organism: Xylophilus rhododendri; assembly: GCF_009906855.1. Taxonomy (NCBI): domain Bacteria; kingdom Pseudomonadati; phylum Pseudomonadota; class Betaproteobacteria; order Burkholderiales; genus Xylophilus; species Xylophilus rhododendri. The sequence goes on from NZ_CP047650.1 coordinate 4,237,300, forward strand.
GGGTGGATGTGGCGACCTTGGCGGGCAATCGTTTCTCGGTCGAATGCGCAGATACGGTCATTGCCAGCGGGGGATTGGAAGTCGCGCGAATCCTGCTGGTTTCTCGTGACGTGGCCGCTGCCGGGATCGGTAACGCGCACGACAACGTGGGCCGCTATTACATGTGCCATATCGCCGGCAATGTCGGCACGCTGACGGTGAACGGGCCGGTTTCCCGGGTGCGCCATGGCTACGAGATTTCGCCGGACGGGATTTACTGCCGGCGCCGCCTGAGTCTCACCGAGCCGGAGCAGCACCGCCTGGGCGTGGCCAATATGATCGCCCGGCTGCATTTCGCGCGCATCACCGATCCGGCCCATCGCAATGCGGTGCTCTCGGGGCTTTTCATCGCGCGCTCGCTGCTCAGCTATGAATATGCCAAACGCCTGCAGGACGGCGCGACGCAGGGCTGGGGCCACAAGCTGCGCCATCTCTGGAATATCGTGTCCGGGCCCTACGATGCGGTGTCGTTCGTGACGCACTGGATATTCAAGCGGACATTGGCCCAGCGCAAGTTTCCGTCCATCGTGCTGCGCAACCGGACCAATCGTTTCAGCCTGGATGTGCATGGCGAACAGGTGCCGCTGCGGGAAAGCCGCGTAACGCTCACCGACGATGTCGATGCGCTGGGCATGCCGCGTATCCAGGTGGACTGGCGTTATTGCCAGTTGGATATCGATTCGGTGGCCAGGACCCTCGATGTATTTGCTTGCGAGTTCGAACGCAGCGGCGTCGGCACCTTCGAATATGAGCGTGATCGTCTGGAGGATGATTTGACACTTTTCGGCGCCTATGGCGGCCACCATATCGGCACGGCCCGGATGGGCAGCGATGTCCGCACCAGCGTGGTCGACGCCGACTGCCGGGTCCACGGCGTCGAGGATCTGTTCGTGGCCGGCAGCGCCGTCTTTCCCACATCGAGCCAGGCCAACCCGACGCTCACCGTGGTGGCCCTGGCGCTTCGGCTGGCGGACCATCTGAAGTCGCGCTGGCAGGCGGTGCAAGGATGAAGGTTCTGGTTCTGGGCGGGTCCGGGCATATCGGCGCGGCCTTTGTACGCCATGCCGGGTCGGGGGAGGATGTCGAAGTCTGGCGCGCCTCGCGGCGTGCGGTGGCCGCCGGGGAGCGGGCCGTGCAGCTGGATACGCTCGATGGTGCCGCCTTGGCGCGTGCCCTGGCGGGCTTCGATGGTGTGGTGAACTGCGTGGCAGGTTCGGCGCAGACCATCTCGGCCGGAGCCGGGCGCCTGGCCCAGGCCGCCTTGCAGGCGGGCTGCGGCCGTATCGTGCATCTGAGCACCGTGTCCGTATACGGCCCGGTGGAGGGGCGGATACGGGAAGACGCAGCGCTCGATCCTGGCCTCGGCTGGTATGCCCAAGCCAAATGCGAGGCCGAAGCCCGTATGGGCGATTTTGCGCGACAGGGCGGGCAGGTGGTGGTGCTTCGGCCCGGCTGTGTGGCTGGACCGGGCAGCCAGCCCTGGGTGGGGCGTATCGGCCGCTGGCTGCGCGCCGGCCGTCTCGGCGATCTGGGTGCTGCCGGCGACGGATGGACCAATCTGGTCCATGTGCTTGATGTCTGCCGCGCCATCGAGGCGGGCCTGCGCCTGCCGCTGCAGGGCGGCGCATTGCAGGTCTTCAATCTGGCCGCGCCGGACAGCCCGCGCTGGAGTTCGTACTTCGTGGACCTCGGTGTCGCCATCGGTGCCAGCCCGATCCAGCGCCTGTCGCCGCGCCGCCTGCGGCTGGATGCCAAGCTGCTGGGGCCGCCGCTGAAGGTGGCCGAGAAACTGATGTCGCGCCTTGGCCTGCCCGCGCAGGCGCTGCCCGAGGCGATCTCGCCGGCCCTGGTGCGGCTCTGGCAACAGCAGATCCAACTGGATGCCGGGGCTGCGAGCGATCGGCTGGGCCTGAGTTGGACACCCTATCCGGAGCTGCTTCAGGACAGTGCGGACTGGTTCAATTCCCGCGCCGGCTGAGCCGGTGACCTCTGCGAACGGCGTGCCGGCGATGCGCCGGTTGCGTGGCTTTCTTCAGTGCGAAATGCCCGACGCACCATTCTTGGCGCTCAGCTTGAGTGTGGTGGCGCGCATCAGGAAGACCGGGTTTCCGACCACGTAGCGCATGAACAGGCGGCGTGGCTCCAGCGCCAGCCGGAACACCCATTCGCAGCCCATGTTGCGCACCCACTGCGGTGCCCGGGTGGTCTTGCCGCCCAGGAAGTCGATGATGGCGCCGCCGCAGATGATCAGGCAGGGCGTGTTCTTCAGGGCCTTGCGCAGCTCCACCGCCAGCAGTTCCTGCTTGGGCATGCCCATGCCCAGCACGATGAGGTCGGGACGCTGGTGCATGGCCATCGCCACGTAGATGTCCAGGTCGTGGAAGCCGTGCACCGAATCGATCTGGCTGTGCGGCGTGAGCTCGTCGGCCATCGAGTCGCGGGCGCGGCTGGCGTATTCGTCCCGGGTGCCGAACAGGGCGATGCGTTTGCCGTCGTACTTGGCCATGATCCGCGGGATCAGGTCGGTGCCGTTGAGGTTGAGGCCCGGTTCACGTCCCAGCATGCGGTAAAGCGTGGCCATGCCGGAGCCATCGCGCAGCACCAGATCCGCGGCCAACAAGGCGGCGTGGAATTCCGGCGAGTGCGCGGCGGAGTTCATGGCGTGCGCATTCACGAAGGCCAGGATCTGCGCCCGCTCCGGCCGCTCCAGCTTGTCGAGCAGCAGCTGCAGCTCCGATTCGTCGGGCACCTGGCGGATATGCTCCACCAGGCTCAACCATCGGTGCCGCCATGACGAGGTGGGAATGGCGCTCATGGCTGGCGTGCACCCACGAACCGTGCCCGGACGGCATCCGGCAGAGCTGCCGTCATGTCGGCGGCGAAACGGGCCTGGATCGCGTAAGCGGATTCCGTCTTGGGATCGACCGAGGAAATGCGCACCAGCATGCCGTCGGGAATCGTGCCGTTCAGGCCGTAATGCATCTCGGCGATTTTCTTGGCCAGGCCGCCCTGGTAGTTGCGTTGTCCCACCATGGTCCAGTAGGTGAGCGGCTCGACACGCGGTCCCTGGGTGTTCATCTGGACGGCCGTGACGTCGTGGCCGTCGAGTTTGATTGGCCGGGGCCGGCGCTCCAGCACGGTGAAGCCCTGTGCGGGGTAGCAGGCTTCGGGCTGATGCAGCTGGAAGCCGTCACGCTGGTCGCGGCCATAGGCGATCGACAGCATGACGACGTAGTTCTGGCTGTTGACATACACACGCGACAGCGTCTGGCTGTAGATCTCGCTGATCAGCTGCTGCTGGCCGGGATCCACCACTGCCGCGCTTGCCGTGGGCAGTTCCTTCCAGTCGCCGAAGGCCTGGGGCACCATGGCGGCGAGATCGATGGGAACCTGGCCATCCACCAGAAGCGTGCGCGGTGTCAGCGCCCAGGCGAGCCCGGCGGCCATGAACATCGCGACCATCAGGATGCAGCTGCGTACAAGGGTTTTCATGGCGAGGCTGGTTTCGGATGATGGAGCTCTGTGCGCCGCCGGAACTTCTCCACCGTCTGCAGCAGCGTGTCCAGGCCGATGATGAGGCACAGCGCACTCATGAACAACACCATGCCGGCGAAACCGTGCAGGAAGCCCTGGCCCGCGGCATCGCCGAAGTGGTAGGTGATCAGCACCAGGGTGGTGACGCGGATCACGTTGGCCGTGAAGGAGATGGGCACGATCAGCAGGGCCAGTCCGGTGTTGCGGAACACGGAGTCGCGCCGCACCAGGTTGAGATACAGCAGGCCCAGGGCTTCGAGCGTCAGCAGGGTGTGCAGGCCGGCGCAGGCATCGGCGACCAGCAGCTTGTATTGGCCGATCTGCAGGATCACACCCACGCGGGCGATCGGATAGCCCAGCGTGTAGAGCAGGTTTTCCGCGACATAGGACACGGCGATCTTCATCGGCATGGTGACGAGATCGACGATCTGCCCCGGCAGCGGCACCATGAAAAGCAGGAAGAACAGGCTGAACCACTGGGCTTTGAGCGCGGCGGCGCCGCGCGTGAGCAGCAGCAGGGCGCACAGCATCCAGATCAGCGAGCCGACCTCGAAGATGAGGATGTCCTGGGAACGGCCGAGCACATACAGCACCAGTCCGATCGCCGCGACCGGCCAGCCCCACCGGGAGATCTGCTGGTGCTCGCTGACCTGCATCATTTCCGGCCATTTGCGGTAAATGAGCCAGGCGCAGATCGCGAGGATGATCGGGCCGTGGCCTTGTTCGCCACTGCCCCAGATGCCCTGGAAGAGGCTGACGAAAGTGGGCAGGTAGAGAGCGGCCAGCCCCAGTGCGAGCGGCAGCCACAGGACCAGCAGTTGTTGCCGCCGGGGGGGCGCCCCGGCGGTGGCAGCCGTGGTGGCGGCGGGAATCGCCGCGCGGCCGGACTTGGTGATCGGGCTGGCCATGGTGCTGCGCTCCTGCTGCCTCGTGGATGCCTTAGGCGTCGTTCAGCACCGAGCCCACCACGGTCGCGCCGAACTGCTGCAGGTCGCGCAGCAATTGGTGGGCCTTGGGAAGCAGGCTGTGGTTCTGCCGGGTGACCAGCAGTGCGGCGCCTGCTCGGACGGCGACGGTCTGGGCGTCGGCATAGCCGGCGCCTGGCGGCGTGTCGATGATGATCACGTCGAAGTCATGGCCCAGGGTCTGCAGCAGCGCGGCGAAGGCCGGCCGGCCCAGCAGTTCCTGTGGATTGGGCGGGGTCGGGCCGGCGGGCAGCACCGACAGGCCCAGCAGGGAGGTGATCGGCCGCACGGCTTCCATGCCGGCGCGTTCCGACAGCAGGCTGGACAAGCCGGGGCCGTCGCCGAGCTTGAACAGCTTGTGCTGGCTGGGCGAGCGCAGGTCGGCGTCGATCAGCAGCGTGCGTTCGCCGAGCTGCGAGAACACGATGGCCAGGTTGGCCGCGATGTAGCTGCGGCCTTCCTTGGCCTCCGCACTGACGATGGCCAGCGCCTTGCGGTTGGCATCGCTGTCGAACCAGCGCAGCATCAGCTGGCTGCGCAGTGCGCGCAGGTGCTCGACCGAAGGGCTGAAAGGCTGGTAGGCCGCGACGAGTTCCTTGCTCAGCGAGTTGTCGTCGATCGGCAGGTAGGGATAGTCGAACTGGTGCGACAGGGCGTGACGGATGTCGTCCTCGGTCAGCAGGCCCAGGCGGATGGCGGCCTCGCCGAAGCGCAGCCCTTCGTCCTTTTGCAGGCGAAGAATGCGTTCGGCGTTCTCGGGCGTGAGCCGGCCGTTGTCCACCAGGATCGCGCCGATCGAGCGGCCGGCGCCGGCGGCGCGCGTTCGGAAGTTGGTACCTTGAGGGTCCAGGACTTCGATCGGGGAATGGTTCATGCGGCACTCCGGTGGCCCAGCGCGGGCATAGAGGATTTGTTGGACAGCTTGCGTTGAGCTCGCGACATGGAACTGGATGCAATCGAGGCCAGCACCGGCAGTTCCAGGAAGTCTGCGAGGTCGTCGGTGGAGCGGACGCGGCGGTTCGTCAGTTCGATGAAGAGCGCGATGCAGATGCCCAGGAGCGTGCCCACGAAAACCGATGCCAGCATGTTCAGCAGCACACGCGGGCTGGAGGGCTTCAGCGGCGGGCTGGCGACGGTCAGCACCGACAGGTTGGTCTGGTTGGACAGGCTTTCCAGGCGCGATTGCGCGGCGCGCTGGCTGATGGCCTCGAATTCACGCTGCGCGGCATCCACATCGCCCTTGAGCACATTCAGTTCGTTGCGATGGTTGTTGATTTCCAGCACACGGTCTTTTTGCGCGGCGATGGCGGCCTGCAGTTCACGTTCGCGCTGCTTGCCCACCTGGTAGGCCGTGTTGATCGAGGCGGTGATGCGGGCCGTTTCGGTGTTGAGCTGCTGTTTCAGGCTGGCCAGTTCGGCTTCGGTGCGCTTGGTCTGCGGATGTTCGGCGCCGAGGTTGCCACTGCTTTCCTGCAGCTTGGCCTGCACCCGGGCGATCTCGGTCTTCAGGCTGTTGACCAGCGGGCTCTGCATCACTTCCTGCACGGTGTCGCCAGCGCCACGCTTGCTCTGGGCATCGGTGGTCATCGTCTGGATGGCCGTGAGCTGGGATGCGGATTCGTTGAGTTTGGTGGTTTCGAAATCGAGGCGCTCGTCGGTGGCGACAATGCCGACCTTCTGCTGGTATTCGTAGAGCGCGCGCTGGGCCTTGTTCAGCTTGTCGCGCGAGACCTGCGTCTGGCCCTGGAACCACTCGGCGTATTGGCGCGCCGGCTCGACTTTCAGGTCGAGGTTGATGTCGACATAGGCCTTGGCGAAGGCATTGGCTGCTACTGCTGCGAACTCCGGATCGGAGGTCTTGTAGTCGATGGTGATGACGTTGCTCTCGCGCGCAGGGCGCACATCGAGGTTGCGCCCGATGGAGTCGGCCAGGTAGTTGATGAACGAGCCCTTGCCGCCGGTTTCCTCCACCCACTGGCTGCGGATGGTGGGGTCCTTGTCCATGCCCAGCAGCGTCACCACACGTTGGGCAACGCGATCACTCGTGATCACGTCCACCTGGGTGGCCATGTAGCCAGGCGCCACCATGCCGGGGAGCACCACGCCGGTGAGACTATCGGGCGACTTCACATCCACCAGCACCGCGGCGGTAGCCGTGTAGCGCCGGGGCATCAGTGCGGTCAGAACGGCAGCCACGGCCACGGTGATCAGCAGCGCCAGGAGGGCAACCTTGTAGCGTGCACGCAGGATGAGGAGGAATTGCTGGATGGTCATGACGAGCGTCCTGTCGAGGGGCGGTATCTGTAAGTCCTAGAACAGGCTTTCGCGGACGTAGATCACGTCATCGGCCTGGATCGGATCGGTGAGATTGGGCGTGACGTTTTCGACGACACCCGAGGCGTTCTTGCGGCTCAGGCGCAGTCGGCTTTCGCTGCCGCGAGGGGTCGGGCCGCCGCCGGTCGCAAGAGCTTGCATGACCGTCATGCCGCGCTCGATGCGGTAGGGGCCGGGGCGCTGTGCTTCGCCGTAGATGTAGAACATGGGTGCGCGGTGCACATAGATCGTGTCGCCGTCGCGCAGCAGAAGCTGCTTGTCTTGGTTCTGGCCAATGAACAGGCCGGGGATGTCTATCGTCTGGCGAAAGGGCTTGCCATCACGGGAGCCGACCACGATGGCGATGTCGTCGCCCGTCGGCGTGACGCCACCGGCGGCGGCCAGCAGGTCGCTCGGCCGGTTGTTGGTGGTCTCCAGAGGGAAGCGGCCCGGCCGGTTGACCTGTCCAAGCACCGCCACTTGGCTGCCGCGAATCTGGCCCAGGCTGATGGTGACCTGGGGATTCTTCACGAAGCGTCCCTGCGCCAGCGCGTCGGCAATCGCTTTCTGTGCTCCCGTGACACTCAGGTCGCCGATGCGGACATTGCCGATCAGGGGGTAGCTGATGACGCCGCTTTCAGGTACCTGGGTATCGACTGTAAGGTCGGGGTTCTGGTAGACCTGGATGTGGATGACATCGCCGGCGCCGAGCTTGTAGTCGGGGGCGGCTGTCTGCGCGTGGGCAACGCAGGCCGACAGTGCGACCATCACGCAGGCCAGCAATTTTTGGTGGAAACGCTCGAACATTTTTCTATCTCTCCGAATGGGCTGATATGTTTATTTGGCCGAGTTGTCGGTGGGCGCTTCTGCAAATTCGCCAACGTAATCGATCTTGGCTTGCGATCGAAGATTCTTTACCAGCGTGGCCAAACTTTGTGTCAGGTTCTGGTTGTTCAGGAACTGTGCGATCCGCGGCAAAGCCATGGCTTCGGAAACAGGTGCTTCTTCGTAGGACTTGAGATAGATGACACTCACGGTTTGCGGATTGGCCGCCACCATGCCCTGCCCCTGGCGCAGCCGCTGTAGCTTGGGAAGCAATTCGAGCGAAATCTGCTCGGCGGATCGCTGCGAGTCAGCCTTAGCAAATTCCACGCCGCGTGCTTTTAGAATGGCGGCCGCGTCGTCGGCAGGGCGGCCGGCATCGACGGACGCGGTGACGGCGGATTTGATCGCATCCGGAGTGCTCGCCGCGAAGTTGATTTCCTGCAATTGGAACACGCGGCGCTGGCTGAACAGTTCCGGATGGTCGGCGTAGTACTTTTTGATCTGCCGCTCGTCTGGCTTGGAAGTTTCCGCGCTGGTGGCCTGCAGGTAGGCATCGGCCAGCACGTCGCGGCGGGCGTTTTCCAGGTTCATCTGGACATCGGGCGAGCGGTCGAGCTTGTCGTCGATCGCCTTCTGCACCAGCAACTGTTGATCGACGAGCTTCTGCAGGATCTGTTGCCGCAAGGCCTTGGCGGCCTCCGGCGTAGGCGGGTTGGCCTTGGATCGCGTCATCAGGTAGTTGATCTGGTGCACCGAGATCTCGGTGCCGTTGACCTTGGCGGCTACCTGCGAGGCCGCTTCCGGCTTGGCTTCCTTGCTGCAGCCTGCGGCCAGGAGCGCGACACCCAGGACTGCCACAGGTGCCGCGAAGCGATGCCAGCGCGGAGCGAAAAATTCAGGATTGGTTTCGGTCTTGTTGGTCATGGTGAAACGCCTGCGGCACTTCGTACGATTCAAAAAGAGATCTGGGCCAGCACGCCGACACTGCGGCTGGTGTAGGTGAAGCCGGTGTAGTTGGAATCGCGCCGGTCCTGTTGCAACCAGGCGCTCAGATCGACCTGTTCGCGGGGTTGCCATTCGACGCTGGCGCGGCTGAGATAGACGTGGTCCTCGCGCTGCTGCACCACATTCACGCCCGGTACATCGCCGCTGAAGCGGCGGCGGGAGACTTCCTGGCGCAAACGCAGCTTGAGCTTTTCCTTGACCTGCCAAACAGGGCCGAAGATCAACTTTTCGGTGGTCATCTGGTTGGCGTAGAGGGCCTGGTAGTCGCTCAGTTCGTGGGAAATGCCGGCTTCCAGGTTGGTGCGCGCGGAAAGCCCCCATGTCAGCGTGGCTCCGCCAGATACGCCGCTGTAGTCACGGAAGCTGAAATCGTTGAAGGTGCGCTTGCGATAGGCCAGGCGGCCGATGATTTGGCTCTTGTCCGTCACCAGCCACACCATCTGGAGCTGGTTTTCCGTCTCGTCGAAAGCGGAGGGCAGGAATGCGCCAGCGGCGAATGACACGGCACTGTAGCTGCCGCTACCACGCCGCAGTCGGTAGGAAAGCTGGGAGCCCGAGGCGAATACGCGCTGGATCCCGCCCTCGACGGAGTCGAGGTCGAAAGCTCGTTGCTCCTGCACAGTGGACGTGTTGGCGACGCTGAATCGCGAGGCGCCGCCTACCAGCTGCCAGGCGCCGTCCAGTTCGTAGATGCCGTCGGCGCGGGTATTGGTGACGATCCGCTCGTTGCGGATCGAATAGTTCTGAAAGTCGTTGAAGCCTACAAGCGACTTGTCGCGGGTTGCCGTGACGGTGCCGCGTATGCGCGGAGTCACGTTCCACTTGAGCAGGCCTGCGTAATTGAGCGCGCTGAAGCTCAGGTAACTGAAGTTTTGGTAGTCGTAATTGATCGCATTGACCGTTAATTCGACATGCTGGAGTCCGTAGTCTTTGACGAACGCCGCGGTGGCCGTCGCTGCCTTGATAGTTTCGGCAGCGCTGTCCCTGCCGACCAATGCCTGCGCGTTCGCACCCTTGGGCAGAAGGAAAAGGTTGTCGTTGTGGGTGACGGAGTAGCTGGCCGAGAGTTGCAGCGTGTCGTTCGGGTTCGCATAGGCGGATGCCGCCAGCAGGCACCACGGGGCCAGCCGGAACGGCAGGGCCCCCAAAAAACTGAACCTCATGAATGCGCCCCGATCATGCCCATATTGTCGCCAGAGCCTGTGAATGCTCGAAGTCGGTGTGTCAGCTGCTGGATGAGCAGTGAAAGGAATTTATTTCCGACTCTGGGATGCTCGTGGACTACGGCATCCAGGGATTGCCTCGTCAACACGGCGAAGTCGGTAGGCTCCGCGGCGATGCAGCTCGATTCGTAGTCGCTGCCATCGACCAGCGACATTTCGCCGGCCATGCCGCCAGGCCCTATCCGTTCTCTGGCGACCTGGTTGCCCAGGGTATCGGTCCGTATCAGGTCTACGCAGCCCGTCAGTACGATGATCAGGAAATCGCCGGCACGCCGTTGCCGCAGGATCGGTGTGTCACGCGGCACGCCAAAGCATTTCATGTAGTCGCTGAATATATTGCACTCCTGCAGACTGAATCGACCGAACAGCGCGTTGCAGCGCGTGGCCTCTGCAAATTCGTACGCGTAATCTGACGCCCGGCCCAATGGCTCTATATTGGGGACCAGCGAAATGGAAGAGTTTTGCATTGGCGAGACGGACGTTAATCAATTGGCAGCGCGTTGGGCTCACGAAATTGAAAGGCCAATAAATTTTACATCTAAAAACAATGGAGTACCCCATGGTACTCCATTGTTTTTAGATGCCCCTAGTCAGGGGCACGGGGGTGTCAATGCAGCTTCTTGCGGCGGCGGGCGATGAGGCCCATCATGCCCAGCCCGGCGGCGAGCATGGCATAAGTTTCCGGTTCTGGCACGGGTGGCGTCACCGGCAGCGTTTTGAGCGCGATGATCGCGGTGTAGCCGGCCACGCCGATGCTTTCGCCGGCAATGGACAGGGTGTAGTCGGTGTTGGCCGAGAGTGTGGCGGAAGTCGCCACGGTGGTGACCAGCGCGGAGCCGGTGTAGCTGGTGCTCGTGACCCAGCCGGTGGAGATCGGCGTGAGGCCGGCGAGGTCTGCCGTGTCTGTGTACAGCCCTTGGTAGATATTGATCTCCTTGACTAGTGCGCCGTACACGCCCTCGTAGGTCACGCTGGTGGCGCCAGAAGCGCCGATGCTGTTAGAGGCGATCTTGAAGCTCACGACGTCGGAGAAGGATCCGTTGGAAGTGACTTGATCTGTCGTATAGGTTCCGTAGATGAGGCCTGCGGGCGTGTATGCCGCTTCTGCGGAAAACTGCAGCCCTAGAAGAAGGCTAGTGGCTACAGCAACTTTAGTGATGACATTGCGCATGGTGATATTCCTCTATTGGTTAGGAGGTTGGGACGGGACGGAGGGGACAACTTCAATGTCTCATGCACCCCAAACACCCTCAATAGCCCAGTCAGACTAGCTTTCAATGTCTCCTGCAAGTCTTTGTGCTGGCGCGGATTTCACCCTTCAATTACCTTACGCAGCCGGCGCCGATTTAGTGCGCAGACCACGAACTGAGGTATTCTTCATGTGTCTAGGTGTATCGATGAGCGAGCCAAAATAATGTGGATAGTGAGTATTCGCAAACTTGTCCATGAGCATTGGACCCCGCGCCTGGACCTTGCAACGCGTGTCGACGACGGCCCGCGCCAGCCTGAGTTCCATGAACCGCAGCAGCACGACCGAGCAGCCCCATGACCTTCTTCTCGTCGCTCTCGGCGGACGACATCAGCCGGTACTTCCGCATGATCACGCAGGCGGTTGGAGTCAAGCGTCATTTCGACCTGCTGGTCTGGCTCCAGGGAGATGTGCAGGCGCACATCCCGCATGACATCCTGGTCGCGGGCTGGGGCGACTTCGACAAGGGCCCGCTCTACCACGACATCGTTTCGGACCTTCAAGGTGTGCGCTCGGAAAATATCGATTCGCGCGCCTTGTCGCCTTTCCTGAAAAACCTGTTCAATCGTTGGCTGGAATACGAGAAACGACCCTTCGTCATTTCCGCTAATGAAACCGGATGGTTTCCGACCGACGTCGATCTGCAACGCCAACTCGGCGATGGCTTGCCGAAGGCGCGTTCCATGCTCGTGCATGGAATCAGCGACGAGCGTGGCAAGCACGACTGCATCTACATTATTCTGAGTACCAAGGTGACTTATGGCGATGCGGTTTGCAGTGCCATGGAGGTATTGCTTCCGTATATCGATACGGCGCTGCGCCAGGTCGCCCATTTGCCGCTGCAGCAGATTCTTCCGGATACTTACAAGCCTTCCATCGATCCGGCCGAAGGTAATGCCGCGGAGAAATGGAATTTGAGTCCACGTGAAGTCGAAATCATGCATTGGGTTGCCATGGGCAAGACCAATTTCGAAATCGGCAGCATCCTGAATATCAGTTCGTTCACGGTGAAGAATCACATGCAACGGATATTCAAGAAACTGGAGGTCTCGAACCGCATGCAGGCCGTGTCGTCGTTCAAGGCCGCCAGTGCCAGCGAGTGACCCTGCCCCGCTGGTTTCGGCGCGGCGTTACAGCTCGGCAGTCAACAGCGGCAGCAGCCTGCTCGGGTCCATCGAATCCCTGCTGGAGCCGGTGGTGCTGGTCGGCAGCCTCTGGCTGGTCGCGATCTGCTTCGGAGAGGAGCGGGCGGCACCTTACATGGGGCTGTCCATCGTCGTGTTTGCTCTCACGTTCCCGGGCATCTCGCGCTTGCAGGAGCCGGCGCTGAAGCTGGTGGCGAACGTGGCGTTCTCCTGGGCGTGGATCGCGGGTCTGTTGCTGCTGGGGGGGTACGCGACGCGGACGCTGCACCAATTCTCGACCGCCATCGTGCAGACCTGGCTCGTGGTCGCGCCGGCCATGCTGGTCATGGCGCATTTCGTGGTCCGCTGGATGGCGCCTTCCATCCTGTCGCTGGAGGGCGCCGGCCAGAAAGTGGTGATCGTCGGCATGAATGCGCAGGGCCTGGCGCTGGCCGACAATATCGCGCAATCGCCCTACACGCCGATGAAGCTGGTCGGTTTCTTCGACGACCGCGAACCGGAGCGGCTCGGCAGCGTCGCCCGCTACCCGCTGATCGGCCGCATCGAGCAACTCGCCGCGTTCATGAAGGAGCAGCGCATCTCGGTGATTTTTCTTTCGTTGCCGATGGCGGCCGAGCCGAAGGTGATGCAGATCCTCGATGCACTGAAGGACACGACTGCGTCGATCTACTTCGTGCCGGACATGTTCGTGACCGACCTGATACAGGGCCGGACCTCCGAGGTGAACGGTGTCACGGTGATCTCCGTCTGCGAGACACCGTTCCATGGCCTCATGGGTGTGGTCAAGCGGTGCAGCGATGTACTGCTTTCGCTTTGCATCCTGGTGCTGATCGCGCCGGTGCTGGTCGCGGTGGCGGTCGCCGTCAAGCTGAGCTCGCCGGGGCCGGTGATCTTTCGCCAGCGGCGCTACGGTCTGGACGGCCAGGAGATCGTGGTCTACAAGTTCCGCTCGATGCATGTGCAGGAGGACGGCGCCTCGGTGCGGCAGGCGCAGAAAAACGACAGCCGCATCACCCCGCTGGGCGCGATCCTGCGCCGTACCTCGCTCGACGAACTGCCGCAGTTCATCAATGTGCTGCAGGGCCGCATGAGCATCGTCGGGCCGCGGCCGCATGCGGTTTCGCACAACGAACTCTACCGGCGGCTGATCAAGGGCTACATGGTCCGGCACAAGGTCAAGCCGGGGATCACGGGCTGGGCGCAGGTCAATGGTTTTCGCGGCGAAACCGAGACGCTGGAAAAGATGCAGGCCCGCATCGAATACGACCTGGACTACCTGCGCAACTGGTCCCTGCGGCTGGACCTGCGCATCATTTTCAAGACAGTACGCCTGGTCTTCTGGGATCGGCAGGCCTACTGAAGGCTTCGAGGCCAGAGGCGTGCCATGTCCAGGCACGCCTCGAACGTTGAACAAAAAAGAGTGCGTGCACTCACTTTGCTGGATAATGCCTCTTTTTGCGCGCAGCGTTTTTCAGCTTGCGTTTCTTGGCACTTATGGGCGTTGTCAGATGGGTCATCGGGTATGCGTCGTTAGGCATCGCCGCACTGGCGGCGCTGTGGTGGTGGCGCTTGCTGCCGCGGGCGGGCGGGCCGCACGGCATCGATCCGGCTCGCGGTACTCCTGCATTTGCACGCCATAGCGCCCCCCATGCGCCATGGCGGCGCCCACGCCCGGTGCGGATATCCACCTGGTGATGAACACCTTCAACCGGATGGCAGCCGAGCCGCAAGCCACGGAAGAGCTGCAGCTTGAGCAGATCTTCAACCTCTCCGACTATCTGCGGCATTGCCTGGAACATGCAGTTCCGGTGGAGGTCGAGCTGCAGCAGGAGATCGAGATGCTCGAAAGCTATCTGCGTCTCCTTGCCGCCTTCCGCCGTTGCGAGCTGTCGCTGCCGGTGCGTTGCCTGCCCGGTACGCGCGACCTGAAGCTGCGTGCCCATTCGACCTGCCTGATCGCCCATGCCCTTTTATGCGGCCATCCGGCTGAAATGGCGGGGCGCTGGACCTTGCCGATGCGCGTGGGCCTGACCGAGGAAGGGGACATGGCCATCGACATGACGCTCCGGCCGCTGTTCCACGCGGGCGAGCCGCGCATCGCCCGCGTGGCAGAAGAGCTGCAGTCGCTGTGCGACGCGATGTCCAGCCCATCGGCCCGCTGGCGCTATGGAATCCTGCCGGACACGGGCTGTGACGTGGCGGTCACGGTGAGGATCTCCTGATGCGTCCATCCAGCCCCAAAGGCACTCGACCGAAACCTATCCAGCCCATGCATGACACGACGATCGGCCGCCCGGCGCGGCATGTGGAAAGACGCGGCCGGCACCGCCGCCTGTGCCTGGTCATCGATGACGACGCGGTCTGCCGCAGCGCGGCGCAGCGCCAGCTGCGGACCCTGGGCTTCGATGCCATCCTTGCCGCATCGAGCCGGGAGGCCATGGACCTGATCGACCAGCGCAAGCCGTCCACGGTGTTGATCGACAACTGCCTGCCCGATGGCGACGGATACAGTCTGGCGCGCCGAATACGGCACCTGGAACGCGCTATCGTGGACCGCCGGTCTGCATGGCCGCTCGTGCTGGTGGCGTTATCGGCCCATGCCGGCAAGCTTCATCTGGGTCGGTGCCTGGCCGCCGGCATGGACCAAGTCCTGTCCAAACCTGTATCCCTGCCGGCACTGGCTTCGGCACTCGGCGTCGCCAGCACGGACGCACGCGCACCAGGCAACTTGCATATCTCCCGCTCCGGCCCGCTTGCGCAGAACGCGGTGCTCTCGGAACTGTACTGGAGCAGCTGCCGGGCTGACCTGGAAGTACTGAAAAAAGCCGTCGACGCGCGGGACTGGTCCCTGGTGCGTGCACGCGCTCACCGGATCCGTGGTGCCTCGCAAGTGGTGGGTATGCACTCGGTCGCCGGCTTGGCATTCGTACTGGAGCGGCTGGACGATGCCGAGATGAGCCACAGCGGCATACGGGCGCTGCGCTGGCTCGGGCGTCTGGTCGCGCATGGCGGCTAGCCAGCATGGGTGCGGCGCTTTCGGTTCCCCGCGCGATGGCTCGGCTCGCCCCGGCATTCGAGGACATCCGCATTGCCGTGCTCGACGACCACGTCGTGGTGCGCTACGGCATCGAGCTGCTGATCGGACACAGTCCCGGTTATGGCTGGACCGGGGCCGCGTCCACCCTGGCGGAACTGCTGCGCCTGCTGATCAGCTGCCCCTGCCATGTGCTGGTGCTGGATTACCAGCTGTCGCCGGACGAAATCGACGGCTGGAGCCTGGTGCGCTACCTCCGCTCCCGCTTCCCGCATATCCGGATCCTGGTCTACACCTCTTACGACAGCATCAAGATCGCCAGCATCGTGCGGCGCGCCGGCGCGCACGGCTTTCTCTCCAAGAGCGCGGGACTCGACCCCTTGCTCGATACGATCCGGCAGCTCGCCGCTGGCGAAACGGTGTATCCGGCCGGGCTGCCCGAAGCCGCGGCGATGCCGGATCTGGCAGGCGAGCAGCCAGGTCTTTCTCCGCGCGAGATCGAGGTGCTGCGCTGCAGCCTGCAGGGCATGAATGTCACCAGCATCGCCGCCAAGTTCTGCCGCAGCGTCAAGACCATCAGTGCCCAGAAGCAGGCGGGCTACCGCAAGCTCGGCGTGCGCAACGATCACGATTTTCTGATGATGTATGCCGACGCCCGATTCGAGCCCGGCTGGCTGCGCCTGGGCTGAACCGCCATGCAAGCCGCTTTCGGAATCGTCTCATTGTGTGCAGAGCCGGCCTCTTTCACCATCGCGCCCATGAGGCATTTCACCCAAGCGCGGCACGGCGCTCCATGGCAGGCGACTACGCCGGAAAAAACGGTTCCGAAGATGTCCGCGCGAAACGCCGCCAGCCCGCCGTCTGCGATCCTGATCCGCAGTTTCGGTGGCTTGCGTGTGTATGACCTGAAGGCGAACCGTGTCGAAGGCGCCTGCCGGACGATCGGCCTCGGCGCTCGCCAGCGTCAGCTGCTGCGATGGCTGCTGCTGGCGCGCTGGGGAGCACCGCTGGAGGTCACCGCCGTAGCCGACGCGATGTGGCCCGGGGCCGATGGCGCCGCTGCCGCGAGCAACTTCGCCAGCGCGATTCGTCGGCTGCGTGTGCTGCTGGGCGGGCCGGCCAGCATCCTGATCGAGGACGGCACGGTGGCGCTCGACCATGGTTGTTGCGGCAGCGACCTGGATCTGCTGCACGGCGACATGGCTGAGTCACTCGCCGCTTTTGGGCGGGAGCGCGCCGAGCAACTCGTCTGGCGCCTGCTGGAAGATCTGGCGGGAGACAATCCGGTCCTGCTGGCGCCACCCGACAACCAGGACATGGCCGAGCGCATCGCCGCTGTCGGGCTGGCCTGGAGCCGGCTGGTGATGCGCCTTTCGCAAGTCCTGCAGTGCGGTCCTGGCGCGCGGCTGGTGATGCAGCTCTGCGAGCGGCTGGAGCGCCATCGCATGGCCGATCCACAGCTCATGGCGCAATGGCAAAGCATGGCCCGCCGCCTGGATGCGGAGCGGCCGCAGACCGCCATTCCATTCCCCCATGAAACACACAAGGCGCGCGCCCACTGCCCATGAATCCGGTCTCCAACGCCATCTTCGTCGATCTGGCGAAATTCGATCCCGGCCTGCTGATCGATGCCCGCTACGCCGGGCATGACAATTTCCTCGGCCGTCCCGCCGCCGGCTACGACGCGCCGATCTGCCTGCTGACCTTGCGTGCCGCGCTTGCCCTGAGCACCGCCAACCGGCTGGCGGCCCGGCTCGGGCTGGGCCTGAAGGTCTTCGACGGCTACAGGCCGCAGCGCGCGGTGGACGATTTCCTGCAATGGGCGGCAGACCCCGAAGACCCGCGCACCCGGGCCATGTACCACCCGACGCTGCAGAAACACGAGCTGGTGCCGCTGGGCTATATAAGCGCACGTTCCGGCCATTCGCGCGGCAGCAGCGTGGATCTCACCCTGGTGCGGCTCATCGAGCAGGGCCAGCCGGTGCCGGCCGACCCTGGCGCGTTGACGGTCATGCTGGCCGACGAGGATTTCCTGCCGAACGGCGAACTCGACATGGGAAGCCCCTTCGATTTCTTCGGCGCCGATTCCCGCATGGACAAGCCTGAAATCGACCCGCAGTTCATGCGGCGCCGCCGTTTGTTGCGTTCGCTGATGCAGGCCGCGGGTTTCCAGGGTATCGCCCAGGAGTGGTGGCATTTCGGCCTGGTCGACGAGCCTTTTCCGCAGACCTACTTCGATTTCCCCATCGCACAGGGCAGCTGGCTGCAGAGCTAGGGCGCCGGTGCGCCGGTGCGCCCATCGGCCCGCTCGTCCTCCTCACGTTCCTCGGCGGCGGCCGCCAGCATTTTTTTCCATTTGCCGGCCTGCTCGTCGAGTGAGGCGATCAGTGCTTCATTGGCCGCGATCTGGCGGCGCAGTTCCGCGCAGGCCTGCAAGGCCTGATCGACTGCCGTGCCGGCCGCCGACAAGGAGGCCGCGGCTTCGTCGCATTGCAACAGCAGGGCCTGGGCATGCCTGCGCCCGGCTTGCAGATCCTCCAGTCTGACGGCCCGTCCGTGGCTGGTACGGTCCTGGAGCTGCAGCAGATAGTCGCCATGCGACTGCCGGCGCGCCTGCAGATCCTGCTCGCGCCGGGCCTGGCGCTCCAGGCAGCGCTCATGCTCCGATACCGCTTCGGCCAACTGGGCCTGCAGGGTCTGGCCACGCCGACGACGCACCTGCACGAGGGTGCCGAAGTCACGGATCGCGCGTTGCTTCTGGTCCATCCGGTCGGCCTCGGCGGGCCTTGCACTCCGGGCTTCAACCCATCAGCCCATCGTCGTCTTGGACGGCGTCTCGTTGTAGTAGCGGCGATAGCCGGCCGTCAGCGCGGTGCGGTTGCGGATGCCGTGCTTCATCGCCACTTCCATCACACCGGCACCGGTGGCTTCCTGCAGGTCCTCGCGGATCTTCTGCATGCGATGGCGCCGCAGCACCTCGCGCGGCGACAGCCCGATGTGCTCCTTGAAGGCGAGCTGCAGCGCGCGTTCGGATACGCCGATCACATTGGCCACATCGTTGATCGACAGGGTCGAGACATGCGAATGCGCCAGCATGTACTGGTAGGCGCGGCGGTAGCGGGCCGGCAGCCGCGCGCTGATGTCGTCCTTCACCACCGCATAGTGGCTGGCCGGTTTTTCATCGAAACGCTGGGCGATCGGATAGACACTGCGCATCGATTGCATGGCCAGCAAGGCATAGCCGGCATACATCGCCAGCCCCTGGTCCGACAGGCCTTGCAGCAGGCGCAGCTTGGCATAGCAATACACCAGCTGCCGCTGTTGCGGATCGGTTCCGTCGGCATTGGCCAGGTTGCGTTGCAGCGCGGTCGAGCCGCCGCCCACGATCAGGATTTCCGCGATGTGCACCAGCTTGCCCGCCAGTGCCGCCTGCGTCATTTCCAGCACCACCGTCTGATGGCATTGCGGCGACAGGATGCGGGTGTTGCTCAGGCAGGACTGCAGCGTCAGGCTGTCGCTGGCCTGACCGCGCGCCAGGGCCAGGGCGCGGCTGAGCTGATCGGCGCGCTGCTCGATCAGGCGCGCCACGGCCGGGTCCACTTCGCCCGAGACGACCGGCATCTCCATCAGTGCGGAAGGCGTGGCCGGGGTGCCGAGCGACTGCCAGTAGATGTCGTCTCGCAGTTCCGTCTGCTGCTGAACCGTGGCACGCACGTCGAAGTCATGCAGCATGAGCAGGGCCAGCTGCTGCCATGCAAAGTTCGCGGCCGCTGCGGCCTCGCTGGAAACCGTGTTGAGCAGGTCGCGGGCCCGGCTGCGCAGGCCTGACTCGAACAGGATGCCGGCCATCAGCATGTGGGCTTCGAACCGGGCAGGGCGTGTACAGGCGCTGCCGAGGATCTTGTGGAAGCAGCTGGCGGCGGTCTCGAAGCGGCGCTGGAACATCGCCAGCAGCCCCGCGCTGCGGCAGGACAGAGCCTCGGTCTCCGGCGAAGACTCCAGTCCCTTGAGCGAATGGCGATAGGCCTCCTCGGCATCCTCCAGCGCGCCGCGCAGCAGGTGGATGTCGCCGCACACCTGCCGCAGCCGGGCATGCTTCAGAGGATCGTTGGCTGTCTCGCCTGCGGCCAGCGCAGCGACGGCGGCCTCGGACAGACGGCCCTCGGACATGCAGTGAGCCGCCAGCGGCGCGATGACACTGCAGTCGAGGGTGGAGCTGATGAGCAGGTAGTGGTAGGCAATCATCTTGTCATCGGGTTGGACCTGGGGAGAGAACCGATCCCTTCAGTGTGGCGACCACTGCGGGCAGGAGAACTTGCATTCGTCTAGGAGCATTCCTAAAACGGCGGTGAACGAAGGCCTGGCCTGGTGCGCCGGCGTCCTGGCGAGCGGCTGCTTCGGTTTCAGCCGCCGCTGTCGCCGTCTTTCATGTCATCCATGTCGTCGGCCTCGTCCGTGTCGCCGCGCATTTCCAGCCATGAAGGCGTCCGCAGTTCCTGCATCTGCGCCATCAGCCGGGCCATCTCGTCGCAGTCGCCGCCGGATGCCTCGACCGGCTGGAGCGGCCGGCATGCCGCCGCCGCTCCGGGCCAGCCAATAGGGGAGAAGTGCGAGCTCATCGTTGTCCTGTGAGAAGTGATGCTTGACCGATCCGCCGCCATGATCGGCAGCGGCAATGGCGCGGCGACCGATCGAGGCGAAGTTGTGGCGGCGAATGCGAAGCCTGCGCGGAGTGCCTGCGCGCCTGCTCTTAAGGAGAAGGGCTGCGCTGCGTGCCGCCCGCCTCCAGGCGCCGCGCTGCTTCGTGCAGCAGTTCCAGCACCAAGGCTGCTGCAGTCAGTACCGCGGGCTGGCCTGACGCCTTGCCGGGGCCGGCCGCGAAGCCGTCCGCCCACTGCATGAATGGCGCGAAGTCCAGGTCCTGCGGCGCGCTGGCTAGCTGCTCGCGCACGCCCTGGCGAAATGCGTTGAGCCGCTGCCAGATCAGGCCGCGCATGAAATCCAGCTTCTGCTCCATGGCCGGGGACGGCGTGTGTCTCAGCTCGCGGCGCCCGATCTCATCCGTCAGCCTGAGCAACTGCCGCTGGGCACTGTCGAGGCAGGATGCGATTTCCAGCGCCAGGCCTTCCACCTGCCCGGGCTCGAGCTTGCGCAAGGGATGGGCGCTCTGGACGAGCCGTCCGGCCACCTGTTCGCTCTGCGTCAGCAGGGCATCGAGCGCGTACTGCGCATTCCTCTCGCGCAGTCCGGCGGGCATGGCCTCGATGCCGGACTCGAACTCGCCGCTGGCGGCCTTCGTTTGGCCGGATGCCGCCCGCAAGCCCTGCAAATGGGCGGCTTGCGCGTCGGCGCCGGAGCGCACGGGCGCGGCATTCGGCGCGGTGGCCGAGGCCGGCGCCGGCTGGCCCGTGAGGCCGGGAATAACTTGATTGAAGAAACGAAGGTCCATATCGGCGGTATTGGAAGAGTTCGATGGCTTGCAGCGTAGGACGCCGTCCGGCCTCTGTCCGCCCGCCGCCCGAAACCTTGCGATGCCAGGCGAAGTACTTCCGCTCCCTCGGTTTCGAGACTTCTTGTCTCGTCAAGCGAAATAGGGCCGGCATCGCGAAGCGGCCGGACCGGCTTTTGGGCATGCGACTTCGCATGCGGTGACGACGCTTCGCATCGACGTGCGGCGAATGCGCTGGCTGGCCTACGCTGAGCCCACCCCGAATCGCCTTCGTGTTTCGCCTCCATTTTTCCTCCCATGCCAAGCATCGCCACACCCCTGAACCGCGCCTTGCCGCAGGTCGATCGCGCGAGCGTCCGGCTGCGCAGTTGCGCGGCACGGGCGTTGCGCCGCGGCTGGCCATCGGCGGCCACGGGGGCTTGCTTCAGTCTGCAGAGCGTGTCGCCCGCACCTATCGCGGCGGATGCCTTGCTGGCCGTGGTGGCGACCTCGGCGGGCCAGATCAGCCTGGCGATCGAGCCCCAGCGCTGGCCCGCGCTCGCCATGGCCGCATCGCTGCCCGACAGCGGCACGCGGAGCGCGGTCGCATCGCTGCTGCTGGGCGAGTTCCTGGGGCGGCTGGCCGACACCTCCTTCACCGTCGATCTGCGCACCACGGCGCCGCCGGCCAGCCACGGCAGCGGTGTCGCGCTGCGCTGCGGCGACGCACTGCTGGAGGTGTTGCATGTGGACGATTACCTGTTGCAGGCGGCCGAGCGCCACTGCACAGCCCTTGAGCCCACCATGCCCGCCACCGCCCTGGCGTGGCGCCTGCCGAGCCGCCTCATCCTGGCATCCCGTCCCATGCCTAGGCAGGTGCTGCAAGGCCTGCGTTGCGGCGATGTGGTGGTGCTGCCGTTGCACCAGCTGCCGGACGACTCCGGTGCCGGCCGCGGACTGTGTGCCCGGGCCGTGCTGGCCTGGGGCGGCGACTCGCCGTCAGCGCTGCGCGCCCCTGTTCTTTTGCGTGACTCCACCATGACCCTGATCGATGCTCCCCATGAAGACGGCGCCAGCGCCATGCTGCCCATCGAGCGCGATGGCGCGGATGCCAGTGCCGGCATCGTGCGTTCGCTGGCGCGCCTGGAACTGCCGGTGCAGTTCGAACTGGCAGGCCCCAGCCTGCGCCTGGCCGACATCGCCGGCCTCGCGGCCGACGATGTGCTCGAACTCGCCATGCCGATCGAGCAGGCAAGGGTGCGTATCCGGGTGGCCGAACAGTGCATCGGCCACGGCGAACTGGTGGCGCTGGGCGGCCGGCTGGGCGTGCGTGTGCTGCGCATCGAGCCGGTCGATGGCCGGGGAGGCGCCGCGTGAACTTCCAGCCCGGGGACATCGTCGGCCTGGCGCTGGTCACCGTGGCGCTGGGCCTGCTGCCGCTGTTCGTGATGTCGCTGACCTCCTTCGTGAAGATATCGGTGGTGCTCACCCTGGTGCGCAACGCGCTCGGTGTGCAGCAGGTTCCGCCCACCATGGTCATCAACGGACTGGCGCTGATCCTCACCGTCTACATCCTGATGCCCACGCTGCGGGCGACCTTCGACGGCTTCAGGAACAAGCCCGCCGACAGCATCGCCCAGCGCGCCGCCGATCTGCTGGATGCGGCGCACGGCCCCTTCAAGGACTTTCTCGCCAAACACGCGCACGAACGCGAGAAGCGCTATTTCCTGAAGTCGGCGGCCGATCTCTGGCCCAAGGCCGATGCGGAAAAACTCAGGCCCGACGACCTGATGGTGGTCGCGCCGGCATTCGTCGTCAGCGAACTCACCGAAGGCTTTCGCATCGGTTTCCTGCTCTACCTGGCCTTCATCGTGGTCGATCTGGTGGTGGCCAACGTGCTGGTGGCGATCGGACTTTCGCAGGCCTCGCCGACCAACATCGCCATCCCCTTGAAGCTGCTGCTGTTCGTGGTGCTGGACGGCTGGTCCGTCCTGCTGCACGGCCTGGTGCAGACCTACCGCTGAGGGCGCCCGCCGTGGACTCCGACGACGTCATCCGCTTCACCTCGCAGGCCATGCTGGTCTGCCTGCTGGTCTCGCTGCCGGCCATTGTTTCCTCGGCCCTGATCGGGCTGCTCGTGGCCTTCCTGCAGGCGGTCACCTCGCTGCAGGACGCCAGCATTTCCCATGGCATCAAGCTCCTGGTGGTCTCGGCCGTGATCGCGGTCACGGCCAGCTGGTCGGGTGCGCAGATGGTCGACTTTTCACAGGCGCTGCTGCAAGCGGCTTTTCGTCGATGAGCGATATTTCCCCTCTCTTCACGCCGAGCCAGGGGCTCGCGGCCGTGCTGAAATCCGCGGCGCCCGAGCCGGCGACGGCGGTGTCGCATCCGGCCTCTTCGGCCGCGACGCATCGGGTAACGTCACCCGAGATCCAGGACCTGATCCAGAAGTTGACGCGGCCGCCCGTGCGCATGCGTCCCCGCCTGGTCGCCGTGGCAAGAGCGCCCGCGGGCAAGCCGCGGTCTCCGGCCCACCATGCAGAGGAAAGCGTGGTCGACGAAGGCTTCTTCGGCGATACGGGCAAGACTTCCGCGATCGGCGGCAAGGGCCAGTCCGGCCACTCGGACCAGTCCGGGTCGCAGCAGCAGGACTCCCATGGTGGGCATCCGGATGGCGCGTCCGCGCCGGCGGGCGTGGAAGCCGGCTTCGACATTTCAAGGTCGGCATCGCCGTCCACGGAAAACGGCCACCTGGCCCGGGCCTGCGCCGACCTGCCCGAGCGCTGCGCCAGGCATTGCCAAGCGCACGGCATCCAGGCCATGCCGGCCTTTCTGCGCGAGACCATGGGCAAGCTGCTGCCCGAGTTCCTGCAGGACCTGGCCGAGCGCCTGGCTGCACAGCTGCGTACCAGGGAGGATGGCGGCCCGCTGGACCTGGTGGGCCCGATCCGGACGGTCTGCGAGGACCTCCAGAACCGCATGCGACCCCTTCATGCCACCTATGGCCTGCAGCATTACCTGCTGAGCGATGTCCGCGAGACCTTGTGCTCGGCGGAAGACCCGCTGGACCGCAAGGTACAGGACCATGAGCCCGCGGTGCCGCTGCTGCGCCAGCTGCTGGGCGACAGTGTCTATCTGCTGCTGCCCGTCCTGTTCATGGCCTGCGTCGCACGGCCGCCGCAGACCGTTCTTGAGCCAACCGGAGACGCCGCATGATGTCCCTGCGTGTCCTCCTGGGACTGCATGCCGGCGCATCGCTGCCGCTGGTGCCGGGCCGGTACCGCATCGGCGCCGAAGAGGCGGATGCGGACACGGCCGATCGATCCGTCGTGTTGCTCGACTGGACGCTGCCGCCGCTGACGATCGAGGTCGATGCCGCCGGAGCGGTCAGCCTCGCGGCGCAGGAGGGCGAGGCCGATTCGGCCGTCCCTCAGGCCTGGCCCGAACTGCAGGCCCGCCGTTTCGGAGAAGTGGTGCTTTGCGTGGGCGACAGCGATGGTGCCTGGCCGAGCGATGCCGAGCTGCTCGATTGCCTGCAGCCCGGGCCAGTGATGGCCAGGGCCGTGCCTGCGGCGCGTCCGGCCTCCTGGGGCATGCGGGCCGGCTTGCTCGGCGCCGGGCTGCTGGCGGCTGTCACCGGCCTGTACGGCCGCTCCAGCGGACCTCCGCCGCATACCCCGCCGCCCGCGCGGCCCGAGTACGGCGCCCAGCTGCTGCAACAGGACCTGGCGCGGCGTGGGCTCGACGAGCTGACGGTGCGTCCCGCACGCGATGCCGTCGTGCTCAGCGGCCTGGTGCGCGATGCCGATCAGGGCCGCACGGTGCACACCGTGGTTTCGGAGCTGGAGCGCAGCACCGGCGTGGCCGTGCTGGGCCAATGGGAAGTCGCCGACGACATCGCCTCCACCATCGAGGCCGCGCTGCGCCAGCCCGGCGTGAACGCGCGTTACCTGGGCGGCGGGCGCTTCCAGGTCGAGGGCATCGTGGCCGATCCGGCGCGGCTGCGTGCCGCCGGTGCGCCCCTGGTCAAGGACCTGGGCATGAATGTGAAGGGCATCGACTTCGCGCTGGAGCGCAAGGCGCGGCCCAGCGCCTTCAGTGCGGCGATCGCGGCGGATGCGCTGCGGTATGCCGAGCGGCCGGATGGCGCCAAGGTCTTCTCGCGCAATGAGCGCGACTAGGAAGCTGCCGATGTTCGAGCCCTTCACCACCGATCACGAGCAAACCCTGCAGGCCTGGCTGGAGGGCGGAGTGCCAGCCGATGCCAGCGCGCTCACGCCCATCATCGAAGCCTTGGCCATCTGCCAGACCCGCCTGGTCGAAAGGCTCAAGTCCGAAAGCGATGCAGAGGTCCGCCATCAGTGCCGGGTCCTCTATCAGGGCCTGACCCAGTTTCGCGAATTCCTGGCAGCCGATGCAAGCAGGAGTTCTTCGAATTGAATCGCACCCCTCAGGGTGAATCCGTACCCGCGGTTCGGGATATTCGCAAGGAAATGACAATGATTGCAAATGCACTAAGATCGGCGGCCAATTTCGGCAGAAACGCATCGGGCGCCACAAATGGCGTCGGGACTGCTTTGGGTAATGCTTTTGCCAATTATGTTCAATCTTCGGTCGGTAATATGATGAACGATTGGGCAACGCAAAAAGCCGGCGCCGCCACGCGCAGGACCGTCGCCATCGGCGCGGCCGAAGAGGCCGCGACCAATGTGGCGAAGACCATGGCGAACGGTGTCATTGCCGGATCCAAATGGAGTCAGAAGGTTTCCAATGACATCGTGACGGATATGCACTGAGCGTGCATTCGCCAATTTATCTCCTGCCAATTTCTTATTGATCCCTCCACTGCGCCATGGCCCAGGACAAGCTGGCGGAACTGCTTCAGGAGTTCTGCGACACCGTCGGTCTGTATCCGCCCGAGATCCTTCGACGGCGGCAAGTCCAGGTCAAGGGGCTGGAGGTGACTTTCAGCCGCGTGGCCGGCGATGAGGACCATTTCTATTTCGCCTACCAGTTTGGCGCGGTGGCCGCCGGACGCACCTTGAAAGTATTCCGGCTGATGCTGGAGGCGAATGTTTTGGTATATGCCAAGGACGATGCGGTATTGGGAATGGACCCGGATACCGGTGGTGTGATTCTTTCGGTGCGCGGCACTTTCGGCCCGGCGGCGACCGGGCGCTGGCTGGCCGATACCTTGGCGCATTTTGCCGAGCATGCGATTTACTGGAAAAAGAACATCCTCGACTGCGTGGATGAAATGTTCAATGGAATTTCATCGGGAAAATATCAATGGATGCGGGCCTGAATCATGAATTGCCGGTGAATCAGCCTTCAGGCAAGCGGCTCGCCAGAAGCATGGTGCGCTGCGTGATGAAGATGTTGAAAGGCCCGGCGCCGCAGCAGGCGCAGAGCCTGCTCGACTGCATCGCCATTCTCTGCCCCCAGGTCGATATCCGGGAGCTGCAGGCCTTCGAGCATTTCTGCGCCCAGCAATATGTGGATGCGATGCGCCTGTGGAGCCAGTCCGACCAGCCGGCATCCCAGGCGCTCGTCACCCTGTGCCAGCAGGCGCTAGGCGAGCCCAGCTGGCTGGGCAATGCGCAGGCGCTGTTCGAAACGGGAGACCCGTCGGTCATCGAAATCCTCCAGCCCTGGCTGGGGCTTTCACCGACCGCTGAAGAGCCGGCCGAGGCGGGCCCCTCCGGTGAAACGCCGCCCCTTGTCCCCTCGGCTTCGTCCGAAGCCATTTCCCTGTCGCTGCGCGTATGACACTTCCTTCCGTTTCCCTCGCCGATGCCGGCCTGCCCGCGTCCGCGCCGGCTTTTGCCGGCCTGCCTGCCACCGGGGCGGCCGAATTCAGCCAATGGATGAGCGGGCTGGCGCCTGCCGCCGCCGCACGCACCGCACCCTCGATGGTGGCAAGCGTGGTGCGCTTGTCGGCCGCGGCCGGCAATCAGGCCCTGGCGCGCATCGGCGCCGCCGCGCCGCCCGGCGCCTCCCTGCCGGAGCAGATCGCCTTTCACGCCCAGAAGGAGGTCGATGTGAACAACATGAAGACCCTGAGCAACCTCGCGATCGCGGCGGCGCGGATCACCCGCAAGACCGTCGATACCGTGCTCAACAGCAAGTGACGAGGTGAGATGCCCATGAGATGCCTGCGCCGCCTGAGCGCCCTTGTCCTGGCCATGCTGCTGTCCCTGCTGCTGGCCGCCTGCAACGCGGAACTCTTCACCGCCATGACCGAGCCCGACTGCAACGAGGCCCTGGCCGTGCTGCTGGCCGCCGGCATCGCGGCCGAGAAGGCATCGCCGGACAACGGCAAGACCTGGAACCTGCGGGTGCCCGAGGACGCCATCGTGCATTCGCTGGAACTGCTGCGCGAGCGCGGCTTGCCGCGCAACCACTTCTCCAGCCTGGGCGACCTGTTCAAGAAGGACGGGCTCATCTCCACGCCGGTCGAGGAGCGGGTGCGTTTCGTCTACGGCGTCTCGCAGGAGCTGTCGGAGACCCTGTCGCGCATGGACGGCGTGATCGTCGCCCGGGTCCATATCGTGCTGCCCAACAACGATCCGCTGGCCACCGAAATCAAGCCCTCGAGCGCCTCGGTCTTCGTCAAGTACCGGCCGGGCATGGCGGTCTCGGCGCTGGTCTCGCCGGTCAAGAACCTGGTGGCGCACAGCGTGGAGGGCTTGAGCTACGAACAGGTCAGCGTCACCTTCGTGCCGGGCGATGCCGCCTCCGCCTCCGCCGCCGCCGCGACGGTGGTGCAGGAGTTCCCGGTGCTGGGCGTCGTCATGGCCGCCATCGGCGGCCTGGCGGCCTGCCTGGCGATGCTGGCCGGCTGGACCTGGGTGCGCCCCGAGCAGGCCGCGCGCGGCATCTGGCCCCTGCCGGTGCTGGCACGCTGGATGGACCGGCTGCGCGAGCGGCTGGGCAGCAGCGCTGCGACGGGAGCGGATGCATGAAGCCGCAGCTCGACCGAACGGCCATCGCGCCCCTGGCCCGGCGGCTGCAGGCCTGCGGCGATGCCTGGCGCCGGGCAGCCGACTGGGTGCATCCCAGCTGGTACCTGCCCCTGGGCCTGCAGGCGCCCGACCCGGCCAGCGACACGGCCGTGAGCCGTTTCTGCGCGGCCATGGGGCTGGCGATTCCGCCCGCCCAGGCCTTCGACCGCCCGGCCCACCGGCTGGCGGCGCTGCCGCCGGCCACGCTGTGCCGGGTGCTGCGCGCCCGTGCCCTGCTGCGGCATCGCCCGGCCTTGCGGCGCTGCGTGGAACCGGCGCTGCGCCGCCGGCTGGTGAGCTGGCTGCATCCGGTGGTCTTCGAAACCGTGCTGCGCGAGGCCGCGCAGGACATGCAGCGCGACGACGAAGGCCTGCCCCTGCCGCCTTGCGGCCCACGTCCCCATCCGGCCGACACCCTGGCCTGGGAGGGCTTCTGCCTGTTCGAGCGCGACGCGGTCTGGTCCGACCGCGCCCTGCTGCATCGGCTGCGCCTGGGCTTTGCGCAGGAGCTGTGCCGGCCCGCGGCGCTGGACGAGTTCCCCGGCGCACGCGACGGCAGCGCCTGGGTGCTGCAGCGCCTGGAGCGCTTCATACCGGAGGCCACATGGCTGTTTGGCTGAAATGCGCGAACGTCGAACTGGCCTTCGCGCACGACATCGTGCCGCGCGAGGCGATGCGCTCGCTGGAGCGCCTAGACGAGCTGGACGACATCGCCAGCGAAACCCTGGCCGGCCTGCGCGCCGAAGCAGAGGCCGAGGCCGAAGGCATACGCGCCGCCGCCCGGGCGGATGCGCAGGCGATCGCCGCCAAGGCCCAGCTCGATGCCGCCTCCGTCACACGGCTCGGCTATGCCCAGGGCCGGCGCGACGCCTTGCGCCACTGGCATGCCGAGGCGGTGCAACAGCGCCAGCAGGCGGCCGAGCGTTTCGGCGGGCAGCGCAAACGCCTGGCCGACATGGTGGTGCAGGCCACCGCCAGCCTGCTGCAGGGGCCGGCCATGGCCAGCTACATGGAGCAGGCGCTGCAGGCACTCGACACCCTGGCCGAAAAGGACCTGACGCTGTCGGTCACCGTGCATCCAGACGAGGAGCCGCTGGCGCGCGAGGCCATCGAGAAGCTGCGTCCGCGCTGGCGCGACAACACGGTGGTCAAACTGATCGTGTCGGACGCGGTGGCGCCCGGCAGCTGCATCTGCGAGTCGCCGCAGGGTTATGCGGACGGCAGCCTGTCGCAGCAGCTCGCCACCTTGCGCCAGGCCGCGATGGGCGCGCTCGAAGACCTGGAGCCCTTGCCCCATCCGGTGGAGCAGGCCGCGCCGCCGGTGCCGCAGTCCCCGCCGTCGCTGTCCTTCGCGCGGGGGCTGCAGGATCCGCTGGACCCGGGCGCGCCCGGCGCGCCCGACGCACTGGGCGCATTGGGCGATCCGGCCGATGCCATGCGCATGGCCGCGCTGGCCGCGCGCCGCTTCGGCCGCATGCAGGACGGCGAGCAGCTCGACGAGCTGGACGACTTGGACGACATGGATGAGTTCGACGACCTCGACGATCTCGACGCCCTGGGCGACGAGGCCGACTTCGAGAAGCTATTCGGCCGCGAAGGCGCCGCCTCCCTGATGCCACGCAACCGCAGCGGAAAACCATGGTGAGCGCCGTGAGCACATTGAACCCCGCCCCGGCGGCCCTGCGCTGGAAACCCGCCGTCGCCACCGCCGGCAAGGTGGCCGAGGTGGTCGGCACCCTGGTGCGCGCCACCGGGCTGGACGCGGTCTGCGGCGAACTCTGCGAGTTGCGCGAGCGCAGCGGCCGGCTGCTGCAGTACGCCGAGGTGGTCGGCTTTTCCAGCGAGCATGCGCTTCTGATGCCGATGGGCGGCGCGGCCGGCCTGTCGCGCTCCACCCTGGTCGTCGGCACCGGCCGGCCGCTGCAGGTGAAGGTGGGCCCCGGCCTGCTGGGCCGGGTGGTCGATGTGCTGGGCGAGCCGATCGACGGCCGCGGCCCGGTCGCCACCACCGATGAGCGTTCCATGATGTGCGCCCCGCCCGCGCCCATGGACCGGCCGATGATCGCCAGGCCGCTGCACACCGGCGTGCGCTGCGTCGATGCGCTGCTCACCCTGGGCGAGGGCCAGCGCATGGGCATCTTCGCGCCGGCCGGCACCGGCAAGAGCACGCTGCTGTCGATGTTCGCGCGCGGCGCGCAGTGCGATGTCAACGTGATCGCCCTCATCGGCGAACGCGGCCGCGAGGTGCGCGAATTCGTCGAGCGGGTGCTGGGGCCCGAGGGCATGCGGCGCAGCGTGGTGGTCTGCGCCACCTCCGACCGCTCCTCGGTGGAGCGGGCCAAGGCCGCGCATGTGGCCACGGCGGTGGCCGAATACTTCCGCGACCAGGGCGCCAAGGTGCTGCTGATGATGGACTCGGTCACCCGCTTCGCCCGTGCCCAGCGCGAGATCGGCCTGGCCGCCGGCGAGCCGCCGACCCGGCGCGGTTTCCCGCCTTCCATCTTCGCCGAGCTGCCGCGGCTGCTGGAGCGGCCGGGGCTGTCGCAGAAGGGCTCGATCACCGCGCTCTACACCATCCTGGCCGAGGACGACACCGGCTCCGATCCGATCGCCGAGGAGGTGCGCGGCGTCCTGGACGGCCACATGGTGCTGTCGCGCGAGATCGCCGCGCGCAACCACTATCCGGCCATCGACGTGACCGGCAGCCTGAGCCGGGTGATGACCGAGGTGGTCGGCGAACGCCATCAGCGCGCGGCCGGGCAGGTGCGGCGCATGCTGTCGCGCTACCGCGAGGTGGAGACGCTGCTGCGCATCGGCGAATACAAGAGCGGCAGCGATCCCGAGGCCGACGAAGCCATCGCCCGCCATGCGCAGATCCAGGAGTTTTTGGCGCAGCCGGTCGGCGAGATCGTCGACTTCCGCCAGACCATGCGCCTGCTGGAGTCGCTTCAATGATGGCCTCCATGTTCGATGTGCCCCGGCAGATACCGCTGTGGGGCGCGCTGTGGATGCTGTTCTTCATCCGTCCGGCGGTGGCCTTCGTGGTGCTGCCGGCGACCTCGGAGCCGGCCATGACGGCCACCACCCGCCATCTGCTGTGCGTGAGCTTCGCCGCGCATGTGGCCATGGGGGCGTCGCCCGCCACGCTCGAAGCCCTGGCCACGCCGCAGTTCCTGGCGACGGTGGCCGTGCGCGAGGCCCTGATCGGCTTCACCATCGGCTTCGCCGCGGGGCAGGGCTTCTGGGTGGCGCAGTCGGTCGGCGCGCTGGTGGACAACCTGGCCGGCTACAACAACGTGCAGCTGATCAACCCGTCGAGCCCGGAGCAGAACACGCCGGTCTCCGATGTGATGCTGCAGATGTTCGTCGCGGTGTTCTGGACCTCGGGCGGCATGCTCCTGCTGCTGGGCGTGATCGGTGAGACCTACCGCTGGTGGCCGGTGCTCGATCCCTTGCCGCAGTGGCCGGCGGTGCCCGAGGCGCTGGCCGGGATCGGCCTGACCCATCTGATGCGCATGGTGGTGTCGCTGTCCATGCCCATCCTGTTCCTGCTGGCCTTCGTGGATGTCGGCATGGGCCTGGTGGCGCGTGCGGCCAAGAACGCCGACACCTCGCCGCTGGCCACGCCGCTCAAGAGCGCGGTCGCGCTGCTGGCCATGGTGCTGTTCTCCAGCGTGTTCCTGGCCGACATCCGGCAT
Organism: Xylophilus rhododendri; assembly: GCF_009906855.1. Classification (NCBI taxonomy): domain Bacteria; kingdom Pseudomonadati; phylum Pseudomonadota; class Betaproteobacteria; order Burkholderiales; genus Xylophilus; species Xylophilus rhododendri. The sequence goes on from NZ_CP047650.1 coordinate 4,268,762, forward strand.
TACCTGTCGCTGGCCGAGCTGCCGGCGGTGCTGGCCAGGTGGCACAGCCTGCGATGAGCGAACCGCCGGTCATCCCGCCGCCGGTACGGCCGGTGCCGCCGCCGCATCGTCCGCTTCATCCGCCGCGGGCGCATGCATCGCCTTGGACGGAAGCCTGGTCCGAACGCGGTACCGCGGTGCAGGGCGAGGCCGCGGAGCAGGCGCCGGGCCCGGCGCTGGCGGCGGCGCCCGTGCCTGGCCGGCAGGGCGGCGACGATGGTGGCGAGCAGGGCGGATCCGGCCAGGCCGATGGCGGCGCGGAGGAACTCGACTGGCGCCTGCAGCAGGTGGCCGATGCGGTCGGCATGGTCTGCCGCTTCGAGCAGGCGCAAAGCGTGTGGAGCGCGCGTATACCGCTGGATGCGCAGCTGCTGCCCGATACGGTGCTGCACCTGTCCTATGCGCCCGGCCTGCTCGCCCTGCGTTTCGAAACCACGCAGTGCTGGGTGCGCGAGCTGCTGAAGCTGCAGCTGCCGGCACTCCAGGCCCTGGTGGCCGAACTGCTGCCGCAAGGCTGCGACGCGTCGGTCATGCTCTGAGGCGTCGCAGTTCGCCTGCCGCAGCCCGGCTTCGCCCGTGGGTCGGGGAGGGCCGCGACGGCCCGAACAATCGAAGCAGCCCACCACCAGGAGCTGCCCATGACACAGGAAATCGCCTTGCGCACGATGCCGCCTGCGGCGGCGGTGCGGTTCCAGCTCGCGGACATCGCGGCGATCACCACCACGACCACCACGACCACCACCACGATCCGGCCCCAGCCGCCGCCGCAGGCCGGAACGGACTTCCTCGTGGCCCTGCACGAGCTCAATCCGGTGGAAGACCCGGAGCAGGGCGATGTCTACTACGACTGCCCCTCCACCTTCGCCGAGCCGGTACTGGACATGCTGGCCAAGGGCATGGACCTGCGCTGGCTGAACCAGCGTGCCGCCCAGGCCGAAGCCGACCAGGCCGCCCATGCGCGCCTGCGCCAGTACGTGGAGGACGGCGGTTGTGCGCTGTACCGCTGGCGCACCGCCGGTGTGCTGATCAAGACGGCGGTGCAGAGCGGCCTGATCGGCGGCATCAATTTCGGCACCTTCGCATGGATGGTCGCGGCGGTGGCGGCGGCCCGCAACCATGGGTCGCACGACCTGGCGATGGGGCCGACCACGCCTTCCTTCAGCGCCAGCGCGGCTGGCCGGCAGATCGTCAACGCCATGCTGGGCGCGGTGCCGGGAGCGCTGGGCTACGCCGTGATCGCCGGTGCCACCGCGGTCACGCTGCGGCCGCTGATCGATGCGATCGCGCTGCTGCTCAGCGGCGGCGGCGTCACCTCGGTGGTGCCGGTCGACCCGTCCATCCTGTATCCGGTGCCTTCGCCGCGGCACGAAGACGGCCGGCTCAAGGACGGCGAGCTCTACACCGCCGAGCTGAAGGCGCATGCCGAGGCCTGCGCCGAGGTGGCGCGTCTGCAGTCCGAGATGACCGGCATCGCCAGCATCTTCAACATCAAGTACGGGACTCCGGCCTTCGGTGCGTGCCATGCCGTCCGCCTGATGCACCAGATCGCCGTGTTCCACCAATGGGGGCTGGCGCCGCACGCGGCCCTGGCCGGGGCACTGTCGGCCCTGGCCTCGTGCTCCGCCAACATCATCTACGGCGGCGCCGCCGCGGCGGAGCGGCTGGGCCACCGGCATGGGCTGGGGGCGGCGGATCGCGTCAACAAGCCTGCCGGGCCGCTCCTGCTGCCGCTCTTCGTGACGGCCGATGCGCTTTGCGCCATCAAGGGTGAGGCCTCGCCGCGGCTCGGCCTGGCGATGCGCACCAGTTTCAGCAAGGCCAGCCGGGTCTATCTGGGCGGCAGCACGCTGGGCCGCAAGCTGGTGCTGGGCATGCCGACGACCGCGCTGGCGCTCTTTCTCGCCACCCTGGTGCCCGACGTGCTGCTGCCCCTGGGCACGCTGGCCTGCGAGATGCTGCGCAGCAACCGCATCGCCGCGCTGGCGGTCTCCGCGCTGACCGGGCTGCTGGCCTACGGCGTGGCTTTCACGCTGCTGGTCAAGGCGCTGGTGCTGATCGAGCGCCATGTGCGCGGCAATCAGAAACGCCGGCTGCAGGAGCAGCGGGCCCAGCTCTTCCGGCAGGCGCTGCGCCAGTTCGCGCACGAGCATCCTGGCCAGACCGGCCCGCTGCGCAGCGGCGAGCCCCGTGCCTGGAGCGCGACCGAGCTGGCTCGCGCCTTCGATGCGATGGACCGCAGGGTGCTGGCCGACATCGAGCATGCGGCGCAGGCCGGACTCAACCGGGACCGCGATCCCGGCGCCGACCGGCGCATGCAGGACGCCTACCGCGCCGAGGCCGAACAGGTGCGCGGCTGGCTGCTGGCAGCGGCCACCGATGCGGCCGAGCAGGCACCGCAGGGGCCGCCCATGCAACGCCGGACGAGCCTGCTGGAAGAGGTGCGCGCGGGCATAGGCGCGATCGCCGACGAGGCCTGCGATGCCGCCGTGGTGGAGGAGGACGACGAGCTGGTCACCGTGTTCTAGCGCCAGGGCGCCGGCGCTAGCGCATCCCTGGCGCTCCCATGCCGCCGCCGCCGCGCGGCGGCTCCGCCAGGCGCGCCTCGCCGGCCGAGACCAGCTCCAGGTGCTCGCCCAGCTCGTGGAAGGAAAACACGTTCAGCCAGGGCAGGCGCTGCTGGATCATGCGGCGCACATAACGCCGGATGTCCATGGCGGTGACGATGGCCAGGTCGTCCCGCGGCTGCTCGCCGCTGACCCGCTGGATCGCCTCGATCGCGCCGGCCACCTGCTCCGGCGGCAGGGTGAGGAAGTTGCCGGTGGGCGTGGGCTTGATGCCCTGGCGTATCAGCTGCTCCAGGTCCACCTGCAGGAACACCGCATGCAGCTTGCGGGCGCTGCCGCCGGCACGCCAGGCGATCATGCGGCCGAGGTCGCCGCGCACGTATTCGGTCAGCACCAGCACGTCCTTCTCCTTCGGTCCCCAGTAGACGAGGCTCTCCAGGATGGAGCGCAGGTTGCGGATCGGGATCTGCTCCTCCAGCAGCCGGCGCAGCACGTCGGCCACCCGCTGCAGCGGCAGCACCTTCTGCACCTCGGTGATCAGGCCCGGGTAGTCGGCATTGAGCTTGTCGAACATCCACTGCGTCTCCTGGATGCCGACGAAGAGATGGGCGTTGCGCGCCAGCACCGCGACCACGTCGGTGGCCACCGCGGTCTCCAGCTGCGCCAGGCCGGGCGGCGGCAGGGGGCGGGTCTCGACCGGCACGTCCTGCACCAGCACGTCGTAGCCGCGGCCTTCGGCCATCTGGCTGGACCAGACCGCCATGCCGGGAAAGGGCACGCCGTACTCCTCCTCCAGCGCGGCGCGCGCCACGCGGAAGGCGTCGTCGAGCGCGGCCGGCTGCAGCCGCGGCACCATGGCCTCGGACAGGCGCAGTCCCAGCGGGCTGGCGAAGACCGGGGCGGCATCGGTGATGCTGGGCGCCTCGCCCTTGGCGCCGTAGCCGCGCAGCGAGGGCATGCGGCGGCCGTCGCTGGTCTCGGCATCCGCACCTTCGCCTCCCGGGGCGGCGCCCCGCTGCAGGCGCCAGGCGCACAGCGCCAGGCCGGCCGAGGCCGTCAGGAACAGCGGGTACGGAAAACCCGGCACCGCCGCGAAGCCCACCAGCAGCAGGCTCGACATGTACAGCGCCGGCGTGCTGCTGCCGAGCTGGCGCACGACTTCCTGGCCGAGCGAATCGCGCTTGGCGGTGCGGGTGTCCAGCACCCGGGTGGTCAGCACGCCGGCGGCCACCGAGATCAGCAGCGAGGGGATCTGCGACACCATCGCATCGCCGATCGACAGCACCGAGTACTTCTGCGCGGCCACCGCCATCGACATCTCGTGGTAACTCACGCCGATGGTGATGCCGGCGCAGATGTTGATGATGGTGATGACCAGGGCCGCGATGGCGTCGCCCTTCACGAACTTCATCGCGCCGTCCATGCTGCCGTGCAGCTTGCTTTCCATGGCCAGCATGGCGCGTTTGCGGCGGGCTTCGTCGGCGGTCATGGAGCCGGCGCGCAGCTCGGCGTCGATGCTCATCTGCTGGCCGGGCAGGCCGTCGAGCGCGAACCGGGCGCTGACTTCCGAGGCCCGCTCCGAGCCCTTGGCGATCACGATGAACTGCACCGCCGCGATGATGACGAACACCGTCATGCCCACCAGCAGGTTGCCGCCGACGACCAGGTTGCCGAAGCTCTCGATGATGTGGCCGGCGTCGCCGCGCAGCAGGATGGCCTTGGTCGCCGCGATGTTGAGCGACAGGCGCAGCAGCGTGGTGAACAGCAGCAGCGAGGGAAAGGACGACATCGACACGGCCGTCGGCGCGTACAGCGCCGACATCAGCAGCAGCACGCTCAGCGTGATGTTGACGGCCAGCAAGGCATCGATGACCGGCGGCGGCAGCGGCAGGATCATCAGGCCGACGATGGCGATGACCAGGCCGGCGGTGGCCAGCTCGCCGCCGAAGGGACGGCGGGCCTTCATGCGCCGTGCCCGGGCTGCGGCAGGCCGGGCTGGGCCTTCATCTGATCCACCCAGTGCAGCATCAGCCCGACGATCTGGAAGCATTCGCGCGGTATGCCGCCGCCCACCGGCACCTTGTAGAGGGTGCGGGCCAGCGGCGGGTTGACGATGACCGGCACCTCCAGCTGCTCGGCCAGCGCGCGTATCTGCAGGGCGGCCGCATCCTGGCCCTTGCACACGACCTGGGGCACGCCGCCGGGCCGGTAGGAGATGGCCACGGCGAAGTGGGTCGGGTTGGCCACCACCATGTTGGAGGACGCGACGGCCGCCGGCGCATCGCCCATCAGCAGTTCATGGGCCAGCTCCTTGCGTGCCTGCTTGACCTCGGGATTGCCCATCTGCTCCTTGTTCTCGCGCTTGATCTCGTCGTCGTCCATGCGGTGTTCGCGGATGAACATGGCGTGCTGGATGCCGTAGTCGATGATGCCGAAGACGATGAAGAGGCCGACCGCGATGAACAGCAGCCGCATCAGCACCTGCCACATCAGCACGCCCAGCAGTTCCGGTGAGCGGGCGGTGGCGCCCACCAGCAGCGGCAGCAGGCCGCGCAGGTTGAGGTAGAGCAGGGCCAGCAGCACGGCCGCCTTGAGCAGGGTGGTGGCGGCGCCGATGGCCGCCTTCATGCCGAAGATGCGTTTGAGGCCGGCCATGGGGCTCACGGCCTCCAGCCGCAGCATCACCGGCTTCATCGAGGTGGTCACCGCGCCCTGCAGGAAGAGCGCCAGCACCGCGCCAAGCATGGTGGCGGCGGCGAAGGGCAGGCACAGCAGCATCAGCTCGCCGGCCATGGCAATCAGCAGGGGTGCCAGGGGTGCGTCGGGTCGCGGCAGCCAGTCCCACACCATGGCGAACAGGCGTGCAAGCCGGTCCATCAGGAAGCCGCCGGAGATCCACAGCATCACCGCCGCGGCGGTCAGCACGCCGGCCGAGGTGGCGTCCTCGCTCTTGGCGGTTTCGCCGTCCTCGCGGGCATCGCGCAGCTTCTTGGGCGTGGGCGGCTTGTTCTTTTCCTCGGACATGGCGGGGCAGCGGCGCGCTCGCTCCTAGCCGGAGATGCTGGGCCAGCCCCAGCCGAGGGATTGCGGCAGGTGGTGCTGCGCCAGCAGCATCTGCACCTGGGCGAATCCTTCGCCGGTGCGGGCCTGCAGGCGCTGCAGCCTGTGCATCAGCTGCGCCATCTGCGCCTGGGACGCGGCGGCCATCTGTGGCGTGTACTGGCCGAAGGGGCTGTCGTACTGGCTGGCCAGGTTCATCGGCACATAGCCCTGCTGGTAGAGGTTGTTGGCGGCCTGGTTGTTGCGGGTCTGTTCGTCGAGGCGGTTCAGGCCGTACTGGTCGTGCACGATCTGGCCGTTGCTGGTGTCGATCAGCTGGCCGTTGCGGATGCCGACCCAGGCGGGTGCGTAGTTGCCGAACTTGCTCAGGGCCTGGTCGGCCATGAATTCGCTGGCGTAGCTGGAGTCCAGCGGCGTGACGCCGAGCTTGCCCGGCCCGCTGATGCCGCTGACCACCGCACCGGTGCCGTCGGGCGACTGAATGGCCACGGTGTCGAGGTAGTCGGCCTTGCCGGCGACCGCCGCGCCACCCGCGCCATTGCCCATCAGCATGCGGATGCGGGTGCCGTCCTGCAGCTGGATGCCCAGGTTCTCGTGCGAGGTGCCGATGTCCTGGCCGTTGACGACGTTGTGCGGGTCGCCCCATTCCTTGAAGCTGTAGCTCTGCTGGGTACCGTCGGCGTTCTGCACCAGCATCGACTGGTCGGCCTTGTTGAAGGTCAGCTTGTTGTTGCCGGCCAGGATGACGGCGCTGGTGTCGGTCTGTTCGGCGATCTGGGTCTGCGCCGGAACATGGTTCTCGTAGCGCGTGTTGCCGTCCATGCGCCAGCCGTAGGGGTCGCGGCTGCTGCAGCGGCGCTGGATTTCCGCCTGGTTCTGGTTGAAGAAATTGCGGTGCCGCTCGCTGTGGCAACCCTGGGCGCGCCGGCGCACGGATTCGTAATTGCCCGCGTAGTCAGGCCTCGCCGCGAAGGACGAGTAGTTGGGCGCAAACATGTTGATAACGTTAAGCATAGAACCTCATGGATGGATGGAACTGCGCGACCCCGTGGGGCTGGGACCGGCCGGGGCGGGACCGGTTTGAATTTCGCTGTCCTCGGGGTCTGGCCGATCGGGCAAAGCGAAACGAAGTTCGTGAACCGGAAGGATTTCGCTTCGTGCGATGCTCAGTCCAGCACCCGCGGCGTGACCAGGAACAAGCGTTCGGTGCGGTTGCGGCTGACGCTCTTCTGCCGGAAGGCGGCGCCCACCACCGGCAGGTCCTGCAGCAGCGGCACGCCGCTGTTGCGCTCCTCGGTGCGCTCCACCGTGTGGCCGGCCAGCAGCAGGCTTTCGTCCTGCCGCACGAAGGCCTGGGTGCCGATCTGGCTGCGGCTCACCGTGGGCAGACTGTCGACCGTTTCGGTGGTGGAGACCTGGCCGTCGTCGATGCGCACTTCGAGCCGGATGCGGTAGCCGTCGGCCTCGCGCGTGGCGGTGGGCGTGACCTTCATGTCGAGCCCGGCCGAGACGTTGTAGAGCGATGAGCTCTGGTAGCCCGGCACCTTCACGTAGAAGGTCTTCTCGCTGCTCATCACCGCGGCGATGTTGTTGAGCGTGGCCACCCGCGGCTGCGAGCTGATGCGGGCCTGGCCCTGCTGCTCCAGCGCGGCGATGCGTGTCAGCAGCGCCTGGCCGGAGTTGCCGATGATGGCCGTCAGCAGGCCGCCCTCGGTGGCCTTGGTCGCGATGCTGGAGGCGCTGCCGCCCAGCAGGTGTCTGCTGCTCAGGTTCCAGTCCACGCCGACCTCGCGCAGCGCGCTGTCGTCGATGTCGATGATCTGCACCGCGATCTCGATCATGCGGGGCTGGGTGTCAAGGCTGGCGATCAGGGCCTCGTAGGCCGGCATGCGTTCGGGCAGGTCGCGCACCACGATGTTGTTGCCGTCGGCGTCCGGCAGGATCACCGGCAGGGATTCGTCCTCGCGCTCCTCCTGCTCCGATGCGCCGGCCAGCGGCGCGGGTGCGGTGGGGGCGAAACCGGAGGTGCCGGCGCCGCTGCCGGCCGGCGCGCCGCCTGTTGTCGCCGCCGTGGCCGGTTTGGGCTGGATGTTGAAGGTCCGCCGCAGGGCCAGCGAGCCGGTGTCCACAGGGCTTTCCTGCTGGGCCGATCCCAGCGCCGGCGCCACCCGGTCGGACAGCGAACGCTCCGAGCGCAGCAGGCTGGCGCCGGCCCCGCTGTTGCCCTGGCCGCCCTTGTTGTAGAGCTCCTGCAGCAGCGAGGCGATGCCGGGCTGCACCTCGCCGTCGGTGCCGGGCCGGTCGGCGGCGCGGGTGTAGCGCAGCGGGAAGATACGGGTAACCGAACGGCCGCCGGTGCGGGTGCGTTTTTCCAGCTGGATGGAGATCTCGCGGATCACGTCCACATACTCCTGCGGCCCGACCACCAGCGCGGTGTTGGCGATCTCGTCGTAGACGATGGGAAAACGCGGCTCGCTCACGTTCATGCGCTCCAGCGTCTCGCGCAGCTGCCGGACCCGGGCATAACTCAGCTGTACCAGCGTGCTGTGCATGCCCTGCGAGGCCGACACATGCAGCACCGCGCCGTTGTAGTAATAGACGAAGCCGTAGGACAGGGCCAGCAGGTCGATGAACTGGCGCGGCGTGAGGTCGAACTTGCCGACCACCGAGCCCTCCACCTCCGGCGCCACCGCCACCACCATGCCCTGGCTGGCGCCGAAGTCGCGCAGCACTTCGCGGATCGGCTTGCCGTCCACCACGTATTTGAAATTGGCACTGCGGAATTTCAGCGGCGCGGCCTGTGCCAGGCAGGCGGCCATTCCCATCCACAACACCAGCGCCAGCCGGGCGCCCCTGTCCATGCGGCGCGACCCCGGCGCCTTGCGGTTCTGCATCACGTCTCCCGTTGCGGCTATCGCGGAGTGCGAAGCGCCGACGGGGAGTAGGCCCGCGGAGGGCGAAGCGGATGTTCGTTAAAACGAAGTGCGCCGGCCCAAAGCCGAAGGCGGTGCATCTGAAAAGCGAAGCCGCCGATGCGAAGGGCAGCCGGCGGGCCTGCGGCGGTCAGGCGGCCGTTTCGTTTCTCTCGTAGCGGACGAAACTGAAGTCCAGGCCGTCGGCGGACCGGCCGTCTTCGCGCGACACCGCCCGCCAGGCTGTGGGCTCCAGCACCGGCGCCAGGGCGTCGCCCGCGAAGTCGCGGTGGATCTCGGTGACTTCCACCGCATGCGCGAAGGGCAGGGCCTCCGCGTAGATCTGCGCGCCGCCGATCACCCAGACGACCGGGGCGTCGGCGCACAGGGCCAGCGCCTCGGCCAGGCCCGCGGCGGCCTCGGCGCCATCGGCGGCCCAGCCGGGTTGGCGGGTCAGCACGATGTTGCGGCGGCCGGGCAGGGGGCGAAAACGCGGCGGCAGCGAATCCCAGGTCCGGCGGCCCATGAGGACCGGGCAGCCGCGGGTGAGCGTGCGGAAATGCGCCATGTCCTCGGGCAGGTGCCAGGGCAGGGCGTTGTCGAGGCCGATCACGCCGTTGGCGGCGCGGGCGAAGATCAGGTGGACACGCGCGGCCACGTCAGACGGCGACGGGTGCCTTGATGGCGGCGTGGCTCTGGTAGCCCTCGATGGCGAAGTCCTCGAACTCGTAGTCGAAGATCGAATCGGGCCGGCGGTGGATCTTCAGCGTCGGGTAGGCGTAAGGCGTGCGCGAGAGCTGCTCGGCCACCTGCTCCCGGTGGTTGGCGTAGATGTGGCAGTCGCCGCCGGTCCAGATGAACTCGCCCACGTCCAGGTCGCATTGCTGGGCCACCATATGGGTCAGCAGGGCATAGCTGGCGATGTTGAAGGGCACGCCCAGGAAGATGTCCGCGCTGCGCTGGTAGAGCTGGCAGCTGAGCTGGCCCCGGCCGCCGGCTTCCTGCGCGGGCGCCACGTAGAACTGGAAGAAGGCGTGGCAGGGCATGAGCGCCATCTTGTCGAGGTCGGCCACGTTCCAGGCGCTGACGATGATGCGGCGCGAGTCGGGGTTTTTCTTGAGGGTGTCGATGACCTGGGCGATCTGGTCGATGTGGCCGCCGTCGGGCTTGGGCCAGCTGCGCCACTGCACGCCGTAGATGGGGCCGAGTTCGCCGTCCTCGCCGGCCCATTCGTCCCAGATGCTGACGTTGCGCTCCTTGAGCCAGTTGTTGCTGGACGATCCGGTGAGGAACCACAGCAGCTCCTGGATGATGGAGCGCACATGCACCTTCTTGGTGGTGACCAGCGGAAAGCCTTCGTTCAGGTCGAAACGCATCTGGTAGCCGAACACGCTGGTGGTGCCGGTGCCGGTGCGGTCGGCCTTCTGCACGCCGTGGGCGAGCACGTGGCGGACGAAGTCCTCGTATTGGGTGCGGACGGGCCGGGGGCTGGTTTCGGTGCTGGGCATGGTCTGCGGATTTTAGAACCGCATGGACAATGCCTGCCGATGCCAAAGGACTTGCCCGACCGCCACCATTTGTTCCTGCGCACGCTCTCCCGCGGCGAGGGCCTGCTGGGCATGGAGCCATCGCAGGATTTCGCCCCACGCGGCGGGCAGGTCACGGTCGTCTGGATGGACGGGGACGACGGCCCGCTGCAGGCCCTGGGCTTTTCGCCCATCCCGCTGGAGCGCCTGCAGTGGCGCGGCCCGCAGGCGGCGGAGGATGCGCTGGGTTCGAACCCGCCCCGGCTCTGGTCCCTCAAGCGCGAGGAAGACTTCGGCGACTTCTACGTGGACCGCGTGCCCCATCTGCGCGACCGCGGCTGGCAGGTCACGACCTGGCCCGGCTTCGCCCACGAGCCGATGCCGATCGCCGCCTGGCGTCTGCTGCTGGCCGGCGAGGAGGCCGAGGGCTCGGCCGCCATCGCGCCCGGCGGCCTGTCGCTGAACCGGCGCGAGGGTTCCTGGCTGCTGTCGCTCGGCGTGGAAGTGGAAGGCCAGACGCTGGACCTGGCGCCGCTGCTGGGCGCCCTGCTCAAGCGCGACGCCCGCTGGCGCGACAAGGCCGCGCTGGAGGAGATCGACGACGAGGAGGGCATCCGCCTGCGTATGCCCGGCGGCCGCCATGTGGAGGCGCCGGCTGCGCCGCTCAAGGCCATCGTCGGCGCCATGCTGGAACTGCTGACCGACCCGCGCCGGGCGGCCGGGCCGCTCAAACTCTCGACCTGGGATGCCGGCCGTGTGCAGGCCCTGCGGCTGGCCCTGGCGGCCAGCCAGCCGCGCCGCGCCGGTCCGGCCGGTGCCTGGGCCCTGCAGGGCGAGGAGGGCCTGAAGCTGCTGGGCGAACGCCTGCGCGCCGCAGGCAAGCCCGAACCCGTCGAGCCGCCGCACGGCCTGGGCCTGAGCCTGCGCGGCTACCAGGTCGAGGGCCTGGCCTGGCTGCAGCACCTGCGTGCGCAGGGGCTGGCCGGCATCCTGGCCGACGACATGGGCCTGGGCAAGACGGCCCAGGTGCTGGCCCATCTGCTGCTGGAGAAACAGCAGGGCCGCGCCGACCGGCCCTCGCTGGTGGTAGTGCCCACCTCGCTGGTCTTCAACTGGCTGGCCGAGGCGCGCCGCGTGGCGCCGGAGCTGCGGGTGCTGGCCCTGCAAGGCCCGCAGCGCCATGCGGACTTCGCCGCCATGACCGCCCACGACCTGGTCATCACCACCTACCCCCTGGCCTGGCGCGACCTGGACCGGCTGCGGCCCCAGCCCTGGCACCTGCTGATGCTGGACGAGGCCCAGGTCACCAAGGACGCCACCGGTCGCGCCGCCCGCGCCATGCGACGGCTCGACGCCCGCCACCGGCTGTGCATCACCGGCACGCCGCTGGAGAACCACCTGGGCGAGCTGTGGTCGCAGTTCGACTTCCTGATGCCGGGTTTCCTCGGCGACAGCAGCACGTTCCAGCGCCTGTGGAAGAAACCGATCGAGGTCGGCGGCGAGACGGCGCGCGCCGACCTGCTGGCCCGCCGCATCCGGCCCTTCATCCTGCGCCGGCGCAAGCAGGACGTGGCGCCGGAACTGCCGCCGCGCGTGGAGAGCATCGAACGGGTGCCGCTCCTCGGCCAGCAGCGCATGCTGTACGAGAGCGTGCGTGCGGCTGCCGACCAGCAGGTGCGCCGGGTGCTGCAGCGGGTGGGTTTCGGCGGCGCGCAGATCGCGGTGCTGGATGCCCTGCTCAAGCTGCGCCAGGTCTGCTGCGATCCGCGCCTGATGCGCGGCGAGGCCACGCCCCCCGGCATGGAGCGCGCCAAGCTCGACCGCCTGTGCGAGATGCTGCCGCCGCTGGTCGAGGAGGGCCGGCAGGTGATCGTGTTCTCGCAGTTCACCGCCTTGCTGCGGCTGGCGGGCGAGGCGCTGTCGGAGTTGCCGCTGCCCTGGCTGTCCCTGACCGGCGACACGCCGCCCGAGGAGCGTGGCGCCCTGGTCGCCCGCTTCCAGGCGGGCGAGGTGCCGGTGCTGCTGGCCAGCCTGAAGGCCGGCGGCACCGGCCTCAACCTGACGGCGGCCGACACCGTGATCCACCTCGACCCGTGGTGGAACCCCGCCGTGGAAGAGCAAGCCACCGCGCGCGCCCATCGCATCGGGCAGACCCGCACCGTCTTCGTCTACCGGCTGATCGCCGAGGGCAGCATCGAGGAGCGCATGCGCGAGCTGCAGGCGCGCAAGGCGGCGCTGGCGGCGGGCATGCTGGGGGCGGACCTGGAGGGTGTGCCCAAGTTCGGCATCGAGGAAGTCGAGGGCCTGCTGGCGCCGCTGGACACTTGAGCCCTGCTTACTGCCTGGCGATCGTGCTCAGGCCGGTGCCGGCCAGCAGGTTCTCGATGTCGATCAGCACCAGGGTGCGTTCCTTGCCCTCGGTCTGCACCGAGGCGATGCCGCTGATGAAGCTGCCTTCGGCGGTATGGGCCATGGCCGGCGCGGCCTTGATGTGGCCGGCCTGCAGGTCGACCACGTCGGACACCGCATCGACGATCACACCCACGATCAGGTCACCGACGTTGAGCACCACCACCACGGTGGAGGGGCCGAACTCCGCCTCCGGGCAGTTGAGCTTGAGCCGCAGGTCCACGATGGGCACGATCACGCCGCGCAGATTGGTCACGCCCTTGACGAAAGGCGGCGCGTTGGCGATGCGGGTGGGTTCCTCGTAGGAACGGATCTCCTGGACCTTGAGGATGCCGATGGCGTATTCCTCGGCGCCGAGGCGGAAGGTGAGGTATTCGCCGGCCAGGCGCGCGGGGTCGAAGGAAGAGGTGGAAAGCATGGGCGCCTCGGAATGGGAGATGGGCGAGTGTGACATCGCCCGCGCCGCGCGCGGCAGGCGTGGTCTCAGGAGCCGCCGGCCGCCCGCATCGCGGCGGACACCGTCGTCTCGCCCCGCTGCTGCAGTCCGTCGGCCGCGCCCAGCCGGTCGCGCGCCTCCTTGTTCTGGCTGAGCTTGGACTTGCCGACGATGCGGCCGATCTCGATCTCCACGCCCACGATGGCCTTGAGCATGCCGTCTATGAATTCGGGCGCCGAATCGCCCATGCGCCAGGGCCGCGGCTGATCGGCTTCGTGGGTGCGGGTGAGCCGGGCGAGCACGCCGCGCAGGAACTTCTCGTCGTCCTGGAAACGCAGGACGCCGTGCACATGCACCACCTGGTAGTTCCAGGTCGGCACCTGGCGGTGCGCCTCGTGTTTGCTGGGATACCAGTTGGGCGAGATGTAGGCATCGCCGGCACGGAAGATCACCAGCACCGGGCTGCCGTCGGCCACCTCCTGCAGGATGGGATTGGCCCGGGCGACATGGCCGATCAGCCGGCCGTGCGGGCCGCTGTCCGCATCGAATTCGAAGGGCAGGTGGTTGGCATCCGGGCCGTCCGCGCCCTGGGTGACCAGGCTGGCGAAGGGGTGCTCCCGGAGGATGCGGTGCAGCTCGTCGGGCTGCGTTTCGGCGAAGTGGGGCGGGATGTACATGGTCCGGCTATTGAAGCATCGAAGACCGGTCGCCCGCAGGACCGCATCCCGCTGTGCGAGGGAGCCAATCAGGCGCTGTGCCGGCGCACGATCTCGAAGCCGATGTCCAGGCGATGCTTTTCGGCTTCGCGCCGCTCGGCCCGCGCCATCACCCACTGCGCGGCCGTGCGGCCGATGGCGGCGCCGTCGACTCGCACGGTGGTCAGGGCGGGCGCGGTGTCGGCCGCGAAGGCCAGGTCGCCGAAGCCCATCACGGCCAGGTCCTGCGGCACCCGCAGGCCGCGTTCGCGGGCTTCGATCAGCACGCCCAGGGCGATCATGTCGGTGCTGCAGAAGACGGCGTCGGTGCCGGGATGGCGGGCCAGCAGTTCGCCCAGCGCGCGGCGGCCGGCGCCCAGCGGGGCGGGGGCGTGCACCTGCACCGTGGGCAGCGCGGCCTGGGCGCCGAGCAGGCCGTGCGTGCGCAGCCGCGCGGCGAAGGCCTCGGCACGCCGGCCGGCACGCGGATCGTCGCCGGTCAGCAGGGCGGGGCGGCGAAAGCCCTGCTCGAAGAAGTAGTCGGCCACGGCGGCGCCGATGGCGGCGTGCGAGAAGCCGATCAGCATGTCGACCGGGTCCTCGCTCAGGTCCCAGGTCTCGACCACCGGCAGGCCGCTGCCGGCCAGCAGCGCGCGGGCGGCGGGGGATTCGACGATGCGGGTCAGCACGATGCCGTCCGGCCGGCGGCCGATCAGGTTGAGCAGCACGGCCGCCTCGTCGGGTTCGGCGAAGCCGCTTTCGCCCAGCATCAGCTGGTAGCCCTGGCCGGCCAGGGTCTGGCTGAGGGCTTCGATGGTCTGCTGGAAGACCGGGCCGGCGATGGCCGGCACCAGCGCGGCGACCAGCCGGCTGCGGCCCGAGGCCAGCCCGCCGGCCAGCAGGTTGGGCACATAGCCGACCTGGGCGATGGCCTGGCGCACCAGGGCGACGGTGGCGGGCGGCACCGAGGCGGGGGCGTTGACGACGCGGGAGACGGTCTGGGCGGAGACGCAGGCCACGCGGGCCACGTCCGCCAGGGTGGCGCGGCCGGAGCCGCGGCGCGGGCGGCGCGCCGGGGCGGGCGGCAGGGTGGCTTCTTCGGACATCGGGCGGGCGCTTTCCTGAAGGCTGGCGCTGCCGGGAAACGGCGACGCGGCGCGGATTCTAGAGAAGCCGCGCCGCGCCGAAGGGAGAGCGGGCCGCCAGGCCCTGCCGGATCAGAAGTCGAAGGTGGCGCTGAGCACGGCGGTGCGCGGTGCGCCCAGTACCAGGTAGCCGTTGCCGGAGTAGCCGCCGGCCGAGGCCCAGTAGCTGCGGTCGGCCACGTTGTTGATGCGGCCGCGCAGGGTGACGGCACGGCCCATCACCTCGGTGGTGTAGCGCACGCCCAGGTCCAGGCGGGTCCAGCCGGGCACCTTCAGGGTGTTGGCGGCGTCGGCGTAGAACTTGCCGGTGGTGATCAGCTGCGAATCGACGGCCAGGCCGCGCACGCCGGGGATGGCCCATTCCACGCCGATGTTGGCCTGGGCATCGGGCACGCCGATCACCTTCTTGCCGTTGGTGGCGCCGCCGGCGGTGCTTTCCTGCTTGGCGTCGAGGAAGGTCACGCCGCCCAGCACCTTCAGGCCGCGCATCGGCTCGCCGAAGGCGGTCAGTTCCACGCCCTGGTGCCTGTCCTCGCCGGCCACGCTGTAGATCTTGCTGGTCGGGTCCAGGTAGCCGCTGGGCTTCTTGGTGGTGAAGTAGGCCGCGCCGGCGCCGAGGGTGCCGCCGTCGTACTTCACGCCGATCTCCTTCTGCTTGGAGACATAGGGCGAGAACAGCTGGCCGACGTTGACGGCGGTGCTGGGCGCGGCGGTGGCGGCGGCCAGGCTCTCGATGTAGTTGGCGTAGACCGAGACGTCCTTGCGCAGCTTCCACACGCCGCCGACCACCGGGGAGGTGCGCGACTTGTCGTAGCTGTCGGTCTGCGCGCCGGTGTTGTAGTTGTAGCCGCGGGTGTCGATGCTCTGGTGGCGCACGCCCAGGGTGAGCAGCACGGTGTCGTCGAGGAAGGACAGGGTGTCGCCGATGGCGAAGCTGTCGAACTGGTTGCGGGTGGTGGTCAGCGGGTTGCTCAGCACGCCGCCGGTGAAGCCGGTGGTGGCGGGCATGGCCAGGCCGGGCGCGCTGTAGAGGTTGGTGGCCAGGCCGCCGATGGGGCTCCAGGCGTAGGCATTGCGCGAATCGAGGCGGTAGGTGGAGGCCGAGGCGACCAGGGTGTGGCCGACCGCGCCGGTCTGCAGCCTGGCGCGCAGGCCGGCTTCGGCGCTGTCGACATCGTCCTTGCGGTAGTTGTCGGCGCGGTAGGTGGTGCCGGCGCCGGTGCTGGCGTCGTTCACCGTGAGGTTGGCCAGGGAGTTGGCTTCGGTGCTGCGGCGTCCGCCGTAGGCGGCCCAGCCGGTGACCTGGGAGTTGAAGTCGTATTCGGCGCGCAGGGTGCCGAAGGTGTCGCGCTCGTTGGAATAGGACCAGGGCTGCGCCCAGTTGGCGGTGCTGTCGGGGGCGCGCGGGATGCTGGTCAGGCCGACACCCGGCGTGACGTTGGTGCGGGTCTGCGAGAGCTTGTTGTTCTGGTAGCCGATGTCGGCCGACAGGCGCAGGTCGCGGCTGTGCCAGTCCAGGCCCACGGCGAACACGTCGAGCTTGGCCTGTTCACGATCAACGCCGGTGCCGCCTTCGTGGTGGGCCGCGTTCAGGCGCACGCCGGTGGCGCCGTCCGGTCCGAAGCGGCGGGACAGGTCCACGCCCGCGCCCTTCTGGCCGCCGGTGCCGGTGCTGAGGTTGACCTGGTTGAGGTCCTCGTTGCCGGCACGCTTGGGCATCAGGTTGATGGTGCCGCCGATGCCGCCGCCGCCCGGGGCCGCGCCGGTCAGGAAGGTGCTGGCGCCGCGCAGCACTTCGACCCGCTCGAACAGCTCGGAGGCCACGTACTGGCGCGGCAGCAGGCTGTAGAGGCCGTTGTAGGCGATCTCGTCGGAGCCCAGCAGGAAGCCGCGGATGAAGTAGGACTCCTGGAAGTTGCCGAAGCCGCGCGCCACCCGCACCGAGGGATCGTTCTTCAGCACGTCGGCCACGCTGCGGGCCTGCTGGTTCTGGATCAGCTCGTTGGTGTAGCTGGTGACGGCGAAGGGGGTGTCCATGTAGTCCTGGGTGCCCAGGAAACCGATGCGGCCGCCGCGCGCCACCTGGCCGCCGGCGTAGGGCTTGCTCAGGCCTTCGGCGGAGGCGTCGGCCGAGGCGTTCACGGTGACGGTCTGCAGCGTGCCGGTGGTGGACGCGGAGCCGGCGGCGGTCTGGGCTTGGGTGGCGGCGGCGGCCAGCGTCAGGAAGGCGGCGACGGCCAGGGGCGTGAGGGCGGATGCGGGACGGTTTTGCATGGACATGATGCGAACAGCTGCTTGTTTTGGAGGAATGGAACGCAAATGAGAACGTGTTGCATTCTATAAGTCGAGTTGTTGCAAACATGCCACTGGCGACCATGAGCGGGCGGCATTTCACGCACTGGATACAGGCGAAAAGGGCGGATCGCGCGTTCATCGGCCGTGGGGCCGGGCTGCGGCGGTCCTACAGGCAGCCGTCCCGGTGTCCTGCGCCGCGGCCAGGGGCGCGTGCCTAGGGTCTGAACCTTTCGCACATCCCTGGAAGGACTTCTTGATGAAAAAACTGATTCTGGCCGCCGGCGTCGCCGCCCTGCTGTCCGCCTGTGCCGGCGGCATGGGTTCCAACACCAGTTCGGGCGCCATGGGCTCCGGCGCCTCCGTGATGGTGGGCGGCGCGGCCATGCTGCCGACCCGCGACATCATCGACAACGCCGTCAATTCCAAGGACCACACCACCCTGGTGGCCGCCGTGAAGCAGGCCGGTCTGGTGGATACCTTGAAGGGCCCGGGTCCGTTCACCGTGTTCGCACCGACCAACGCGGCCTTCGACCAGCTGCCGCCCGCCACCCTGCAGGCGCTGATGCAGCCGGTGGGCAAGCCCGCGCTGGTGCGCCTGCTGGGCTACCACGTGGTGCCGGGCCGGCTCGACTCCAACGCGCTGGGCCAGCAGATCCGCGCCGGCGGCGGCGTGGCCACGCTGAACACCGTGGCCGGCGTGCCGTTGCGGGTGCGCATGGACGGCGCCAACATCGTGCTGCAGGACGCGCAGGGCTTCACCGCGACGGTGACCACGCCCAATGTCTACCAGTCCAACGGCGTGATCCACGTGGTCAACCGGGTGCTGATCCCCGGCAACTGAAGCCCGCGGGCTGTCAGCCGCGCGCCTTGCCGGGCGCCGGCTGGACCAGGCGGGCGACCGCCTTCTGCAGCAGCGGCAGCTGCCGGCTGACCAGCGCCAGCTGCGCGGAGGCGACGGCGTCTTCCTGCTGCTCCAGCGATTCCGCCAAGGCCAGCGCCTCCTCCTCGGCCTGGGGCGAGAGCAGGCCCGCATCCTTGTCGCGCAAGGCCTGCGCCAGCCGGTTCATCTGCGCCGCCAGCTGTTCCGATACTTCCCCGAAGCGCGCCTGCCCGGCCGCTCCCCCGCCTTCGCCCCGATGGGCGCCCAGTGCCGACACATAGTTGAGCAGCGTGTGCGACTGCACCAGGAAACGGATGCCCGCATCGATGCCGCCGCGTGTCAGGCCAGGCTCCTGCAGCACATGGGAGACGGCGGTGGAGAGCGCCGCATCGGCATCGTGCGCATTGCGCCGCGCCACCCGGTAGGCCAGGTCATCGCGTTTGCCGGCGCCGATCTGCGCGGCGATGGCCTGCAGGTAGCGCGCGGCGGTCGTCAGCGCCAGCGCGGCGGCGGGCCGCAGCCGGCGGGCGCGCCAGTCGGGCAGGATGCCGATCACCGCGACCGAGGCGATCAGCGCGCCCAGCAGGGTGTCGATCATGCGCGGCACGATCAGGGCGGCGCCGTCGCTGGTCTGGTTGTTGCCCAGCAGCACGACCAGGGTGACGGCGGCGGTGGCGAAGCCGTAGCGGGTCTTGTTGAAGGCGAAGAACACCATGCCGGCCGCCACCGCGATCGCCGCCTGCACCAGCAGGTCGGGAAACAGCCGCAGCACGGCCCAGCCGGCGATCAGCCCACAGAAGGTACCGATCACCCGCTGCAGCACCCGCTTGCGGGTGGCTCCGTAGCTGGGCTGGCAGACGAAGAGGGTGGTCAGCAACACCCAGTAGCCGTGGTCGGCATGCATGAAGCTCAGCACGCAGAAGGCGGCGGCCAGGGCCAGCGCCAGCCGCACGGCATGGCGGAAGACCGGCGCCTGCAGCCGCAGCTGGCCGCGCACCCTGGCGAAGACCTCGCCCAGCGTGCGCGGGGTGGAGTCGAACAGCGTCTCGCCCAGGCTCACCGGCTCGGGCCGGCCGGCGCTGGCCAGCTGCAGGTCGAGGGCCGAGAGGTTCTGCTGCAGTGCGCGCAGCGAGCGCAGCTGGCGCGCACGGCGGTTGGCCGGGGTGGCGGCGGTCTCGCAGGGCTGGGTCTGTTCCAGGTGGTCGAGCGCGCCCTGCAGGTCGTCCAGGGCCAGGGCGCTGGCGCCGTCGTCGGCATGGTCGCGTTTCAGGCGGATCGCCTCGGCCACGTCGGCGCAGGCGCTGCCCTGCAGGGCCAGGGTGCGCTGGCAGCGGAACATCACGTCGCTGTGATAGAAGGCGTCGGTCAGCTCGGCGTAACCCACGTGGGAGGAGCTGGCGCGCTCATGCACGTCCTGGGCGATGAAGTACTGGGCCAGCAGCAGCCGGCTTTCCTGCTTGCCGATGTCGGGCGGCACGCCGGTGCGTGGATCGACCGGCGGCAGGCGGCGCAGCAGCGCGTCCTTGGCCAGGTTGAGCGCCTGCACCACGTCCACGTTGCGGTGGGCCAGGGCGATGCGGCGGCGTTCGATGTCCACCCCGCGCACCGGCTCGAACATCGACGCCTTGAGCCACAGGTACTGGCCCAGCGTGTCGTACACCTGGGCGATGCGCCGGCGCACCGGCTGCAGCGCGAAGACCGCCGCCCAGCCCACCGACAGCACGCTGTACGCCGCCGCGCCCGCCATCAGCAGGCCGACCTGCAGCCAGCGCGACTCGTCGCCATGGTGTTCCCGCCCGGTGGCGCTGTAGACCGACAGCACCAGGGTGGACCAGGCGATGGCCCGGTAGCGCTCGCTGATGGCGCTCAGCAGGGTCAGCGCGAAGGCCGCGGCGCAGAGCAGTCCGGCGAACAGCCAGTGCCGGTCGAACACCCATTGCACGGTGGAGGCCGCCACCAGGAAGCAGACCAGGGTGGCGATGACGGTGCGCAGCCGGCCGCGCCAGCCGTCGTCGGTATCGCCGATGCCGCTGGCGATCACGCCCAGGAACATCGGCATCACATAGTCGAGGCGGTTGTAGTGCCAGCAGGCCGCCATGATGGCGGCGAGCACGATGCCCACACGTGCACTCATCACGGCGGCATCCTGGGTCCACAGGCGTTGGAGGAACGTGTGGGGGGCGGAGCGGAACATCGGGAACAGGGGAGCAGGAAACCGGAAGGCGGACGCAAGAAGCGTGCGCGTGCCCTCAGGTCCTCACGACTTCATCGACCAGGGTCTTGAATTCGTCGATGTCCTCGAAGCTGCGGTAGACGCTGGCAAAACGCACATAGGCCACCTTGTCCAGCCGCCGCAGCTCGCGCATGACCAGCTCGCCGAGCTTGTTGGAGGCGATCTCGCGCATGCCGGTGGTCAGCAGCGCTTCCTCGATGCGTTCGACGGCGCTGTCGACCTGCTCCACGCCGACCGGGCGCTTGCGCAAGGCCAGGTCCATCGAAGCACGCAGCTTCTCGGGCTTGAAGTCGACCCGGCGGCCGTCCTTCTTCACGATGGCCGGAAAGCTCAGGTCCGGCCGCTCGTAGGTGGTGAAGCGTTTGTCGCAGGCGCCGCAGCGCCGGCGGCGCCGGACGAAAGTCGCGTCCTCGGCCACCCGGGTGTCGATCACCTGGGTGTCGGGGTGGGCGCAGAAGGGGCACTTCATCCGGCGCTGCTTTCGGCCTGCTTACTTGTAGACAGGGAAACGCGAGGTGAGGGCATGGACCTTCTCGCGCACCGCGGCGATGTTCGCCTCGTCGCGCGGGTTGTCCAGCACGTCGGCCACCAGGTGGGCGGTGGCGCGGGCTTCCGCGTCCTTGAAGCCGCGGGTGGTCATGGCCGGGGTGCCGATACGCACGCCGCTGGTCACCATCGGCTTTTCCGGGTCATTGGGGATGGCGTTCTTGTTGATCGTCATGTGGGCGCTGCCCAGGACGGCCTCGGCTTCCTTGCCGGTGATGCCCTTGGCGCGCAGGTCGACCAGCATGACGTGGCTCTGCGTGCCGCCGCTGACGATGCGCAGGCCGCGCTCGGTCAGCGTCTCGGCCACGATGCGGGCGTTGGTGACGACCTGCTGCTGGTAGGCCTTGAACTCCGGCGCCATGGCTTCCTTGAAGGCCACCGCCTTGGCGGCGATCACATGCATCAGCGGGCCGCCCTGCAGGCCGGGGAAGATGGCGCTGTTGATCGCCTTCTCGTGCTCGGCCTTCATCAGGATGATGCCGCCGCGCGGGCCGCGCAGGCTCTTGTGGGTGGTGGAGGTGACGATGTCGGCATGCGGCACCGGGTTGGGATAGACACCCGCGGCGATCAGGCCGGCGTAGTGGGCCATGTCCACCATGAAGATCGCGCCGACTTCCTTGGCGATCTTGGCGAAACGCTCGAAATCGATGTGCAGGCTGTAGGCCGAGGCACCGGCCACGATCAGCTTGGGCTTGTGTTCGCGCGCCTTGGCTTCCATGGCGTCGTAGTCGATGGCTTCGTTCTTGTCGAGGCCGTAGGAGACCACGTTGAACCACTTGCCCGACATGTTCAGCGGCATGCCGTGGGTGAGGTGGCCGCCTTCGGCCAGGCTCATGCCCATGATGGTGTCGCCGGGCTTGAGGAAGGCCAGGAACACGGCTTCGTTGGCCGAGGCGCCGCAATGCGGCTGCACGTTGGCGGCGTCGGCACCGAAGATCTGCTTGATGCGGTCGATCGCCAGCTTCTCGGCGATGTCCACGAACTCGCAGCCGCCGTAGTAGCGCTTGCCGGGATAGCCCTCGGCGTACTTGTTGGTGAGCTGCGTGCCCTGGGCCCACATCACCGCGGGAGACGCGTAGTTCTCGCTGGCGATGAGTTCGATGTGCTGTTCCTGGCGGAGGTTCTCGGCCTGGATGGCGGCGAAGATTTCGGGGTCGGCTTGTTCTACGAGGATGGAACGGTCGTACATGGCGTGGCAGTCCTTCAATGAAAGTCCCTGTATGGCTACGAGGGCTGCCCAGGCGAACGGCTGAACGCTTCGGACGCCGGCCAAAAAAGCCGACCTTCCGGGCGGCACGCTTCCCAGTGGTTGTCGGGGCTAGTCGCCCCGCATGGATTCCACGTCAGCGGCAGTGCGGCCCTGTGGGCCCACCGCGCCTATCGCCAGTCGCGTGCGGGCGCAATTTTAGCGGCAAAAGAAAAGGCCCCATGAAGGGGCCTTGGCGACAGGGAGCGGTCTGCTCAGTGCGGCACGGCGGTATCGAAGTCGCCGAGCGCGGCCACCTTGTCGGCCACCGCCTGGGCCGGCTCCACATTGGAAGGCGAGGCCACCGGCAGCGGTGCGGCCGGCCGCACCGAGGGCAGGGCGGGCGCGGGGGCGGCCGGCGTGAAGGTGGGCACCGAGCGGCCGGCGGCTACGGCCAGTAGGCGGCTGTGTTCGGCCATCACCTTGGCGACATAGCCGCCGTCCTCGATATTGGCCGCGCCCACGTAGTAGCGCAGGCCGCCTTCGAGCGAGCCGGCCTTGCCTATGCATTCCTGCAGCACCCGCACGCCCACCCGCAGGTTGGTCACCGGATCGAAGGCGGCGAAATGGCCGCCGAAGTTCTGGTACTTGTCGCTGTGCACATTGGTCATCACCTGCATCAGCCCCTGCGCGCCGATGGGGCTCTGGGCGAAGGGGTTGAAGCTGGATTCCACCGCCATCACGGCCAGGATCATGGTCGGGTCGAGCTTGTTCTTGGCGCCCAGGCTGAAGGCCTCGGCCACCAGCGCGCTGATCGGCTCCGGCGCCACGCTGTACTTGCGGCTGAGCCAGTAGGCCACGGCGGCCTGCGCCTTGGGCAGCTCCTTGGGGTTGGCGGCCGTGGCGCGGTCCACCGCGCCGAGCTGCAGCGGCATGCCGAGCAGGGCGGCCTGGCGCTCCTGCAGCCAGCCGCGCAGCTGGTCCTCGCCGGCGTTGCGCAGGTCCGGGCGGGCGCCCAGGATCGCCACGGCCAGCACGGTGAACAGGCCCAGCATGGCAAAGCTGTTGTGGGTGATTTCGAAGAAGCCTTCGGCGACGTCGGAGGCGAAGGTCCGCAGTCCTGAAAACGTCTTGTCCAATGCGTTCATCGCAGTGTTCCTTTTCTACGCGGGGGCCCTCCTACGGAACGCGACCCTGAAAGGGCGTGCGCGACGGATGGAAGGAGTGCCTCGTTTTGATCGGATCGCAGTCGGTGCGCGCGGTCGCCCAAAAAAACAGGGGGCGACGGATGAGGCGGCAGACCGAACCTGGCCACGCAAGTTGCGCGGCAGCGGGATGTAAGCCTCTTCCCGAAAGGAAGGGCGGGGCGGATTCTAGGGTCTCAAAATATCAGGTCAAGTATATAAACCGAACTTTTTATTCCGAAAACGCGGTTTTACAGGGGAAATTGTCGATTTTTTACGCGCCTTGTCGGTGTCCGTCGTACAGGCCGATAGGACTATTGCTGTCCGTGCGGGCCGCCGGGACCGTGCAGCGCGGCGCACGGGCCGGCTGCTTTGTGGTTACGCTTGGTCATGTCTTTGTCTTTCCCGCTACGTCGCCGGGCCTGCTTGCGCGCCGCGATCTGGATCCTGGCCGGTCTCGCCCTCCTGCTGCTCCTGGCCTGGGGCGGCATTCCACCGCTGGCCCGCTGGCAGATCGAGGCCCGCGGCACCGAGATGCTGGGGCGTGCGGTGCATGTGGAGCGGGTGCGTTTCCTGCCGTGGAAACTGCAGACCATACTGGAAGGCCTGGAGGTCGCCGGCCTGCCGGGCAGCCCGCCGCAGCTGCGGGTGGACCGGGTGCAGTTCCGCACCGCGCTGTCCTCGCTGTGGGAGGGCGCGCCGGTGATCGAGGGGCTGGCGATCGAGGCGCCGCAGCTGCGCCTGGCCCGGCTCGGCAGCGGGCATTACGACATCGACGACCTGGTCCAGAAACTCGCCACGCCCCAGGAGCCCGCCCGGCCGGCCGCGCGTTATGTGCTGCGCAATCTGCGCTTGAGCGGCGGCACGGTCGATTTCGAGGACCGCGCCGCCGCCGGCGTCCCGGCCCTGCACACGGTGCGCGAGCTGCAGCTGTCGCTGCCGGCGATCAGCAGCCTGAGCGCCGACCGCGAAGGCGAGGTGGCGCCGGTGCTGGCCTTCACGCTGGACGGCAGCCGCTTCGACAGCCAGGCGCAGGCCCTGCCTTTCGCCGAACTGCGCAAGGGCGAGGCGACGCTGAAGGTGCAAGGCCTGGACCTGGCGCGGCTGCGCGGCTACTGGCCGGCGGGCCTGCCGCTGCAGCCCAAGGCCGGCATGCTGGATGCCGAACTCACTCTGCGTTTCGCGCAGGCCGCCAAGCCGGCCGATACGGCGCTGGACATCGCCGGCAGCCTGCATTTCCAGAAGCTGGCGCTGCAGGCGGCGGATGGGCGCGAGGCCCTGTCGGTCGATGCACTCCAACTCGACATCGCCCAGCTCGCGCCGCTGCACCAGCGGCTGCGGCTGGACAAGCTGGAGATCACCGGCCCGAAGCTGGACATCGCCCGCGACGCCGCCGGCCGCATCGACCTGATGCCGGCCGCGGCGCCCGCCGCGCCGGGTGCTGCCAGTGCTGCCGCGGCGCCGGCCTGGCAGCTGGAGCTGGCACGGCTGGTGGTGCACGGCGGGCAGCTGCGCTGGGGCGATGCGAGTGTCGGCCCGCCGGTGGCGCTGGCCTTGCAGCAGCTGGAACTGGACGCCTCCGCCATCGCCTGGCCGCAGGCCGCATCGACTGCGCCCGCCGAGCTGCAGGGCAGCGCCTCGCTGGCCGGCCCGGGCAGCGCGCCGGCACGGCTGGAATGGTCGGGCACGGCGGCGCCGGCGCAGGGCAGGCTGCAGATCCAGGCGGCCGCATTGCCCCTGGCCTGGGCCCGGCCTTATCTGCAAGGGCGCCTGCGGCCGGACTTGCGCGGCACGCTGGCGCTGCAGGGGTTGGTGGGCTGGAACGGCGCGGCAGTCACGGCCGAGGGCATGCGCATCGCGGTCGATGACCTGGCCCTGGTGCAGAACGGCAAGACGCTGGCGGGTGCCAAGCGGCTGGCGCTGCAGGACCTGCGCCTGGACACGGCGCGCCGCAGCGTCTCGGCCGCCACGCTGGAACTGAACGCGCCGGTCGGGCTGCTGGCCCGCGACGCCCGCGGCGGCTGGAACTTCGCCGACTGGTGGGCCACCCCGACAGCGCCCGGCGCCGCGCCGTCCGCAGCGAAAGACGTGGCTCCGGCCTGGACCATCGCCCTGGCCGGCCTGCAGATCGACCAGGGCCGCTTCGGCTGGCGCGATGCCTCGGCCGGCCGGCCGGTGGCCCTGGACCTGAGCGATTTGCGGTTGCGGGTGCGCGACCTCGCCTGGCCGATGCCGCGCGGCGGCCGCACCCTGCCGCTGGAGCTGGACAGCAGCATCGCCGCCGGCCAGACCCCTGCCGCCACCTTGCGTTTTCGCGGCAGCCTGCGCCCCGATCCGCTGCTGCTGGACGGCCGGCTGGACGCCAGCCGCCTGCCGCTGCAGGCGCTGGAGCCCTATATCGGCGACCGCTTCAATGTGCAGCTGGTGCGCGCCGACCTGGGTTTCGCCGGCAGCCTGCGTGCGGCCCTGGCGCCCGCCGGCCTGCAACTGGAAGCCTCTGGCCAGGTGAGTGTGGAGAACGGCCGCGTCGACAGCGCCGTGCCCGATGCGCCGGCCAGCGCGGCCGCGCCCGCCACGACGCCACGCACGGGGGTGCTGACGCCGGGCTACCGCCGCTCCAACAGCCTCTTCACCTGGAAGACCCTGCAGATGCGCAACGCCACCCTGCGCCTGGCGCCGGGCAAGCCGCTGTTCTGGGGCGTGCACGAGATCACCCTGGGTGATTTCTTCGCCCGGCTGGCGATCAACGAAAACGGCCGGCTCAACCTGCGGGATCTCACGCGCACCCCGGCCGCCGGTGCCGCACCGGCCCGGCCCGCAGCGGCAGCGGCTTCAGCACCGGCGCCGGCTTCGGATGCGCCCGAGCTGCATTTCGGCCAGATCCACTTCGCCAACGGCCGGGTGCAGTTCACCGACAACTTCATCAAGCCTTCCTATTCCGCCTCGCTGAGCGAACTCGAAGGCGTGCTCGGCGCCTTCGACTCGGTGGGCGCCGTCTATGCCGAGCCGGCCATGGCCACGCTGGCGCTGCACGGCAAGGCCGAGGGCACGGCCACGCTGAATATCGAGGGCAAGCTCAATCCCCTGGCCAACCCGCTGGCGATCGACCTGGTGGCCAAGGTCGACGACCTGGACCTGCCGGCGCTCTCGCCCTATTCGGTGAAATACATGGGCCACGGCATCCAGCGCGGCAAGCTCGGCATGTCGGTGCACTACCGCATCGAGCCGGACGGCCATCTGACGGCCGACAACTCCCTGGTGCTGCGCCAGCTGGTGTTCGACGAAGAGGCCCAGGGCGGCAGCAGCCTGCCGGTGCGCCTGGCCGCCGCCCTGCTGGCCGACCGCAACGGCGTGATCGACCTGAACCTGCCCATCAGCGGCTCGATCAACGATCCGCAGTTCAGCCTGGCGCCGGTCATCGGCAAGGCGCTCGTCAACCTGGTGGTGCGGGCGGTGACTTCGCCCTTCTCGCTGATCTCCAGCGTGTTCTCCGGCGGCGCAGGCAAGGCCGAAAGCTCCACCGTGGCCTTCGCGCCCGGCAGCGCGGAACTCGACGGCACGGCCCGCCAGGGGCTCGATACCGTGGCCGACGCACTCAAGGCCAGGCCGCAGCTGCAACTGACGATCGCCGGGTCGGCCAGCCTCGATGCCGAGCAGGAGGCCATGCGCCGCGAGCGCCTGCGCCAGCTGGCCCGGGGCGAGAAACGCCGCGCGCTGATCGCCGCCGCGCCGGCGCAGGCCGCGCCGCCGCTGGCGCAGGTGACGGTCAGCGATGCCGAATACCCGGCCCTGCTGCGCAAGGTCTACGCCAGCACCGACATGCCCAAGCCGCGCAACTTCATCGGCATGGCCAAGGACGTTCCGGTGGACGAGATGGAGCGCTTGCTGTCGGCCCAGGTGGACGTCGACCAGGGCACGGTGCGCAACCTGGCCCTGCAGCGCGGCGGCGCGGTGCGCGACTACCTCGCGGCCAAGGGCGTGCCGGTGTCGCGGGTATTCCTGGGCGCGGTCCGGCTCGACGACGGCGACCGGGCGGACTGGAAGCCCGGCGCCCAGCTCCGGCTGTCGGCCGACTGAAAAACATGGCTTGAAAAACAGAGTTCCGCACACCAGCTTTTGGGTTCCCGCGCACGCTGTTTCAACCGGTCATCCATAGACTTCCAAATCCCGGCGAAAATAGACGGTTCCGCGCAATTGGCCCCACGCCGGTTGCGACCTCGCGAGCAGCGCGCCGCAGCCGGCAAAAACGGCCGGCGCTTTTCTCTGCCCCCTGCACCTCATTCCTCTCGAACCATGTCCGACGCATCCGACGCGAACCAGGCTCCGGCCAAGAACACCGAGGCGCATCCTCTCGACGCGCTGACCGGCGGCGCGTTCTCCGCCCCCACGTCCGGCGAGCGCGCAGCGCGCGTGCGCGAATGGCTGGCCGGCAATCCCGCCGCCGAACAGATCCAGGAAGTCTTCAAGGAACTCAGCGTGCGCGACAAGGGCGCCGCCCGTGCCCTGCGTGAACGCCTGGACGAACTCAAGCGCGCCAAGGGCCAGGAAGCCATCGCTGCCGAATGGGCCGAAAAGGCCCAGGCGATGCTGGCCGCGCCCAAGCTCAACATCGCCGACGCCATGGCCTGGCAGCGCGACGCCGCCAAGGCCGGCGCGCCGCTCAGCCGCGAGCCGCTGGCGGGCCTGAAGACCCAGCTGGCCGAGCGCCTGCGCACCATCGAAGACCTGCAGCACCGGGTGCAGGTGCAGCGCGAAGCCGCCGTGCTGCTCTCGCAGCGCATCGACGTGCTCTCCACCAAGCCCTGGCGCGACGCCGCCACCGCGCTGGACACCCTGCGCAACGACGTGGCGCACTGGCAGCAACAGGCCGAAGGCCTGATCGGCGACCCGAGCTGGGCCAGCGTGGAAGCGCGTTTCCCGCCGCTGCTCGAAGGCTCCAAGGCGCAATTGCTGGTCGTGTGGGACGCCTTCCAGGCCGCGCTCGCCCTGACCACCGCCGCCGCCGAAGACAGCAATGCGGCCCTGCCGCCGGTGCCCGTCTGGGCCGATGAGATCACCGTGGCCCGTGGCGGCACGCCGCTGTCGCAGCAGTCCGCGCAGCCGGAAGCCGCCGTCGCGGCAGCCCCCGCGCCGCGTGCACCGCGTGCGGTCGATCCGGCCCAGCGCGAGAAGGCCGAGGCCGCCGTGGGCGAAGCCCTGGCCAAGCTGGAGAAGGAAACCGCCGAAGGCCACGGCAAGGCCAGCGCCGGCGCCGCCGCCGCGCTGCGCGCCGTGCTGAAGGAACATGGCCGTCATGTGAGCGACGCCGTCGAGGCCCAGGTGCACACCGCGCTGACGGCCGCCGGCGAACTCGAAGGCTGGTCGCGCTGGCGTGCCGACCAGCTGCGCGAGGAACTGGTCAACAAGGCCGAAAGCCTGATCAAGCGCCCCGAAGGCCAGGCCCTGGGCGGCCGCAAGATGCAGGAAAGCCTGCGCCAGCTGCGCGAGGAATGGAAGAAGACCGACCAGACCGGCCCGGCCAACCACGCCCTGTGGAAGCGTTTCGACCACGCCTGCAACGAGGCCCACAAGGTCGTCGAGGCCTGGCTGGACAAGGTCAAGGCCGATGCCGCCGAACACCGCGGCGCCCGCCTGGCGCTGATCGAGGAACTCAAGGCCTGGGGCGCCGCGCAAGCCGGCACTTCCGACCTGAAGGGCCTGCAGCGCGGCCTGCACCAGTTCGCCGACCGCTGGCGCGATGCCGGCCACCTGAGCGAGAAGGCCTTCGCCGAAATCATGCCGCAGTGGAAGCAGGCCTTCGCCGCCGCCGCCACGCCGCTGGAGAACGCGCAGAAGGAAAGCATGGACCGCCGCCAGGCGCTGATCGAGGAAGCCGGCGTGCTGTCGGCCGCGCCGCAGCTGCGCATCGACGCGGTGCGTGCGCTGCAGCAGCGCTGGCAGGCCGAGGCGCAAGCCGTGCCGCTGGACCGCCGCCAGGAGCAGAAGCTCTGGGACGCCTTCCGCAAGCCGCTCGACGAAGCCTTCCAGCGCAAGGGCGCCGAGCGCGAGAAGTCGCAGGGTGCGGTGAGCGATCACGACCGTGCCGTGCTGCAGGCCTCCGACGCGCTGCGCGCGGCCAACGACAGCGGCGATGCCCAGCGCATCCGCCAGGCCATGGCCGAGCTGGACGCGGCCATCCGCGGCCAGAAGGCGGCCGTTGCCGCCGCGGCTTCGGCTGCATCCGCTCCTGGCGAGACCGCCGCGGCACCGGCGCCCGCTGAAGGTGAAGCCGCAGCGACCGGCGAGGCAGCTGCCGAAGGCGGCGAAACACCCGCAGCACCCACACCCAAGGCCCCGCCCAAGCCGGTCGTGGCCGTGCGCCGTGCCGACGACCGTCCGGGCGGCGTGCGCGCCGAGCCGGCCGCCGCCGGCCGTGGCGGCAAGTTCGGCAGCCGCGATGGTGGCCGGGACGGCGGCCGTCCGGGCGGCCGTGGCGACGACCGTGGCGCACGCCCCGGCCGTTTCGGCGACGCACCGCGCGAAGAGCGCGGCCCGCGCCTGGGCGACGCCGCCTTCCGTGCCCAGCGCGACGCGCTGGAGAACGCCCAGGCGGCCCTGCGCAAGCTGGCCGCACAGGCCCATGGCGAAGCGCTCACCCAGCTGCTGACCGCCTGGGAACAGCGCGACCCGGCCCAGCTGCCGAATGCCCAGGCCTTCGGCGGCCGCGTCACCCCCGCGGTGCGTGGTGCCTGGGCCCAGGCCCTGGGCAACAGCACGCCCAAGGCCGCGCCGTCGGAAGCCCTGCTGCGCCTGGAAATGGCCGCCGAAGTGCCGACCCCGGCCGAGCAGCTTTCCGAGCGCCGCATGCTGCAGCTGCAGCTGCTGACCCGCCGCAACGACCCCGCACCGGTGCAGACCTGGGGCGAGGATGCCGCCAAGGTGCTGGCCGGCCCGAGCGACGCGAACAGCGCCCGTCGCCTGCAGAACGCCCTGAAGGCGCTGCTGCGCAGCTGATGCGCTGGACATCCGGGCCTTCGGGCCCGGCCCAAAAAGAAAGGCTCCCTCGGGAGCCTTTCTTTTTGGGGGAACGCCCGGCAGAAGCCGGGACGGCCCTCAGACGCGCTTACGGTATTCGCCGGTGCGGGTGTCGATTTCGATGCGGTCGCCTTGCGCGACGAACAGCGGCACCGGGATTTCGAAGCCGGTGGAGATCTTGGCGGGCTTCAACACCTTGCCGGACGTGTCGCCCTTGACGGCGGGTTCGGTCCAGGTGATCTCGCGCTCGACGCTGGTCGGCAGTTCCACCGAGATGGCCTTGCCGTCGTAGAACACCACTTCGACGGCCATGCCGTCTTCGAGGTAGTTCAGCGCGTCGCCCATGTTCTCGGCTTCGACTTCGTACTGGTTGAACTCGGTGTCCATGCAGACGTACATCGGATCGGCGAAGTAGGAGTAGGTGCACTCCTTCTTGTCCAGCACGATCTGGTCGATCTTGTCGTCGGCCTTGAAGACCACTTCGGTGTTGAAGTTGGCGATCAGGCTCTTCAACTTCATGCGCACGGTGGCGCTGTTGCGGCCGCCGCGGCTGTACTCGGTCTTCAGGACGACCATCGGATCCTTGCCGTGCATGATCACGTTGCCGGCGCGGATTTCTTGAGCGATTTTCATAAAAGGCTTGTCTGGTGGTTGGCCGCGGGGCGCGGCGGGCCCTGGGTAACGGTTGCGGACGACGGCCGCGCGGATTGCGCAAAACCTCATCCGAACAGCGGGCGGTCGATTTCGAAAAGCCTACGATTTTAGCGTGCCTTCACGACCCCGGGGCATTTGAGGCAGACTTGCCGGCGTTTTCCGATGTTTCGCAGGGTGTGAATTTGTCTTCCAACGTCAACGCAAAAATCGCCGCCGCTCTTGTCGAGGCGCGCCGCTCGGGCATTCCGGCCGACGACGGCATCTGGTCCCAGACGGCTTTGTCCCAGGTGACCCAGGACGATATCTACCAGATCCACGACCGCGTCGCGGCCGAACTGGGCTGGACGCAGGACCCCGCCGCGCCCAGCCACTGGAAGGGCGGCGGCCCGGGCCCCGGCTCGGTGGCCGCCTTCTCGCTGCTGCCCCCACCCTGGGTGCGGCCCGCGCCCGGCCCCTTCCGCGCGCAGGACTTCAAGCGCCTGGCCATCGAGATCGAAGTCGCCTTCCGCCTGGCCCGCGACGTGGAGGCGGTGGACCTGGCCTCGCGCAGCGCGCACGACCCGGCCGCCTTCCTCGACGCCA
Source organism: Xylophilus rhododendri (assembly GCF_009906855.1). Lineage (NCBI taxonomy): Bacteria > Pseudomonadati > Pseudomonadota > Betaproteobacteria > Burkholderiales > Xylophilus > Xylophilus rhododendri. The sequence goes on from NZ_CP047650.1 coordinate 4,300,122, forward strand.
TGGCCGTCTCCATCGAACTGGTGGATTTCCGCTGGGCCAACACCGACCAGGCACCGGCCGCGCTGCGCAACGCGGACCTGCAATCCAACGGCGCGCTGGTGGTCGGCGACTGGGTGCCCATGCGTTCGGTGGACTGGTCGCAGCAGGTCGCCACGCTGGAGATCGACGGCGCGCCGGCCGGCCGCTGGCAGGGCAGCCATGCCGCGGGCGATCCGCTGTGGTTCGCGCCGCAGTGGCTGGAGCATGCGGTGCAGCGCCATGGCCGCCTGGCCGAGGGCAGCGTGCTGACCACCGGCTCCTGGTGCGGCATGGTCTGGCTGCCGGGCCGCGCCGAGGTGAAGGCGGTGTTCGAAGGGATCGGCGAAGCGCGCCTGACCCTGGTCTGAATCAGGCGGCCGGCCGCGCCAGGCCGCCGAACTCGGCTTCGGCGCTGCGCTCGGCGGCGGTGATGACGCCGTGCAGCACGCCCTCGAAGCGGGCCAGCACGCCGTCCCAGCCCAGCGCCTGGGCGGTGGCGAAGGCGGCCCGGCCCAGGCGCTGGCGCTGCTCGGCATCGCCGGCCAGCAAACGCGAGGCGGCCACGAAGGCATCGACATCGCCCGCTGCAGCCAGCAGGCCGTTGTGGCCGCTGTGCACCAGCTGCGCGGCGGCGGCGTGGTCGAAGGCCACCAGCGGCAGGCCGCTGGCCATGGCCTCGGTGGTGACGTTGCCGAAGGTCTCGGTGAGGCTGGGGAACAGGAACAGGTCGACCGAGGCGTAGTGCGCCGCCAGGTCCTCGCCGCGCCGCTGGCCGGCGAAGAGGGCGTCCGGGCAGCGCGCCTGCAGCTCGGCGCGCATGGGGCCGTCGCCCACCAGCAGCAGGAGGGCGCGCGGCATGTCCCGCCTCAGGGCTTCGAAGGCGGTGAGCAGGGTGCCCAGGTTCTTTTCCTGCGCCAGCCGGCCGACATAGCCGACCAGCAGGTCCTGTTCGTTCAGCCCCCACGATTCACGCAGCGCGGCGCTGCGGCGCGAGGGATGGAAGAGCTCCGTATCGACCCCGCGGCTGACCACCGTCAGCTTCTGGAAGCCGTCGGCCTGCAGCTCGCGCCGCAGCGCATCGGTGGGCACCATGGTGCAGGCGCAGCGGTTATGGAACTTGCGCAGGTAACCCATGATGGGTTTGCGCAGCCAGCCCAGCCCGTAGTGGGTGCTGTAGGCGTGGAAATTGGTGCGGAAATCCGAGCACACCGGCAGCTTCAAATGCAGCGCGGCCTGCAGCGCCGACCAGCCCAGCGCGCCTTCGGTGGCGATGTGCACCACGTCCGGCCGGCGGCGCGACCACAGCTGCACCAGCGCGCGTTTGGAAGGCACACCCATGCGCAGGTCCGGGTAGCGCGGGATCGGCAGGCTGCGCAGCAGCACCTCGTCGTAGCGGGCCTGGCGCGCGGCGGCGTCGAGCCGGTCCTGGCGCGGGCGGATCAGCTGCACCTCGTGGTGGCGCGCATGCATGCCCTGCACGATGCGGGCGACGGTGGTGGCCACGCCGTTGACTTCGGGCGGATAGGTCTCGCTCACGAAGGCGATGCGCAGGCTGCGCTGCGCCGCGGGGAAGTGGTCGATGAGGAGGCCGTCGGATGCGAGGGCGTGGGGCATGGCCTGCATGCTGAACGGCTTGTGCAACAGATTGGTGACACCGCACTGCATGAACCGACACGCGGCCGTCACGGCTTTTTCATGCGTGCTGGCCATCATCCCGTCACGCCGGCCACGCCGGCCGGCGGCCCAACCATCACAGAGGTGCGCCGTGAAAGATTTCCTGCAGACCGTCGAGGTCCAGCGCTGGGACGACCATCGCTTCTATCACCACAGCCGGATCAACCAGAGCCTGCACTTCCTGAGTGCCGTCTGTTTCGTGATCGCCTACGGCATGCTTTTCGTAGAGCCCGCCTGGGCCGCGCTGCTGGCCTGGGGTGTGTCGATGACGACACGCCAGGCCGGCCATTTCTTCTTCGAGCCGCGCGGCTACGACCATGTCAACGACGCCAGCGATGCGCACAAGGAAGCCATCAAGGTGGGCTACAACATCCGCCGCAAGATCGTGCTGTTGGCGGTGTGGGCGGCCATTCCGGTGCTGCTGTGGCTGCAGCCCTCGGTCTTCGGCCTGATCGAGCCGTCCACCGACTTCATGGGCTATGCGCACGACCTGGGCATCGCCTGGCTGGCGCTGGGCGCGGGCGGGCTGGTGTTCCGGGTGCTGCAGCTGTGCTTCACCCAGAGCGTGATGACCGGCCTGGCCTGGGGCTACAAGATCATCACCGACCCCTTCCACGACATCAAGATGTACCACCGCGCGCCCCTGTGGCTGCTGCGTGGGCAGCTGATCGACCCGATGGACCATGTGTCGCATGCCACGCATGCGCGGCATGGCTGAGGCTTTTTCTTCAGAAGATCTCGCCGAGCATCTCGCGCAGCAACTTGCGGCGGATGCCGCGGTTGCTGGACTGCCCGTCCTGCCACCACCAGCCGTCCTCCTGCATGCGGGTGGCGGCGGCGACGAAACGCTGCAGCACGGCTTCGAAGTCTTCGTCGCGGTAGTTCAGGCTGAAGATCAGCCGGCCGGTGCCGACCCAGCTCAGGGCCAGGCCCTGCTCGCGCAGGTAGTACTGCAGCATCCAGTTGTAGCGCGAGGGGGCGGTGTAGAGCACGGTCCAGACGCTGGACATGTTCGCCACCTGCAGCGGCAGGCCGGCCGCCTGCATCGCCTGGTTGAAGCGCGTGGCGCGCGCGTCCCAGCGCTCGTCCAGGCCTTGGTAGACGGCCTGGATCTCCGGGCGCTGCAGCCGGTCGAGGAAGGCCTTCATCGCACCCATCACATAGGGGTGGGCGTTGAAGGTGCCGCGGGCGAAGCAGATGTCGGCCGGGCGGTTCTCGCGGTAGCGCTTCATCAGCGTGGCGCAGCCGCAGACCACGCCCACCGGCAGGCCGCCGCCCAGTGTCTTGCCGTAGGTGACCATGTCGGCCTGCACGCCGAAATATTCCTGCGCGCCGCCGGCCGCCAGCCGGAAACCCAGGAAGACCTCGTCGAAGATCAGCACGATGCCGCGCTCGGTGCACACGGCACGCAGGCGCTTCAACCAGTCGGTGTAGGCCGCGCGGTCGAAGCCGGCGCGGCGGCTGCTGTCGAGCAGGGCCGAGTCGCCCGGCGCGCCGATGTTGGGATGCAGGGCCTGCAGCGGATTGACCAGCACGCAGGCGATGTCGCGCCGGGTGCGCAGCACCTGCAGGCTGCGTTCGGACATGTCCTGCAGCGTGTAGGTCTCGCGCGGCGGCAGCGGGTTGCCGGGGCCGGGCTGCACGTCCTCCCACCAGCCGTGGTAGGCGCCGCAGAAGCGCACCAGGTGCTTGCGCCGGGTGTGATACCGGGCCAGGCGCACGGCCTGCATCACCGCCTCGGTGCCGGACATGTGGAAGGACACCTCGTCCAGGCCGGACAGGGCCTTGAGCCGCTCCACGTTCTCCAGCACGCAGGGGTGCAGCATGCCCAGCACGGGGCCGAGCGGCTGGGCGGTCCGGGCGCCTTCGGCGATGCACTCGCGGTAGAAGTCCACGCCGAAGACGTTGACGCCGTAGGAGCCGGTCAGGTCGTAGAAACGCTGGCCGTCTAGGTCTTCCACCATCACGCCGCTGGAAGCCGACACGAAGCTGCTGCTGGGCAGGTGCTGGCGCAGGTAGGGGCTGTACTGGAAGGGCACGCGGTAGCTGCCGGTGAACTGCAGGTCCGAGATGCCGGCGCGCGCCTCGCGTGTCATCGCGATGCTCTTCTTGTGGCGTTCGCCCAGCACGGCCGACAGCCGGCCCAGGCCCTGGCGGCGCAGCTGCTGCACATCGGCCGGTGCGTCGTCGGAGGCGAAGAAGCCCTGTTCGTCATAGGCATAGCCCGGAATCCAGCAGGCCAGGCGCTTGGCCATGCGCGAATGGCCGCCCAGCGAGCGGTGCTTGGCCTGCGACAGCTGCAGCCGCCGATGCGCGGCCGGCAGGGTCCAGGCCAGCGCGGCCAGGGCGACGGCGGAAAGCGCGAATGTTTCGTTCATGGATGCGGCTTTTTGAGAGTGGCATCCGACATGTACCAAAGCTGATTGACAGGCTCGTGAATGAAAGCTCTCCAGAAGATTCTTCAGCAGGAAGACCTCAACTTCCTGCTCACCAACCGGGTGCCCCGGCTGCTGCTGACCCGCTGGATGGGCTGGTTCAGCCAGATCCGCAATCCGCTGGTCTGCCGGGTGTCGATCGCGGTGTGGCGCGTGTTCGCCCAGCTCGACCTGAGCGATGCGAAGCGGCGGGACTTCGCCAGCCTGCACGAATGCTTCACCCGCGAACTGAAGCCCGGTGCCCGGCCGATCGTGCCGGACCCGGATGTGCTCAGCAGCCCCTGCGACGCCATCGTCGGCGCCTGCGGTGCGGTGGAGGGCCGGCAGGTCTTCCAGGCCAAGGGCTTTCCGTATGCGATGCAGGACCTGTTCGGTGCCAGCCAGGACAGCCGTGTCTTCGAGGACGGCGTCTTCATCACCCTGCGGCTGACGTCCAGCATGTACCACCGCTTCCACGCGCCGGCCGATTGCCGGGTCGATCATGTGACCTTCATCCACGGCGACACCTGGAACGTCAACCCCATCGCCCTGGCCCGGGTGGAGCGCCTCTTCTGCCGCAACGAACGCGCCGTGCTGCGCGCCCGCACCACCCGCGGCGGCCATCCCCTGGCCATCGTGCCGGTGGCCGCCATCCTGGTGGCCAGCCTGCGCCTGCATTTCACCGACCTGCTGCTGCACCAGCGCTACCGCGGGCCCAACGAGATCCCCTGCGACGCCGCCTTCACCAAGGGCCAGGAGATGGGCTGGTTCCAGCACGGCTCCACCATCATCGTGTTCGCGCCGCGCGGCTTCGAGCTGTGCGAGGGCATCGCGCCCGGCACCCAGGTCCGAATGGGCCAGGCCCTGCTGAAGATGCCCGTGTCCGCGGATGACAGTGTCATGGCCGGGTCATCCACGCAGGCAATGCTGGCCGTCCATGAGGCGCAAGCTTGAGCTGATCTATTTCGACGCCGGTGGCGGCCATCGCGCCGCCGCCCATGCCCTGCAGGAAGTCATCCGGCAGCAGCAGCGGCCCTGGGACCTGGAGCTGGTCAACCTCTTCGAGGTGCTGGACCCGCAAGGCATGTTCCGCAAGCTCACCGGCGCCGCGCCCGAGGCCTACTACAACCGCCGCCTGGCGCGCGGCTGGACGGTGGGGCTGGCCCAGGAGCTGCGGGTGCTGCAGGGGCTGATCCGGCTCTTCCACACCTCGCTGGTCACCCGCCTGCAGCGGCACTGGGACACGCATAGGCCGGACCTGGTCGTCTCGCTCATCCCCAACTTCAACCGGGCCCTGTTCGAGGCCGCGCAGAGCCGCCTGCCGGGCGTGCCCTATGTGACGGTGCTGACCGACATGGCCGACCATCCGCCGCATTTCTGGATCGAGCCGGGCCAGCGCCAGCACATCGTCTGCGGCACCGCGCGGGCGCTGGCCCAGGCGCGTGCGGCGGGCTATGAGGATGAACAACTCTCGCTGACCTCCGGCATGCTGCTGCGGCCCTCCTTCTACGCACCCCGCTTGGCCGACCGCAGCGCCGCCATGCTGGCGCTGGGGCTGGATCCGGCGCAACCCACCGGCATCGTGATGTTCGGCGGCCAGGGCTCCATGCAGATGCTGCGCATCGCCCGCGAGCTGGGCGACCGCCAGCTGATCCTGATGTGCGGCCACAACCAGGCCCTGGCCGAGCGCCTGCGGGCGCAGCCCTCGGAGGCGCCGCATGCGGTGGTCGGCTTCACCCAGGACGTGGCGCGCCATCTGCAGCTGGCCGACTACTTCATCGGCAAGCCCGGCCCCGGCAGCCTGAGCGAGGCGCTGCAGCAGGGCCTGCCGGTGATCACCCTCTCGGGCGCGGCGATCATGCCGCAGGAGCGCTACAACGTGGTGTGGCTGACACAGGCCGGCTTCGGCCTGGCGCTGCCCTCCTGGCGCGAAGTGGCGCGCGGCGTGGCCGAGATGGTGGATCACCTGCCGGTGTTCCAGGCCCGGGTGCGGCGCTACGACAACCGCGCGATCTTCGAGGTGCCCGAGATCTTCGCCGCGCTGATGGCGCATGCGCGCTCGCCGGCCGGCCCTGCCGAACGCTGGCTGGACGCGGCGCTGGTCGCCTGAAACGCCGCCGGACCTTCAGGCCGCGACCGAGATTTCTTCCTCGCTCTCCTGCTCGACCGGTGTGGCCTTGCGGCGCTTGACCTTGTGCTGCAGCCGCGCGCTGAAGTCCAGGATCTCCAGCCGGCCGTCCGCATGCTCGACCAGGGCGGTGAGGCTCTCCACCCAGTCGCCGTCGTTGCAGTAGAGGATGCCGTCGATCTCGCGCATCTCCGCATGGTGGATATGGCCGCAGACGACACCCTGCACGCCGCGCTTGCGGGCCTCGCGGGCGACGGCCACCTCGAAGTCGCCCACGTAGCTGACGGCGCGCTTGACCTTGAGTTTGAGGTAGCCCGACAGGCTCCAGTAGGGCAGGCCCATGCGGGCGCGCAGGCGGTTGAAGTGGCGGTTGACCTTGAGGGTGAACTCGTAGGCCGAGTCGCCCACATAGGCCAGCCACTTGGCGCATTGGATCACGCCGTCGAACAGGTCGCCGTGGGTGATCCAGAGCTTGCGGCCGTCGGCGGTGGTGTGGATGCAATCCTCCACCACATCGACGCCGCCGAAGTTGTGCGCCACGTAGTGCCGCGCGAATTCGTCGTGGTTGCCCGGCACGAAGACCACACGGGTGCCCTTGCGCGCCTTGCGCAGCAGCTTCTGCACCACGTCGTTGTGCGACTGCGGCCAGTACCAGGTGCGGCGCAGCTGCCAGCCGTCGATGATGTCGCCGACCAGGTAGAGCGTCTCGCACTCCACGTCGCGCAGGAAGTCCAGCAGCGCATGGGCCTGGCAGCCGGGCGTGCCCAAGTGCAGGTCGGAAATCCAGACGGTTCGCACCGTGATGGGGGCTTGGGCGTCGGTGTTTTCCATGCGGCGTTCCTCACAACAGCATGAGGCCGGATGGTGACCACGTCACATGACGGGGGCGTGAAGGCTGTTGCTCAGAAGGTACCCGGATAGTGGCCGCCATCCATCAGCAGGTTCTGGCCGGTGATGAAGCCGGCCTGCGCGCTGCACAGGTAGGCGCAGGCATCGCCGAACTCCTGGGTGGTGCCGAAGCGGCCGGCGGGGTTGGCGGCGCGGCGCTGGGCCAGCACCAGGTCCTCGGGCTTGCCGCTTTGTTTGGCCCATTGCCGGGCCGTCTCGCGCAGGCGGTCGGTCTCGAAGGGGCCGGGCAGCAGGTTGTTGATGGTGACGTTGCGCGCCACCGTCTGCCGCGCCAGGCCGGCGACGAAACCGGTCAGGCCCGAGCGGGCGCCGTTGGACAGGCCCAGGATGTCGATGGGCGCCTTCACCGCGCCCGAGGTGATGTTGACGATGCGGCCGAAGCCGCGCGCCATCATGCCGTCCACCGTGGCCTTGATCAGGGCGATGGGGGTGAGCATGTTGGCGTCCAGCGCGGCGATCCAGTGCTCGCGCTCCCAGTCGCGGAAGTCGCCGGGCTTGGGGCCGCCGGCATTGGTGACCAGGATGTCGGGCGCCGGGCAGGCGGCGAGCGCCGCGGCGCGGCCTTCGGGTGTGGTGATGTCGGCGGCGACGGTGTCGACCGTGGCGCCGGTCGTGGCGCGGATGTCGGCGGCTGCCGCCTCCAGCGCCTCGGCGCCGCGCGCCACCAGGGTCACGGCCACGCCTTCGCGGGCCAGGGAGATGGCGCAGCCCAGGCCCAGGCCCTTGCTGGCGCCGCAGACGAGGGCGCTGCGGCCGGAGAGTCCGAGGTCCATGTCTGCCTATCCTTTGTGTTTCACGGGGATGACGGCCTGCGGCACGTCGTAGGCCCGGAACGAAGCCCAGTACTGGTCCAGGTCTTCCTCGAACAGGCCGCGGGTGAGGCCGGACACCAGCTTGGGCACGGCGGTGGTCATGGCGTTGATGGAGGAGCCGGAGGCGCCGAAACTCATGGTCGAGCCGATGGCGTAGAGGTGCACGTTGCGCAGCCAGGGCGTGCGGCCCGGCTGCTTCTCGGCGAAGGACCAGTCCTGGTTCAGGTAGGGGTAGGTCGCCAGGCGGGCGTCGGCCTCCTCGGCCGGCGGGGTGTAGCGGTCGGCCCAGGTGGCGATGTTGTCGGCGCAGGCGGCCAGCTCGGGCTTGCTGTGGAAGTCGTTCTCGATGCCGGTGGCGCTGATCACGAAGTCGGCTTGCAGCGGGCCCTGGTTGGTTTCCAGCACGACCCGGCCGGTGGCCGGATCGAGGCGGCTGGACAGCACCTGGCAGCCCGAACGCAGCTCGAAGTTCTCGTGCACCGCGCAGCGGTCGTAGGTGGGCTGGGGAAAGCCTTCGCGCATGGCCAGCACATGGCGCATGAAACGCCAGCGCCAGGCGTCTTCCAGGTCCGAGAGGTGGCGCAGGAAGCCGCGGAAGGTCAGCCAGCGGTAGGGCTGCACCACCTGCGGATCGAGCCGGCGGCACAGCAGCTGCACTTCGGCCGCGCCGGCTTCCAGGGCGGTGGCGGCGTTGTCGAAGGCCGAGGCGCCGGCGCCGATCACCACGACGGTCTTGCCCTTCAAGGCCGCGAAGTCGACTGGCTGTGACGAGTTCACGCAGTGGGTCTGCGGCAACGCAGCCAGGCTGTCCGGCACCGACCAGCGGCCCACGCCCTCCTGCCCGGTGGCCAGCACCACCTTGCGGGCGTAGAGCGTGCGGCGGCCGGTGGCGCTGGACTCCACCTCGGCCGCCAGCAGCGTGCTGCCTTCGACCGGGCCGAGGCGCAGCAGCCGGCAGCCGTTCTCCACCGGCACGCCGGTGACGCGGCGCACCCACAGCAGGTATTCGGCCCACTGCTGGCGCGGCAGCTGGAAGAGCGCCTCCCAGGCGGCTTCGCCGAAACGCGCGCTGTACCAGGACTGCACCGTCAGGCTGGGGATGTCCAGGTCCGGGCCGGTGTAGTCCTTGGGATTGCGCAGCGTGTGCATGCGGGCGTAGTTGTTCCAGGGCCCTTCCAGGCCGGCGGGGGCGGCGTCGATGGCCAGGATGTTGTCCACTCGCGAGCGCAGCAGGCCGAAGGCGGTGGCGCTGCCGCCCTGGCCGGCGCCGACGATCAGCACGTCGAGGGCGGGTTGGCCGTCCGGGCCTATATGCGGCTCCAGCCAGGGGGCCGAGGGATGGGCGATGCTGGCCAGTTCGCGGGCGATGCGCGCCTCGAGTTCGGCCAGGGGGGAGGGCAGGGCGACGTCGTTCATGAGGCTTAGTCTCAGGCGGCGAGCCAGCCGCCGTCCACCACCATCGTCGTGCCGGTGGTGAAGCTGGAGGCGCTGCTGGCCAGGTGCAGCACCGATTGCGCCACTTCCTGCGCCTGGCCGAGCCGGCCCATGGCGTGGCGGGCCTCGGAGGCGGCACGGGCGGCGGCGGGGTCGTCCTTGCGGGCGAAGCTGCGCGAGAGCATGGGGGTCTCGATGGCGCCGGGGGCGATGGCGTTCACCCGGATCTTGTCGGCCGCATAGTCCAGCGCCAGGGTGCGGGTCAGGCTGAGGATGGCGCCCTTGGCCGCGATATAGGCGCTGTTGCCGCGCCCGCCGGCCAGCGCCAGCTGCGAGCCGAAGGTGACGATGGAGCCGCCGCCCTGGGCCTGCATGGCCGGGATCACCGCGCGGGCCCAGAGCCAGGTGCCGCCCACGTTGGCCTGGAAGACCGCGTTCCAGTCCTCCGGCGCCGTGGTGAGCACCGTGCCGCCGACGGAATAGCCCGCCGCGCACACCAGCACGTCGATGCGGCCCCAGCGGGCCAGCACCGCGGCGGCATCGGCATCGGCCGTGCCCGGCTGGCCCACGTCGGAGCCAAAGGCGATCGCTTCGCCGCCCGCGGCGCGCACCTGCATGGCGGTGGCTTCGGCCGCTGCGAGGTCGCGGTCGATCAGCGCGACCTTCGCGCCCTCCTGCGCCAGCAGCATGGCGCTGGCCTGGCCGATGCCGGATGCGCCGCCGGTGATCACGGCGACCTGTCGTTCGAGTCTCAAGACGATTCCTTCTGAGGGGTAGGGGTGCGGCACCAGGCTTCGAGGTGGGCCGCCGAATCGGCCAGGCCGAAGGCGGCCGACCAGCCGAGTTCCTGCTGCAGGCGATGGGTGGAAAGCGGCGCGCGGTCGGCTTCGGAATGCAGGGCGATGGTCGGGCTTTCCTGCGGGCCCGCGAGCCGGCATTCGAAGCCGGGCCGCAGGGCGGCCAGGGCCTGGCCCCAGGCCAGCGCCGACCAGCATGCAGGCGAACTCACGTTGTAGACCGCATGGCGCAGCAGCGGCGCCTGCATCACGGCCGACACGGCATGCGCCACGTCGGGCGCATAGACCCAGTCGCGCACGCCGGGCCGGCCGAGCAGGGCGGGTGTGCCCAGCCGCGCGGCCTCGGTGATCTGGAAGGGCGCGCTGGTGGTGTCGCGCACGCCGGTGGCGCGTTCCCAGGGGCCGAAGACGGCGCTCAGGCGCAGGCTCACGAAATCCAGCGACCACAGCTGCGCCAGGCGCTGCCCGATCAGCTCGGAGCCCTGCTTGGTGATGCCGTAGAGGCCGCTGGGCTGCAGCGGCGTCTCTTCATCGACCCGCTCCACGCCGAAGGCGGCGCTGCCGTAGGCGGCGGCCGAACTAAGGTTGACGACTCGCCGCACCCCGGCATCGCGCGCCGCGCGCAGGATGGCCGGGAGCGCCATCAGGTTGACCTGCAGGATGGTTTCCGGCTCCCGGGCCTCGCGCGCCGCGTCGGCGGTGATGACGGCGCCGAGCACCACGCCGTCCACGTCGGGCCGCAGCACGGCGGCGATGGCGGCGGGGTCGGTCACATCGCCGGACACGGTTTCGAGCCGGCCCGGCAGCGCGGCGAAGGCGCTGCGGGCCGCATCGGGGATGGCGATGCGGTCGAACAACACGACTTCATCGCCCTGTGCCAGCAGCCGCTCGGCGATGTTGAGTCCGACGAAACCCGCGCCGCCGAAGACCAGTGTCCTCATGCCGGCACCGGCTCGATCGCCACCGGCGTGCCGTGCGGCTCGAAGTGCGGGATCGCGGCCAGCAGGGCGCGGGTGTATTCGGTCTTCGGCGCGCTGAACAGCTCGCTGCTCAAGCCTTCCTCCACCACCTCGCCGTTGCGCAGCACGATGGTCCGCTCGCACATCATGCGCACCACGTTCAGGTCGTGGCTGACGAAGAGGAAGGCCAGGTCTTCCTCGCGCCGCAGCCGGTCGAGCAGCTGCAGGATCACGGCCTGCACCGACACGTCGAGCGCGGCGGTGGGTTCGTCCAGCACCAGCAGGCGCGGCTTGCAGGCGATGGCGCGGGCGATGCCGATGCGGGCCTTCTGGCCGCCGGAGAGCTGGTGCGGGAAGCGGTCCAGCAGTTCCAGCGGCAGGCCGACCCGCTGGGCGCAATCGCGCACCGCCTGGTCCAGCGCGGCGCCCGATTTCATGCCCATCAAACGCCGCAGCGGATGGGCGATGCAGTCGAAGGCCGAGAAGCGCGGGTTCAGGCTGTCGTGCGGGTCCTGGAACACGATCTGGATGTCGCGCCGCAGGGGCGACTTGTGGAAGTCGCGCGCGGCGATGCCGCCCACCGACTGGCCGTCGAAAAGGATCTCGCCGGAGCTGGCGTCGATCAGCCGGCACAGCAGGCGCGACAGGGTGCTCTTGCCCGAGCCCGATTCGCCCACCAGCCCCAGGCTCTCGCCGCGCGCCAGGCGGAAACTCACCTGCTTGACCGCCGCGATGCCGCCCGGATAGAGCTTGGAGACCTGCTGCACTTCCAGCAGCGGCGGCGTGCCGGCGGGCAGCTCCGCCTTGGCGGTTTCCACCGGTTGGTAGCTGCCGTCGGCTACCAGGTCGGCGATGGTCGAGGTCAGCGTCGGCGAGGCGGCGACCAGGCGTTTGGTATAGGGATGTTCCGGCGCGCGGAAGAGCTTCGAGGGCGCCGCGTCCTCCACCACCTGGCCGCGCTCCATCACCACCACGCGGCTGCAGTAGCGCGCGGCCAGGCCGAGGTCGTGGGTGATCAGGATGGTGGCCATGCCGCGTTGGGCGGTGATGGCGGCCAGCAGGTCCATCACCGTCTTCTGGGTGGTCACGTCCAGGCCGGTGGTGGGTTCGTCGGCGATCAGCAGGTCGGGTTCGCTGGCAATCGCCATGGCGATCATCACCCGCTGGCACATGCCGCCGGACAACTCGTGCGGATAGGCGTCGAGCCGCTTTTCCGGCTCGCGGATCATCACGTCCTGCAGCAGGCCCAGCGCACGCGCTCGGGCCTCGGCGGGCGTGAGCCGGCTGTGCACCTTCAGCGCATCGGCGATCTGCAGGCCGACCGTGCGGATCGGGTTCAGGGCCGCGCGCGGGTTCTGGAAGATCATCGAGATCGCCGCGCCGTGCGTGCTGCGCAGCGTCTTCCAGCTGGCCTGGGTGATGTCCTGGCCGCGGTAGCGGATGCTGCCGCCGACGATGCGGCCGGCGGCCTCCAGCAGATGGGTGACGGCAAACGCGGTGACAGACTTGCCGGAGCCGCTCTCGCCGACGATGCCCAGCGTCTGGCCCACGTCCAGCGACAGGCTCACGCCGCGCACGGCTTCCACCATGCCGCGCCGGGTGGAGAAGCTGACACGCAGGCCTTCGATATCGAGCAGACGGTCGCCGCTCATGTGCGCATCCTCGGATCCAGGATGTCGCGCAGCCCGTCGCCCAGCAGGTTGAAGAACAGCACCGCGATCATCAGCGCGAAGCCCGGGCAGGCCACCAGCCACCAGTTGCCGGTGGAGATGAACTTGGCGCCCTCGGCCACCATGATTCCCCACTCCGGCGTGGGCTGCTGCACCCCCAGGCCGATGAAGGACAGGCCGGCCGCGTTCAGCACCGCCCAGCCCAGGTTGAGCGAGATCTGCACCGCCATCGCCGGCAGGATGTTGGGCAGCAGGAAACGCAGCACGACGGACAGGTGCGAGTCGCCGCAGGCGCGTGCCGATTCCACCCAGCCGGCGTTGCGCCGCACGTTCACCTCGGCACGCGCGAAGCGGATGTAGAAGGGCAGATTGATGAAGGCGGTGGCGATGACGATGTTCTCCACCCGGTTGCCGAGCGCGGCCACCATGGCCATGGCCAGCACGAAGAGCGGGAAGGCCATCAGCACGTCGACGAGGCGGCCGACGACGCGGTCTAGCCGGCCGCCGACATAGCCGCAGATGCTGCCGACCACCGCGCCCACCACGAAGGAGAGGCTGACGGCCGACGCGGCGATCATCAGGTCCAGCCCGGCGGCCACGACCGTGCGGCTGAGCACGTCGCGGCCGAGCTGGTCGGTGCCGGCCCAGTGCGCGGCGCTGGGTGCCTGCAGGGCGATGGCCACGTCCGATGCCGTGGGGTTGTAGGGCACGATCCAGGGACCGGCGACGGCCAGCACGCAGAGGATGGCGACACCCACGGCCGCCACGGCGGTCAGCGGGTTGCCGCGCAGCACCCAGCCAACGTGATTAAGGGTGGATGAGCTCATGAATTCGACTCTTTCGGGGAATGCCGCGGGGCCGGCTTTGCCGGACCGCTGGCATTGCCCCCTCGAAGGGGGGTGGCGAAGCGACACGAAGTGCGCGTAGCCTGGGGGTGGACCAATTCCTTCATTCGATGGAAATCCGGGGGTCGGAGATGCTGTACAAGATGTCGACCACGAGGTTGACCAAGACGAAGATGGACGCCATCAGCAGCACGAAGCCCTGCACCGGCGCGTAGTCCGAGGCCAGCAGCGCATCGAGCGCATAGGAGGCCACGCCCGGCCAGGAGAAGACCTTCTCCACCAGCACGTTGGCGCCCAGCATGGTGGAGAACACGATGCCCAAAATGGTCAGCACCGGCAGCACCGCGTTGCGCAGCGCATAGGTGACGACGATGCGCCAGGCCGGCAGGCCGATGGAGCGGGCGGTGCGCACGAAGTCGCTGCCCAGCGCGGCCAGCATCGAGGCACGTGTGATGCGGGCGATGGGCGCCAGCACGAACAGCGCCATGGTGAAGGCCGGCAGCATCAGTTGCTTGAAGGCGGCCCACCAGCCGGCGCCGTCGCCGACGAGCGCGAAGTCGATCAGCAGGAAGCCGGTGACGTGGGGCGGTGCGCTGGTGAACACATCGAGCCGGCCGGTCGGGTCCGGCGCAATGCCCAGCATGTAATAGAAGACATAGACCAGCAGCAGGCCCGAGACGAAGGTCGGCACACACACGCCGACGACGCAGAAGAGGCGCACCGCATGGTCGATGAAGCTGCCGGCTTTCAGCGCCGCCCAGATGCCCAAGGGCACGGCGGCCAGCAGGGCGATGAGCAGGGCGCTGAAGGTCAGCTCCAGCGAGGCGGGCAGGCGTTGCTGGATATCCGCCGTCACCTGCTGGCCGGTGGTGAGCGAGCGGCCCAGCTTGCCGGTGCCCACGTCGCGCAGGTAGAGCAGCAGCTGCTCGGGCACCGGTTTGTCCAGCCCCATCTGCTTGCGCACCATCTCGATTTCTTCCTTGCCGGAACTGCCCCCGTTGGCGAAGAACACCGCCGGATCGCCCGGCAGCACCCGCATCAACAGGAAGGTGAAGACCAGCACGCCGAAGAGCGCGGGCAGGGAGGAAACGAAGCGCCGGCCGGTGCGGCGCAGGGTGGTGGCAAGCAGGCTCACGGGTTTACTTGCGGGCGACGTCGCGGAAGTCCACCTGGCGATGGAATTGATAGACGTAGCCGTCGAGCGACGGAACCATCACTGCATCCTGGCTGGCCTGCCAGATCGGGATCTGCGGCATCAGCTCGAAGGCCATGGCGTTCAGCTGCTTGGCATAGGCCGCGTACTTGGCCGGGTCGGCTTCGAAGCGGGCCTTCTCGGCGATCTCCACCAGCTTGGGATCGTTGAGCGAGCTGTAGTTCCAGCGCTGGTTGCCGGTGTAGAAGTTGCGGTAGAAGTAGTCGTTGCTCGGCAGCCAGGCGACGATGTTCTCGGTGAAGAAGGGCGCCTTCTTCTCGTTGATCAGCGTGGACATCTGGGCATCGGGCAGCTTCTGGATGTCGACCTTGATGCCGATCTTGGCCAGCGATTCCTTGATCAGCGCGGCCATGGGCTCGGCCACGTTGGCCTGGCCGAGGTTGAAGCTGAAAGTCGTCTCGAAGCCGTTGGGCATGCCGGCCTCGGCCAGCAGCGCCTTGGCCTTGGCCAGGTCGAGCTTGACCGGCTGGGCGATGGGGAAGTCGGCGCTGGGCGGGCCGTCCTTCCAGGTGGCGTTGAACAGGGGCTTGCCGCGGCCGAAGAGCGCGGCCTTGAACATGTCGTCGTAGGGCAGGGCATAGGCGATGGCCTGGCGCACCTTGACGTTGTCGAAGGGCTTCATCTGCGTGTTGAAGGAGATGAAGCTCACCGCGTTGTACTGCGGCGTGGAGATCACCTTGACCTTGCCCTTGGTGGCCAGCGATGCGGCGTCGTTGGCCTGCAGGTCGATGGCCAGGTCGGCATCGCCGCGCTCGACCAGGTTGGCGCGGGTGGCGGCCTCGGGGATGGTCTGGGCGATGACCCGCTTGAAGGCGGCGGGCTTGCCGTCGGCGCTGCGGTTCCAGGCCTCGTTGCGCTTGAGCACCAGCTGCTCGCCGGGCTTGAAGCTCTCCACGCTGTAGGCGCCGCTGCCGGCGGTGTGTTCCTTCAGCCAGGCCTGGGCCCAGGGGTCGTCCGGCGTGGCGTGCGACTTGGCGACTTTGGAGTTGATGATGATCGGATAGACGGTGGCCAGGTTGGGCAGGGCCAGGCGGTCGGGCTTGGGCAGGGTGACTTCGATGGTGGCGGGGTCGATCACCTTGAACTGGTCGGCGCTGGTCATGGAGCCGGTCAGCAACTGGGCGGCGCCGAGCTGCTTGGCGGTGACGGCGCGGTCCAGCGACCACTTCACATCGTCGGCGGTGACGGGGGTGCCGTCCTGGAATTTCGCGTCCTTGCGCAGGGTGAAGGTGATCTTCAGGCCGTCGGGGCTGACCACCCAGCGCTCGGCCAGCTCGCCGCGGATCTTGTCGAGGTCGAACACCCAGTTGTCGCCCTGCTTCTTCTTGCCGAAGGACACCAGCCGGTCGTAGGTGCTCATGCCGACGGTGAAGGCCTCGCGGGTGGTGCCGAGCATGGTCGGGTCCAGCGTGTTGACGGTGCCGCCGGTGACGAAACGCATGGTCTCGGCGCGGGTCTGCGCACTGGCCGGAGCGCTGCACAAAGCGGCCGCGATGGCGATGGCACAGGCCTGGAAGAGGGGGAGTCGTTGGGTCTTCATGGTTTCTCTCGGAAGGCTCTGGAGTCCTGGGTTGGAGGGCATTCTTGATGTCGGCGAGGCGGGCTGTCGTGTTCCTTTTTCGCCTGTGCCCTTAACCTGCCGTTAAACCCTGACGGGCGATGGCCCATGCGAGTGCGCGTGCGCACCAACAAGGCGCCGCAAGCGGGCGAAGGCGGTGCGTGAAAAGGAATCCGTCAGCCGACCTGGAACGCAAGGACCATGCCGCGCGCCGGACGGCATGGGCCGGCCCCCGGCGCTCAGCGCGCGGCGGCGATGGTGGCGACGAAGGCGCGCAGTTGGGTTAGCAGATCGGGCTGCTGTTGCAGGGCATCGTGTGCCGCGTGCAGGGCGTGGCGCCATTCGGCCAGGGCCGTGCCGTCGGGCGCTTGCGGCGGCTCGGCGGAGATGTCGTTCCAGGCGAGCATGAACCGGCGCAGCGATGGCGGTGCCGCGATGCGGTCCAGGAAGGCGCCCAGCTTGTCGTGGTGGGCGTCGTCGTCCTGCGGATAGATCTGCCAGGCCAGGGGCGCGCCGGCCCAGAGGGCGCGGACCAGGGAGTCCTCGCCGCGTACCAGATTGAGGTCGCAGGACCAGAGCAGTTCGTCGAAGGCGGTCTGCGGCAGGGGCGGCAGGTAGTCGATGCGCAGCGCGCCGGTGTGCGGGGGCAGGGCGGCGCGCACGGCCTGGGTCGCGCGGCCGGGGGTGACCAGCAGGCGGGTGGGCTGCTCTGCCGAGGCCCATTGCGCCAGCAGCGCGGCCAGGCCTTTCGGTTCGTAGCAGAACAGCGAGACCAGGCGCTCGCCCTGCCAGGCGATGCCCCGGGCGGCCAGCCAGGCGGCGCGGTCGAAGGCCTGCAGGCGCCGGGCCAGGTCGTCCTCCCGCAGCAGGCCGCCGGTGGCGGGCGTGAAGCCGGGGTAGAAGAAATGCTTGGTCAGGCCGGCGCCCGGGCCGTTGAAGACGGGGGAGGGCAGGCGGTGCATGCGCTCCACATAACTTTCGGCGGACAGGTATTCGAGGTTGATCCAGGGGCGCGGGCCGGTGCCGGCGGCGAAGTGGGCGACCAGGGCGGGCTCCGGATCGCAGCCGAAGGCCTCGACCAGCACATCGGGCGGCGGCGCCAGCACGGCGGCCTGGACGGCCGCAGGATCCGACCAGTCGACCACCGTCACGCCCGCCACCCCGCCCGGCGCCATCCAGGCCAGCGCGGCGCCGTCGTCCACCCAGAGCCGGGCCTCGTCACCGGCCCGCGCCAGCTGCGCGGCCAGGCGCCAGCAGACGCCCAGATCGCCATGGTTGTCGATGACCTTGCAGAAGATGTCCCAGCGCATGCCCGTCCTTTGAAGCGGCCGATTGTCCCGCGCGACAATAGCCGGCATGTCAGACGTGCATTCCGAAGAACTCCTCGCGCAGGTCGCGGCCCTGCCGATGCTGCCGGGGGTGTACCGCTATTTCGATGCCGAGGGCGCGCTGCTCTACGTCGGCAAGGCGCGCAATCTCAAGCGGCGGGTGGCCAACTATTTCCAGAAGAGCCATGGCGCCACCCGCATCGGGCACATGATCGCCCGCATCGCGCGCATGGAAACGACGGTGGTGCGCTCGGAAGCCGAGGCGCTGCTGCTCGAGAACAACCTGATCAAGACGCAGAACCCGCGCTACAACATCGTCTTTCGCGACGACAAGAGCTATCCCTACCTGAAGATCACCGGCCAGCCCGATGCGCGCGGTGCAGCCGGCGTGCCGCATGCCCAGCAGTTCCCGCGCATGGCCTATTACCGCGGCGCGGTGGAGAAGCGCCACCGCTATTTCGGGCCCTTCCCCAGCGCCTGGGCGGTGAAGGAATCGATCCAGCTGATCCAGAAGGTGTTCCGCCTGCGCACCTGCGAGGACACCGTCTTCAACAACCGCACCCGGCCCTGCCTGCTCTACCAGATCAAGCGCTGCTCCGGCCCCTGCGTGAACCTGGTCTCGCCCGAGGCCTACGGCCTGGACGTGGCCCATGCCGAGCGTTTCCTGCGCGGCGAGACGCAGGAGGTGGTCGAGACTCTGAACCAGCGCATGATGGCCCACGCCGAGCGCCTCGAATTCGAGCAGGCGGCCGACCTGCGCAACCAGGCCTCGGCGCTGTCCAAGGTGATGCACCAGCAGACCATCGAGACGGCCTCGGACAAGGACGTGGACATCATCGCGGTGAAGGTGCAGGGCGGCAAAGCCTGCGTGAACCTGGCCATGGTGCGTGGCGGCCGGCACCTGGGCGACCGGGCCTACTTCCCGGTGCATGTGGAGGATGCGGCCGCCATCGGCTCCGGCGCGATGGAAGAGGAGACCGAGGCGCCGGTTCCGGTGGAGCAGCAGGTGCTGGAAGCCTTCGTCGCCCAGCACTACACCGGGGTGGCCGTGCCCTCGGCGCTGGTGGTGGGCACGCCGGTGGCGGCCGAGCTGGTGGAGGCGCTGTCGGCCTCGATCGGTTCGCGCATCTCGGCGGTGCACAACCCGCGCGGCCAGCGCCGCATCTGGCTGGAGATGGCGCAGACCGGCGCCGACCTGCAGCTGGCCCGGCTGCTGGCCGAGGAAGGCTCGCAGCAGGCGCGCACCCGGGCGCTGGTCGATGCACTCGACCTGGCGATCGAGGACCTGGACCAGCTGCGCATCGAATGCTTCGACATCTCGCACACGGCCGGCGAGGCCACGCAGGCCTCCTGCGTGGTGTTCCAGCAGCACAAGATGATGAATGCCGAGTACCGGCGCTACAACATCGAGGGCATCACCGGCGGCGACGACTATGCCGCCATGCGCCAGGTGCTGACGCGGCGCTACGGCAAGCTGGCCGAGGCCGCCAAGGTTTCGGCCGACCCCGACCAGCCCAGCACCGGCACGGCGCGCATGCCCGACCTGGTGCTGGTCGACGGCGGCAAGGGCCAGGTCTCGATGGCGCGCGAGGTGTTCGAATCGCTGGGGCTGGACCTGGCGCTGATCGTCGGCGTGGAAAAGGGCGAGGGCCGCAAGGTGGGGCTGGAGGAACTGGTGTTCGCCGACGGCCGGGAGAAGGTCTATCTGGGCCGCGATTCGGCGGCGCTGATGCTGGTGGCGCAGATCCGCGACGAGGCCCACCGCTTCGCCATCACCGGCATGCGCGCCAAGCGCGCCAAGGTGCGCACGGGCGGCAGCCGGCTGGAGGACATCGCCGGCGTCGGCCCCAAGAAACGCGCGCGGCTGCTGCAGCATTTCGGCGGCGTGCGGGGCGTGGCGGCGGCGGGGGTGGAGGACATCATGCGGGTCGACGGCATCTCGCGCGAGCTGGCCGAGGACATCTACCGGGCGCTGCATTAGCAGCCGCTTTGCCGCCAGGTACCGAGCGACGCAGGAAGTGCGTGACCTGGGGTCCATAATGCTTTTATGTTCTGGACCCTGCCGACCATCCTCACCTGGACGCGGATCGTCGCGATTCCCCTGATCGCGGGGGTCTTCTACCTGCCGCTGGCCCCGCAGGCCTGCAACCTCATCGCCACGGTGATGTTCGTCGTCTTTGCGCTGACCGACTGGCTCGACGGCTGGCTGGCGCGCAAGCTCGGGCAGACGTCCTCCTTCGGCGCCTTCCTCGATCCGGTGGCCGACAAGTTCCTGGTCTGCGCCTCGCTGCTGGTGCTGGTGCACCTGGGCCGGGCCGATGTGTTCGTGGCGCTGATCATCATCGGCCGCGAGATCGCCATCTCTGCCCTGCGCGAGTGGATGGCGCAGATCGGCGCCTCCCGCAGCGTGGCGGTGCACATGCTGGGCAAGGTCAAGACCACGGTGCAGATGGTCGCCATCCCCTTCCTGCTCTACCAGGCCACGCTGTTCGGCGTGGTCGATACCGGCGCCTGGGGCGGGTGCTGATCTGGGCCGCCGCGGTGCTCACCGTGTGGTCCATGGTGTACTACCTGCAGAAGGCATTGCCCGAGATCCGCGCCCGCGTGAAATGAGGCATCTGGAAAGCGAATAGAATCCTGCCTCCGCGGTGTCGAACGGCCTGCCGGCCGAGTCTTCTTGCCGTATTGACACCCCCGGTGTCCCTGGCTTTAATCGACTTTTCCCGGCCTGCCGGCCCCGCGTACATCGTCTTTTCGGACACACCTCGCGTGCTGTTCCGACGCTGTGAGCCAACGCTTTCGGCATCCCTTTTTTAGACTCCACCGCACACGTCTATCCGCTTTAGAGAGGCTATTTGTGAACAAGACCGAACTGATCGAGCACATCGCCAAGAACGCCGACATCTCCAAGGCAGCCGCTACCCGGGCCCTGGAATCCACCATCGGCGCCGTCAAGACCACATTGAAGAAAGGCGGCACGGTTTCGCTCGTTGGTTTCGGTACCTTCGCCGTCGGCAAGCGCGCTGCCCGCAGCGGCCGCAATCCGCGTACCGGCGCAGCGATCAAGATCAAGGCTGCTAAAGTACCGAAGTTCCGTCCGGGCAAGGCCCTGAAGGACGCCCTGAACTGATTTCCAGTCGAAGGTGGGGTGCTTAGCTCAGTTGGTAGAGCGGCGCTCTTACACGGCGTAGGTCGGCGGTTCGAGCCCGTCAGCACCCACCACCCACCCCTGCTGCAGACAAGGCGAACATCCGTTCGCCTTTTTTGTTTTTGCCGAGCGCGCTTCATTTGCGCTAGAAGAGTCCCGCCATGTTCGAGTTCATCCGCAAGCACTCCAAGATCGTGATGGTGCTGCTGTTCCTGCTGATCATCCCGTCCTTCGTGATGTTCGGCATCGACGGCTATCGTCGGTCCATGGAGCAGCGCGCCACCGTCGCCACGGTGGACGGCCATGACGTCACCCAGGGCGAGTGGGACGAGGCGCACCGCCTGACGGTCGAGCGCGCCCGCCAGCAGTCGCCCAATATCGACGCCAAGTTCTTCGATACGCCGCAGGCCAAGTACATGACGCTGGAGCGCCTGGTGCGCGAACGCACCCTGCAGGTGGCAGCCTCGAAGTACCACCTCGACCCGAGCGAGGGCCGGCTGGTGCGCACGCTGCAGCAGGACCCCTCGATCGCCGCCCTGCGCGGCGCCGACGGCAAGCTCGACGTGGCGCAGTACCGCCAGATCCTCGCCACCCAGGGCATGACGCCGGAGAGCTACGAAGCCCGCGTGGCCGGCGAACTGGCCCTGCGCCAGGTGCTGGCCGGTGTCGACACCAGCGCCATCGCCACCCAGGCCCAGGCCGATGCGGTGCTCAAGCCCTTCTTCCAGCAGCGCAACATCCAGGTCGCGATGTTCAAGGCGGCCGAGTTCGCGGCCAAGGTCGCGCCCACCGACGCCGAGCTGCAGGCCTACTACGACGGCCACCAGGCGCGCTTTCGCAAGGCCGAGCAGGCCGATGTGGAATACGTGGTGCTGGACCTCGACGGCCTGAAGCAGAGCATCGTGCCCGCCGAGAAGGACCTGCGCGACTTCTACGCCCAGAACCAGGCCCGCCTGCTCGGCCAGGAAGAGCGGCGCGCCAGCCACATCCTGCTGACGGTTCCCAAGGATGCGCCGCAGGCCGAGCGCGACAAGATCAAGGCTCGTGCCGAGCAGATCCTGGCCACGGTGCGCAAGGACCCGGCCAAGTTTGCCGAAGTGGCGCGCAAGGAGTCGCAGGATCCGGGCTCGGCCGCGCAGGGCGGCGATCTCAACTTCTTCGCCCGCGGCGCCATGGTCAAGCCCTTCGAGGATGCGGCTTTCGCCTTGAAGAAGGGCGAGATCAGCGACGTGGTCACCTCCGATTTCGGCTACCACATCATCCAGGTCACCGACATCAAGGCGCAGCGCCAGCGCTCCTTCGAAGAGGTGCGTCCTGAGCTGGAGGCGCAGTTCCGCCAGCAGGAAGCGCAGAAGCGTTTCGCCGAAGCCGCCGACACCTTCACCAACACCGTCTACGAACAGGCCGACAGCTTGAAGCCGGTGGCCGACAAGCTGAAGCTGACGGTGCGCAGCGCCAGCAACGTGGGCCGTGTGCCAGCGCCTGGAACGGCCGGCCCCCTGGCCAACGAACGCCTGCTGACCGCGCTGTTCGCGCCGGACGCAGTCGAGAAGAAACGCAATACCGAAGCCGTCGAGATCGGCCCGAGCCAGCTGACGGCCGCCCGCATCGTGAAGTACACGCCGGCACGCACGCCGCCCTTCGCCGAGATACGCGACGAAGTCCGTGCGCAGTTCGTGCGCGAGAAGGCTTCCGAGCTGGCCATGAAGGAGGGCGAAGCCCGCCTGGCCGCCTGGAAGGCCGCGCCGGCCAGCGCCAGCCTGCCGGCGGCCGTCAATGTGTCGCGCAGCGAGAGCGGCCAGTTGCTGCCGTCCGTGGTCGCCGCCGCCATGCGTGCGCCTTCGGCCAGCCTGCCCGCCTGGGTGGGCGTGGACAGCGGCGATGGCGGCTATGCCGTGATCCGCATCAACAAGATCGAGGCGCGCGCCGCCACGCCCGCGCCGGATCCGGCCGCCGAGCGCGCGCAGGTCGCCCAGTCCTGGGGCAGTGCCGAAAGCAATGCCTACCTGGAATGGCTGCGCACGCAGCTGAAGGTGCAGATCAAGGCGCCGAAACCGGTGACGGTGACCTTGCCCGGCATCGGCTGACAAGAATTCCAAAAAGCCTGGAAATTTCAGGCTATAATTTGGGGCTCCGGTGGCTGTAGCTCAGTTGGTAGAGTCCAGGATTGTGATTCCTGTTGTCGTGGGTTCGAGCCCCATCAGCCACCCCAAAATTCAAAGCCCTTGCAGGTTCATCGCCTGCAAGGGCTTTTGTGTTTTCGCCCTGGACGGCTCTAACGCAGCGCGGGCTCGTCTTCCAGCAACTCGGTGAAACGCGCCGCCATCCAGGCGTCCGAACGGGTTCCGGCTTCGTCCTGCAGGATGGCGATCGCCTTGCGGTGGCACATGCCTTCGCGGTAGGGGCGGTCGCTGACCATGGCGTCGTAGGCATCGGCCAGGTGCACCATGCGGGCCATGGCGGGAATGTCCTCGCCGCGCAGGCCGTCGGGGTAGCCGGTGCCATCGACGTTCTCGTGGTGGTGGCGGATGACACGGCAGACCGGATCGAGCTCGGGGCGCTGGGCGGCCCGCAGGATGACTTCGCCCACCACCGGATGGGTTTGCATCGTGGTCCAGTCCTCGCCGAGCAGGGGGCCGATGTGGCCCAGGATGCGGTCCGGAATGCCCACCTTGCCGATGTCGTGCAGGGCGGCGCCGCACTGCAGCAGGAACAGTTCCTCGCTCGTGAGCGAGCAGCGGCGGCCCAGGGCCAGCGAGAGACGGATGACGCGGTCGGAATGCCGCTCGGTTTCGAGGTCACGCGCACGCAGCGCGGCCGTCAGCGCCTGGACCGAGGCGTCGGGGGAAGGAAAACTCACGCGGCTTGGCAAAAGCCGTCGATTCTAGGAAGTGCGGCCGTGCGGTGTGGATCGCGCCGCTCATGCCTGACTGTCAGCATGCGGTAAGCCTGGCGGCTTGACAGCATGTGGCAGCCGGCCTTGGCCATTACCAGCCCTTTGCGGCCGGTGGCGCGGGTGCGGCGGCTGCCGGGCAGCGGAAAGCGGCGTCGAGCGCGGCTTCCATCACATCGCCAAAGGGCTCGTCCTCGTTGCCCGGATTGCTGCCCATGAAACGCAGGAAGAGATCGATGGCGGCCTTGCCTTGCAGATCGGCCGGCAGGCAAAGGGTATGCGCCTCCACCTCGCGGTAGCGTTCGTAAGTCTGCGTGTGGCCGCGGGTGGTTTCCAGCACCTGCGGATCGTGTTCGTAGGTCGAGCGGATGCCCTTTTGCACGCCGGTGAGGTAGCCGCTGAGAAAGCCATCGGCCAGCGCCTGGCAGCGCGCCTGATCGGGGTTCGCTTGGGCCTGGCAACGGGTGCTCACGGAGCCGGCGGTGAGGGGGTCGGCAGCCAGGGCCGGCATCGATGCGGTGAGCAGCGCGGTCACCAGGAGCATCGCGCCCGGGCGCATCGGGCGGATGGAAACTGCGGCGGGGAAGGGGCTGTGCGCCATGCGCGGGCTCTTGTCTGCAAAGCGCAGGAGCCTAACGCAAGCAGGATCGGCCAGGCCTTCAGCGGCCCGAACTGCCCTGGCGGCGTTTGACGCCCCGGATCCAGTCGACCAGATCGGCGATGACCAAGCGGCGCTGGTTCTCGATGAATTCGCGGGTGCCGCCGGTGCCGGGGTTTTCTAGTGCGAACTGGCCGGCCAGGGTAAGTTCTTCATCGCGGCAGTTGGCGATGGCGGCTGCGGCTGTCAGCTGGGCATCGACGACCTTGGAGAAGTTTTCGGGCAGGTTCAGCTGCGCGCACAGCTGGAAGGCATCGAAGGCGATGCGCTGGCCGCTGGTGTCGATCAGCGGGCCGGCCGCGTGGGCCGACAGGCCGGCCGTCAGGAGCACCGAAGACACGAGACGCGCCGCAGCGAGCTGTTTCACCGGAATCGTCTCCCAGGCCATGGATGCGCGATTCTAGGTTTGTCGCGCATGCCGATGTCGCCGATTCAGTGCAGGCGCAGGTCGAAGTAGGCGCCGCTGTCCTCGCCCAGCTCGCGCATGCCGGCCTGGCGTGCCAGGTCGGCGGCCTTGAGCCACAGGGTGGCGAGGGTGGCGGTTTCGCGGTCTATCGATGCCTCTTCGCTGTCGGCGGCGGTTTGCCAGGCACGGCAGGCGCGGGCCACTTTTGCCGAATCGCCGAGCGCTTTTTCGAGCGCCTTGCAATAGCGTTTTTCGGCCTGCTCGCGTTGTGCCGCCGGCAGGCCGGAGGCGTTTTCCAGGGTGGCGGTGTAGAACAATTCGGTGGTGGTTTCCATGCTGCAGATCCGTGGGACAAGAACGATTGGATGACTGTTTAAATATACAGTATTTGCGGATGGCAGTGGCCCGCAAAGCGCGTTGTTCCTACCGGCGCTGTAGGTGCCTGCCTGCTGTTGCCAGGTGCGCCACCGCTCATGGTTGGCCTGCAAGGAGAGATGCTCATGTTCAGAAAATCAGCTTCCCTGGCCGCGATCCTGGTGGTGGCAGCCGTGGTCGGCCTCGGTGCCACGGGCTGTCAGCCCAGCAGCACGCCGACCCCGAAAACGACAGACTCGGCCGACCGGAGCCCGACATGAGCAGCGGATTTCCCTGTCCGCCGGACCGTGCTTCGCCGAACGGCTGGCGGCTCCATGAAGTGCCGGTTTCGGACCCGGTACCGCCGATCCCGGTCGAGCCGCCCGCGCCCCCGGCCGATCCTGATGATCCCCTGGCCCCCGGCATCCCGGTGCGGGAGCCGCCTTCGCAGCAACCCCCGATGCGCATGGCGGCATGAGTGGGCGTTCGCAAAAGTACGTAGCCAAACACCTCGGATTAGTTCTTTCGGGCCCCCTATAATTTTTGCTTCACTGCGACGCACTCAGGTGCCGAGCCGGATGCCGATGCCGGCATGCGGCGCTGGTCGCAACAGGGAGCGGGGATGCAAGTTCGGCAGACAGCAGGCGTGAGTTTCCAGGGGGCGTCCGGCCTCATTGGCTCGCTGCGGCAGTTCGACGGCTTGCAGGGCGGCTCCTTCCCGCTGCTGGCGGTCGATGTCGAATCGGGATGGCAGCTCGAATATTGGGGCGGCGGCTGCACCCTGCTGACCGGCTACGCATCCGAGCGCATGCTGGGCAACCCCGATGCCTGGTCGCTGCTCTGCCCCGACAGTTCTGCGCGCTCCGAACTGCTGTTGAAGCTGGCCGAGGTTTCGGGTGAGGGCGTGGTCCACGACATCCGGGCCGCGGACGGCTCGGCGCGCCGCCTCATGTGGTGGCCGGGGCCGGCTGAAGACCGGCTGCGCTGGTTCCTGCTCGGCGAAGCCTCCGCCGATGCCGGCCATGGCGGCTCGCCTTTCGCAGCCGACACCGAGGGCGAGACGCTGGAGGCGATGTTCTCCCATCTGCCCGACATGGCCTGCCTGAAGGATGGCGACGGCCACTGGCTGCTGGCCAGCCCCGCGATGCGCCAGCATCTGCAGCTGACGCGCTACCAGAACGGCTTTTCGGACGCCGAGCTGATCGGCCAGAACCGCGCCGCGGCCGACTTCCTGCGTGAATCGGCGCTGCACGAAGAGGCGGTCTGGCAGTCCGGCGAGCCCTTGCGCACCGAAGAGGTCTTCATGGATCCGCAGCAGGCCACGCGTCTGCACGATGTGCTGCGGGTGCCATCCTTCGACCGGGACGGCCGGCGTCGCCACATCCTGGTGCTGCGCCGCGACGTGACCGAGCTGCGAAGCGCGTCGGCGAAGCTGGAGCTGGCGGGCCGGGTGCTGGACCAGAGCACGGACGGCATCCTCATCGCCGATGCCTCGCATCGGGTGGTGATGGTCAACGCCGCCTTCAGCGAGATCACCGGCTATTCGCAGGACGAGGCGCTGCGGCTCGACCCCATGCTGCTGACCGCCGGCCAGCAGGACGAAGCCCTCAACCGCGCCATCTGGCAGCTGCTCGACAGCCAGGACCAGTGGCGCGGCGAGGTGTGGAATCGCCGCCGCACCGGCCATGTGTTTCCGCAGCGGCTGAGCCTCTCGGTGCTGCGCCACCGCGGTACCGGCGCCATCACGCACTACGTGGCTGCGCTGTCGGACCTGAGTTCCAGCAAAGCCGCCGAGGAGCGCATCGCCACGCTATCCACGCTGGACGTGGTGACCGGCCTGTCCAACCGCGCCCAGACGGCGCAGCACGCCACCACCCTGCTCGACGAGGCCCGGTCGCTCAACGAGCATGTGGCGCTGATGGTGGTCGACATCGACAACTTCAAGGTACTCAACGACTCCCTGGGGCACGACATCGGCGACCAGCTGCTGCGCACCGTGGGCGAGCGCCTGAGCGCGGCGGCCGGCGTGCGTGCGGTCATCGGCCGCCTGGGGGGCGACGAGTTCCTGGTGGCGCTGCCGGGGCTGCGCCACACGGCGGAGGCGGCGCAGGCAGCGCGCAGTGTGATGAGCGCCGTGGCCGAGCCGGCCACCTTCGCCGAGATGCCGCTCAATATCTCGATCTCGATCGGCATCTCCATGTTCCCGGCCGACGGCGACACCTTCGACACCCTGTTCCGCCGGGCCGACACCGCGCTGCATGTGGCCAAGCGGGGCGGGCGGGCCGACTACCAGTTCGCCATGGCGGCGATGAACGATGCCTCGCTGGAGCGGCTGCAGCTCGAATCCTCCCTGCGCCATGCGCTGGACCATGACAGCCTGCGGCTGGAGTACCAGCCGCTGGTCGAGCTGGCCACCGGGCGCATCGTCGGCATCGAAGCGCTGTGCCGCTGGGACGATCCCCTGCGCGGCGCGATCCCGCCCAATGTGTTCATTCCGCTGGCCGAGGAGAGCGGCATGATCGAACAGCTCGGCGGCTGGGTGCTGCAGACGGCGGCGCGCCAGCTGCAGGCCCTGCACGAGGCCGGCCACGACAACCTCTTCGTCGCCGTCAATCTCTCGGCCCGGCAATTCCAGCGCGGCGTGGTGCTGGCGCAGGTCGAGGACGCCCTGGTGCGCTCCGGCATACCGCCGAACAAGCTCGAACTCGAGTTGACCGAGAGCGTGCTGCTGCACGACGGCGAAGCGGTGATGAGCACGCTGCGCCAGCTGAAGGCCCTGGGCGTCAAGCTGTCGATCGACGACTTCGGCACCGGCTATTCGAGCTTTGCCTATCTGCGGCGCTTCAAGTTCGACAAGATCAAGATCGACCAGTCATTCGTGCGCGACCTGATCGACGACCCGGACAACGCGGCCATCGTGCGCGGCATCATCTCGCTGGCCTTGAGCCTGGGCCTGGACGTGCTGGCCGAAGGCGTGGAGACCGAGGCCATCGCCCAGCGGCTGCGGCATCTGCATTGCACATTCGCGCAGGGCTATTACTTCGCACGGCCGCTGCGTCCCGAAATGTTGGCCGAACGGCTGGGCGGGTGAAGCTGCGGATGCCGTCCGGCGGTAGCAGCACGCGGCCTACAATCCGCCGCTTCCCATGATCAAGATCCTGCTTTCCAACGACGACGGCTACCAGGCGCCGGGCATCGTCGCCCTGTACGAGGCACTCAGCGAAGTGGCGCAGGTCGAGGTGATCGCGCCCGAACATAACAACAGTGCCAAATCCAACGCGCTGACGCTGAACGCGCCGCTGTCGGTCCACCGCGCGGCCAACGGCTTCCGTTATGTGAACGGCACGCCGGCCGACTGCATGCACATCGCCCTGACCGGGCTGCTCGACTACCGGCCGGACCTGGTCGTCTCGGGCATCAACAACGGCGCCAACATGGGCGACGACACCATCTATTCGGGCACGGTCGGCGCGGCGATGGAGGGCTTTCTGTTCGGCGTGCCCGCCATCGCCTTCTCGCAGGTCGAAAAGGGCTGGGGCGAACTCGAAGCCGCCGTCGCGCGCGCTCGCGACATCGTGCAGGATCTGATGAAGGGCCGCGATGGCGGCGGCGCCCCCTGGCTGCTGAACGTGAACATTCCCAACCGGCCCTACGACGAGCTGCGGGCGGTACGCCTGTGCAGGCTGGGGCGCCGCCATGCGGCCGAGCCGGTCATCATGCAGACCAGTCCGCGGGGCGAAACCATGTACTGGATCGGCAATGCCGGCCTGGCCAAGGACAATTCCGAAGGAACCGATTTCCATGCCGTCGCCCAGGGCCACATCGCCATGACACCGCTCAAGGTCGATCTCACCGATCACGACAACATGGCCGAGTGGACCGGTGTGGTGCGCCGCATGGGCGGAGCGCTGGAGCCCATGGCCGACCACGATCCCGACGAAGGGCTGGTGCGCGCGCCGGTCTGAACGCTTCCCGAGAAACAGCAGTGAGCAAACGGCCGTCTTTTCCTGCGCGCCTGCCCGGGCGGGAGGCTGCGGCACCGCAGGCGGCTGCCAGGCCGGCGGCACTGCCCGGTTCGGCCTTGCCGATCAGCTCCCAGCCGGACTCCACCAGCGTGCGGGCGCACATGGTGCGCAAGATCGAAGCACAGGGGGTGAAGTCGGCCCTGGTGCTGCGTGCGCTCAACACGGTGGAGCGCCATCGCTTCATCGATTCCGCGCTGGCCGCGCAGGCCTACGAAGACACCAGCCTGCCGATAGGCCTGGGTCAGACCATCTCCAAGCCCGGCGTGGTGGCGCGCATGTGCGAGCTGCTGCTGGGCGCCGAGATCGCGCGCCAGGCGCCGCTGGGGCGGGTGCTGGAAATCGGCACCGGCTGCGGCTATCAGGCCGCGGTGCTGTCGCTGATGGCACGCGAGGTCTACTCGATCGAGCGGCTGCGCGGACTGCACGAGAAGGCGCGCGCCAATCTGCGGCCCTTCCGGCTGGCCAATGTGCATCTGCTCTTCGGCGACGGCATGGCGGGCTATGCCAAGGGTGCGCCGTACGCGGGCATCATCGCGGCCGCTGGCGGAGAGATGATTCCCGACGCCTGGTGCGAGCAACTCGCCATCGGCGGCCGCCTGGTCGCCCCCATGGTGACGCGTGCCGGACAGCAGGCGCTGGTGGTGCTGGACCGCATGCCGCAGGGCCTGCGCCGCACCGTGCTCGAAGACGTTCACTTTGTCCCCCTAAAATCCGGGATTGCTTAAAGGAATTCGTATGGTGTTGACGCGTGGACGTGGTTGGTGGACGAAGGGGGCACTGATGGCGCTTTCGGTGCTGTCGGGCTGTTCGCCCCAGGCACCGCTGCGTGCGCCACCCGTGGAAGACCGGGGCCTGGGCGCGACCTCGTTCAGTGCAAGCGCTGAACCGGTGGGTTCGGCCGCCGCGGCAGCCGCCGCCAAGCCGCTGCCAGGGGCCGAAAATGCCGGCAAGCCCGGCTACTACACGGTCAGGCCTGGGGACAATGTGCGCAAGGTGGCGCAGGAAGCCGGCCAGAACTGGCGCGACATCGCGCGCTGGAACGAACTGCCGAACCCCGACCTGATCGAAGTGGGGCAGGTGCTTCGCATCGTTCCGCCAGGCGCGGCCGCAACCCCCCTGCCGTGGCGCAGGGCTCGCCTGCAGCGCCCGTCGCACCGGCCGTGGTGGGAACGCCTTTGCCGCCCGCCTCGCCGCCGGCACCGGCGCGGCCTGCCGGCACGGCGGGCGAGGAGGAACTCGCATTCATCTGGCCGGCCTCCGGCCCGCTGCTCGCCGCCTTCGACGAGGCCAAGAACAAGGGCTATGACATCGGCGGTAAGGCCGGCGACCCTGTCGTGGCTTCGGCCACCGGGCGGGTGGTGTATGCCGGCGCCGGCCTGCGGGGCTATGGAAACCTCATCATCCTCAAGCACAACAACACCTATCTGACGGCCTACGCCCACAACCAGGCACTACTGGTCAAGGAAGACCAGACGGTTCAAAAGGGCCAGAAGATTGCGGAGATGGGCTCCAGCGACGCGGACCGTGTGAAGCTGCACTTCGAGATCCGGCGACAGGGAAAGCCTGTGGATCCTTCGCGATATCTGGCGACGCGCTGAAACGCCAAGCGACTCCAACAAGTCAAATGAATGCCCCGCAATCGCGGGGCATTTTTTTTTTGCCCTGCCGGGCATTGCCTTCATTCTTCACAGATTTTAGAAATCAAATGCCAATAATGAATCTATTTGTTTCGATATGAATTAAATGAAAATTTGGTAATTGACGTCAGCGGATGCTAACTTTGACCTGTTGTTTGCTTAAATGCGAGAGCGTTTGGTCAACGCGCACGTGTTGACCGATCTGTCACTCACCCGCAAAGGTTCGTTATGCCAAGTTTTGAGTTGTCTCGCAACTCGATTGATCCTGCAGGATCAATATGTTCGCAGACTTCTGGTCGTCAAAATTTCAGCCGCCTGGCGGCTTTTTTAGTCCTGGGAACGGTTGCCGCCCTGCTTGCAGCCGATGTGGCCTTTTCACAGGGTGTCGCCGCGACGTCAAAACTACCGACTGCCGCGGCCGCGCCTCCTGCAGTCACAGCGCTTTTGACACAAGCCAGGGTTGTCAAGGCATCCGATGGCAGCGAGAAACTCGAAGATGCGTCGAAGGTGAAGCCAGGCGACATCATCGAATACAAGGTGACTTACACCAACAAAGGTGGCAATCCGGTGAATGGGCTGATTGCCGAGTTGCCAATACCCGTCGGTCTGGATTATTTGCCCAACAGTGCCAAGCCCGGCGGAGCTATCGTCAAGGCGGCGACCGACGACAACAAGTTTGCCGCGGAGCCCCTCACGCAAACGGTGGCGGGGAAGCGTGAGTTCGTGCCGTAT
This sequence comes from Xylophilus rhododendri, assembly GCF_009906855.1. Lineage (NCBI taxonomy): Bacteria > Pseudomonadati > Pseudomonadota > Betaproteobacteria > Burkholderiales > Xylophilus > Xylophilus rhododendri. Next base: position 4,331,734 of record NZ_CP047650.1, read on the forward strand.
GCGAATTACCGCAAACTGCAGTGGACTCTCGGGAAATTGGCGGCGAACGAGTCTGTATCCGTAACGGCCAGAGCGGAAGTGGAGCGCGTAACTCCCGTTCTGCCTGCATTGCAGGATTCAGGTCATCGTTTCCAGCCAGATTCGCAGATTAAAAAATAAATCTCCGATAAAGCCTGCGCTAGCAAGTGCGGCAGTCCTCACAGCCCTTGCGGCGATGAAACAAGACTGCCATTTAAAATCAAGGAAATGCTGTGAAAGTAAGTTCGTTCGCCGCGCGTGCGAAATCAGGAGCTGGTCGCCCGTTGTGTCAATCCAGTCTGTTCCTGGCGATGTTGCTGGGAAGTGGGTCGACATGGGCCATTGCACCAGCTGCCCAGACCAATATCGGCAACACGGCATCCGCCACTTTTGTCGATCTGACTGGCAAAGCGAATATCGTGACCTCCAACCCGGTCGTGACCGTGGTGCAGCAGGTCGGTTCATTTGCGGTCGATGGCAGAACGGGCGCGACAAGCGTATCCGTCAATACCAAAACAGGCATCGCTGGAAGCACGGTCTATTCGCCGCACATTCTGACCAATACCGGCAATGGACAGGATCAATTCGGTATCTCGGTCAGCGCATCCGCTCTTTCGAAAATCGAAGTCTATGCTGACGACGGTAGCGGAAATCCCACTGGCGCAGCGCTCTGCAGCTCCGACGGAACCACGGCTTGCGAGGTGCAAGCCGTGCCGGTCGCGGGCAGCAATGGCGCTTTCAAGTTCGTGGTCGCCTACACGATTCCGGCGGTCGCTTCCGGCTCGGCCGCCCCCTATACGACGGCATCCATTTCCGTATCGCCGATCGCGGCATCGCGGCCGCTCTACCTCGCAGCCAACTACCCCACCGTCGTAAAGGACGATGTGAATCTGACGACCGGAGCAGCATTCACGATGACCAAGAGCATCGCAGCGCCTGCGGTCAGCGCACCGAATGGCGGCGCGTGGCCAGCGGCGGTTGCCGCAGGCGCCGCGTCTTCCCCTTCGGCCACTTGCGCGACGACCTGGTCAACCGGTCTGACGTCTACGGCAACCTGCAAATACACGGTCTACACCTTGAATTTCGTCAACCTGGGTTATGACCCGGGCCGTTTCGCGCTTGCCGACAGCCTGCCATCGGGGTTGACTTACGTGACGGGCTCCGCTGTGTGGAGCAATGCTCCCGGCATCGCGCTGACCGAGGCCGCTGGTGGCGATCCGGCCAACATGGATTACCAATATTCGGGCGGCCGCATTACCGCCGTCATTTCCAATATTCCTGGTGGCAATTCGCAATCGCTGAGTTTTGTTGTACTGGTCAACAGCAGCGCTACGACTGGAACCGCGAACACCACCAACGTCGCGTACTACAACCCGAGCGATGCCGGGCCCACGGCCACGTCCACCACACCAGGCAACCTGAATGCCCACACCTCCACCACGCCTTACGTGGTTCAGGGCAGATATGGGGTTGCGTTGGGGTCCAGATCCTCAACCGGCTCCACGGCGCTGGATACCACACATGGCCAACCGAATGCCGGCGCGGGCGACACAACGACGGTGGCTTCCGCTGTCGCGGGGGCCATCGTGAAATTCGAACAGCGCGTCTATAACACTGGAGACAGCACAGACACGGTGAACCTGTCTGTCGACCCTCAAACCTTCCCTCAGGGAACAACGTTCTTCCTGTTCGACTCGAGCGGCGCAGTCCTGCTGCAGGACACGGGCACGGGAGACGGGGTTCAGGACACCGGTCCGATTCGCCCTGGTGAATATGCAACGGTGGTTCTCGCGGCGGTTCTGCCGGCGAACTTGCCGCCGGGCAATGTGAATTACAGCGCCGTGCTCAAAGGCACTTCGCAAAGTGATCCGAGCAAATCCGATACCACAAAGGACACTGTTTCGGCCATCGCAAATGGCTTGGTGGATTTGACCAATACCGACAAAGGCAATGGCACGTCGGGTCTGACAGGCGATGGTGATGCCGGCCCCGGTCCCAGCCCTTTGCCGACGACCACCAACTCTACTTCCGCTGGTACTCCGACGGCTTTCAATCTTTATGTGGCCAACCATGATTCGGTTGCTCGTACCTACACCCTGGCTGCCAGTGCATCACAGAGTTTCCCGGGCAGTTTGCCTCAGGGCTGGTCGGTCAGATTCGTGATGAACGCGAATGCCTCGTGCGCGCCGTCTACTCCCCAGATCACGGATACCGGCACGGTGCCTGCCAACAGCCAGATGGCGGTCACCGCCTGTGTGACACCAGCGGTGAATCAGGTACCGGTCACGGCTCAGAAAATCTACTTCCGCGTCACGGCAACGACAGCCGCGGAGTCAGGACAATTGGCCAGCGACACCAAGACTGATGCCGTGACCGTCACTTACTCCACGGCGGAGCGGTTCATGGCAACGCTCGCAGGAAACAATTCGGGCGAATTAGGTAGTCCTGGTACGGTCGTTTATTCCCACCTTCTGCAGAATATCGGACGCGAGACTTGCGGGCCTTACACCCTCAATGCAGCTCTTTCGCCAAACGATCTGGCCGCTGGATGGACCGCGGCAATTTATCTGGACTCGGATGGAAATGGTCAATGGAGTGCCGCCGATTCACTGGTGACGGACAAGATCACAAATCCTCTCTTGCCGGGAGTGGATAAGGCTCAGAGGTTTTTTGTCAGAATTTACGCCCCCGGCAATTTGACTGCAGGGGCAATGAGCACTGCCACCGTCTCGGCAGTATTCGACGGACCGAACAGCTGCGGCTCGCCCTCGGTTGTCGATCTGACAACCGTCAATCTGGGCTCGGTTCGTGTGTATAAAACCCAGGCCCTTGATGAGAATTGCGATGGCACCAAGGTTTCCCCATTCACGACCGATGTTTTGAAGGTGAAGCCGGGTGGCTGCATTTCCTATCACGTCATGGCCAAAAATGAGGGGACCGCTCCAGTCAGCAACGTGGTCGTCAAGGACCGGGTTCCCGCCTACACCAGACTCAGTGGGTCGCAACCCCCGCAACATTGCGTGTCGGTCGGCATAACAGGTGCCACGGTGAGTTACACATCGACCGAGCCTGACGTGAGTTGCGGCAGTGACGGTAATGTCATGCAGCCAGGCGGATCGGTGACTCTCGACTACACCGTAACTGTCGATCAATAAAAACATGCGGCCTTGATGGTCGCGTTAAAAATGAAGCAACGATTTTTTTAATCGTTGCTTCCACTTTTTTCGTCCTAACGTCTGGGGTTGGGCAAGAAGGTAATGAGATAAGGCCGGCGGCGCAAGTCGAGGTAGCAGCGTGATGCTCAATGTTTTAAAAAAATTTAAGAATACCAAAGTCCTTTTTTCGACTTTTTCAGACAGGCTTGCGTTTTGCCTGATGCTGCTGCTGTCGGGAATCGGGGTATACGCGGCGCCGCCCCCTGCAGGCACGTCTTTGCAAACTGCGGCAAAGGCGACTTACATTCCGGCCGGAATATCTCAATCCGAGGTATCGACCTCCAACCTGGTGGTCGCCACGGTGGTTGCTGTAGAGGCGGCCCTGCTGGCACAGGATCAAAACGTGGTTCGCCCCGCAGGTGTAGGGGTTGTGCTAACCCATGTACTAAGCAATGTCGGCAACGTGAGTTCGAAATACACGTTTGCCCTGGCAAACGGCGGATCAACGTGCCCGATAGCGAATTTTCCTGTCGGTAATCTGCAGCTTTTACGCGATTCGAATGGGAATGGCGTGGTTGATGCCGCTGACACCCCCGTGCCCTTGGGGGGGCGGATGCTCTCACGCTTACGCCCGGTCAGAGCGCTGCCTTGCTCGTTCGGGGAGATGTGCCCGCAATATCCTCGGGTAACGCATGTGTTTCGCTGACGGCGAGCACTGCATTACAGAGTATTGTGGTGGCCAACCGTGACCTGATTTCCATCAGCAATGGGGCCATTCTTCTTCTTTCCAAGTCCGCCAGCTATCCGGCAGTTCTGGTTGCGGGTGAGAGTCGGATTGAGTTTAATGTTCGTGCGAGCAATATCGGCATGCAGCTCGCACAACCGGCAAGAAGCCTGCTTGCGTCATCCACGCTGACCGTAAATGGGTCGCCTGCCGACTACGTGCTTCTGCGCGATTTGATTCCTTCTGGGACAAGATATTTGCCGGGGAGTCTGCAAACGGCAGCGGCCAATGCGATACGCCTCTACCGGCGACAAAGTGATCCGCCGTTCAGCTATCAGACCACTGAAATGCCTGGCGCGGACGAGGTTGCGATAGGGTTGCCAGGCGGTATCGAGCCTAATGTTACGGTCGCCATGCAGTTCGCGGTTACGCGGCTGGCGGGGCAGAGTGGCGATATCGCCAACATTGCGCAAAGCTTTTATTACGACGGGAATCGCCCGGCTGAGTCCGCTTCGAACATGGTGGTGATCCCGGCAGGAAAGTCATGGATCGGGCTGGCCAAACAGGCTTCGAACGCCGTTGCGAACCGAAATCCGGATGGATCGCTGGATGGAACCATCAACTTGCAGTTTCGCATTCGCGTCAAAAACTATGGCGATGGATGGCTTCACAATGTGCAGGCGACGGACATATTGGAAGGCAGCGGTGCGGATAAATTTGGGAGCTACACGACGGCGAATGTCCTGGCGTCGGGGCAGTACACCGTTATTCCGGGGTCCATTCGTGTGGTGTCCGGCTCGGATGTTTCTATCAACGCTGCTTACAACGGCACGGCAAGCTCGGCAAATCTGCTGGCCCCTGGAGTGAGACTTTCTCCCGGCTCCGATGTGACGGTTCAATTCGAGGTGAAAGTCAATACGACGGGTCGCGTCGTGGCACTTGCCAATAATGCCAGTGGCTCTGCCAGTACCGCGGAGGGCCAGCCTCCGTCGGTTTTCGATGACTCGGTGGACGGCCTCGATCCCGATCCCGATGCGGACGGAAATCCTAATAACAACGCCTCGACCACATTCGTGGCTACGCAGATCCCCATTCTGAATTTCACAAAGACAGCCGGGGTGCCGCGTCGTGTCGATGCGGGTGTTTATGAAGTCGACTACACCTTTCGGTTAAAAAACGCGGGCAGTGTGCCGGCACCCAATGTCAGGGTGGTGGACAACCTGGCTTGCACATTCGGCGCGGACTCGGTGGCTTCATGGAGCCTGGTCAATGCACCTCAGGCGCGCAATGGCAACTTGTCGATTTCGCCGGGATTCACCGGCAGGGCGACCTGCAATCGCACCCAGTTGGAAAGCAAGAATCCCGCGGATCTGCCTGGAGAACTGGTGCTGAACATGACGGATGGCAGCCGCTCGCTTGCACCTGGGCAATCCGAGGAAATCACGCTGACGGTCCGGATCACACTGAAGAGCGCTGCGCCGGACGGTGCGTCGTTGATGACGAACAAGGCATGGGCGGCCGCGTTCCGAAACAACATGGTCGGCTTCGATGCAGCGTCCGTGGTCGCAGCTTCGTCCTCGACGGCCGATACGCTGCTGGTGGATCCGCAAGGTATCGTTTACGACGCTTCCAGCCGCGCGCCGATTGCAGGCGCTGTAGCCACCTTGACCCGGCTCTCATGCCAAAGCTCGATATCCGGCGCCATCACCGCCGCTGACCTGCTCAGTGGCGATAGCGGCGCATACCGTTTCAACGGCGATGGCAGTGCGTCCATGACGACAGGCGCCGATGGTGCGTACCAGTTCGTGCTGAGATCGCCGCCCGTCACGGATTTATGCACATACGGCCTGACGGTGCAGCCGCCGGCTGGTAGCGCCTATGTCGCGCCGTCTGAACTCATTCCGGCCAGCTCCGGGGTGTTTTCCAACTGCGGGGCGGTGGTACCCGGTGCTTTGGCTCCACGGGACAGCGATCCCACGATCTTTTATAACCAGGTTCTGCTTGGCCCGCGCGCTGCGGGCGGCCAGGCCTGCGAGGTATTCCACAACCATATTCCGCTCGATCCTGGAAATGTGCGCGGCTTGATCCTGCGCAAGGAGGGAAGCAAGCGTCAGGTGGAACTCGGCGATTTCATGGACTATGCCCTGACGGTGGTCAACAAGACCGGCATGGCGACTCAAGGCGTCACTTTCGACGACCATTTGCCGCTCGGTTTTGCGTATGTGCCCGGCAGCGCCCAGCTCAACGGCGTGCGCGTGGGCAATCCGTCGGGTGGCGCCGGCCCGCAACTGACTTTTGGCTTTTCCGACTTGCCCCTGGCACCGGAAGCTTCTGCAACCCTGCGCTATCGCGTTCGGGTTGGGGTCGGAGCTCCCACCCATGGCGATGCAGTCAACCGCGCGGTGGCCCGCTCGGCCGCCCTGCAATCCAATCAAGCCAGCTGGACGGTGCGGCTGACCGGGGGCGTGTTCTCCGATGAGGCCTTCGCCTTCGGCAAGGTGTACCTCGATTGCAAGCGGGATGGCCGGCAAGAGGGGCGGATGAGGTGGGCGTGCCGGGAGTTCGGTTATTCCTGGAAAACGGGACTTCAGTCGTCACCGATGTCGAAGGTAAATGGAGTCTTTATGGCCTGAAGCCGGTCACTCACGTATTACGCCTGGACCAGACCACCCTGCCAGAGGGTGCACGACTCGCCATCTTGGACAGCCGCAACGCCGCCAATCCGGCGAGCCGCTTCCTGGACCTGGTGAAGGGCGAATTCCAGCAGGCGGACTTCATCATCGGAAACTGCGACAGCAAGGTGGTGGAGGCCGTGACGGCCCGCCGTTCGGCGACCAAGGCGGACCCCAATGCAGAAGGCGAAGCGCAGATCAGGTCCAGGCTGGACCCCGAAGGCCGATCACCCGCTTTGGGCGATACGCGCGGTTTGCCGGCCAGCGGGCAGGCTTCGACCACTGGAGCGGTCGGATCGCTTCCGGCAGCCGTCGGGCCCTTGATCCAGTTGCCGTCCGGTTCCACCAGCGCCTCGGGTACGAGCTACGTAGGGGCGGTATCGGCTGCAGGCAGCACCTTGAACGGCAGCAATGTCACGTCTGCAGCCGCTCCCGGCAGTCCATTCACGCCTTTGGCCGGCATGCCCGATTCGGCCCAGCCCAGATCGACCACGAGCATGAGCGCCGTTGGCCCCGGAGCCTCCGGGCAGCGTCCTTTGTCACGCAGCGGAGCCATGCTCGAGCCGAATGCGCCGGCCATGCTGGCCTCGGAACTTCCCAGCCCTATCGAGCTGGAGACGCTCTTGCCAGGGCTTGCCGACAACAAGCTGGGCTTCATTGACCTGAAAGACGGCGACACGGTGCCTCAGCCGGTATTGAACATACGTGTCAAAGGCGAGATGGGCACCGCCTTGCGGCTTGCGGTCAACGGCGAGACGATCGATGAAAAACGCGTCGGCAAGAAAGCGACCCTCGCGGAGAAAAAGCTCGGTGCGTGGGAGTACGTCGGTGTGGTGCTCAAGGCTGGTCCCAACGAACTCCAATTGAGTTCTCTGGACGAGTTCGGAAACCTGCGCGAGACCGCGGCACCCATTCGTATCGTCGCGCCCGGAACGCTGGGGGCGATACAACTCGAGCTTCCGGCGTCCGCGCGTGCGGACTTGCGTACGCCCATCCCCGTCAGGGTGCGTCTGGTCGATGCGGCCGGTGTGCCGGTGACGGCGCGCACGCAACTCACATTGGAGTCCGATCGCGGCAGGTGGCTGGACGAAGACCTGAATCCCCAGGAGCGTGGGCTGCAGGTGTTCATGAGCGGTGGGCAGGCCGAGTTCCGCTTGCTGCCGCCGGGCGAGCCTGGCGTGCTGCGCGTCCGCGCAAGCGCAGGCTCGTTCGTCAAGGAGGCGAATGTGAGTCTGCTGGCGGAGCTCAGGCCGATGATTGCCGTTGGCGTGGTGGAGGGCGTGCTCGACTTCAGCAAACGTGGACCCGTACCGGTGGGTGCCGTGCCCGCGGGCGCGGCCTTCGAGTCCGAACTGAGCAGTCTGGCTGAAGGCTCTGACGCGCGGGCGGCAGGACGAAGCGCCTTCTTCCTCAAAGGTGCGGTGAAGGGCGAATACCTGCTGACGGCCAGTTTCGACTCCGACAAGCGCGAGAAAGACCGCTTGTTCCGCGACATCCGTCCGGACGAGTTCTACCCCATCTACGGCGACTCTTCGGTTCGCAGCTTCGATGCCCAGAGCACGCAGCGGCTGTATGTGCGCATCGACAAGAACCGCTCCTATCTGCTCTATGGTGACTTCACCACGGCGAGTAGCGGCGAAGTCCGCAGCCTGAGCCAGACCAACCGCACCTTGACCGGGGCCAAGCAGGTCTATGACGACACCCGGGTTCGTGTGACCAGCTACCTGGCGAACACCTCGCAGACTCAGCAAGTAGAGGAATTCATAGGCCTGGGCATTTCGGGGCCTTACTACCTCCGCGCTGGAGCCGGTGAGTTTGTCCTCAACAGCGAGCAGATCGAGATCGTGGTGCGAGATCGAGCACAGCTTGACAACGTATTGCAACGAACGCCTCTGACGCGCAATAGCGATTACGTGGTGGATACGGTCAACGGTGGCATCACCTTCTCTCACCCGATCGCCGCGTTCGACGCAAACCTCAATCAGCAGTCGATTCGTGTCACCTACGAAGTGGAGAGCGGTGGTGCCAAGTTCGTGGTCGCCGGTACCGACGCGCAGTTCAAGATCACGGACCAGCTGCAGCTCGGTGTGGTCGCCAACACGGATCGCAATCCCCAGAACCAGCGAAACCTGGCAGGTGTGACCGCGTTGGCCCGCATCGGAGCCAACGCCACCGCGGCGGGCGAACTGGTACGGACCCAGTCGGACGACAAAGGCATGGGTACTGGCGGCCGCGCCGAAATCCGCTACCAGGACGACAAGCTGGCCGCGGTCGCGCTGGCCAGCAAGACGAGCGCCGGCTTCGACAATCCGGGATCCACCATCGGGGCCGGGCGCTCGGATGCGGCAGCACGTGCCGAATACCGTATCGACCCCACGCTCGCGGTGCGCGGAGAGGCGCTCTACAGCAAGGACGATGCGTCCAACGTCGAACGCAGCGGTGCGACGGTCAGCGTGCAGAAGAAGCTCGATGACTCGACCACGGTGGAAGCCGGTCTGCGCTACGGCCAAAGCAATGCGGCGCTGGGCAGCAGTTCCGGTTTCGACTACGGCAATGTCTCGACCTACAACGGCGCCATGGGCGGCAACCTCGGCGCAGGCAACACGACGGCGCTGGGTGCCGCGGCAGCCAATGCCGCCAACCGTGCGGGTGACAACCTCGCCACGGTTCGGGCGAGGCTGTCCGCCCTGGTGCCGGGACTGCCGGGTGCGCAGGCTTTCGTCGAAGGCGAGCAGAGCCTCAGCGAGTCGGATCGCCAGACGCTGGCCATCGGGGCCAACTATGCCCTGACCGACAAGACCCGGGCATACGGTCGCTACGAGCTGATCTCGGGTCTTTACGGTCCGTATGAGTTGGGTGGCACGCAGGTGAACAACGTCGGCATCCTGGGCATCGAGAGCGCCTATATGGAAGGCGGCCGTGTCTACAACGAGTACCGGCTGGCCGACTCGATCGACGGGCGTGGCGTGGTCGCGGCACTGGGCGTTCGCAATACCTACGCGCTGAGCCCGCGGATTCGGCTGACCGGCGGCGTGGAGCACAGCCGCAACCTCAGCAGCGCAAGCAACAGCGTCAACAACGGCACGGGCTACGGCAGCGTCCTCGGCGAATCGACTGCCATCACCTCGGGGGTGGAATACACGGTCGAGCGGCTCAAGGCCAGCGCCATCCTGGAGGCGCGGGACGGTTCGGACTCGGACACCCTGCTGTTCAGCGGCGGCGTGGCCTACAAGCTCAATCCGGAGTTCAGCCTGCTCGCGCGCAGTGTCGTCAGCGACAGCAAGGGGCAGGGTTCCAGCATAGGCAACAGCCGGGAGCTGCAGCGTCACCAGATCGGTGTGGCGTACCGGCCGGTCGATACCAATACCTGGAACGCCCTGGCGCGCTATGAGCACAAGACGGACAAGGTGACCGGCAGCGGCAATTCCTCCGGCAGCTTCCTGGCCGGCAATTCGGGAAATGCGAACCTGCCCGGCACCTACACGACCGACATCGTGTCCACCCATGTGAACTACAACCCGCGTGCCGGGCTGCGCACGAACGCGCGTTATGCGGCCAAGGTGAGCCAGGCCGACGACGGTGTGTTGTCGAGCCGGTATTGGGCGCAGTTGATCCAGGGACGCATCACCCGCGACGTCGGCAGCGACTGGGACATCGGCTTTCAGGCCGGTACCTTGTTCGGTCAGGGCGGTGCCCGGCAAAACACGGTGGGCGCCGAGGTCGGTCACCAGGTCTACCGCGACATCTGGGTCTCCGGGGGCTACAACTTCGTTGGCTTGACCGATCGCGATCTGGCCGCCAACGAATACACCAGCAAGGGCGCCTACCTGCGGCTGAGGATGAAGTTCGACGAAACCGCACTGGGTTTTGCGCCGGTGGATGAAGCGGCCAGGGCGGTTGCGCCGATGCCGGCGGTGCCCGTGCCGGTGCCCGAGTCCATGGTCCGCCAACCCGATGCGCCTGCGCTGGAGATATCCCCTTCGCTCACCCCGCCGGCGCCGCCGGCGGCTGCTGGGCCGGCTGCCTCTCCCACGCTGCCCACACCACCCGCGCCGCCCACGGCGCCCACGCCGCCCGTATCCCAGCCCCATGAGCCGGCGAAGAGTCCCGCGCCGGCAGAGGAGGCGGCCGAGACCCGCTAAAGGCCAGCCTGCGCCGAAGGCCCAAGTTCTGCGCGCGCCACCATCTCGCGCATCCATTGCTTGAAGGCCGAGAGCGCAGGCGTTTCTCCGGCGCTCACTGGTGAAACCAGGTAGTAGGCACGCTCGATCGGCGGCGCGTCCGCGCAGGCAATCGCCAGCACGCCGCTGGCCAGTTCGTTTTCCACGAGCATGCGTGGAACCAGGGCGGCTCCCATGGCATGGGCCGCCGCGACCGCCACCATGGAAAACAGCTCATAGCGCGGCCCTTCCAGGGCATGCGGCGCGGTCACACCGAGGGCGCCGAACCAGCGCTGCCAGGCGGTGGGGCGGGTGCTTTGCTGCAGCAATGGCAGGCGCGTCAAGGCGGTCGGGCTGATCGGCCCGCCGCCGGGCGGCAGCAGGCGCGGGCTGCAGACCGGCACGACTTCCTCATCCATCAACTGCTCGGCGCTGGTGCCGGGCCAGTGCGCGACCTGTTCGGGTGTTCCGGCGAACAGGGCTGCGTCGAAACCCGATTCCTCGAAGATGAAGGGCCGTGTCCGCGTCTCGATGTGCACCGTGATGCCGGGATGGCGCACGGCCAGTTCCGGAAGCCGGGGCACCAGCCAGCGGGTGGCGAAGGTCGGCACGGCAGCCAGTGCCACGCCGCCGCCGCTGCCCTGGCCGGCCATGAGGTCGAGTGTGTCGCGCTCCAGTCCCTGCAGGCTGCGGCTCACCTGCCGGCTGTAATGGGCGCCGGCCGGCGTCAGGGCCACGCCATGCCGGGTGCGGCGAAACATCGGCAGGCCGACGAAGGTTTCCAGGGCCTGGATCTGCCGGGAGACCGCGCTCTGCGTCATGGAGAGCTCTTCGGCGGCCCGGGTGTAGCTGCGGTGGCGCGCCGCGGCTTCGAAACACGCGAGCGCCTGGGTCGAGGGGATTTTTCTTCGCATGCCGGAACGGAATCCTGTGTGAAGGAATGCCAAGCCTGCCAAAGCTGCGCGGCGGCGGCAAGATATTCCATCTTCTCATTTCTGCGTGTGGATTTCTCGGTTGCATGCCTGCCTGGGCGGTCTATACCATGCGGTCCTTGGAAACGCGGGAGCCATCGGGCCCGCGCCGAAAACCTGGAGACCATCTTGACCGCCAACCGTGCCGCCTTTCACTGGGAAGACCCCTTCCTGCTCGACCAGCAACTCAGCGATGACGAACGCATGGTGCGCGATGCCGCCGCCGCGTACTGCCAGGACAAGCTGGCGCCGCGTGTGCTGGAAGCTTTCCGCAACGAAAAGACCGACATCGGCATCTTTCGCGAGATGGGCGAACTGGGCCTGCTGGGCCCGACGATTCCCGAGCAGTACGGCGGTCCCGGCCTGAACTACGTGGCCTACGGCCTGATCGGCCGCGAGGTCGAGCGGGTGGATTCGGGCTATCGCTCGATGATGAGTGTGCAGAGCTCCCTGGTCATGGTGCCGATCTTCGAGTTCGGCACCGAGGCCCAGCGCCAGAAGTACCTGCCCAAGCTGGCCACCGGCGAATGGATCGGCTGCTTCGGCCTGACCGAGCCCGATCACGGCTCCGACCCCGGCAGCATGGCCACCCGCGCCAGGAAGGTCGCCGGCGGATATGAGCTGCGCGGCAGCAAGATGTGGATCACCAACAGCCCGATCGCCGATGTCTTCGTGGTCTGGGCCAAGGAAGTCAGCGAGAGCGGCGCCGTCGGCCCGATCCGCGGCTTCGTGCTGGAAAAAGGCATGAAGGGCCTGAGCGCGCCGGCCATCCATGGCAAGGTGGGCCTGCGTGCCTCCATCACCGGCGAGATCGTGATGGACAACGTCTTCGTGCCCGAGGAAAACGCCTTCCCTGAAGTGACCGGCCTGAAGGGCCCGTTCACCTGCCTGAACAGCGCCCGCTACGGCATCGCCTGGGGTGCGCTGGGCGCGGCCGAGGATTGCTGGTTCCGCGCCCGCCAGTACGTGCTGGACCGCAAGCAGTTCGGCCGCCCGCTGGCCGCCAACCAGCTGATCCAGAAGAAGCTGGCCGACATGCAGACCGAGATCGCGCTGGGCCTGCAGGGCTGCCTGCGCCTGGGCCGCATGAAGGACGAGGGCACGGCCGCGGTCGAGATCACCTCCATCCTCAAGCGCAATTCCTGCGGCAAGTCGCTGGATATCGCCCGCATGGCGCGCGACATGATGGGCGGCAACGGCATCAGCGACGAATTCGGCGTGGCCCGCCACCTGGTCAACCTGGAGGTGGTCAACACCTACGAGGGCACGCACGATGTGCATGCGCTCATCCTGGGCCGGGCGCAGACCGGGATCGCCGCCTTCAGCTGAACCGGCAGCGGTTGATCAACAGACGCGGCGCGCCCCCGACATCCGGGAGCGCGCCGTTTTTCGATTTCTGGAGGAGACAAATTCCATGACCGCACTCACATCGCACCAGGGCGCCCTGGCCGGCATCAAGGTGCTGGACCTGTCGCGCGTGCTGGCCGGCCCCTGGTGCACGCAGACGCTGGCCGATCTGGGCGCCGACGTGGTGAAGATCGAGCGCCCGATCGTCGGCGACGACACCCGCCACTGGGGCCCGCCCTTCCTGCATGACGCGCAGGGCCAGGCCACCGGCCAGGCGGCTTACTTCGCCTGCTGCAACCGCAACAAGCGATCGGTCACCATCGACATGGCGACGCCGGACGGCCAGGCCCTGCTGCGCCGCATGGCACTGGAAGCCGACGTGCTGGTCGAGAACTTCAAGGTCGGCGGCCTCAAGGCCTATGGGCTGGACTACGCCAGCATCTCCGCGCTGAATCCGCGCCTGGTGTATTGCTCGGTCACCGGCTTCGGCCAGGACGGCCCCTACGCCCGGCGCGCCGGCTACGACCTGATGGTGCAGGCCATGAGCGGCATGATGAGCATCACCGGCCTGGGCGACGACATGCCTGGCGGCGGGCCGCAGCGGGTGGGCGTGGCGCTGACCGACACCTTCACCGGCATGTACGCCGCCACGGCCATCCTGGCGGCCCTGCATGCACGCCAGGCCAGCGGCCGCGGGCAGCACATCGACATGGCCTTGCTGGACGTGGGCATGGCGATCCTCGCCAACCAGTCCACGGGTTACCTGAACTCAGGCAATGTGCCGCAGCGCCAGGGCAATACCCATCCCAGCCTGGCGCCGTACCAGGATTTCCCCACGGCCGACGGCTCGATGCTGCTGGCCATCGGCAACGACGGCCAGTTCGCCCGTTTCTGCCAGGCGGTGGGCCGGCCACAGTGGAGCGCCGACCCGCGCTGGGCCACCAATGTGGAGCGGGTGCGCCACCGCGCCAGCTTGATCCCGGCGATGGAGGAAGTGACGCGCCAGCGCACGACAGCCGCATGGATCGCGCTCTTCGAGGACAAGGCGGTTCCCTGCGGACCGATCAACGACATCGCCCAGGCCTTCGCCGACCCGCAGGTGCAGGCGCGCGGGCTGGCGCTCAAGCTGCCGCGCGATGCGCAAGACGGCATTGCGGAGATCGGCAGCGTCGCCAGCCCGATGCGGCTTTCCGAGCATCCGCCGGTGTTGCGCCACGCTCCGCCCGCGCTGGGCGAGCACACCGACGAGGTGCTGCTGGAGCTGGGCCTGGACAGCGTCGAAATCGCACGCCTGCGCGCGGCTTCGGTCCTCTGATCGAGATGTCCATGCAAAACCCACTCGGTTTCAGCCAGGCCGCGGCGGCCTATGTCGCGGCACTGGTCGCCATCCTGCTGCTGGACGGCTTCTGGCTCGGATTCGCCGCCAAGGGCCTGTACCAGGTGGAGATGGGCCAGTTGATGAACGACAGTCCGCGCTGGGGCCGGCCGTCCTGTTCTATCTGGCCTATCCGGTCGGGCTGGTGATCCTGGTGACGCTCGGCGGCGTGCCTGCGCCGGCTGCCGCCGCATGGCGCGGCGCCATCGTGGGCGCCATGGCCTATGGCGCCTACAACGCCACCAATCTGTCGGTGATCCGGGGCTTTTCCACCAGGCTGGCGGTCATCGATTTTTGTTGGGGCGTGGCGCTCACCGCCGCGGCTTCGGCGGCGCTGGCCTGGGCCGCGAACCGCTTCAAATAGGCCAGGTTCGGGCGTCTCAACGACGCCGGCTGCGCCGTCGTGCCTCGGCGCGTCCCATGGCGAACCTCACCGCGACCTGCAGCACGGCCAGCGTGCCGTAGACCAGCACCTTCTGCTGCCAGGTGGGCCCCGGTGGCAGATCGGCCGTGTGCGCCAGGGGACCTTCGGGCGACTCCTGCGGCGGCAGGGCCAGCGAGCCGGCCTGGACCGCCGCGGTGGCGGGAATGCCGGGCGCCGGCTGCTGGCGATTGGGAACCTCGGCCGCGGCGGGCGGCGTGTGTGGAATGCCCGAGCGGGAGCCGTGTTCCTGGGCGAACACCCAGGTGAACTCCGCGCCCAGCAGGAAGATCTGCGCCGAGTAGTACACCCACACCAGCAGCACGATCACCGAACCGGCGGCCGCATACGACGAGGCCACGCTGGTCTTGCCCACGTACAGGCCGATCAGCAGCTTGCCCACCTCGAACAGCACGGCGGTGACACCGGCCCCCACCCACACGTCGCGCCAGGCGATGCGTGCCTGCGGCATCAGCTTGTAGATCATGGCGAACAGCACCGTGGTGATGCCTAGCGAGATGCACAGGTTGAGCAGCTGCAGTCCGATCTCCCAGCCCGGCACGTAGTCGCCGGCCCAGCGCCCGATGACGGCCACGCCCGCGCTCACCACCAGCGACACCATCAGCAAAAACGCCAGGCCCAGGATCAGCCCGAAGGACAGCAGCCGCGCGCGCAGGGTCGCCATCACCCCGGACTTGGCGTTCTGCGGCACCTGCCAGATGCGGTCCAGGGCGGATTGCAGCTCGCCGAAGACCGTGGTCGCGCCGACGATCAACACCACCACGCTGATGCCGCCGGCCACCAAGCCGTCCGCCGGTTTACTCGCGCTCTTGATCAGGCCCTGGATGGCGAGCGCGCCGTCATGCCCGATCAGGCCTTGCAGCTGCGCCACGATCTCGCCCTGCACGGCATCCCGGCCGAACACGGCGCCCGCCACCGCGATCACGATCAGCAGCAGCGGCGCCAGCGAAAAAACGGTGTAGTAGGCAATGGCCGCGCCCATGCTGGGCGCGTAGTCGTCGGACCAGGCGGCGACCGACTTTCGCGCCAGGTCGTAAAAGCGTTTGAACTGCATGCATCCCTCCAGACCGCCGATTGTTGACGTGTCGGGGCGGTCACGTCTTGGGCGCTTTTTGTTTCATCGTGTAGGCCATGGGCGATGGCGCTTGCGCCACGGTGCGTCCCACCATGGTGCCCGCAGCTTTCCTACAAGCGCGTCACGCCTGCAGTCCTAAGGTGGATGCATCCCATACCTGCGAGGAGCCGACCATGACCCAGTGGACCGTGAAGATCGAAACCAATACCAATGGCCGCTACCAGTGGCGCCACGAACCCACCGAAGGCGCGGGCAATGCCCACCTGGGTGCCGACCAGTACGACACGCCCGAAGCCGCCCGCCAGGCCGGCGAACAAGCCCTGGTGCGCCACCATGAAAACGCCGCGGCCACCGATGCGGACGGCTATGCCCTGCCGGAAACGCCGCAGCACGACGAGGACACCCGCCTGACCGAGTCGCAGGCCAAGCTGGAGTCCGAAGAGGATCCGCGGCTGATGGGTGGCGCCGGCCTGTCCATTTCCAGCCTGCCGCTCGAAGCCGAAGTACGCACCGCCGACGAAGAAGGCCAGCCGCTGCTGCGTCACTGAACCAGCCGGCCGCCACCAATCAACGACAGGAGACACCCATGACCATCAGGCCAGGCGACGAAGACAAGATGCGAAAGGCCCTCGGCGTGCCGGACGCGATGACCAAGGCCACCGGTTCGGACATCGATCCGCACAAGGCCTCGGAGTTGCGCCAGCGGGCCGAACGTGAAGAAGCCGAGGACAAGGCCAGATCCGATAGCTGGGACCGTGACGACGCCGCGCGGCCGCCCACGGGCAGCTGAACCCGCCGGGCCGCGCTGCCGCTTCAGCGAACCGCTGCGCAGGCGGCGGTGATCAGCTTGACCGCCGGCGCTCCGGGGATCTCGGAAAAGATCATCGGCGCCTCTTCCGGCTTGAAGGTGACGGTCTTCGATACCGTGCCTTGCCAGGCTGGCTGCGTGTAGAAGCTCAATGTCAGGAACCAGCCCTTGCGCGAGTTGCAATCCACCGCGGCGAGACCCTGATAAGAGCGGTAGGGAACGCCCCCGTATCCGGTGCGCATGGCCTTGCGGGTGGTCCTCACCTCGACGGCCACCTGATCCTGCCAGCTGCTGATGCCGGGGCTGATCTGGATGACATCGGTTTCCGGCAGCTCGGGATAGCCGTAGATCGTGAACCAGTCCTGGGCTGCGGCTTGGGAGGCGGCCAGAGCCGGCGCCAGGGCGAGGGCGATCGCAGCGGTGAGTCGCATCATGATGGTTCGCGAGGCGGTGCCGGACGGCACATGGATGGTGGCCGGACATGATAGCCGGCCCGCCTTTCGGCCCGACGACGGCCGCACGCCGCGGCCATCGGCCACATCAGGCACCGATGCGCGCGAATGCGGCAGGGCCACCGATGGCGGCGCCATACGCATGATGGCTGGCGGCCAGTCCGCCACCGGCCAGCCTGAACACTGACACCGCCTGCACCAGCTGCTGCGCCTGGCCCTTCAGGCTCGACGCCGCCGCTGCGCTTTCCTCCACCAGGGCCGCGTTCTGCTGCGTGGCCTGGTCCATCTGCGTCACCGTCTCGCCGACCTGTGTCACACCGGCGCTCTGCTCGCGGGTGGCCACGCTGATTTCGGCGACGATGCTGGCCACGCGCTGGATCGACTGCACCACATCGCTCATCGTGGCCCCGGCGCGATCGACCAGGGCGGTGCCCTGGCTGACCCGCTCGACGCTGGTGTCGATCAGCGTCTTGATTTCCTTGGCCGCGTCCGCGCTGCGGCCCGCCAGGCTGCGCACTTCGCTGGCGACCACCGCGAAACCACGGCCCTGTTCGCCAGCGCGGGCGGCTTCCACCGCGGCGTTCAGCGCCAGGATGTTGGTCTGGAAGGCGATGCTGTCGATCACGCCGATGATGTCGGCGATGCGGCGCGAGGCGTCGTCTATGCCCTTCATGGTGGCGACGACTTCGCCCACCACCTGTCCGCCGCGGGTGGCCACCGCGGAGGCATCGGTGGCGAGCTTGCTGGCTTCCTGGGCGTTGTCGGAGTTCTGGCGCACGGTCGAGCTCAGCTCTTCCATGGACGCCGCGGTTTCTTCCAGCGCGGCCGCCTGCTGCTCGGTGCGGCCGGACAGGTCGTGGTTGCCCTGTTCGATCTGCGCGCTGGCGGTGGCCACGCCCTCGGCATTGCCGCGCACCTCGCCCACCACCCGCGACAGGCTGTCGCGCATTTCGGAAAGCGCCTGCATCAGCTCGGCGGACTCGTCCTTGCCGGACACCGCCACCTGCATCGTCAGATCACCCTGGGCGACCTTGCTGGCCATCTCCACGGCCAGCGCCAGGGGCACGGTGATCAGCCGGGTGATCCACCAGGCCAGCAGGCCGGACACCAGCACCACCACCAGCATCAGCACCGCCAGCATGGTGCGGGCGCTGGCGTAGACGGCGGTACCGGCGTCGTGCGCCGCGTCGGCGGCCTTGCGGTTGAAGTCGGTCAGCGCGGTCATCTTGCTGGTCAGCGTCGCATACTTCGCGGCCGACGGGCCGAAGTAAAGGCGCACGATGTCGTCGTGCGGGGCGTTCTTGTCCAGCATGGCCAGCAGCTGAGCCTGGTCGGCCATGTAGCCGGTGCGAGCGGCCTGGAAATCGTCGTACAGCCGCCGCTCTTCGCCTTCGGTTACCAGGGGCGCATACACATCGACCGCCTTTTGCACCTCGGCGCGTCGGGCGGCCAGATCGTTCTTGTACTTCTCGGCCTCGTCCTGCTGCGCCGGCATGAACAGCTCGCTCTCCGTGCGGCGCATGCGGTTGACCGACACCCGCACCGTTCCCACCGCCTGCACGCTGGGCAGCCAGTTGGTGGCGATGTCGTCGGCGCCCGCCGCGACGCGGGAAAGCTGGTTCCACGCCAGGATTCCCAGCACGAGAGTCAGCAGGGTGGTGATCGTGAAGGCGAGGGCGAGCTTCGCTCCGATACGCAGGTTTGCGAGGTTCATCTTGGCGGGGGTGGAAGGAGAAGCGGGAGGAAATTTTCGTACGTCGTCACAATTGGAAACCGCCGGACCTGACCACTTCCTGAAGCATAGGAACGAATCCAGGCGTCTGTTGGTTCGATGCAACGGTAAGGCCATTCCGTAGGCCAAGGCCTAGGCCGCGATACGGCGCCCGCTGGCTGTTGGGGCTGGGTCGTGGCGAGACCATACACCGCATGAAACTTCCCACCAAACGCGGCACGAAACGCGAAGCCCAGATGGGCGAATTCGAGGCCCTGGATTCCGCTGACCGGCTCGACCGCAAGGCCGAACGCCGCCGCGCCGAAGCGCTGTCGCCCGAGAGCCCGGTCGGCTATCCCGGCGCACCGGCCCGGACTGCACGCAAATCGCAGCCGGAAAACGGCTGGGCAGGACAGCGCTTCGTCCTCATGGCTTGAGGCTGAAGGGGTTGAAGTCGGTGTGGCGGTCGTAGACGTCCACGCCCTCCTGGCGCTTGAGGAAGGCGACGACCCGGTAGGTGACGGGAGTCATCACGATTTCCCAGCCGGTCTTGAGCAGGTACTGCGCCACAACCACCGCCAGCAACTGGTGATGGGGCCAGATGCCGCCGAACGCGATCACATAGAAAAGGCTGGAGTCGACCAGTTCGCCGCACAGGGTCGAGCCGATGGTGCGCATCCACAGTGCCCGTCCCGCCATGGCGACCTTCATGCGTGCCATCACATAGCTGTTGACGAAACTGCCGCACCAGAACGCGATCACCGATCCGGCCACGATGCGCGGCGTGTTGCCGAACACGGCCTCCAGATGCGCCTGGTAGCCGGCGTTGAAGGGATCGCTCGAAGGCTTGAGCGCCAACACCACGGCCGACATCAGCGCCGCGAACACCAGCGCCGCGAAACCGGCCCAGATCACGCGCCGGTCGCGGCCATAGCCGTAGACCTCGGTGAGCACATCGCCGAAGACATAGGAGATCGGGAAGAACAGCACACCCGCGCCGAAGGTCACGGTGCCGAGCAGGGGCAGCGTGACCTCGGCCGCCTTGGCCGCACCGATCAGGTTGGAGCACAGCAGCACCGCCACGAACGCGGCCATCACGAGGTCGTAATACCGGAACTGCGGGCTGGGCGGCGTGTCCGGCAGGGGGTGGGGAGGGGGTTCATGCGGGTGGGTCCGGCGGCGGCAGGAGTGTGGCGGCTCTCAAGCAGGATCGAGGCCAGGGGGCGGGGCTCAGCGGGCCTGCTTGCCGGGATCCTTCACCCGCTCGAAGCGGTCGAATTCGACATTCACGAGTTTGCCCTCGACCTTCTCCACCTTGCGGATGTAGACCGTCTGCACGATGTCGCGGGTGGCCGGATCGATCTCGATCGGACCGCGCGGGCTTTCGAAGCGCAGGCCGCGCAGCGCCTCCATCATCCGGTTGCCGCCGAGATCGCCCCGGGTTCGCTTGAGCGCGAGGTCGATCGCCGCCATCGCGTCGTAGGCCGTCACCGCGAAATAACTCGGCCGCCTCTCCCGCCCGAAGCGGGCGGCGAAGTCGGCCACGAACTTCTGGTTCTTGGGCGAGACGTGGGTGTAGGAGTAGTGATGGCTGGTGATCAGCCCGAGCGCCACGTCGCCGGTCGCTTCCAGATAGGCATCGCTGGTGGCGTCGCCGGTCGCGAACAGCCGCACGCCGAGTTCTTCCACGCCCGACTGTTTCCAGGCCTTCAGAAAAGCCATGGGCATGGCGCCCGCCGGAAAGAAAAAGAAGACCGAGCGCGGCCGCACCTGGCGGATGCGCTGGATGCAGGCGGCGAAGTCGCTGCTGTCCAGCGTCACCCGGAACTGCCCGGCGATGGTTCCGCCGCCGCCGATGAAAGCCGCGGCGAAGGCCGTCTCGGCATCGATGCCGGAAGTGAAATCGGCCACCACCGTGAAAGCGTCCCGGATGCCGTTGCGCAGCATCCAGCGCGCCATCGGATCGGATACCTGCTGCACCGTGAACGACACCCGGGCGATATAGGGCGATGCTGCGGTGATGCCCGACGAGGAGGCGTTCATCACCACCGTGGGAATCTTGGCCTGCGTGATCACCGGCGCGACGGCATAGGCGTAGGTGCTGAAATCCAGCCCGGTCAGGATGTCGATGCGTTCCTTGCCGACCAGGTCCTGCGCGAAGCCGCGCGCCACCTCCGGTGCCGGCCCGGCCGCATCCTTGCGGATGAATTCCACGCCGCGGCCGGCCAGGGTTTCACCGTGTTCCTGGAGGTACAGCGCGATGCCGGCATCGAATTGCCGGCCGTAGTCGGCATAGGGCCCGCTGTAGGTGGCGATGATGCCGATACGCACCGGCGCATCGGCCGCGGCGGCTGCCAGCGGCAGGGCTGGTGCGGCGAGGGCGGAGAGGATTTGTCTTCTACTCGGCATTCCGGCACCTGTTGGGGGATGCACGAGCTTACGCTGCTCGCGGAAAGTTATCCGGCGGCCTTGCGACTCATGGCGCGGATCTGGTGGAGATGACCGCCAGACTGCCATGGTGCCCGGGGCCGGAATCGAACCGGCACGCCTTGCGGCGGGGGATTTTGAGTCCCTGGAAAAATTGAGCATTGGCGCGGGTTTTTGGCCTAAACGTTCCGCATTTGTGGAGGTCCGGCCTCCAGCGAGGATGGACGTTTGCGGAACGCTTTTTCAGGCCACTGGCTTGAGTTTTCTGACGGCTCCGTAGTGCCTTTCCGTGAGTCGTTTGTCGTCGTGCTGCAGCAGGTCTGAAGCCTCCTCCAAGCTGCCGGATTTCTGAGCTGCGCGCTTCCTGCCGTCGCGCAGAAACAGCGCTCGAATCGCCGCCACGCTTTGGCCATCGTCCGCGAGAGAGGCCTTCACCGCAGCCCGCTCCCGGGCCGTGTCCCACCGGTATCGCAGCATCTTCAGGTTCACCGGCCGCCCGTCCGGAGTGGATAGCAGCATGAGGTGGTCGGCGCCGAGGGCGCGGCGCCGGGCCAGCAGATCGGGCAGCGTTGCCGACAGGCTGAGATCCCACTCGGCTTCCTTCCCGGTCTTGCTGGCCTCCAGGTGCAGGATGTCGGTCCGGGGCATGAGGACGGTGATGCAGTCGGTCAGGCGCATGCCGGTGGCGCTGGCCAGGTCCATGCAGTCGTGCAGCACCTGGTCGCCTTCGTACCGGATGGCATTCCAGATCTCATCGCGCACGCGCATGCGCCGCGGCTTCTCCTTGTTTTTCCAGCCGGACCGCTCCATGCCGGCCGCCGGCCACACCAGGGTCGTGTAGCCCTCGCCTCGGGCCCAGTTCCAGATCAGCGATAGAAGAGCCATCTCGCGGTTGCCTTGTGTCTTGGCGCTCCGTGCTCGCAGATAGCCCTTAAGCAGCGGGACGTCGACCTGGTCCCAAGTGCCCGGGCCGAACGTCGGCCGGATCCGGCGCAGCTGCTTCGTGTAGCCCTCGCGGGTGTGGTGGTTCGTGTAAGTGGGCAGCACCTCGGCCTCCCAGGCCTTGAACGCTTCCTCGATGGTGCCGACCATGCGCGGAGCTTGGTGGTGGATCTCATCCCAACGCTTCACGGCCTCGTCGAAGTCCTTGCCGAGCGGAATGTCCGCCTCGCTCCAAGCCCGGCGGTCGTAAAAATAGTAGACGACCACTTTCCCCGACTTGCGCCGGCGCGTGACGGATCGGAGGTTGGGGTATTGGCCGGTCATTTCACCAGTGCGAGGCTGATCCCGCGCGAGGGCGTGACGGCGCGGCCGGCAAGCCATTCGCGGGTGTGAAAACGGCTGACGAGGATACGCCTGCCGCGGCGCCGGAAGGGTATGCCATCGGCGGCCAGGATGCGCTCCTGCTCGTCGATGTTCGCGGTGTCGGCCAGCGCCTTGACCTCGCTCGGGGTCAGGAATTCGTCGGCTAGTGGTTGAGCGGACATCAGCCTTCTCCTTGCGCCGCATTCGCCAGCTGCAGCAGCACGTCAGCGTGGCAAGGCGTGCCCAAGCGGCACCAGCATGCGAGGTTCTTGCCGCGCAGCTCGCGCCGGATGTCGTCGGTGGAAACCCAGACGTGAGCAGAGCCGCGGCGCGCGGTATGGCCCAGGTAGCCCCCATCGCGGTCAAGCTGATCGCGGAACAGCACCACGGCCGTGGCGGCATCCTTGATCTCGACCGTGCCGTGCCCAGCATCGACCTGATCGCCGACGCGGAAGGGATTGCCCCAGATGGTGGTGCGATCGACCTTCACGGTGTTGGCTGGCATGCGCCAGCCAGCGGTGCGGCCGAGCTGCACTCGGTGCGGCAGGGCTGGGGGCGGCTGAGTGGCAGCTGTGTGCGGCATACTCGTTCCTGCATGGAAAGTCCCGTCAATGCTATATACCGGATCTGCGCAGTGCGATACGGCGCCGACGGCTATCTGGCCGCTGTGCGTTGGTGCCGGATGGAACTCGACACGGACAATGCGACTGCTGGTCAGCTCGAGGAAGTGGGCGCGGACAGAGCCATGGCCGCGGCCTATGCCAACCTGGTGTATGCCTGGGGACCAAGCCGGCTCGTCAATCGAATCGTGGTCGAGCCAAAAGCATTTGGTGGCAGCCGATTGGCGGACTCGTCCGATGCGGCTGCAGATTCCTGGCTGACCAGCATGCCGAGGTTTTGACTCTGATTGAACCAGGGTCAGCTTGCGGTCAGACATTTGTAGTAAGACTGACCCGCGCATATCGACGCGCGCGCTCAGACACCCCTCGGCGGTGGAAATTGCCCCCCCGATCGTTTTGATCTCTCCGGTGGTCGCACTCTCTTTCTGCAGAACTGCGATTGCTAGGTTGCTGAGACGCTGAACCGGTAGCGTGAACCAACCTCCAACAGTATTTTTAAAAGTTTGACCATGCCCGCTGAATACCTTATCAACATCGGCGAGGCTCAGGTTTACCTGACGGCCCAGGGCGAGCGCTGCAGCCGCGGCGCCCTCGGCACGGGACCGATCTATTTCGTTCGCTGTGACACCGACGGGGTGCCTCTGTTGGCCAACTGGGACATCGGGCTCAGCGAATTCTCCGAAGAGCAACGCAAATCCGCGCAGGTTTGGGCGCGGGCTCGAGATTGATTCAACCGGATCTGATTGGCTATCCCATTTTTCGTAATCGGGATATCGCAATCCGACTAGTTCGCTATGGCGTAAACGCGTTATCGGCTGATCGCAGCCGCATGTGTTATCAATCGCCGGGTTAACAGCCCTTATAAAGCCATGGACATTTCCGGTCTTCGCCAAGAGGCAGCACCAGTTGCGTCGTTGTCGGTTACGGCTCACTATTTGGTGCACATTGGCGGTACGCAGCTTTATTTCGACATTGACTTGGAGCCGTGCAAAGCGCCGCGGGACGGCCCGGTAGACGATCCCCGTCCGGTGTATTTCCGCCCAGCCAACTCTGCCACCCTTTGGACGCACGAATGGCAAGCGCTGCTTGCTGACTTCACCGTGGAGCAAAGGATTGCTGCGCGTCTGTGGGTGCGAGAAGGCGGATAACTGGAGCTGATGCGGCGCTAGACAAGCCGCGCGCTTTTTACTGCACGCCATTGCCGCCTCCCTTCCCACCCAGGCCATCTGCCTGAGGGGCTGCGAGTCGGGCCAATTCGGTTGTCAGGGCCAGGAAGGTGCGCCAGGGTTGCGGCTCCAGCACTCGGGTGGGCTTGCAGCTACCGGCGTGCGGGAAGGGGCTGTCCATGTAGTTGGTGATTTGCGCCCGGTTGCAAAACCTGCAGCGCAGGTAGTCGCCGTCAAGCGTCCATCGGTTTGAGAAGTCGCAGAGGTCGCCATTGATCGCGCTTGTGGCCTCGATGTATTTCCGGTCAGACATGGCTCTCTCCCTTCTCTGCCATCTGATCCATTGGGCTTTTGTTGGGGGTGGCGTCCTCGATCAGAAGCGCGAACTTGCCAGAGCTCCACGACAGGGGTGCGCAGGAGGCCGCCACCTTGTTGTAGGCCTCGACGGCTTCCTGAAGGTCGCTCGGCAAGCTGTGCCAGTCGCCGTCCTCCGGCAGCTCGTCGCAGAAGAAGTCTTCGTCCAGCTGGCGCGGGAGGTTCGGATCGCAGAGCACCAGGCGCAGGCCGGTAAGCGACTCGCCCTCGTCGAGGTTTTCCGTGGCATCCTGGATGTCCTGGAAGTAGCGATCCTTCGCCTCGCTGTAGAGCATCTGGTGGCCGTCCCATGCCTTACGTGGCATAGCGGCGTAGCGTTCCAGCTTGCGTCGGGCGCCGCAGGCGTCACAGACCCCGTAGCCCTTGTCGCAGGTCGCGCCGCAGTCGGCGCAGGCGCCGTGCGTGCTGCCGCAATAGCGTGCCATGCGCTCCCCGTGAGCATCGTCGCTCCAGAGGCTGCCATCGCGGCCAACCCAGCAGGTGACCGACTTGCGTTCGGCGGCCAGCGGCGAACTCGGCAAGATGACGGTTTCAGTCTTGGCGTTCATGGCTCACGCTCCTTTGGTTGCTTGAGAAGCGATAGCTGCGTCGAATTTCGGTTTGGCTGCGTAGCGGGCACGCATCTTGTCGCGGACATGCGGCTGGCAGATATGTGCCACGTCGGCCTCCGCCATGGCGATCATGTCGATGCCCTTGGCCTGCGCCAGTGCGCCCAACGTGGCAACAACCGAGCCGATTTCCTTCGCCAACTCGCCCACGGGGCGGCTGTAGGTGTGCGCCACCCGCTGGTGCGCCTCCTGCTCGGACATGGCGGCCGCCTGCGCCACCTCGATGGCCTCCTCGAAGAAGTGGCCGCGCCGGTCGGGCAGGCTTTCCATGCACTCGATGCCGAAGGCCGCGCAGCCGGCGGCCCAGATGCGGGCCTGGAGGGCATCCGGATGCTCCGCTCCTGCCGGTGCAGCCTGCTCGGGCTGTCGAACCACCGCGCAGGCGCCGGCCATGCGCTGGCTGCGGATGCGGTTGAATTGCTCTTGTTTGCCTTCCGTGCAGAGGTTCCAGCCCAGCAGCATGCCTGCCGCGTAATTGGAGTCGGCAATCGCGTCCTGGCGCTCGCTCGGCGCTCCCTTGCCGGACTCCACGGCAGGAGCGGCTGCAGACGCGGATGCTTCACCCGCCAGGGCGGCCCGTGCGACCGCGCCGGCGGCGCCTTCCGCGTAGGTCTGGAGGGCGGCGCGCAGCACGTTGATTTCGGTCTGGGCATCGTCCATGACAGCCTGGGCCGATGGGCGCTCAATCCAGTTGCCGGACTCGTCCGAAACGCGCCGAACCCCTCCGCACAAGAGGATGAAACTGAAGGCAGGGAGCCTGCAGAGCTTGTCCCAATACTCGTAGCCGGGGCGAAGTGCTGGAGCGGCGCCGCTCATAGGGATGTTTTCCATGTTGTTTCCTTGGGAGGGAGTCATGCGGCAGCGCGCCCGTGGATCTGGGCTTCGTGGGCGAAGTTGGCGCGGGCGAGGGCCTCGGCCTGGGCCGGCGCCACGCTGTTGTCGCACATGCGCACCTGGGCGGTCGCGGTGAGCGGAATGCGGGGCGCCAGTAGCGGCTCCGTCGCCTGCATGCCACCGGCGAACAGCAGGGTCGGGTCCGGGATTTCGTGGATCACGTAGCCCGGCGGGAAGCTCTGGGCCAGGAACAGCTCCGGCGCCTTGAGCATCCGCAACGTGATGTCCACCAGCACCCAGTCGCCCACCAGCACCAGGTCGGCCGGCTCGGGAAAGTGCTCCGGCAGGTACAGGTGCAGCAACTCGGCGCACTGCTTGGCTCGGGCCCGCAAGTCGGGCGCCAGACAGTCGGCCGATACCTGCACCACCTGCACCAGGCCCATCCGGCCCTTCGTCGGCAGCGTGTGCATCGGCTCGGCCAGACCCTGCCACTGCCCGCCGCTGGAGTAGTACTTCACGCAGTAGGCGGTGATCAGGCGCTGATTGCTGCCGGCTGCGGTGATGGTGGACATCGGCGCATCGGCTGCACGGCCGTCGCCGTCGTAGAAGCCGCCATTGGCCTGCTCCAGGCAGACGGCCGCGATGGCGCTGGTGGCGCCGCTTGCGGTCACGGTGTTCAGCGGCACGTCAAGGCTGCGGATGCCGTGGCTGAACCGCTTCGTGCCGTCCTTGCCTTCGCCGTGACCCATGTCCACCAGGTGCGCCGCCACCAGCCCCAGCGGCACGCTGCCGCCGGGCCGCTTCACGAAGCTGTTCGCGGTGACGGTGTGGAGCGGCTCCTGCAGGTCGTGCCCGACGCTGTTGGCGCGGAACTTGGTGACGAAGGCGCCTTCGCAGACGGCATGCTTCACGCCGCCGGCCACCACCGTGCCTAGCGGTGCTCCGATGTCGAGGGCCCGCGGCTCCTGGCCTGGCCGCTCGCCATAGCCGACGGTGATCAGGTGCGCGCCAGATAGCGCGTGATGCGTGCCGCCGGCCGAGATCGTCGAGAGCGGTGCGGCCACGTCATCGCCGTTGAGATGCGGTTCGTCGGTGCCGCGCAGCGGGTGCAGCGTGGGTGCCACGACGGCGCGATGGTTCTCGGTCGTCATCGCGCCCAACGGGCGGTCAGCTGCGACCGGCCTGCCGCCGTATTCAGGCCCACCGGCACCGAGGATCATGGGTGCCAACACCGGCAAGGCCAGCGCCGAGTCGGCCTTCGAGGTGATGGTCTGGACCGGCTGGTGCACACCGCGCGCCGGGCTCTGGCCCATGCGCCCGCCCACACCCACGATGAAGGGCTTCGGGCTGGTCAGGACGTGCCGCCACAGGCCCTTCGCCACGCGGCGCAGGGTGTTGTCGGCCAGCGCCTTCTTGCGGTCGAACACGCTGCGCGCCGGCAGGGTGAAGTCGATGCACTCGGCGGCGCTGCGCCAGGGCAGCAGCTTGCCGGCCAGCACCGCCGCGCTGGTGGGCTCGCCGTGAGTAGCCTCGGGCCAGACGATGGGCAGGCCGTCGCGGCGCGCCACCATGAACAGGCGCTTGCGGATCGTCGGCGCGCCGTTGTCGCAGGCGCGCAGCTCGCGCCACTCGACTTGGTAGCCGTGGGCGCGCAGCTGACGGACGAAGCTCTCGAAGGTCTTGCCGCGCTTGGCAGGATCCGGGCGGACCAGGCCATCCGGGCCGACCAGCAGCGGGCCCCAGGTGGTGAACTCCTCGACGTTCTCCAGCATCATCACGCGGGGCTTGCACCGGGCGATCCAGCGCATGCCCACCCAGGCAAGGCCGCGGATGTGCTTCGCCACCGGCGTGCCGCCCTTGGCCTTGCTGAAATGCTTGCAGTCGGGCGAAAGCCAGACCAGGCCCACCGGCTGATTCTTCGTGACCTTGATCGGGTCCACGTCCCAGACGCTCTCCAGCAGGTGCAGCGTGCGAGGGTGGTTGATGGCGTGCATCGCCAGCGCCTCGGGATCGTGGTTGATGGCGATGTCCACGGGGCGGCCGAATGCGGCTTCGAGGCCGGTGCTGGTGCCGCCGCCACCGGCGAAGTTGTCGATGATGAGCTCGTCGGCGAAGCCGAGCGGCATGGTGAAAGCATCGCGCTTCATGCGGCGCTCCTTTCCGCCGCCCGACGCCCGTCTGGCGCGGTGTGGGTCTGGTCCTGCAAGCCGGTGGGTCGTAGGCCTGTAACGCGACGAGAGCTTCGGAGGTGTTCTGGGTGGCACCGTTGCAGGTGAATGCGACCATGACCAGAAAAGATCCCGTGTACGACGCCTGGAATCGGCTGCGGGGCCGATGGGAACTTGTCACAGGCGAAGCTCAACGAGAGCGGGCAAAGATGAATGCGCGCTTGGCACAGGCGGCCCGGGGCGAAAAGCCGGCTCCGCGGGATGCCGAATTCGCTGAGTGCGACAGGCTGGACGAATTGGCGAAGAGCCTGGCTGCCGACATGGATGTGCTCAGCTCGCGGTACTGACGCCGCGTCCGGCTGAGTTGCCTGCGAAATCCCCTTCGGCAAGTCGGATGCCTGCATCCGCATGAGACGACCCGACGTATCCAGCTCAAGACAATAAGTTTGGAGCCAAAGATGAGTCGGTTGGGAAAGTCGGCACAGGAAATTACCGCTGAGATCGGGCGCGTTGTGCGCGACGAGTTGGGGCAGCCTGAGTTCCTGGACAGCAGCATCCAGTTCACGCCGGGCCCGCGTTGGCCCACCTTGGACGATCCTTGCAATTGGCAGATCGTTGTTGCACCGCCGGTGCGACAGCAGGTTTGGCGAGCGCTGTGCATTGCGGCTGAGCGCGTGCGCGCACGTTGGGATTTGAAGCCTTCCCTTGGCTCCAAGTGAACAGCTTTCTGCCGCCGTGGTCAGCCGCTGGCGCTCTTCCGGACAGGTGATCCTAGCCATCCGAGGGGCAGCCTTCTCTGCTGCGCCCCTCAGGCTGCGGTTTGCTGCGCAGTCAACATTGCGTCCCGGCGCTACGTGAAAACCCGTATATTTCGAGTCCTGACCACGCGCAGGAGCGGCAATGCACTTCGGTACCAACGGGCCAGACCCGGCGCCGCAGGAAAAGTCACGGAGCTGGCTCGACTGGCTGAGCGATGGCTTTGACGTCGTCGAGCTGATCGTCGAGGTTATGAAATTGTTCTGAGTGTTCTCGGAGCTGTTCATTACGCAGCCTCCGCCAACGACTTGGCAATCGAGCGAAGGTCGCCGGCGCCAACACCGTTCGACGTTTTGGCCTGCAGTCGAATTTCTCCCGTTGCGGCATCGAACGAGGTCACCGTGACGCCGCGCTCCAGAGCCTTGAACAGCTGCCCGTCGTTCAGCGCCACCAGTTTGGAGTTGCCCTTGGCTTGCGCAGCCTCCAGACGTGCAGCGAGTTCCTGCCCAGCCTCGGCGCCGCGCTTGCGAACTGCCTTCACCGCCTCTGCCGCGCTCACCGTGCCCGCTTGCACCATGCGTTGAATGTCCGTGTTGGCATTGGCCAGAAGCAGCATCTGGCGGATGTGCTCCTCGCTTTTTTGCATGCTCGTGGCGATGCGCGAGACCGGCCAATCGAAGGCCGCCAGCCGCTTGTAGACACGGCCAAGCTCCAGCGGGGCGAGCTTCAAGCCGGCGTTGGTTTGCGCGATGGCCGCGACGGCTTCGGCGTCGTTGCCGGTGAACACGTCGAAGCGCATCCACACCTCGCCATCGGCATCAGCGATGCTCGAGTCCTCGGCCAGAGCGCGGCGGGTCGCCTCGGTGCGGCAGTGACCATCGCGCACCAGGCCGCCTTTGTCTTCCAGCGAAATCAGGATCGGAGGCCATGTCCCACCGGCCAGCTTGTGGCGTTTCAACGCCTCGATGTGCGCCTCCAGTTCTGGGCCGGGGGTGCGCTCGTTGAAGCCGTCCTGCACGCGCAGGGCCGACAGGCGGATCACCGGGCCGGTGTCGGGGCGCCGGATGATCTTCGCGGCGTTGAGTTTGTTGAGCGAACTCACGCGGCCACCTCCGGCAGCTTGAACTTCTTGAACGGCAGATGCTTGATGTGCGCGCCGAAGAAGACGCCTTTCGATTCGGCAGCCATGAACTCGGCATGCTTCTCCGGCTCGACGTCCGGGTACTGGTAGAGAGCCTGACCGCGGGTGAAGGTGACGGCCAGGGTCTTCGTCTCGGGGTCGTAGCCGATCTCGGCCACCTGGTTGGACTCGACGGCCTGGCGGTTGATGGCGAGGGGCTCGCTTTCGGAGAAGGGCTGGGCGACGGGGAAGGTTTTACGCATGTGGATCTCCTTCAGGCGGCCTGCAGGGCGCGCACGCGGTTGATGTGGGCGATCAGGGCGGCGGTGATGCGCGGCCAGTCGGATTCGAGGTAGAGCGGGGCGGCACGCTCACGGGCGGCGGGCTCGAAGCCGAGCGTCATGAGGAATGCGCCGGGGAGTGCGAAGCCAAGGCGCTCGGCCATGGTTCCGAGCTTCAGGGTCGGCACCTCGTCGGTCGCCGGCTCGGGGAAGGTGTTCGGCGTCAGGATCTCGGGCTCGGCCGGAGGCGCGGCGGCCGCCTGGGCTGCGGCAGTAGCGGTCTGCACCACTGCGCGGGCGGAGACGGCGGCTTGTTGGCGCTGACGCTCGTCCGCTTCGGCTTGGCGCTGCTGGGCGGCCTGCCGGTCGCGCTCCTGCTGCTCGGCCTGCAGGCGCTGCTGTTCTGCGGCGTGGGCCAGCTGCTGGGCTCGGGCCTCCTCCTCGCGGCGGATCTGCTGGCGCAACTGGTCGGCCTTGGCTTCTTCCTGGCGCTGGTGGTCGGCCAGCCGCGTGCGCACCAGGGCGGTCAGGTCATCGTTTGCTTTCAGGACCAGCTGCGCCGTGTCGGGGAACAGGGAGTGGTGCCCGATAGCCAGCTCGCGCAGCGTGGCCAGGTTCACCTGGATGCGGTCGGCCGTCTCGTTGGCTGCAATTTTGGAAGACGCAAGAAGGGTGGCGATCGCATCCTCCATGTTGTCGAAGTTCTTCTTGCCAGCGATTGCCCCTGCGAAGTCCGCCTTGGCTGCAGCCTCCGGCATGTAGGGCTTGCCGAGGCGGACATTGAGTGCGTCGACGTGCGCCTTTAAGGCTGCATGACCATCGAACACGATCTTGGTCTTGCGGTTCTTCTTTTCAGCCTCGACGATCTTTTCGCGGGCAAGCCGGGTAGTGCGTGCCAGTGCATGCAGTTCGGCCTTCAGGCGGCGCATCGCATCGACGTCCGTCAGTTCGCCGAGCGCGGCTTCCTCGGCCGAATCCAGCGCATCCTCGATCTTCTTGAGCGCCTTGCACTCGGCGTCCGCGTTGGCGAATTCCTGATCGTTGCTGGGCTTCTCGACCATGCGACCGATGAAGGCCCGCAGCGCCACGCTGATCTCGGGCAGGTTGGACGCCACCGCCAGGGAACCGCTGAGGCGGACCTGTACGGCCGGCAAGGTCTGCACGGGTGCAGCCACAACCTTTGCTACAACTTCCATCGGCACATAGGCCGCAACATCGGCTTCGAGCTGCGCCCAACCGGCGACGATCTGGGCGCGCAGCTGCGGGTCCGTCACGTACCAGGCCTCACGTTTTTCGACGAGCTCATCGCCGCGCCATTTGGACGCCATGAACAGCGTGCGGCTCGCGTTCGAAACCAGGTGCTGGTGCTCCATTTGCACTCGGTAGAGCAGAGGAAGGTCGGCACCCGTGCAACCGGAGACCATCGCAGCGCGCAAAAGCTCGTTCAGGCTCTTGTGCTCGAAGGCGTCTGCCCGGTCCATGGTCAGCCCGTCGAAGGAAGCGGAATACTTTCCGTTGGTGCCGGTCACCGGGTAAAGGTCGTCCCCGACGATGTCTTCGGCCAGCGGCCGGGCGAGCGCTTCGGAGCGATGGCCTTCGGCGAAGATCAGCTGCATCTCGGCCGTGACTTCCGGCGCAATGCCCGTCGCGAGCCGATGGATAAGCTGCGTGCGCGTTTCGTAAGGCGAGCAGCCCATCATGGCTGGCGCATCGCTGGCATTAAAGTGCTGGGCACGATGGGCGTGCCACTCCGGTGTGCCTTGTTGAAGCTTGTGTGTTTGCATGGTGGTTCCTCAGGACAGGTCGAAGTGGCGGGCGTCGTGCTGAGCGGTCAGCTCCTTGCGCTGCTCGGGGTCGGAAACCTCGCCGATGAGATCGGCGGCGGTGGCCAGCTGATCGAGGTTGGTGGCGAGACGGATGCCGTCGGCGACCTGGGCATAGGTGACCTTCACGGTGGCCACCGCTGTGGGCTTAAGCGCGCGAATGGCGGCCTTCTGGTCTTCGCTCAGCAGGCCCTTGCTCTCGGCGAAGCTGATGATTTCATCGGGGCCGCTGCCGTTGTCCACGGCCTTCTGCCACTTCGGCATGCGGGCCTTGAAGGCTTCATCAGGCCAGGCCTCGGGTGCGGCTGGCGGAGGAGGGGGCGGCGGCGCCCCGACCACCTCGGCCATGCCCATGAATCGCTCGGCGGGCTCGCCCAGCTCGTCGGGCGTGTAGACGCCCAGGATGACGTCGGGGGTGAAGAGGCGGGCCCAGCGCTTTTGCGCCAGGTATGCGATCTGCTGTTTCGGGTCTTCCGTCCACAGCGTGCTGTTGCGGGTGCGGGCCTGGGTCATCAAGATCTCCAGCACACGCGGCTCAGCTTCGCCCTTGATCGTGGCCCAGACGCGAACACCCAGGCCGTGCTCGTCGGCCTGCTGCCAGGCCGGCACGATGTACTTCTTCGGATGGCCGTTGTCGTCCTTCTTGGTCCTGGACTCGACCTCCTTGAACTTGCCGACGATCTTGGTCCACTCGCCGAACCACTCGAAGTGGAAGCGGTCCTGCACGGCGCCACTGCTGTTGATCACCGCAGCCACCAGTTGCGCCTCGTAGCCGAGAACGCCGCTCACCAGGAACGTCTTCTGGGCCACCGCGAAGGGGTTCATGCCCCACTGCATGGACTGCAGCGCGATGGCGAAGCAGTCACCGGCGCTGCCGCGGAGGTGCTGCGGCACCGTGACCTTGCCGGCCGCCATGAGGTCGCTTAGGCGCTCCAGGCGCTGCATGCTGGCGTCGTCCATCAGCAGTGCGCCAGCGGACGCACTGCGCACGGCAAGCGCCGATGTTTCGGATTGGGTACTGGCGTTCATTGGTCGCTTTCGGGGAGGGCGGACGGATGCCGGCGGCGCACAGGCTCCGCGGCGCTGGGGTGTTGGGAGCGGACGGCGTCGTGCTCGGCCACGTAGACGGCCAGCTGCAGGTCTTCGGCCTCGGCAGCGCGGGCAGCAACGGTGTCGGCCGTGGCCTGGTCGGCCTCGGTGTCGCAGTTGGTGGCGGTACCGGCCAGCAGGGCGGCGGCCAGCAGCACAGTCAGGCCCCACGCCTGCATCCGGGTCATGTGCTTGTGGTTGTCACGAGGTGGCTCGACACTTCCGGCATGCTCGAAATAATCCCGGGCCGCTTCGCCACCTACTTCCCGTACGCCCGGCAAAGGGCGACGGGTCGGGATGACGCGCCTTGGCAGGGCTGCGTGGACATCGTCAGCGAGTACGGCCGGACGACATTCGTGTGCCAAAACCTGCATGCGTCCGCAGGCGACGCCCAGGTTGATGCCAGCGTGGAGGCGTTGGCCATGGCAGCACGGGACCGGTGAGCGGTTCGTCGCGCCAGCGCCCATGGGCTCGGTGACGAGGTCCATGCGGCAGCGGGTCATGAGGCGCTCCCGGTGAGCTTGGCAATCACGGCGCGGGCTGCGACGAACTGGCACGTCGATGCATGTTCCCCGTCTTGCTTTCCGCAAGAAGGGCAGATCTGCAGCATCCGGCCGTCGTATTCGGTGTCGTAGCCGTCGTAGGTCGCGAGGTCACGCAGCGCCGCCAGCAGAGCTGGCACCGCGTCTGCGATGGTCAGCAGCTCCAGCAACTCGCTCGCGTCGATCTGAACGTGCCGGCCGTGGCTGCCGAAATCGAGCTGGTGCAGCGCCTTGGCCCGTAGCGCTTTCATGCGATCGAGCGTGATGCCCGACACGCAGCCCTGGACGGAAATTGGACGTTCCGCAGGCAATGCGCGCTTCACAGTGCTCGGTTGAGCCGCTCCGCTGTGAACATCGCGATGGTGGTCGGCCATGCCGACCAGCCGGACGCGCTTCCCGCAGGTAGGGCAGGGCGCCTTCTTAGCGGCCGCACCCTCTGCTTGATTCCGGGCGATATTGGCTTCCTTCTGGCAGGACCTGCAGAAGGTCGGCTCGCCTGTGGGCTTGCCGTGCAGCGCGACGCCGCAGCCATGGCACAGCTCGCCTTCGAGCATCATGTCGGCGTACTCACCCATTGGCGGCCTCGCCTTCTTCGTCTTCGTCGCGGTCACAGTCCGGGTGGTCCGGATCGCGCGGATCGGGGTGGCGCAGCAAGGCTGCGTCGTGCCAGCGCGCGGCACGGTCGCGGTTCTGCAACTCGTTGAAGTCGGTGTCGTCGAGGTCGCTCATGGCCTGACCTCGGCGGGCAGCTGAGCCGCGTAGTAGGCGTAGAGGTCACCGAACGCGGCGGCCAGGCGGGCGCTGTTGGCAGGGTCAGCAGTCAGCCAGGCCTTGGCGATGTGATGGGCGAAGGCGCCGCCTTCCGTGACCATGAGGTGCAGCACCTCGCGGCGGGCGATGAAGGCTTCGGTATTCATGAGAGGAGCACCCCCATGGCGGCTGCTTGAGCCCGCATGCCGCAAGCTTCAGCGGACAAGGCCGCAAGCAGATCGGCGCACCGCGGGTCGTCGGAGAACATAGCCAGCTCGGCCGTGGTCTGCGCGTATTCGCGGGCCAGGGACTCGGCGGTACTGCGCACGGCAATGGCAGGCCGGCGCTGGATGTGTGCGGGGTGGCTGGCGGGGGAGGGGGTGGTTTGCAAGGTGCGCTCCATCGGGTTGATGGAACGCAGTATCAGCGCCGCTGATTGTTGTGTCAATCAGCGGCGCTGATTTATTTTGCGTGTATTTTGTAACAGCGGCGCTGATCGCGCGTTCGTTAGGTGCCAAACAACAATGCCGCCCGGTTGGGCGGCATTTCTAAAGTTGCGAACTGGTGCTCCAGCGCTATCGGGGTCCACTGCGGGCAATGTCGATGCCAACCAACTTCCAGTGAAACCAGCCATCCCGCCTGAAGATGAAGGCGCCTTCGGCGGATTCCGGGGATACCCTGACCTCATCCAGATCAGCGTACTTGATCGACAGCTTTGGCTCGTCACCGTTGATGCCTGTCTGCGTCTCTGGGACGCCCGTCGCTCCATTTCGGGCAGTCGAAACGCTCGGGCTTGCGTTCTTCACCATCGCAGCTAGGCCGCTTGGGGTGACCATCGTGTCGACCATCGTGTTGATCATCGAAAGAGCAAACATCTGACCCAGTCCCGCAAAAGGGTTTCCGGCTAGTTCGCGATCCATGCGAGAGGTCATCGCAACCGTCAATTGCACGCGCAATTGCTCTCGCAACGCAGGGAAATCGACGTGTTCAGAAATGTAGTTCGAGTCATTGGCCTTTGCTGCGCGCTGAATTCGCCAGAGGACAAAATATGGTGAAACTGCGTAAATTCCGATTATTAACGCCAGTGCAACCAGGGCGATTGAAATTCTTTTTTTGGTCATGGCGGTGATTAAGGTTATGGATCTGCGGCGTTCGAAGACTAGAGCTTCGCGCCCATCCACACGGCGCGACCCTCTACGATGATCTGCGCTAGGCCATCTAAGAAGATGTCTGCATTGCCGTTATCGGACGTTGCGTACCAAGAATCGCCTCGTTGTCTGAAACGTTTTACGAGAATCTCGTCGCCTTTTACAAACGCATAAATGTGACCGTCGCGTGGGGTTTTGTCCGCTTTGTTGATGAGCAGCACGGCCCCGTCTTTGATTGTCGGCTCCATGCTTGCGCCACGGACATTGATAATGGCAGCATCTTTGGGGGCAACGAAACTGCGCGAAGAAATTCAAAGCGGAATTGCAGTGCCCCATCTTCTTCGACCACCCCTGGAATCCGGCCTGGTCCTGCTCCAGCGGAAACGGTAAGCCTAGGCACGGCGACGAAATCCTCGTCGGCACCGACAACGCCAGCCGCCTCCGCTGCCTTGTGCGCTTCGGCCGCCAGGCGCTTGCTGAAGTCCCTGATCTTGCATCCGAGGCCTAGAGCGAAGCCGGTAGCGGCCTTGAGGTTCAGCGGGGAGTGGGCATTGAGATAGTTCGCGACCATCGTCTGCCCACCTATGTCGTGGGCCTTGCCGAACTCTCCCTGATTTGCTGGGCGCACTTGGTCGTAGATAGCCTTCAGCGCGGCAGCTTCCTGCCGGTGTTCCGGCGTGATAGTGGCTTTGCGTTCGTTCATGGGGCGGAGGATCGTTTCCCTGTGACCAAAAGAATCAGCGGCACTGATTGACAGATGAATCAGCGCCGCTGATACTTACGCCATGAGCACCATCAAAGCCATTCGCAAGCGCCTCGGCGTAACGCAGCAGGCCCTTGCGGACGGCATCGGCTGCACGCAAGGGAACGTCGGCAACTACGAGACCGGCCAGACCGTCCCGCCCGATGCCGCCAAGCGGCTTCTCGAGTTCTCGAAGGCGCGGGGCCTGGAGATCACGCTGGATCAGGTCTACGGATTGGCCCCGCTGCCCGCCGCCGAGCCCGCAGGGCAGGGGGCCTGATGCCTTCCGTACACCTTGCGCGTTCCGCCGCTGGCTTGGCATCCCTGTGGTTCCGCCAGGCTGGTTCAGTGCTGGCGGCACCGGTGAGCGCGACCCACGTCGCGGCGCTGGACGGTGCAAAGCAGGGCCTTCTCGCAGCCGCGATCGACTTGCGCTCGCTACTGAGTGAGTCGGTGGAGGGTCGGCAAGCCCTGCGCGATCTCGGCTTTGAGCCAATCCTTCAAAACGTCGAAGGTGAATGACATGCTGGGCTTCAACACTGTGCTCTTGGCCTTCGCCCAAAGCGTGTCGCTGCGGATTGCATCCGTGAAGTCGCAGCCGGCCCAGGTCAGCCGCAGGATGAATGCGTACTCCGACGACAGGGCCTTGTCGGAGGTGATCGCTCTCACCAAGCCGGCTTCTGCCAGCCATATCGCGTGGATGACGAATTCCGGTTGCGGCACGCCGTCGAGTCCCTTGAGCTGCCCCTCGGGCGGCAGTTCTGCGGTGGCCAGAAGGATTCGTCTCACCAAGTCCATGTCCCGTTTCATGTCCGCCTTCAAAGGTGATGGTTGCGTAGCAACCTCCATCGTATGGCCTGCGAAGGCGGACGCCATCTTCTGCAGAGGCGCCTGACCTATGGCCCTCGCCCTCTTCGCCATCTGCGCAAGCCGCTGCATCCGCACCCTGAGCGGGCACCACCCCATGCGCCGTCTCGACTTCCTGGCCGTCGTCGGCCTGGTCTATGGCGTCTGCCACGCCGCTGCCGGGTTTTGACATGGACCGCCGGACCTTCACCCATCGCCTGCGCATCGCTGCCAGGACCTTCTTCGGCATCGCCTTCGCGGGCGCCGCCATCGCGCTGTTTGTGCGCGACCTCCTAGGCGCCTGAGGCGCCAGGCCCACCAACTCAACCCACCCGAACGACCACCAGCTATGTACGCCGACCCGACCCACATCCGTGCGAAGCGCGTGAATCTCTCCCTGAACGAAACCGAGGACCGCATGGCGGAAGCCGCTGCCGAGTTCAACGGGATGCAGAAATCCGCCTATCTGCGCGAGCTGGTGCTGGAAGGGTTGCGGCGTGTCCATGGTGGCGATTCTCAAGAGAGCGGCGCCAACTTGCGAGCGCTTGCTTCGTGACGCGTCCGTTACGGAAATGACCCGCAGTGCGTCGTCCACCACCCCCGAAGACGAGCCCCGTCGAGTTGACCGATGCCGAAGCCGCGGCGCTGTCGCAGTACGCGACCTCCCAAGGCATCACGGTCGATCAGGCCGCCACCCGACTCGCGCAGCAGGAGCTGCAGCGCCGGTATCGCCGGCCGCCCGTGCCTGGCGCACGCGTTCTGCCCATGCGACGGCGCTGAGAACTTTTGCGTTACGGAAAAGCGCCAAACGATGAACACCCACCAGCTGCAGCTCGGCATGCCCTTGCCTATCCCCATGGACGCTTCGCGTGCTGCCGGCGTGGTCGGCGCGACCCTGGCCACCGAGAAGGCCGAGGGCATCTGCCCGAACTTCGCCGAGCGCGCCTATGTCTTCGTCCTCGACTACATCGCTGAGCACGGCCCGATCTCTGGCGAGCTGGTGACCGTGGCCTGTGTGGCCGCCGGCATTGACCCGGGCGAGCGCCGCGCCTTCGGCTCCATCTATGCCCGCGCCCTGCGCGAAGGCGAGATCCGCGCGGTGGCCGAGTGCCGCCGCATGTTCGGTCATGGCACGGCCGGCGGTCGGATCTATGCGAGGTGCGCTTGAGCGATTGCCCAGCACCCATGACGCCGGCCGGCTGCGACCTACAGGACTTCCCCTTCATGCCGCTGGATGTCGCGCGCCTGCGCGATTCCGAGTTGGCTTCGAACGAGACGCCAGAGGCTTGCTGGGCCGCGGTGCTGATCTGGGCCGCCTCCTGGCACCAGGTGCCGGCCGCATCCATCCCTGATGACGACATGTGGATCGCCAAGCAGGCGGGCTACCAGCAGCGCGGAAAAATCGACAAGGCATGGAAGGACGTGAGGTCCGGCGCCCTGCGCGGCTGGGTGCTCTGCAGCGATGGCCGGCTCTACCACCCGGTGGTCTCGGAGAAGGCGTTGATCGCTTGGGCGAAGAAGGAGGCGACCGCCAGAAAGATCAATCGCCGGCTCGAGATTGAAAGCGGAGCTTGGGCGGAAATCCGTGCAGCCGTCTTTGCCCGCGATAAGTACACCTGCCAGTACTGCGGCGCCAATGGTGTTCGGCTTGAAGCCGATCACGTCGTGCCCGTCAGGCTGGGCGGCGCGACGTCCATGGAGAACCTCAAGACCGCTTGCAAACCGTGCAACCGCTCAAAGGGTGCTCGGCGCCCTGAGGAGTGGGCTCGGTGAATTTCTACCCACACCACATTGGCGACTACCTAACTGCCACAGCACATCTTTCGTGGCTTGAGGACTGCGCCTATCGACGTTTGCTCGACGTCTATTACAGCCGCGAGCAGGCGATCCCTGCGGAGATCCCAAAGGCTTGCCGTCTCGTGCGCGCCTCGTCCAAGGATGAGCGCGCCGCTGTCGATACCGTTCTGAACGAGTTCTTTCGGCTAACCGATGCGGGCTGGATTCACTCCCGCTGCGAAGTGGAAATCGTGAAGGCGCGAGAAGCCGCAGAACGCGCCCGAGTGAACGGGAAAAAGGGCGGACGTCCTCCAAAGAGCAAACCGGCGGGAAACCCAGAAGAAACCCAGCCGGTTATTCCTGGGAACCCAGAAAAAAGCGACTCACAAGCTCCCAATCCCAATCCCATTACCAAACCCAATCATTCCGTACCTGACGGTACGGACGGCGGGTCGCCGGCTGCGGCCCCGGCCGCGCCGTCGCCTGCCGCAGCTCCGACCCCAACCCCACCACCACCACCGCCGCCAGCCCCGCCGACCAAGACGCCCGAGGAAATGGCCAAGGCCGAGCTGTGGCGAGCCGCCGTGTCGGTGCTGGAGCAGGGCGGCTGCCCCCCGTCGCAGTGCCGGACCTTCATGGGCAAGCTGGTCCAGGACTACACCTTCCCGGTCGTGCAGCAGGCCGTTGCCGCCGCCGTGACCGCTCAGCCGGCTGACGCCCGCGAATACCTCAAGGCCACATGCCAGCGCCAATCCGGCCAGCGCCTGGCCCCCAACAAGCAGGAGGCCCTGGAGGCGCGTGGCCAAGCCGTGGTCGATGCCTGGGCGAGCAAAGGAGAAACCCATGCTGCAGCGTGAAAAAGCCGAGTTCGGCCAGCTCGTGAAGGACGTCATGGCGTACTACCGCCAGGACACCAGCGCCTTCCTCCTCGACACCTGGTGGGGCGCCTGCCAAGGCTTCGGGCTGGAGCAGGTGAAGACGGCCATGCAGCGCCACGCCACGGATGCGGAGCACGGCCAATTCGCTCCCAAGGTGGCTGACGTGGTGCGCATCCTGGCCGGCACCGCGACCGACCGCGCCGCGCTGGCCTGGGGCAAGGTGCACGACGCGATGAGCCGCGTTGGCGCGTACAGCGATGTGGTGTTCGATGACCCGGCGATCCATGCGGCAGTCGAGGACTGCGGCGGCTGGCCGAAGCTCTGCCGCACCGAGCTGGCCGAGCTGAGCTACCTGCAGCACCGGTTCCAGGCCGCCCACCGCGCCTACACCGAGCGCGGCGAGTTCGACTATCCGCGGTTATTGAAGGGCGCGGCGGGCCCGGACAACGCTGCCATGCTGGCGAAGCGCGGCTTGCCGGCGCCGGAGCCCGCCTTCATCGGCGACCCGAAGCGTGCGCTGCGCGTGTTCCAGGCTGGCGGTGCCGGGAAGACCGCGATCACATACCAGTCGGTGGCCGACCAGGCGCTGCGCGGTCTGCCCACGATCGGCGGTGCCCAGTGAATCAGCTGCCAAACAGCGCCATCACCACGCCCGGAAAGGCCACTGAGGTGCCGACCGCACCCGCCGCGATGGCGAGTGCCCCGGCCACCCATCGACCGCGATGCGGCCGCGGCCATTCGCGGGCCCGCGGCTTCAAGTCGCCCCAGGCATCGAGCACGGCGATTGTCTCGTCGCGCTCCTTGAGCGGATTGGCGCCCCACGAGCGCGCATGTATCGGTCCTTCAACCATGGTTGGCTCCCCATTCCCATTGCATTCCAGGATCTGCAGCAAGATTTGTACTCGCGTCCATGGGCATGCGTACGTGGGGAATGCCCGATGAAGGTGCTCGTCCCCTTGCGCACCGGCACCGGTCAGAACGACCGCGAGCATCACCACGCCCGTGCCCGCCGCGTGAAGGCCGAGCGCCATGCGGTGGCCTGGCTGCTCGCGCTGCACAAGCCGCCGGCCGGCCCAGTGATCGTGACCATGTGCCGAATCTCACCGGGCCCGGGCCTGGATGCCCACGACAACCTGCGCGCCAGCCTCAAGGCACCGGTGGACCAGGTCGCCGCATGGCTTGGCCGCGACGACCGAGACCCGTCCATCACTTGGGCCTACGAGCAGCGCCGCAGCAAGCCAGGCGAGTGGATGGTGGCTATCGAGGTGCTATCTCATCGTGAGCAGGATGTTGGCGAGACCTGCCGCCTCAATAGTCGCTGCGTCACGGGCGTCAAGTTCGGTCACATAGAAGCCCGGAGCGGTGTGCTCGGTGCAGACGCCGCGATCTCCGACGACATGAATGGTTGCGCGCCATCCCTGCGCGATACGAGTCGTTCTCGGGAAAAGGGTGTATCCGCGCACATGTCTGAAGGGCAGCATCTCGAAAGTATTTCATGTGATGCGCTTTACACCAAAGCAAGAGCGCATTTCACAAGCTGCAGCGATTTGACGGGGTGGCGTGAAGAAAAACTTTGCTGCCTAGCGGGATTCCCGCAGGTTGGTTGCCAAGTTCAAGGCCTCAGTACGAGCGTCCATCAAGGCGGCGAATTCCGTGGCGCGTCCACTCAGACAGATATGCAACAAGAGGGGTTCGCGCCCCTCTCGAATGTGCAAAACGCCCTGCCAGCGCCCTTCGATTTTCCCCGCTCTTGGGAAAAACGTGTAGCCGTGAGCGTGGATGGGGCAGTGCATTCCCCAATGGTCATGGTAGATCGGCGCGAGCGCAAGGAGGTCAACCATGGCTGACATCACACTTGTGCGCCAAGAGGCGACTGAAATCACCGAAGCGGATCGCGTCGTCGCCCGCCGGGTCATTTTCAGCATCGTGGACGGCTTGGGTGGCACAGGCCGCCGACAGTGGCGCCGCTTCTGGAACCGGGTCTTCAAGCTGGAGCCCGGCGAGATGATCGACATCAAGACCCACCAGGCGCGGCTCGGCTGGTTCCACCGCAAGCACATGGCCCTGGAGCAGGTGCTCTTCGAGGCGCAGGACAAGTTCGAAACCTTCGAGGCGTTCCGCACCTGGCTGAAGGTCGGCAGCGGCTTCGTGGACTGGTACCCGGGCCCAAAGGGCGGCGTGATACCGGTGCCGCGCTCGATCAGCTACTCGAAGCTGGAGCAGGGCGACATGGAGAAATTCCATGGGGACGCGATCGACTTCCTGCGGACCGAGCACGCCGGCAAGACGCTGTGGAAGCACCTGTCCGTCACCCAGCGCCTGGATGTGCTGGAGACCATCCTGGGGAACTTCGGCGAATGAACCGCAGCACACCCATGAAGAGAACGGGCTTCGCAACGCCTTCACGGCCGCGGCGTGAGCGAGCGGAGGCCATCACGGCGGAGTTCCAGGAAGCCTGGCTCCGGTCGATGTCAACCGTCCCGCGAGGGAGCTATGGCCCGGCCAAGCTCACCGCGCAGCCCAAGACCGTGGCCCGCCGCAACCCGCAGCTGCTGGCCATGGCCGCCGGCCGCCCGTGCTTGCTGCGCGTGCCTGGCGTCTGCAACGGCGACCCGGAGACCACCGTGGCCTGCCACTCCAACCTCTCAAT
The DNA here is from genome assembly GCF_009906855.1 of Xylophilus rhododendri. Taxonomy (NCBI): domain Bacteria; kingdom Pseudomonadati; phylum Pseudomonadota; class Betaproteobacteria; order Burkholderiales; genus Xylophilus; species Xylophilus rhododendri. Next base: position 4,374,548 of record NZ_CP047650.1, read on the forward strand.
CCACGAGAAGGGCGGCCACCGCAAGGCCGACGACTGCTACTCGGTCTGGGGCTGTGCACGCTGCCACACCTGGCTGGACAGCAGCTACAGCGCCACCGGCGCCCAGCGCGCACAGCGCTTTATGGGCGCTCACCTGCAGCAGGTGCTGGCCTGGCGCCGCATCGCGGAAGACGCCGCCGCGCCCGAAGCCGACCGCAAGGCTGCCCAGTGGGCCCTCGATCAACTCAATGCCACGCCGGTAGCGCAGGACGCCCCATGAGCACCACGGTTCTGAATTTCTCCACGGACATAAACCGCGCGCGGCTGACCAGCCTCCGCCGCCGGCTCGCGGCCAAGCCTCAGGCGATCGCCGACGTGGCCAAGGCCATCGGCATCCACCGCGGAACCATGCTCCGGTACTTCCAGCACATCCGCGCCGAGATCCATGTGACCCGGTGGGAGAAGCGCCGCGCGAACATCGTGGCGATCTATGCCCTCGGCGCCGGCCCGGATGCGCCGCGTCCTATGTCCGAAGCGCGCCCGGTAGCGACCACGACGGCAAGGGCGAAACGTGCCGCCCCTCGGCCAACTCGCGCCCCGCGCACCTACTGCTATCGCCCGCAGCCGGCGAGGCGCGACTGGTCCGTCGCCATGATTTTCGGCCCAGCAGGAGCCACAGCGTGAACTGCAGCGCCTGCGCCCACTGGGAGCTGCAGGGCTCGCCCATGCGCATGCATGGCATGGGAACCTGCGCAAAGGAGGTCGGCCACTTCCGGAAGGCCCGCACTTTCGGCCCCGGGACGCCCTGCAACAAAAACCGATTTGAAGAAGCCCCGCCGCGCGTGCAGGCGGCACGAAACAAAGCCCTGGAGGCCATATGCTGAACGACGAAAAACGAACCACCGAAGAGGCCTACACCAGCGCGACGATGTCCTCAAACCTTCGGGTCGAGGCGGATCGCCGCGGAGACGCCGACATCCTGATCGCGGCCGGCTGGTCGAAGAGCCGCATCGGCGGCGCGCTGCTGCGCCTGCACAGCGAATTCGACGGTGCCGAGAAGGTCCGCATGGCCACGGCCGCCGACTTCCTGGCCGGCACCACTGGGAAGCCACGCGACCGCCGCCATGCTGCCGGCGCCCAGGCCCACGCCTTCAACCTGCATGAAACCGGCCTGCTGCTGCAGAAGCTGAAGTCGCTGCCTGATGTACGGGCCCAACTGGCCCTGCAGCTCACCGTCTGGAAGGTCGAGCAGCCGGAAGAGGTGGCCGTCGGCGTGCTGCGCTGGTGGCTGTCTCAGCCCTGCCCGGTGTGCAAGGGCACGAAGTACCAGGTGGCGGAGGGCACCGGCCGACACAACGGAAAGGCCTGCCGCGCCTGTCAGGGGACTGGCCTGCGCGAGTCGCCTCACGGGCAGGCCGGCCGCCGGCTGGCCAACTTCATGGACGATTGTGTCCAGCGCGCACGCGATCAGATCGGAAAGCGCTTGCGCATCTCCATGGACCGAAATTAGAATTGCAGTCGACGATTGCAGAGGGCGCTGACCCTCTCGCCCGGCGACCCTCTGTTGAACGCCCGCAGCTACAGCCTGGCCAAGCCAGTAGCGACTGCGGCAGACCTCGATAGAGAAACTCGCCCCGAATTTCAAGCCACCCACGCGGTGGCTTTTTCGTTTCTGCATCCCAGCACACAGGCCGTGTCGCCGCCCTTCCAAGCCGCGCAGAGCAAGGTTCAATTCCCTCGGGATGCTCCATATCGTGGTGTAGCGCAGCCTGGTAGCGCGCTGGGCTCATAACCCAGAGGCCGCTGGTTCGAATCCAGCCACCGCAACCCCTTGTCGTCAGCCGGACTCGCTCCACCACTCAGAGATGCCGGAGATCATGTCCGCGCTGACGACCCTTCGCTCCAGCGGCTGGGTGAGCAAGAACCCTCCGCCCCGGACCACCACCAGCTATCCAGCCTGCACCTCCCGCAGGACGCTGGCGGTGTGCCAGGCCCTTCAAGGATGCGCATGGGCAAGACCATCGCCAAGCGCCCGCTGCCGCCCGTCGGCCTGGATCACTTCCGGCCCGCGCCCGAAGTCGGCGTGTGGGTCAATGCCGAGGTGCTCGCATCCGAGGGCCGGATCCACAACCCCGAGCACCGGCACCTCGACCAGGCCGACCTGGAGTTCCTCTGGGCGCCCCGCGGCTTCGTCCGCCAGACGCGGTCGGTGATCGGCCAGGCCGAAGAGGTGATGATCCGCTCCGGTGGCTGGCAGAAGGCCCGCCAGGAAGAGCAGCTGACCGACTGGTTCGGCCGAGTACCCGGCTTCCTAATCACCCTGGACGCCAGCTACTGCGCCACCTGCAGCGACGCCGACTGGTGCGCACTGGTGGAGCACGAGCTCTACCACGTCGCCCACAAGCGCGACGAGTTCGGCGCCCCGGCCTTTACCAAGGAGGGGATGCCGAAGCTGTGCATCCGCGGGCATGACGTCGAAGAGTTCATCGGCGTGGTCCGGCGCTACGGTGTCGGTGATCCTAGTGGGGCTATCGCCCAGCTTGCCGCCGCGGCGCGCGGTCAGCCTGAAGTAACGCGGTCGAACATTGCAGGAGCTTGCGGGACTTGCCTGTTGCGGGCCGCCTAGGTTGACCACGGGTTGACGAGGGGACCTCTATGGCGGCTTTGTCGGAGGACGTGAAGCAGTTCATCGTCCAGGCGCTGGCGTGCTACGACACGCCGATGCAGGTCACCGAAGCGGTCAACCTCGAGTTCGGCCTGACGGTGCCGCGCCAGCAGGTAGAGAAGTACGACCCGACCAAGATGGCTGGCCGCGGGCTCAGCCGGAAATGGCGGGACCTGTTCCAGCAGACCCGGATCGACTGGAAGGCCGGCGCCACCGAGGTGCCCATCGCCAACCGCACCTTTCGGCTCCGCGTCTTGGCCCGCCTAGCGCAGAAGGCCGAGGGCATGCGCAACATGGCGCTGACCCTGCAAGTGCTGGAGCAGGCGGCCAAAGAGGTGGGCGATGCCTATGTGAATCGCCGCCTCGATGCGCCCAAGGGTCCGAGCGCCGAAGACAAGACGCCCGCGCAGGATTACAAGCTGCTGAGGCCGGACGAAGATGCTCCAGCAAGTCCGATCCTCTGACGGCCCGGTCGACCTCACGCCGAAGCAGGCGAACATCTATGTGTGGGGCTGGCAGCAGGCGGCGCGCTTCCGCGATGCGGTCTGCGGCCGGCGCTTCGGCAAGACATTCCTCGGCAAGGCTGAGATGCGGCGCGCGGCCAGGCTGGCCATGCAGTGGAACGTCAGCGTCGAGGACGAGATCTGGTACGCGGCGCCGACGTTCAAGCAGGCGAAGCGGGTTTTCTGGCGGCGGCTGAAGCAGGCGATCCCCAGCTCATGGCGCGCGGCGCGGCCGAACGAGACGGAATGCTCCATCACCCTGACGACCGGGCATGTGCTGCGGATCGTCGGGCTGGACAACTACGACAACCTGCGCGGCTCGGGCCTGTTTTTCCTGCTGATCGACGAATGGGCGGACTGCCCGTGGGCGGCCTGGGAAGAGGTGCTGCGGCCGATGCTGTCGACCTGCAAGTTCTTCGTGGATGGCGTGCTCCGCATCGGTGGCCACGTCCTGCGCATCGGCACGCCCAAGGGCTTCAACCACTGCTACGACACCTACCTGGACGGCCAGGACTGCCGGCAGGCTGACTGCAAGAGTTGGCTCTATACGTCGCTGCAGGGCGGCAACGTGCCCGAGTCCGAGATTGATGCGGCCCGCCGCACGATGGACCCGCGGACCTTCCGCCAGGAATACGACGCCAGTTTCGAGAACTACCAGGGCGTCGTCTACTACTGCTTCGATCGCCGAAAGAATCACACCGACGACGCTGTCAAGCCGGGCGATGCGCTGCACATCGGCATGGACTTCAACGTCGGCAAGATGGCTGCGGTGGTCTTCGTGGTGCGTGACGGCTTGCCGCGCGCAGTAGACGAGTTCAAGGATGTCTTCGACACGCCAGCGATGGTAGTGGCGATCAAGAAGCGTTTCCCGGACCACGGCATCTCGGTCTACCCGGACGCCTCGGGCCAGAACCGCAAGAGCAGCAACGCCAGCGAGTCCGACCTGAAGTTGCTGAGAGACGCGGGCTTCACCGTGGTGGTCGACCGCACGAATCCGGGCGTCAAGGACCGCATCAACAGCGTCAACGCGATGCTGTGCAACACCTACGACGAGCGGCGCCTGCTGGTCAACACGAGCAAGTGCCCCGGCTTCGTCATGTCCCTGGAGCGCCAGGTCTACGACGACAAGGGCGAGCCCGACAAGAAGGGTGGCTTCGATCACCAGAACGACGCCGGCGGCTACTTCATCGTGAAGACTTGGCCGGTCGTCAAGCGCGTGGCGAGCGTGTCTCCGCTGCGCATGTAAGGAAGCCATGGCCCTGAAGGTACAAGACCAATCGCAGGAGGTGCAGGCGATGGCCCAGGAATGGCCCATCGTCGAAGCGCTCCTCGGCGGCACGGCAGCCATGCGAAAGGCGGGCGCGCAGTTCCTGCCCAAGTGGCCGAACGAGGATCCGGTGAGCTATGCCGCACGCTTGGCCACCGCCACGCTCTTCCCGGCCCTGGCGCGCACGATCTCAGTGATGAGCGGGAAGCCATTCTCGAAGCAACTGACGCTCGGCGACGACGTGCCGGCCAACATCGTGGAATGGTGCGATGACGCGGACCAGCAGGGCGACAACCTGCACAGCTTCGCAGCTGATCTGCTGGCCGAGGCTCTGGGTTATGGACTGTGCGGCGTGCTGGTGGACTATCCGACCGTGGGCGATGCGGCCAGGACGCGCGCCGACGAGCGTGCCCTGGGCGTGCGGCCCTACCTGGTGCTGATCCGTCACCACCAGATCCTGGGCTGGCAGACCGAGCGCATCGGTGGCGTCACACGCCTCACCCAGCTGCGCCTCGCCGAAACAGCCGAGGTGCCAGACGGCGAGTTCGGCACCAAATGCGTGAAGCGCGTTCGTGTCCTGACGCCGGGCCTGTTCCAGCTGTGGGAAGAGCCGGAGAAAAAGGACGAGGAATACACCCTGGTAGGCGGCGGCGTCACCAGCCTGCCCATGATTCCCTTCGTCCCGTTCTACGGCAAGAAGAAGGGCTTCATGTGCGGCGTGTCTCCGCTCCAAGACCTTGCCTACCTGAACGTGAAGCACTGGCAGAGCCAGAGCGACCAGGACACGATCCTGCACGTCGCCCGGGTGCCGGTGCTGGCCATGATCGGCGCAGACGAGGTGGGTGCTGATGGCCAGGGCGGGACCCAGCTGACGGTCGGCGGTTCCGCCGCGGTGCGCCTGCCGAAAGACGGCGACCTGAAGTACGTCGAGCACAGCGGTGCGGCTATCGAGGCCGGCCAGACGAGCCTGGAACGCCTGGAGGACCAGATGGTCACCACCGGCGCCGAACTGCTCGTCATGAAGCCCGGCGACCAGAAGTCCGCGACGCAATCGAACAACGATGCCGAGGGCAACAAATCCGACCTGCAGCGCATCGTCGAATCGACCGAAGACGGCATCGACCAGGTGCTGCAGCTCATGGCCGCATGGGTGAAGCTGCCCGATGGTGGTCACATCAGCCTGTTCAAGGACTTCGGCGCGGCCACGCTTACCGACGCCAGCGCGCAGCTGATCGTCACCATGCAGCAGGCCGGCTTGATCACCAAGGAAACAGCGATCCGCGAGCAGCAGCGCCGCGGCATGTTGGCGGCGGACATCGACCCGGAGACGGAACTGGCGGCCGTGGAAGAGCAGGGCCCGCCGCTCGGCACGCTGGGTCTGCAGGACCCGAACAACCCTGGCAACGGCGATGGCGGAAACGGTCAATGAGCGGCTGCGCGATGCGGCCATAAGTCACGAGGTCGACCTTCGCCAGTACAGCGCCAGCGTGGTCCACAAGATCATCGCGGTGCTGAACCGCAGCGATGAGCGCCTGTTCGAGCAACTGACCGCGGCCCTGGCCCAGGTCGAGCCAAGCACCTTCGCCGTGGACCGCCTCGAATCGTTGCTTGGCAGCGTCCGGGCGACCAACGTCCAGGCCTACAACCAGGTCGAGCGCGACCTGACCGCCGAGCTGCGCGACTTCGCCGGCTACGAGGTCGATTTCCAGTCGACCACTCTGCGCGACGTGATGCCGCAGCCTGTGCCGGTCGCCGTGGTGAGCGTGGATCAGGTCTATGCCGCCGCGATGGCCAGGCCTTTCCAAGGCGGCCTCCTGAAGCAGTGGATTGCCGACCAGAAGGCTGGAAAGGCCAAGAAGATCCGCCAGGTGGTGGCGCAAGGCTTTGTCGAGGGTCGCACCACCGACCAGATCGTGCGTGACCTCCGCGGCACGCGGGCGAAGGGCTATGCCGACGGCCTGCTAGAGATCAGCCGGCGCGATGCGCAGTCTGTCGTGCAGACCGCCCTGGGCCACATGGCCGGCTTCGTGCAGGACCGGGTCGCCGAGGCGAACGAAGACATCATCAAGGCGGTGCGGTGGTCTGCGACGCTCGATTTGCGCACCTCACCTATCTGCCGGGTGCGGGACGGCAAGACCTACACGCCTGCCGGGCACAAACCGATCGGGCACACGCTGCCGTGGCTGGCCGGGCCAGGCCGGGCGCATTGGCGGTGCCGGTCAGCGCAGGCCATCGTGACGAAGAGCTGGCAGGAGCTGTCGGGCGTCCCCGGCATCCCAGAATTCACGCCCAGCCAGCGCGCGAGCATGGACGGCCAGGTGCCGGCCGAGACGACATACCCGCAGTGGCTGGCGAAGCAGTCGGCCGCGCGACAAGACCAAGTGCTGGGCCCCGCCCGCGCGAAGTTGCTGCGCGACGGCGGCCTTGAACTGAAGGATCTCTACGGCGCCAAGGGCCAGCCGCTCACGCTGGACCAGCTGCGCGAGCGCGACGCGGCGGCGTTTTCGAAGGCCGGCATATAGTTGCAGGATGCCGCTGCAGCTCGTCCCGCCCTCCGAGCCTTCCCACGAAGAGAAGGTTCGCCAGCGCGTGCGGTCCATGCCGAAGCGTCAGGACGGCATGCTCCAGTGCAACCGATGCGGCTGCCGGACCTCGCTGACCACCACGAACGGCACCTACTTCAAGGACGGCCGGCGCATCAACGGCACGGTGATCGAGAAGGACGTCTGCGCGAACTGCTTCAAGGATGGAATCAAGAGTTCCATGCTGCCCACCATCAAGCCGGCCTAATTCCGCCAGCTCTGCTTGAACTCCTGATCGGCCCACATCTCCACAAAGTCGGCCGGCGCGAAGCTCTTAGTCCGGAAATCGAAAACTTCAGGGTGCGCCTGTTTAAGCCACGACAGGAAGTCTGAAACGTTGATTTCCTGGGATCCTTTGTCTGGATGAAATTTGGCCTGCCACGAGTGACACAACGACCTGACAGCCTGTTCGGCTTCCTTCTTCATCATTTCGACGACTCCTGACTTAGATCGCGGATCGTATCGAACCCCTTCTCAAGCCGCCCCGGTGCAAATCGGAGGCGGCTTTTTCATGCCTCAAACGCGGATGCGGAGTAGGGCGCTTCGGGCCGGATGGCCCACCGACCAGCGGGCGGATGCCCAAGGAAACAGCAACCATGCCTTTCAAACTCGACGCAAACGGCGCCATCGTCACCCAGGATGTCAACGGCCAGAAGCTGCCCGTGTTCGTGCATGCAGACGGCAAAGAGACCGCCTTCGATGGCGACAGCACCATCGCCACCATCAGCCGCCTCAACGGTGAAGCAAAGTCCCACAGGGAACGAGCCGAAGCCGCCGAGACCGGCCTGAAGGCTTTCGAGGGCATTGCCGATCCGGCAGCGGCCCGCAAGGCCCTGGACGTGGTCAAGAACCTCGACGACAAGAAGCTGGTGGATGCCGGCGAGGTCGAGAAGGTCAAGGCCGAAGCCATCAAGTCCGTGCGCGCCGAGTACGAACCCATCGTCGCCAAGGCCAAGGATCTGGAAGGCCAGCTCTACGGCGAAAAGATCGGCGGCGCCTTCGCCCGTTCCAAGTTCATCGCCGAGAAGGTCGCGGTGCCCGTCGACATGGTGCAAGCCACGTTCGGCGGCCGCTTCAAGGTGGTGGACGGCAAGACGGTCGCGGTCGACGTCAACGGCCAGCAGATCTTCAGCCGCACCCGCCACGGCGAGCCGGCTGACTTCGAAGAAGCGCTCGAAATTCTCGTGGACACCTATCCCCACAAGGATCGGATCCTCAAGGGCTCGGGCGCCTCTGGCGGCGGCGCGCAAGGCAGCAATGGCCAAGGTGCTGGCGGCAAGAAGAGCATCACCCGAGCTCAGTTCAATGCCATGCCTCCGGAAGCCCAGCGGGCTGCGGCGGCCGAGGCGAACAAGGGCACCACAGTCATCACCGACTGACCTTTCCGTTTCTCAACCTCCCGGCCCGCCATGTGCGGGCTTTTTTGTTCCCGAAAGTCCGACATGAAAAACACGCTTTCCAAGCTGCGCTTCGGCGCCCTGGCACTAGCCGCATCCATCGCGGCCGTGCTACCCATGACCACCTACGCAGCCGCGGTGGGCCGGGTCTACAACGCGCTGGTCCTGCAGGTCACCGAGGCCAAGCAGAGCTTCGCGCTCGGCTCCAACACCCTGACGGGCCTGATCCCCACGCTATACGCGGCGCTGGACACCGTGGCGCGCGAGTTCGTCGGGTTCATCCCAGCGGTGGCGCGCGACAACCAGCTGGCGCGGGCGGCCAAGGGTCAGCAGGTCACCTCGTTCATTGCGCCGCCGGCCACCGCCGCCGACGTGGTGCCGGGGGTGACCGCGCCCAACGACGGCGACCAGGTCTTCGGCGCCTTCAACCTCACCATCAGCAAGTCCCGCTACGTGCCGGTCCGCTGGAACGGCGAGGAGCAGCTGGCGCTGAACAACGGTAACGGCGTCGGCCAGCAAGCCATGATCGTCCAGCAGTTTGCCCAGGCGTTCCGCACGCTGACCAACGAGATGGAAGCCGACATGGCCATGACCGCCTACAAGGCGGCTTCGCGCTCGACCGGCACTCCGGGCACCGCGCCGTTCGGCGTGGCCGGCGACCTGACCGACTTCTCCAACCCCGCCCAGATCCTGGACGTGAACGGTGCACCGATCGGCGACCGCGCCATGATCGTCAGCGCGCCGGCCATGAACAACCTGCGCGGCAAGCAGTCGGTGCTGTTCAAGGTCAACGAAGCCGGCACCGACGACCTGCTGCGCCGCGGCTCCATCGGCGAGGCCGAAGGCTTCCGCATCGGCTATGCGCCGGCCATCAAGCAGGTGGTCAAGGGCACGGGCGCCAGCTATGTGACCAGCGGCACCTACGCCGCTGGCGCGACCGCCATCACCCTGGCCACCGGTACCGGCACCGTCCTGCAAGGCGACCAGGTCACCTTCGCCGGCGACCCGAACGTCTACGGCGTCAACACCGGCCTCTCGGCTCCCGGCACTCTGGTGCTGAACAGCCCCGGCCTCCAGCAGGCGCTGGCCAACGGCGTGGCGATGACGGTGGGCAACAGCTTTATGCCGAACATCGCATTCCAGCGCAACGGCCTGATCCTGGCCACCCGTCTGCCCGCCGTGCCGGTCGACATCAACGGCGTGGCCAACGACATGGCCGACGACCGCATGGCGATCACCGACCCCTTCTCGGGCATCACGTTCGAGGTCTCGCTGTACCGCCAGTACCGCCAGATCAAGTACGAGATCGCGCTCGCCTGGGGCACGGGCGCAACCAAGTCCGACTTCGTCGCGCTGCTGCGCGGCTGAGCCCCACAGGCCTGTCGGGAGCCTCGCGCTCCCGATCGATTCTCACGTTCAAGGAATTCCGATGACCGACACCACCAAAGACGCCGACAAGGCCAACGAACAGGCGCTGAAAGCCCAAGCCGAAGCCGCCGAGCTGCAGCGCAAGGCTGACGAAGTCGCCGCGGGCACCACGCCGGAACAGAAGAAGGCCGATGCCGCTGCGCAGAGAGCCGACGACCTGCTGGCCAAGGCTGCTGAAGCCGGCGTCGTCGACGAGGCCGCCAAGGCTGTGCCCACCACCGCAGTCGATGCGGGTGTACTGGCGATCGTCCCGGCTGGAACCATGGCCGGCGACCACCGCGCCCAGAAGTTCGGCAACGACCCATCCAACCCCAAACCCGCCCCTGGCGTGGACATGGAGGCCGCCAAGGTCAAGCTGGTGATCCAGAAGCCGGAGCCCGAGGGCAAGGTCTTTTGCGAAGTGCCCGAGGCGATGGTCGGCGACTACGAGCGCGCCGGCTGGAACCGCGCCTGAGCGAAAGCCTGGGTTCGAGCGTCCTGGTGCGCCAGGGCGTTTTTGCACAGCCTTTTCATCGGAGGATCCCATGAGCGAGACCATCATCGAACAGCCCGCCGCCGGCTGCATCTTCATGTACCGCGGCGGCCAGCGCGCCGAGGTGAACGAGAACTCCATCGGGATCATGTCCGGCCTCGGCTGGGCGGAAACCGATGGGCCGGCCGCGCCGACGCGCGCCGAGTTGGATGTGGCGCTGGCTGCGCTGCCCGGCAACTACACAGACCCGGAATACGTGGTGAAGGGCATGCGTCAACACTTCGGCGAGCTCTTCACCGGCGAGGACGAAGCCAAGGTGCGGGAGCTCGTCACGGCGCCCGAGAAGAAGGCTTCCGACGGCCTCAAGGTCGACGAACTGAAGGCCGCCCTGGCCGCCCGCGGCGTCGAAATCCCCGATGGCGTCACTCTGAAGGCTGACCTGGCCGTGCTGCTCGACAACGCACCCGCAGCTTAAGCCGCCTGGCGGCAACCGAATCCGAAAGTCCACCCATGCCCACGATCAATACCGGCTCCCCCTTCACCAATACGCTGCGCGCGGGCGCAACGCTCATGGTGGCCGCGCCCGCTGGCGGCCTGGCGTTGATCGAGCGCACCACTGGTCCCGGTGTGGTCGAGAAGACGACCGTTTCGGCGGGGGCCAGCACGACCCTCGGCCCTTACCTGGGCACCTGCCAATTTAAGGTCACGTCGCTCGTGGGCGCCGTCGAGGTCACGCAGGGACAAGCTGATGCGGGCGGGGGCGGCGCTGGCTACACCGACGCCCAGGCCCTGGCAGCGGCAAGGGCGGGGATTGCCGCCAGTGTGCTCACTCAGGCGGATGTGGCAGTGGCGGCCCGAATTACCAAGGCGGCGCGCCAGGGCGGCCTGCGCCAAGGCAATCCGGTCATCACGGAATACGCCGAAGACGGCACAACCTTCGCGCGGTACATGGCGCCCAACGACAAGATCATCCAGCGCGGTCAATGCGTCTGGATTCCCGCGCCGACCGGCAGCTCTGGCGCTCCCGCCGCATCCGGCAACTACACCAATCTGGCGTACACCGGAGACGCCCAGTGCATCGTCGGCGAGATCGGCAGCCAGTCCGGCCCCGTGTGCCGCCTGACGGCCACGGTTGCCGGCGGCATCGACTGCCTCTACACCCTGCCCACCCCGATTGCGCCGCCCACTTATCGGGGAAATTTCTTCCTGGATGTCGTGCTGCGCGTGCCGCCGGAAGCGGTGGGCAACGGCATCGACATCGTGGTCGGCGGCGCTGATGGTGGCCGCCGGCGCTTCAAGTTCAATGCATCTGCCTTCAAGGGCGGGATTACCACGCTCCGCCTGTGGAACCCGAACCACGCCCCGAGTGATCTGGCTCAGCGCTACAGCTCCATCTCGTCCACCGACGAGTCGGCTACGCCTTTCTGGGATTTCACGTCGAACATCACCTACATCCGCATCTGGGGCCAGAACACTCCCATCAACACGTCGATTGATGTGATCGGCGCATGGACCCCGACCATCGTCAAGCCGCAAATCTGCCTCGAATTCGAGCTGGCCGAATTCGCCGAGTCTCCGGCCAACGTGCTGCGCTGGCTCAATGCTGGCCTGGGCGCATCGGTGCGCGCCACCTCGCTTCCGTCTGCGCGGACCACAAGCATCGTCGCTACTCTCAAGTCGTTGTATGACGCCGGAGCCGACATCTACAACGGCTCGCAATCCCGCACGTCGCTGAACGGCTCTAGCACCGAGGCCCTGCTGCGCTCTGAGATGGGCTTGGCCGCCGCCTGGATCGCCAGCAAGGGCTGGATTCGTGGCGCCGACACGTTCAGCACCATCGGTAAGAGTTCCGGCCCCGCTGCCCTGATGCGCAAGGTGGCGGCTCAGTTCAATATCCGGCGCGGCGACGATGGCAATTCGCGTGCGAACGTCTTCACGGCTGGTCCTGCTGGCTTCGACACTCCGATGCACATGCCGGCGCGGGGATACAACGGCCCGACCGTCTATATCAACTACGTCGAGGCTGCGAAGGCCACCGGCGGCATCCTGAAGAATTTCGTGCATGGCGTCACGGCTTACACGGGGGCGCTGCCGGTGCCCGATGCCGCCAACCCTATTGGCGGCGGCGGTATGTGGGCGCAAGACATGGACATTCTCATCCCGTATCTGCAAGCGCAAGTCGCTGCGGGCGAGATCGACGTCGTTGGCTGCGGTCAACTTAGCGCTTTCCTGGATGGCCTGGGTTGACCGCCATGCCCCTCACCGTCGATACCGGCGCCGGCAATCCGGCTGCAGACTCCTTCGTCAGCCTGGCTGACGCCACGGCCTACCACTCCTCGATAGGCAATACAGCCTGGGCCGATCTCGCCCCCGATGTGCAGGAGCAGCGCCTGCGCCGCGCCACTGCCTTCATGGAGCAGGCCTACCGCATGCGCTGGGCCGGCACCCGCGTCACGTCCACCCAGGCGCTGTCCTGGCCGCGAGCATGGGTGCCCATGCCCGACGCGCCGGGCGGCTACGGTTCCCTGCCGGCCTACTACCCGATCGACAGCGTGCCGGTGGCGGTGCAGCGGGCCTGTGCTGAGTTGGCGCTGAAGGCTGCGACCAGCAGCAGCCTGGCGCCGGACGTGAAGCCGCTGGCCACCCGCGTGAAGGTCGGCCCCATCGAGAAGGAGTACGCCGCCGGCAGCCGGCAGACGACACGCTACGGCGCGGTCGAGGGCATGCTAGCGCCGTTCTTTGCCACGTCGGGCGGCATGGTGCGGGTGGTGCGAGCGTGAAGGGCTGGCTCGATCGAAGCCTGATCGTCGGGCCGTACCTGACGTTGTGCCTGTCGGAGGTCGAGTTCCGGCGCGCAATGAAGCGTTGCACCGTCGCCGTTGCCGACCAGCCAGCCTGGATCCGCAACGACCAGTCGGACGCGACCGTGCACTGGCTGACCAACCCGAAAGGGTGCCTAGTCTGCATCGTGTGCGTCCGCCCGCGGGCTGACACGACCGGCATCCAAGTCGCCGCCATGCTGGTCCATGAGGCAGTCCACATCTGGCAGCGGTTCCTGCTGGACATCGGTGAGGACCAGCCCTCTGCCGAGTTCGAGGCCTATTCGATCCAGGCCATCTCGCAGCGCCTGATGGAAGCCTACGCGGAGCGCACGTCATGAGCGACTTCTACGATGACCTGGCGGCAACGGCGGTAGAGCTGTTGGAAGAACTCGGCCAGGAGATCGCCCTGGCGCGCGGCGGCCTGCGCTTCTCCGCTGCCGGCGTGGCCCTCGACTACGCCCAGCGCGACATCGACGGCAGCCGCATCAAGTGGGGTGATCGCCGCGTCTACGTGGCGCCGGACCTGGGTACGGCTCCCGTGTCGGGCGACCAGCTGCGGCTCGCCGACGGCACGGTGCTGCTGGTGATCGCTTCGCGGCCGCTGGCGCCGGACGGAACCATAGTGCTGCACGACGTGCAGGTCCGGGGCGCCTGATGACCTTCGCCGCGCAGATCGCCTTGTTTGCTTCGAAAACGAAACTGGGCATGGACACTGTCGTCCGCAAGGTCGCCTTCGACCTTGGCTCCGCGCTGGTCATCAAGTCGCCCGTCGATAGCGGGCGCTTCAAGAACAACTGGCAGATTGGAGTTGGGTCCGTGAATCTGGCCATCGATTCGGCCAACGACCCCAGCGGTGCGGCCGCGCTGACCCGCTTGGCGGCTTCCATCGCCACGGTGAAGGCTGGAGGCGTGCTCTACCTCACCAACTCGCTTCCCTATGCTCAGCGCCTGGAATATGGCTGGTCCAAGCAGGCTCCGGCCGGCATGGTGCGCACCACGACGGCCGAGTACGGCACCTACCTTCGGAAGGCCATCGCCTCATGAGCAATGCCGTCATCCGCGCCGAGTTCGAAGCGCGCCTTGCAGCATGGGCCGCCACCCAGGTGCCGCCGCTGGCCATCGCTTTCCAGAACCAGGCTTTCACACCGCCTGCGGCCGTATTCGGCAGCCCCGCCCCGACATACCTGCGCTGCTTCCTGATCCCGGCCATGACCGACAGCCTCACGCTGGCCGGCAATCACCGGCAGTACCGCGGCGTGTTCCAGGTCTCCATCGTGCTGGCGCGCGACGTCGAATCCACCGCGGCCGAAGCCTTTATCCCTGCGCTCGACGCGCTGTTTTCAGTGGCAGTGCCGGCCGTGCGCGCCGGGCTGCGGATCCTGGTGATGAAGCCCATGAGCGCCGCTGCCGCCATTTCCGAGGACGACCGCCAGGTCATCCCTGTTTCCTGCCGCTACCAAGTCGACACCGTTTGAGGACCACCACCATGACCACCCAGCTCCAAGCTCTGCACGCATTCACCAGCCCCGAGGGCGACTTTGCCGCCGGCGCCACGTTCGAAGTCGAAGACAAAGACCGCGTCAAATTCCTGATCGACGGCTGCTACGCCAAGCAGATCACCAAGACCGAGGCCAAGGCCATCGCCGAGGCTTCGACCGGCTCCGACGCCTGAAAGAACCCTGCCCGCGAGGGCAGCCACAGCCCGCTCGGCATCGTGCCCGGCGGGCTTTTTTATGCCCTCGCGGGCCTCCTTTGAAAGGCAAGCACCATGCCCTCCGCAGTTGAAACCGTCGCCGGCACCAAGATCGGCATTTCGGCGGCCGCGCCCGCAACCTTCGACGCCGCCGGCTACACCGCTCTGACGTTCTCCAACATCGGCGAGATCACCGATGGCGGCTCCCACGGGCGTACCTACGCCGAAGTGACCCACAAGCCGATCGGCAATCGCTCGACCCAGAAGTTCAAGGGCTCCTTCGACGAAGGGACCAAGACGATCCAGCTGGCCATCAGCCCCGCGGATCCTGGCCAGGTCCTGCTCAAGACGGCGCTGGCTTCCGATGCGCCGTTCTCCTTCCAGGTCATGTACCAGGGGGGCGACATCGACTACTTCCAGGCGCGCGTGCTGAGCTTCAGCAAGTCGGCGCCGAACGTGGATTCGATCCGCGCCGCCACCGTGCAGCTCTCGCTGACCACGTCGTCCACCGGCGTCGGCATCGTCGAAAAGCTGGCCACCTGATCACCGGGCATTCGCCCGCACCCCTACACCGGCCCGGCTGCTGTCGCTCTTCGCGGAGCGCGGTGGCTAGGCACGGGCATTTCCACTTCTCCGTGAAAGAATTCCCATGGATAGCTACGACATCGCCCTGCTGAACGGCGCCGAAACCACGTTCCGCGTCCCATTCCTTCAGTCCGCGCTGGGCGAGCCGAAGGTCGGCTTCATCATCGTCGGCAAGGACAGCCCGCAGTTCATCGAGTGCGAGAAGCGCATGCGCATCGAGAGCGTCAAGCGCCGCGCGCTGGCCGGCAAGCTTATCGACACCCGCACCGATGAAGGCGCGGCGGAGCTGGTCGGCATCAGCATCGAGAACGAGATCAGGCTGGCGGCCGCCGTGACAGTTGGCTGGTTCGGCTTCACCGACCAGAGCACCGAGGCGCCGTTCGACCCGGCACTAGCCCGCAAGGCGCTGGAGAAGCGCGCGGCCTGGCGCACGGCGATCATGCAGGCGCTGGAGAACGAGTCCAATTTTTTGCCCTCGTAGAGCGCGACCTGGCGCTCCACGTCAGGCAGCTCGCCTGGCTGCGCGCCGCGCTCGAGATCAAGAACGCGCCCAAAGGGTTGGAGCCCGAAAGCCGGCTCTCTCGAATCCTCGCCAAGGGCGACCAGCCGGAACTCCCGCCCGACCCGCTACCGGAGCTCACGGCCATCCTGATGGACGCCGGCCCGACGCAGCCGTCCGGCATGGGGCCTGTGCCGCTCACGGCCACCGAACTTCGCGCCTGGCAGCAGGGCACGGCCACCTACCTGACCCGGTGGGAGTTCCGGCTGGTGTTGCGCCTATCCGCCGAATACCTCGCAGAGCTGCAGCGGGCATCTGACCCCCTGCGGCCACCACCCTGGATCAACAAGCCAACGCCTGAGCGCCGCGTGAGCGTCGCAAAGCACATCCGCAACCTGCTGCGAGATTGAAGGACCGGGATGGACATCGCAACCCTGGGCTTGGCCGTCGACAGCCGGCCTGTCACCACCGCCTCCAGCGAACTCGACAAGCTGACCGCCGCCGCCTCGCGCGCCGAGCAGTCCGCCAACAAGTTCGCCGACGCTATCGACAAGGCTGGCGACAAAGCCGCCACCGGCACCAAACGTGCGAGCGCTGGCGCAAACGAGACCTCGGACTCCTTCCGCAACCTGATGGCCACCGGCGTGGCCAGCTATCTCGGCGGCTCGGTGGTGCAGGGCGCAATCGCTGCCGGGGAGGCACTGTTCAAGGCCAGTGTCTCGGCCCAAAACCTGCGGGTCAATCTCGACTTCGCCTCGGGCGGGAGGTCTGCCACTGAGATCGAGTACCTCCGCAAGGTCACCAACGGCCTGGGCCTCGAGTTCGCCTCGACTGCCGACGCCTATGGCAAGTTCGCCGCTGCGGCGCGCGGTACGACGCTCGAAGGCAAAGCCGCGCGCGACGTCTTCGAGTCCGTCGCCAAGTCGGCCGCGGTGATGGGCCTCAGTGCGGACCAATCCAGCGGTGTGCTGCTGGCGCTCCAGCAGATGATCAGCAAGGGCACCGTCCAGTCGGAGGAGCTGCGTGGCCAGCTCGGCGAACGCTTGCCGGGCGCGTTCCAGATCGCCGCCAAGGCGATGAATGTCACTACCGGCGAACTCGGGAAGATGCTCGAGCAGGGCCAGGTGGTCGCCGGCGACTTCTTGCCAAAGTTCGCAGCCGCGCTGAACGACAACATCGGCACCGCGTCCGAAAGCGCCGCCCAGAGGCTGGAGGCTTCCAGCAACCGGATGAGCAACGCCTGGGATCGACTCAAGCAGAACGTCGGAGATTCCGGCATCAGCAGCGCGCTCGCTTCGGGCATGGCCAAGGGCGCGGCATCGATCGATTACATCTCCATTTCGATGGAGAAGGCTCGGGCCAACGGCGCCGGCTTTGTCGGTCAGCTCTTCGCCATGGTCGGCGCCTACAACGACATGACCGACCCGGGGGAGCGCCTGACGAAGAACATGGCGGTCAACTCGGAAGCCATCAAGCTGAACGAGCAGCGGCTGAAAGACCTGCAGGCGCAGGCCGCCCAGGGCATCGACGTCAAGGTCAAGATGGACGATCTGCAGAAGTGGATCGACAAGCTGAAGCAGGCCCGCGTCGAGTTTGCCGCCTTCTCGCAGATGGGGCCCATCGAGGCTCAGTACCCGAGCCGCGGCAGCCAGGCGTCCTATGACCGCGACCAAAAGGCGATCGCCGACGAAACCAAGGCCTACCTCCAGCAGGATGCCCGGCAGACCCAAGCCCAGAAACGCGCTGAGGAAATCGAGAAGGCTGAAATCCGAGCCGGCGTGCTCATCAAAAAGCAGCTCGACGACCAGAAGGCCGTCAAGGCTATCCAGGATGCCCTGGTCGTCGAAGTCGCCAACATAAACGACAAGTACAAGGACAAGAAGCCATCGACGGCCGGCGCTGCTTCCCTGGAGCGCCAAGAGGTCGGCATCGACATCGACTCCTTCAAGCGGTCGATGGACAAGTACCTGGCAGAGTACGCCCGCGGCGAGCAGCTGCTCGACGCCCAGCGTTCGGCCGGCCTGATCGGCGAGAAGGACTACTACGACCAGAAGCGGCACTACATCGACCTGACCACCGAGGCCAAGGTCGACGAGATGGAGTCGGAGAACGGCCGATACGAGAAGGAAAAGGCCACCGGTGCGCGCCGCGTCGAGCTGCAGCGCGACATCCAGAACAACCTGCTCAAAATCGAAACGGTTCAGGCCGACGCGGCAGGCCGGAAGAAGGTGCTCGACCTGCAGGAGACGGCGTCCCTGGCCGCCAAGGCATCGGCCTATCTCTCGCTGCGCCAGGCTTCCGAGGGCTACCTGGCCACTCAGGAGCGCTCGCAGAACCGGACGCTGCAGGGCCTCACGCAGGGCGACACCACCGCGGCTTATCTTTCGGGCCGCAACCAGATCGACGACAAGTACGACCAGCAGCGGCGCGACGCACAAAACGCCCGTGCGATCGCGACGTCGGCCGGCGGCGGCGTGCTGACGTCCGATCAGACCAAGCAGTTCCAGGATCAACTCGACCTGATCGACGAGTTCCAGAAAAAGTCGATCCAGTCCTTCGACCGGTACTGGGGGACGCTGCAAGACCGGCAGGGCGACTGGGCCACGGGCGCCGAGCGGGCCTTCAACCGGTACTCCGAAGCCGGCGCGAACGTAGCGGGTCTCACCGAGACGGCATTCTCCAACGCCTTTACTGGCCTGGAAGACGCTCTGGTGACCTTCGCCACCACCGGCAAGCTGTCGTTCACCGGCTTGGCCAATTCGATCATCGCGGACCTTGTGCGGATCCAACTGCGCACCGAGGCCACATCGCTCATGAAAGGAGCTGGCGGGTTCGCCGGCCTGCTGAAGATGCTGGGCCTCGGCGGCAGCACGGTGGATTCGAACCCAGGCGGCGCGGCCAACATGATCGAGTTCGCCGACTACGGATATGCCGAGGGCGGCCCGACGCCACCGGGCGGCAAGTACAAAGCCGTCGGCATCGTGCACGCTGGCGAGAATGTCTGGAGCCAGGCCGACGTAGCGCGTGCCGGCGGTATGCAGGTCGTAGAGGCCATGCGCCTCGGCCGTCGTGGCTATGCGGACGGAGGCGCGGTCGATACCTCGTTTGCGTCTACTTCGGTTATTTCGGCACCTCCTTCCGGAACCGCATCAGCAGCAATCACGTATGCGCCGGTGATCAACATCGACAGCCGAACGGATCGAGCAGCCGTAGAGGCTTCAACCCAAAGGGCGCTGGCCGAGAACAACAAGCAATTCATGAAGCAGTTGCAGCGCATGGGAGTGGTCGCGGGATGAGCATCATCACTTTTCCGTCCGAATTCGGTCTGCAGGTGATGGGCCAGCAGTTCGGTGAACAACGGTTCGACCTCTCGTTCGGTTCTGGCGACACAGGCGCGCAGCAGCACCGGGTACTTGCGCCGCCGCGTTGGACGTGCGGACTCACGGCCGAGCAGCTCTTGGAGGCGCCGGCCGCCGCAGCGTGGCGCCGCCTTGTGCTGTCGCTGCAGGGCCGGGTCAACCAACTCGCGGTGAGCGATCTGCTCAATCATGTTCCTCGGGGCACGGCGCGTGGGAACTGGGTCGCTCAGTCCGGCGCTCTCCCAGGCGCTATGGGGATGTGGGTCGCGATGGGTGGCGATCAGGTCTACCGCACTCTGTTGGAGGGGGATTGGATCGGCGTAGGGCAAGACGCTGCAGGTCCTGCCCGTCAGCTGCTGCATGTCCAGGCTGACACGGCAGCCGATGGGGCTGGCAATGCGTACGTTCAGTTCGTGCAGCCTTTGCGCATTGCAGTCCAAGCCGGTGCTGCGGTTGTGTGGGACCGCCCAACCTGTCTCATGCGGCAGACCGGCACTGCCCGCGGGTGGAGCTCCTCCCAGGGCTTCCAGGGCGGTTTCTCGCTGGACCTCATGGAGTCCTGGGAATGACGGCCATCACCACCCCCGAATGGGACGCTACCGCGGCTGGCCCGACGCATGGCCTGCTCAACCTGGTGGAGATGCAATTCGTCTCTGGCACCCTGCGCCTCACCACATTCCCGGTCGATGTCCCGGCGATGGGCCAGACGTGGAAGGGCCTGGGCTTCCTCGGCGAGGTGGGCCAGCTGCATGAGTCCGAGGACGGTGCAGCAGAAAAACTGGACTTGACCCTCTCGCATGTCGCCGAAGCAAACCTCGCGCTTGCCCTTGGCAACACCAGCAACTACCAGGACCGCCCCGTGCGCGTCTGGGTCGCGCTGCTGGATGCCTCCACGCTCCAGATCGTCGGCGCGCCCATCCTGCGCTTCGCTGGCGTGATGGACCGCCCACGCATTGAGCGCGGCGACGGCAGCGCTGATGCCACCGGCAAGGTGGTGATGGAGTGCCTGACCGCCTCCTACAACCCGCGGCTGAACCCCGCCGCCCTGCGCATGAATAACGCGCAACACCAGGCCCGGCACCCGGGCGAGCGCGGCTTCGAACAGGTCGCGTCGCTAATCGGCACGCCGTTCGTGTGGCTCACCAAGGCCCAGCAGCAATACCTCGCGGGATGAGCATGCTCGATACCTTCCTCCATGAGCGCCGGGGTCGTGTGTTCGCCTGGGGCTCGCACGACTGCTGCACGTTCGCGGCGGACTGGGTGCTGGCCGCCACCGGCCGCGATCCGATGGCGGATCTGCGCGGCCTCGACTCGCCCCTGCAGGCCATGCGCCGGCTGCGCGACCTGGGCGGCTTCGTCGAGGCTGGCGTCAAAGCCATGGGCCCGGCGCTGCCCGGCCTGATGGCCCAGCGCGGCGACGTGGTGCTGGTGCGATCCGGCCGCCGGTTCGGCAGGGCCTCCGGCTATGCATTTGCCATCTGCACCGGCGGCCACCTGGCAGCGGCCGGTACGGACCGACTTCTGTTCCTAGCGATCACAGACGCGGAGGCGGCATGGCGCGTGTGATGCTTTTGCTGGGCCTGTCTGTACTGCCCATTGCTGCGCATGCAGACCCGATCACGCTGGTGGCAACGCTGGCGCCGGTCATTGGCGGCACCGCCGCCGCTTGGGTGGTTTCGAACGCCGCCCTGATCGCGGTGACGGGTTACGGCCTCTTCAATGCCGTAACCAGCCGCCGCAAGGCGCGACAGCTCGCCTCCGCGCAGCGGCAGGCCGCGCTGGATGGGCTGTCGGACCGGACCACCAATATCCTGAGCGCCGAGGCCCCGTGGCGCGTCGTCTACGGCCGGCCCGCGCCCGTGGGCTGCGCGATCGTCGCGGTGCTGACCTCGGGCGCGAACCAGGACCTTCGACACATGGTGTGCGTCTTCGCCGCCCATGAGTGCGACGCCATCGAGGAGGTCTACCTGAACGGTGTAGCGGTCGGCCCACTGCGCAGCGACGGCTGGGCCACCACTGGGACTTTCGTCGGGAACGCGACCGACGTGACCGGCACGGTCCCGCTGACCTTCAACGCCGACGGCTATGCCTACATGGCCGGCATCGAGGTGCTGGAGATCCTGGCCGTGTCGGCCTCGCTGAACCTCGTGGTGAGCGTTGTATCGGCTGCGCCGGAGGGCTCCATGCTGCTGTCCAGCATCCCCGGCTACACCGCCGCGGTGACCTATCGAGCCCGCACCGTGCGGCCCTATGTCAACATCCAGAAGCACCTGTCTCCCGGCGGCGTGGACACGGCCGATGCCTTGCTGATGTCGCTCCTGCCCACCCAGTGGACGGCGCAGCACCGGCTCAGCGGCTTCACCTACATCGTGCTGAGCCTGGACCTGTCCTTCCAGCAGTTCCAGAGCGGCCCGCCGACGGTGACCGCCCGCCTGCGCGGCAAGAAGCTCTACGACTACCGCACCGGCGAGACGGCCTTTCGGCGCAACCCCGCTCTGTGCCTGGCGGACTTCCTGCGCGCGGACTACGGCTACGGCTCCACGCCTGAGCAGATCGATATCGCGCAGGCCGTTGCATCGGCGAATGCCTGCGATGTCGCCGGCTATGCCGTGGACAACTACGCGGACGAGTACCTCTTCGGTGCAAGCCCGGCCTTCTACCTCTGCGACGGCAGCTTCACCACCGACCAGGACCGCGAAACCACCCGCCAGCAGATCGAAGACACGATGGCCGGCAGCAGCCACGAGTCGGGCGGCGTGTGGCGGATCGACGCCGGCGCCTGGAGCACGCCGGTCATGACCCTGACCGATGACGACATGCTCGCCCCACTGGAGGTATCGCAGGCCTGCAATACCGGCGCCCAGCGCTACAACGGCGCCCGCGGCACCTACATCAATGCGTCCGGCCTCGGCGTCTCGGAGGACTTCCCGCCGTACCAGAACGGTTCCTACCTGGCTGCCGATGGCCGGGACAAGTTCCAGGACCTGAGCCTGGCTTTTGTCGGCAGCAGCATCCGCGCCCAGGTTCTCGGATGCATCAAGACCGAGATCAGCCGCGGCGGGATGGTCGTCAAGGCCACGCCCAAGATGTCGGCGTGGAGGCTGCAGCCTGGCGATCGGGTGACGTTGACCAGCGGGATTTACGCCTTCACCAACAAGAACTTCCGGGTGCAGGACTGGGCGTTCTCCACCGCGGCGCCGGTGGCGCTGCAGCTGGTCGAGGACGAGCCCGGCTACTACGACCGATGGGAAGACGCGAGCACCGATCAGGCTCCGAACACGACGCTGCCGGACCCATTCCTGCCGCCGGCGCAACCGGTTTTTGTCGACGTCAAGAGCGGCACCGCGGCGCTGGCCAGGCAGGGCAGCACGGTCATCGTGCGCGTGTTCGTGCAGTGGCAGGCGGCACCTTTCGATGTGCAGCAGGGCGGCAAGGTACAGCTGCAGTGGCGCTACGCAGCCGCTACCGAAGCTGACTGGCAGCCCGCCGAGTTGCCCGGGTCTGCAACCAGCTCCTACCTGACGGGCATCGAGGAGGGCGCGGCCATTCTCCTGCGCGACCGTTTCGTCAACACGCTGGGTGTGCCGGGGCCCTGGGCGATCCGGGTGCACACGGTGGTGGGCAAGACCGAGCCGCCGCCGCAGGTGGACACCGTCGAGCTGTCCATCGACCGGGTGTTCTTCTCCGAGATCTCCCGGGCCGTGGTGCCGGACCTGGACGGCTACCTGGTGCGGGCGCTGCCCGGCACAGTGGCGCAGTGGTCCTTGGGCGTTCCGCTGCACACCGGTCTGGTGACCGACAGCCCTTGGCCTTACCCGCAGCGCCTCTACGGGGTGCAGACGGTGATGGTGGCCGCGGTGGACACCTCCGGCAACGTCGGCGCCCCTGGCTGGGACACGCAGGACTTTGGCCAGCCGGATGTCTCGCAGGCCATCCAGGTGGCCGATCTGGGAACAGGCACGGCTGCAGGCGACCCTTCGGCGGACTACTGGGCGATCGGCGCGGACTTCTGGGTGCGCGACGGTGCGAGCGACTTTTGGGGCGGCTCGGCCTATCTGCCTCTGGCGCTGGTGGGGCGTTTCTCGCCGGCGTACGGCGGCGGAAACATCACGCTCGATGTCGCCACGACGGGTAGCCGCACGCAGGTGGACTACCGCTTCGATGGCGGCACGGTCGGGGACTTCTGGGCAGGAGCTGACGGACAGGCCTCAGCCGACTTCTGGAGCGGCGACGGCGGGTATTGGGGCGTGCTGGGCGACTGGCAACCCTGGCTTGGCGAACTCGTCAGCGTGCGAGGGCAGGGGGTCTTGTTCCGCGTCTCGGTCGCTGGCGGACCGCAGGAAGGCAGCGTCTCAGTCTTTCGGGCCCACCTGGTCATGCCGCTGGTCACCCAGGTGTTCGGCGAGCAGGTGATCGGCCTCGGTGGGACCCGCCTGGCGCCTTCTGCCGGCCAGCCCGCTCGCAACTGGATCTCCATCACCAGCGTGATCCCGGCGGTCGCTGCCGACGGCGGCGCGGCTGTCACCTCCCGCTATCGCGACCGCAATCCCGCGCTCGGCCCTCTGGTCGAGCTTCTCGACGCAACCGGCGCCGCAGTCGCGGGCCGGGCATCCGCCGTGGTCCACGGCTACGAAGACGCAACTACTTGAACAAGGAGCCTACGATGGCACTTCCAACCGATGCAGCACTGTTTCCCGCCGGGCCGCTGCTGCCCGCAACGGCCAAGAGCCTCAGCAGGGCTTGGCTCGCCGCCAACCGAGACATCCTCGGCGAGATGACCTCGAAGCTGACCGTGCAGCAGTCGCTGGGCATTGGCGGGCGAAACAAGTTCATCAACGGGAACTTCGCGATCAATCAGCGTGGCATGGGCACCGGTGTCACGTTGGCGGCGGGGCAGTACGGGCATGACCGCTGGAAGGCGGGGTCCGCCGGCTGCCAGTACACGACTGCACCCAACGGCACGGACACCGATCTCAACATCACCTCCGGTGCGCTCGTCCAAGTGGTGGAGGCCGGGAGCGTCGAGCCTGGCACCTATTGCGTGAGCTGGGAGGGCTCTGCGCAGCTGTACCTGGGCGGCACGAGCTACGCGAGCAGTCCTTACATTCTTTCGAACGTCCCTGGCGGCGGCTCGATCGGGTTTCAGTTTTCGACGGGCAGCCTGGGTCGCGTTCAGCTGGAGCTGGCATCGGCGCCAACGCCTTTCGAACGCCGCGCCCTCGGAATCGAACTTGCGCTGTGCCAGCGCTACTACGAGACCGGCAAGCTGCTGCTCGGCGGCGCCTATCCCTCCGGCGGCGTGGGGGCGCAGGCCTACGGCGAGGCCCAGTTCAAGGTCACCAAACGCGCCGTGCCGACCATGACCCAGCTCGCCGCCTCCAGCTCGGCCAACGTGCAGTCGAACGCTTTCACATCCACCACCACCAGCAGCGCCTCGGTGTTCTGCACGCACGACGTGAACCCGGGGAATTTCAGCCTCTCGCTCTATTGGGCGGCCAGCGCGGAGCTTTAAGTCATGTACCAACGCACCCAGACCGATTCCGTCATCCGCCTGGCCGATGGCGCGCTCATCCCGGCCGACCAGGGCAATACCGACTACCTCGCCTACCTGGAGTGGGTGGAGGAGGGCAACGTCGCCGAGGCTGCACCCGAGGCGCCCATCGGCCCGGCGGTGCCGGCGGCCGTCACGCCGCGGCAGGCCCGGCTCGCCCTGCTGCACGCCGGCCGCCTGGCGGATGTGGCGGCGGCGATCGAGGCCCTGGCCGAGCCTCAGCGTACGGCCGCGCAGATCGAGTGGGAGTTCGCCAGCAGCGTGGAGCGGGCCTCGCCGCTGGTGGCCACGCTGGGCGCCGCGCTGGCGCTGGCCAAAGCCGATCTCGATGCGCTCTTCGTCGCTGCGGGAGGCATGTAATGCGCCACCTCGAATTCCCGACCTTCCGGGCCGCCTGGCGCCGCATCGTCGCCGCGGTCGCCACCAGCGTGCTCGGTGTGGCCATGCTCCACACCGCCGAAGATCTGCGCCGCTACGTGGCCCAGGCGCCCAGCTTCGTGCGCAATCAGGACCGCGCCGAGGTGCGGGTGCAGGCCATCTTCATCGCGGTGATCTTCCTGCTGCTGCTGGTCGAGCCGCTCTACTACGTCTACACCGTGCCGGGCGCCATGATCGCCAAGGTGGCCAGCACGGCGCCGTCGGAGTGGTGCATCACCGGCGCGTTCGGGCTGTGCTTCGCCTCGATGCTGCCGCACCTCTGGACGCTGCTCTTCCGGCCGGACCTTCTGGACCAGAAGGGCTACCGCATCGCGGCCACCTTCTCAGCGCTCGGGGCATCGGTCACCTGGATCGTGCTGGCCAACCTGGCTATCCCGATGGACGTGGGCGGCCTGGAATGGGCCTACGGCATCCGCGCCCTGGCCACGCTCTGCATCGCCGGCATCTACGCCTTTTCTGTGAACTCGCAGCAGCTGCGGGAGGTGATGTATGCGCCCCACGATTAATCTGGCCCTGATCGCCTGGCTGGCGGGCTACAGCACGCTGACCTGGGCCAGCAGCACCTACGCCCAGGACATCCTCGCCTTCGACTGGATGAGCCTGCTCTTCGCGGCCGCCTCCGGCCTGCTGGGCGGCGCGGCGCGCACGATCCTCACCATGATCTCGCCGCGCGCCCTGGTAGGCAACGTGGCGGTGCTGCTCATGAAGGATCTGATCGTCGCGCTATTCGGCGGCGCGGTTGTCTACATGCTGATCCAGGGCTACAACTCCTGGGCGGGCTCGCTGACCGTCGTCACGCTGCCGCCGATCGCCCGGGATCTGCGGGTGCTGCTGGTGGTGGCCGCAGGCTACTCGCGCGGCCGGTGGTTCGGGGTAGTGGACCGGTTCGCAACGGATGCGATCGCCAATGCCAGCCAGAAGCTGCGCGGCGGTGCTGCCGATGCGCCGCCGGTGGTGGCCACGCCGGACGCAGGAGGTGCGCCATGAAGACGTCTGCCGACGGCATCATCGTGATGCACGCCTTCGAGGGCTGCCGCCTGGCCGCCTATCCGGATCCAGCCACGGGTGGCAAGCCCTGGACGATCGGCTGGGGCACCACCGGGCCCGGCATCGGCCCCGGCATGGTCATCACCCAGCAGCAGGCTGATCAGATGTTCGCCGACCGCCTGACGCGGGAATTCGAACCGGGTGTCGAGGATGCCCTGCAGAACGAGCCCACGCAGCGACAGTTCGATGCGATGGTCAGCCTGGCCTACAACATCGGGCTGGCCAACTTCCGTGGCAGCTCGGCGTTGCGCTTCTTCAACCTCCTGCGGCCCGAGACGGCGGCGGATTGGTTCTTGCCCTGGAACAAGGCCAACGGCCAGGTGATGCTGGGGCTGAAGCGGCGCCGTGCCGCCGAGCGGGCGCTGTTTTTGGGCAAGTCTGCCGCCGAGGCTGTGGCCATCGGGAAGGCGGTGATGGCATGAACCCGCTCAATCTCATCGCCAAGGTGTCGCCGCCGGCCTGCCTGTGGATCGTCGGCGGCCTGATCGCCATCTCGGGCGTGCTGTACGTGCGCCTGCAGGTGGCCGAAAAGAACCTGGCGCAGTTCGAAGCCCGCACAGCCATGGCCGGCAGCACCGCCCAGCGGCAGATCAACGAGAAGCACGAGACCCAGGCCGCCGCTGTCGCAGCGTCCGACATCACCCGAACCCAGGAGCTATCCAATGCAAAAGCCGAAATCGACTCTCACCGCGCTCCTGTTGCCTCTGGTGCTGAGCGCGTGCGCGTCATCGCCGCGCGATGCCCTGCCGGTGGCGGTGACGTGCCCGCGGCCGCCGGCGCCGCCGGCTTGGACGATGCAGCCCCCGTCGAACTCGCCGCAGCTGGTGGACAGCTTGTTCTCGATCTCAAGGCCGCCATCGCTGCCGACCAAGTGAAGATCAGGGCGCTGCAGGACTACGTTATGGCCATCCAGAAGTAGTACGCTGGCAGCTATGGCGTCAAACTAAAAACGCAGGATGCAAACCAAAACAAGCCCCGCCTATATCCGTTGATTGAGCTGCTACGGCGATCACCAGCGCGCCGTTGCAAAGCTGGAGGGGCGTGCACCGACGGCGGATGAGAGCGCGGAGCTCATGCGGTTAATGGCACTGCGTGTTAGTGCGCTTGAGGCTTACCTTGCCGACCGAGCCATGGGACGGCCTACGCCTCAATGAAGCCCTCACCGGTCGGGCCGAGCCCGCTGGTGCGGGCCAGCTTGCTGGTGTAACTAACGGGTTGTCAGCTTGTGGGCGCAGTTGTTTTGGCGATTGCCTGATCTATCGTGATTAAGTCGTCACGAAGGGCGGCTATTGTTGTCGCGTATTTGGTTATTGAAAACCGCATCCAAGTTATATGATTTATTAATTCTTGTTTATTAATTTTTCCTTCGAAATAGGGGACTGCCGTCCTTAGCCTCACCAAATCGTTGAATATTTCGAAATTGCACATTGGCAGGCGCACGTTAATTTCATTGACCAGGGAAATTAGATCAAGCCTGTTTTTGCTGTCTTTCAAGGACGCCGTGGTTACTAGGAAAATAAAATAGTTATTGATATGTATGCTTGTTGTTTTATAGCTTATTTCATCTGCAACAAGCTGGAAATGCACAGTTTTGCCCGCAATGACGCTGCTTACGTTCATTTCCCGCAACTCGCTTTGTAGGGAATTGAAAACTGGTAAATTTTCTGAATTTATTTCGGTAGTCATTCTAAGCCGCAAGCGCTAACAAGCTGTAATTTTCCGAATCAAGTTCGTTTTCGTTTGGGGTTGCGGCAATAAGAATGTCGTATGAATACTGGTTCATAGGCAATTCACCGTCCCCCGGCCGTTTGCGAGCTATTTCTCCGTATTCAATCAAAGTAATAGAAATTGACCGTTCTCGGTCGTCATTATGAGTGGGTGCTACTGACGGCACCCTTGCCCGTTTCGAGGGTAGGTAGTTCTTCGGTACCGCTTTCAATGCACCCTTAATCAAGGCGGAGTGCTTCGTCTGTCCATTATTGTTAGTTATCGCATGCCACAATAATGGTCCGCTGAAAGCATCTCTAATCGTTATTGCGCCGCTTTCAAGCGCCGCCATGGTTGATGTATCGGTGGCTGCAATAATGTAATGCCTAAAATCCTGTTTAGAATTTTCGTGGCTAAGGTAGGTGATGAAATCTACGCCATTTGAGTTAAAGCTGAATAAGATTGGCAGATCTAATTCAATAAAAATTTTCTCGGGTTTAACATCCGAAAAATCAAAGATTGATTGTGATAATTCTTCAGTCTTCCAGGTCAACATATAGATCCTCTGGTACAAAAGAGAAGTTGGCGCATCGATCAATTCCCACATATGGCCACCAAGTGTGGTGCTGTGAAAAATTCTTCGTTGCAGTGTGCTGAATGACCCCGTCATGTGGGTGAAAATCAGCAGATATAATGTGTCGGCCGTTTGGATACTTATCGAACAGCTCAACGCAGGATTCGAGGGATGGAAATACTGACAGACCAAATCTAAGACATGAGGCGCGCGGATCCGCAGAATGTCGCTCATCGCGTTCCGCGAATGTTAGAAATCCATCGTCATCTGGATCAATTTGGCTGCACAACATATATATTCTTGTAATTTGGTTGCGGGGCTGGTCGGGGAAGGGGCATCCATCAGGGATGTTGGGGTCTAACTGCATGTTCCCAAGGTTGAAGCTCCAATGTGCAGCCAACTATGTGGGGGCATAGGAGAACCTGTCAAGATGTACGCGTGATGGCCATCAAACAAGGCTAACCCTACCATCGATCTACGGCGCCGGCTAGTATGCTCGGGAGCAGTCACACGCTAGCTAAAAAAGAGATTTTTGCGCTTCCTGGAAGAATCGCGCTGACCGAGAGACAAACTGTTCTATGGCGGCGAGGTGGCCATGATGCTCACGTCTGTGGTCTCCGGCAGATCCGGCGTGCGCAGCAAGGTGGGGAAGGGGATCCACGGCATTGCAGGCTCCAGTGATGGTCATTTGAAGATGTCGGGCGGGTCGTCGTTTGCGAACTCCGCCTGGAAGGCGGCGTTTTCGCGCTCCGCGCGCTCGTCGCGACGGAGGCGTTGCACCGGGGAGTCGACCCAAGTGAGATGGGGCCGATAGCCCTCCCGGATGCGCTGGTGCATGCGCAGCATCAGTTCGTGGCCCTGGGCCTCGTCTTGGCAGCAGATCCACGTCTGGTCCCATCGGTCAACCTTCGCCTTGGCGCTGGCTCGGTAATGCTCGATACCGATGATCTGCAGGAAGTCGAAGACGCGGTGGACGCGCGCCTGTTCGATCGGAGGTATCAGCTCGGTCTTGCGGTCGGCTGGATCGAGCAGCCGCGCCAGCATCACGCCGCGGGCATACAGGTCACGCGTGCCCTGGCCGAAGCGAACAAGGCCCTTCCTCGGACTCGCAGCAATGCGCTCGGGCGCCAGAGGGCGACCGTGATGGCGGGTTTGGTAAACAACAAAAAGCACTGTTCAAATATACAGTGCATGAATGTGAGCGAGCAACTCGGAGCAGGCGGTTGTGCTTGCTCCGTATCGTGGCCGCATCGGACTGTTGCGCGCCTGCAGCGCTGAGGACGCGCCTTCTGGTCAAGGCAGCAACCGGTCAGGTTGTTGAGGTACAAACGCCGCCTATGCCAAGCCGACAGCACCCCGCCTACCTTGCCTGGGCACGCGCCGATGAAGACCACAGACGCGCTGTCGCCGTCGTGGGAGAGCGCATCCCGACCGATAGCGAGTCCGAAAAAACGAAGAAGCTCGAAAGGGCGCGCGATGAGGCACTAATGGCCTATTTTGCGGAGCACCATCGGCCTATTTCCCAAGTGGCTTCCGAGCAGAGCCGCGCCGAGCACCATTCTTCAATTGAGCAGAGCGCGCCTTCTGGACGAGTTGCCCAGTAGCCTAAAGGCTTCGGCCGCAGCTACCCGGGAAACTCCCACCAATGAAAGATGTGAGCGGCAACAGCGATCAGGATGAATGCCGTGATCGCTGCAACAACCCATCGCGTCAACCGACGATCAAGCCAATTTTCTTTGGAGTCGTCATCGAGACGCTGCATAAACTTGGTGTCCATCCAACTCGGTCGCGACCGCCTGCCTTCTTGAGGTCTGCGGGGCGGGTTGGGTGCCATGCTTGGCAGTAGGACTCCACGCACCGCGAGTGTCGTTTCAAAACGTTTCTTCGCGTCCTGCGCGGCCTATTCGAGTCCGCTGTTCAGCGACGAAACGGGATCGACCTGGCTGCGGTGCGGCCCTCCGGCGTTAGCGCTGAGACGGCAGCACATCCGACAGGCAGCCAAGAAGCAGTCTCCGCAAATTCCGCCACGACTAAGCCGGCAGCGACGTACGCCCGAATCTGATCGACCTCTTCGGATGTGGTCGCGCAGTAGGGGAAGCGCTCGGTGGCCGCGATGCGTGCCAACAGGCCGAAAGCTTTTGCCAGCTTTGCGCCAGGCGTCAAAAAATCGTGGTGCATGCGCACATATTGCTATACGACGGAGTGCCGTGGCCAGCTCACATACAAATTTTCAGAATGGAAGTTCGGGCGTGGAATGCTGGATGGACTCGGGGTCCTGTCCGGAAATTCGATAGAAAGAAGGCTTGCCAGCTGGGAGGTCAATTCCCCGAAGCCTCTGAGCCATTTGACTCAGAAACGCCGCATTTAAAGCACCTGCTGCTTCGTCCTCGATCGCTGCGGAAAACAAATCCGCCACAAAAACAGCGTGGCGGTTGCCAAGGCCGAACTTTTTGTTGAGTAGGGCAATGGCGTCAAGCACCAACGGTTCCACTGAGCGTCGATGCACTGGATGATCACCAGCTGCAGAGCCAAGATCATCAAGTGCGCCCGCCAGCTCGCCGGCGGAAAACGGGTTGCTCATAGACAGATCTTAGGAGAGTCGAACAGGGCTAGCAACACGGTGATTGCCCGCGCTGCCTATCGGTTGATGAGGCACTTCGGAGATAGCGGCCATCGCGGGAAGCCGGCTTACAGCACTCGTTGATGCCTAGGGGTAGCGTGGCATTTCTTCCACGGAGATCCACACCATGAGCGACGACAAGAAAGCCACCGGCCAAGACCGAAAAGAGATCAGCCTCACCGAGGACTACGAAGTCCGCGACTGGACGAGGTCTTTGGGCTGCACCGAAGACCAGCTGCGCAAAGCCGTTGCCGCGGTCGGCAACTCAGCGGCAGCGGTGCGTGATTACCTGAGGAAGACATCATGACGTCGCATGCGCTGCAAGTGCTATCGGACGACCCTGGCCACTTCCGCTGGGTGGTGCTGCATGTCGATGGCGAGCGAGTGATCACCGAAATGGTGGCTGAGTGCTACGTCGGCAGCTATGAGGCTGCGCTGAACGCCGGCACGCTAGCGCTGGCGGCCGCTGACGAGCAGCCCTATGAGAATGAGGCGGCAGACCCGGTCGGCGATGCCGATTGCGTTGCATCCTCGCCTCGGACAGGCGCATAGGCTTGAGCCATGCCGCCCGAACCTCCGCCAGACTTCCGGCACAGCTGGGAGTCGGAAAGTCGGCTCCAAGAGCTAACAGCGCATAAAGAGGCGGGCGACCGCCGCTGGCTGGTTGTTCTCATCGGGGCGGTTGTTTGCCTTGTAGCCGCTGCTGTCGTCCTACTTTGGCACTTTTACGGTGTCACAGCGGTATAGGCACCTCCGGCTCGCCCAGCCCCCAGCGCACGACTTCATGCGCACGCGCCATCTAGTTTTTTAGCGAAATTTTCAGGCGATCAACGCGGCTAAGCGGCGGGGTCAAAAACGCAGATGCGGAACGTCGCGCAGAACAGATGCGGAACGCTTGAGGGTTTGTTGGCGCATGCAAACTCGGAAAGTGGCGCCATTGCGTGGTGCCCGGGGCCGGAATCGAACCGGCACGCCTTGCGGCGGGGGATTTTGAGTCCCCTGCGTCTACCAATTTCACCACCCGGGCGACGCTAAGAAGTCAGCCGGAAATTATGGCACAGTGCGTGCATGCAATACCCCACCATCGAAGACACCATCGGCAACACGCCGCTGGTGGCGCTGCAGCGTATCGGGGCCGCGGAGGCGGCCGTGTCGGGCAATGTGGTCATCGGCAAACTCGAAGGCAACAACCCCGCGGGCTCGGTCAAGGACAGGCCGGCGCTGTCGATGATCCAGCGCGCCGAGGAGCGCGGCGAGATCCATCCCGGCGACACGCTGATCGAAGCCACTTCCGGCAACACCGGCATCGCGCTGGCGATGGCGGCGGCGATCAAGGGCTACCGCATGCTGCTGATCATGCCGGAGGACCTGTCGGTCGAACGCGCCCAGACCATGAAGGCCTTCGGCGCGGAATTCATCCTCACGCCCAAGAGCGGTGGCATGGAATACGCCCGCGACCTGGCAGAACAGATGCAGCGCGACGGCAAGGGCCGGGTGCTCGACCAGTTCGCCAATCCCGACAACCCGCGCATCCACTACGAAACCACCGGCCCCGAGATCTGGGAGCAGACGCACGGCCACATCACCCACTTCGTCAGCGCCATGGGCACGACCGGCACCATCACCGGCGTGGCACGCTACCTCAAGGAAAAAAAGCCTTCGATCCGGATCATCGGCGCGCAGCCGGCCGAAGGCTCGCGCATCCCCGGCATCCGCAAGTGGCCGGCCGAATACATGCCGGCGATCTACGACGGCACGCTGGTGGATGAGACCGTGAATGTCGCCCAGGGCGATGCCGAGGAAATGTGCCGCCGCCTGGCCCGCGAGGAGGGCATCTTCGGCGGCATCTCCGCGGCCGGCGCCTGCTGGGTGGCCCAGCAGATCGCCCAGCGCGAGCGCAACGCCACCATCGTGTTCATCGTCTGCGACCGGGGCGACCGCTACCTGTCGACCGGCGTGTTCCCGGCCTGAGCGCGCCCATGCCGGCGTCCGATTTTCAGTTCTGCCCCCGCTGCGCCACGCCGCTGGCCCTGATCGCTGCCCTGGAGGACAGCGGCGAAACCTTGCGCCTGCGCTGCCCCGCCTGCGAATGGACCCACTGGAACAATCCCACGCCGGTGCTGGCCGCGGTGGTCGAGTACCGCGGGCAGATCCTGCTGGCGCGCAACGCGGCCTGGGCCAATCCGGAGATGTATGCGCTGATCACCGGTTTCATGGAGGCCGATGAGTCTCCGGAAGACGGCATCGGCCGCGAGGTGCGCGAGGAAACCGGCCTGATCGTCAGTCGCACCCAACTGCTGGGCGTCTGGGATTTCCAGAAGCGCAACGAGGTGCTGATCTGCTACCACGTGGTGGCCGACGGCGAGGTGCGGCTCTCGCCCGAGCTGGCCGATTACCGCCTGTACGACCCGGTCGATCTGCGTTGCTGGCCGGCCGGCACCGGCCATGCGCTGGCCGCCTGGCTGCGCAGCAAGGGGATAGAGCCCCAATACCGGGAATGGCCGCCCATCGTCCCCACGAGCCCGGCACCGCCGGCTGCCTAGAATGCGCGCTAGCGAAGGAACGACCCCATGGAAGTGAACAAGGAAATCGACACCCGCGGACTGAATTGCCCGCTGCCCATCCTCAAGGCCAAGAAGGCTCTGGCGGATATGCAGAGCGGCCAGCTGCTCAAGGTGGTGTCCACCGACGCCGGCTCGCTGCGCGATTTCCAGGCTTTCGCCCGCCAGACCGGCAACGAGCTGGTGGGGCAGGACACGGTGGGTGTCGAATACATCCACGTGCTGCGCCGGCGCTAGCCCGTTAACCCCGCTGCCCCGCCCCATGAAAAAAGGCCTGCTCGTGGAGCAGGCCTTTTGTTTGGGCGAAGCGGACAGGCTCAGAGCGGCAGCGCCTTGAGGTATTCGCGGAATCCCGGGCCGAGCTGCGGATGCGCCAGGGCCAGTTCCACGTTGGCTTCCAGAAAGCCTTCCTTGCTGCCGCAGTCGTAGCGGCGGCCGTCGTAGCGGTAGGCGAACACCTTCTCGCGGCGCATCAGCGCGGCGATGCCGTCGGTCAGCTGGATCTCGCCACCCACGCCGCGCGGCTGGGTGGCGATCTCGCGGAACACGCCGGGCGTGAGGATGTAGCGGCCGGCCACGCCCAGGCGGGAAGGGGCGTCCTGCGGGGCGGGCTTCTCGACCATGTGGCTCAGGTCCATCAGGCGGTCGTTGACCGGCGTGCCGGCGACGATGCCGTAGCGCTTGGTCTGCTCGTCCGGCACTTCCTGCACCGCCAGGATGGAGGCCTGCCATTCCTGGAACTGCTCCACCATCTGCTGCAGCACCGGCGGCTTGCCGACCATCAGGTCGTCGGCCAGCAGCACGGCGAAGGGCTCGTTGACCACCACGCTCTGGGCGCACAGCACCGCGTGGCCGAGGCCCTGGGCCTTGGCCTGACGGATGTAGATGCACTCCATGTCGTCCGGCTTGATGGAATGCACCATCGCCAGCAGTTCCTTCTTGCCGGCGGCTTCGAGCTCGTACTCGAGTTCGAAGGCGGTGTCGAAGTGGTCCGGGATCGAGCGCTTGCTGCGGCCGTTCACGAAGATCATCTGGCGGATGCCGGCGGCGTAGGCCTCTTCGACGGCGTACTGGATCAGCGGCTTGTCGACCACCGGCAGCATTTCCTTGGGCTGTGCCTTGGTCGCGGGCAGGAACCGGGTGCCAAGGCCCGCCACGGGGAAAACAGCCTTGGTGATGCGGGTGCGGGAAGAACTCATGCAGTCGATTCCTATGTCAAATCCGTGGCAAAAAACGCACGCATGCGAATAACTCGCAGATGCTAAACCATACGAGCATCGCAGTTACACACAAGTCTAGGTAACTTGAAGTGTCGCCGCGATATTCAACCGAGTCGTGACAACTGGGCCTGCAGCCGCTCGATGGTGGCCTTGAAATCGGCCAGGCGCTTGTGCTCCTGCTCGATCACCTGCGGCTTGGCCTTGGCGACGAAAGCTTCGTTGGCCAGCTTGGCATTGGCCTTGCCGACCTCGCCTTCGAGCCGCGTCACTTCCTTGGACAGGCGGGCCTTCTCGGCGGCCACGTCGATCTCCATGTGCAGGCACAGGCGCGATTCGCCGATCACCGCCACAGGTGCAGCCTGCGCCGCGGCGGCCCATTCGGCCTCGGCCTCGAACACCCGCACCTCGGAGAGCTTGCCCAGCGCCTGCAGCGCCGGTGCCGCTTCGCGCAGGAAAGCCGCGTCGCCGACTGCGAACAGCGGCAGGCGGGTGGAGGGCGAGACGTTCATCTCGCCGCGCAGGTTGCGGCAGGCGTCCACCACGGCCTTCAGGCGGGCCATATAGGCCTCGGCGGCGCTGTCAATCCGGTCGGAATCCGATTGCGGATAAGCGGCCACGCTGACCGAAGCCGCGCCCTCCGGCAGCCGGCCGGCCACCAGGGCCACCTTCTGCCAGAGTTCCTCGGTGATGAAGGGGATCAGCGGATGCGCCAGGCGCAGGATGGTCTCCAGCGTGCGGATCAGCGTGCGGCGGGTGCCGCGCTGGGTGGCCTCGTCGCCGGTCTGGATCTGTACCTTGGCGATTTCCAGGTACCAGTCGCAGAACTCGTTCCAGATGAATTCGTAGATCGCGCCGGCGACGTTGTCGAGACGATATTCGGCGAAGCCCTTGGCGACCTCGGCCTCGACGCGCTGCAGGGCCGAGACGATCCAGCGGTCGGGCTGGCTGAACTTCAGGTAGCCGTGGGCGCTGCCGCCGGGCTGGCAGTCGGCCTTGCTGTGCTGCTGCAGGCCGCAGTCGCGGCCCTCGCAGTTCATCAGCACGAAGCGGGTGGCGTTCCAGAGCTTGTTGCAGAAGTTGCGGTAACCCTCGCAGCGCTTGCTGTCGAAGTTGATGCTGCGGCCCAGCGAGGCCAGCGATGCGAAGGTGAATCGCAGGGCGTCGGCGCCGTAGGCCGGGATGCCCTGCGGGAATTCCTTCTCGGTGTTTTTGCGCACCTGCGGCGCCGTCTCGGGCTTGCGCAGGCCGGTGGTGCGTTTGCCCAGCAGCGGCTCAAGGGCGATGCCGTCGATCAGGTCGACCGGGTCCAGCACGTTGCCTTCGGACTTGCTCATCTTCTTGCCCTGGGCGTCGCGCACCAGGCCGTGGATGTAGACGTCGCGGAAGGGCACGCGGCCGGTGAAGTGGCTGGTCATCATGATCATCCGGGCGACCCAGAAGAAGATGATGTCGTAGCCGGTCACCAGCACCGAGGAGGGCAGGTAGAGGTCGTAGTCGCTGGTGCCGCCTGCCTGCGCGGACTGCTCGGCGGCGGGCCAGCCCATGGTGGAGAAGGGCACCAGGGCGGAGGAGTACCAGGTGTCGAGCACGTCCTCGTCGCGGGTCAGCGTCTTGCCCGGTGCCTTGGCCTGAGCCTCGGCTTCGTCGCGCGCCACGTAGACCTTGCCGTCCTCGTCGTACCAGGCGGGGATCTGGTGGCCCCACCAGAGCTGGCGGCTGATGCACCAGTCCTGGATGTTGTGCATCCACTGGTTGTAGGTGTTGACCCAGTTCTCGGGCACGAAACGCACCTGGCCGGAATCGACCGCGTCGATCGCCTTCTGCGCGATCGACTTGCCGGTGGCGTCGCCTTCGCCCACCTTGTTGACCGCCACGAACCACTGGTCGGTGAGCATGGGCTCGACCACCTGGCCGGTGCGGGCGCAGCGCGGCACCATCAGGCGGTGCTTCTTCACCTCGACCAGCAGGCCGAGCGCTTCCAGGTCGGCGACGACCTTCTTGCGGGCCACGAAGCGGTCCAGGCCGCGGTAGGGCTCGGGGCCTTGTCGTTGACGGTGGCGTCCAGCGTCAGGATGCCGATCATCGGCAAGCCGTGGCGCTGGCCGACGGCATAGTCGTTGTAGTCGTGCGCGGGCGTGACCTTGACCACGCCGGTGCCGAAGGCCTTGTCCACGTAGTCGTCGGCGATGACCGGGATGGTGCGGTCGCACAGCGGCAGGGCGATGCGCTGGCCGATCAGGTGGCGGTAGCGCTCGTCTTCCGGGTGCACCATCACGGCGGTGTCGCCCAGCATGGTCTCGGGCCGGGTGGTGGCCACCACCAGCGAGCCGGAGCCGTCGGCCAGCGGATAGCGGATATGCCAGAGCGAGCCGTCCTCTTCCTCGGACTCCACTTCCAGGTCGGACACGGCCGTCTTGAGCGTCGGATCCCAGTTCACCAGGCGCTTGCCGCGGTAGATCAGGCCCTGCTCGTAGAGCCGCACGAAGGTGTCGGTCACCACGGTGGACAGCTTGTCGTCCATGGTGAAGTACTCGTGCTGCCAGTCCACGCTGTCGCCCATGCGGCGCATCTGGGTGGTGATGGTGTTGCCGGACTGCTCCTTCCATTCCCAGATCTTGGCGACGAAGTTCTTGCGGCCCAGGTCGTGGCGGCTCTGGCCCTGCGCCTGCAACTGGCGTTCCACCACGATCTGGGTGGCGATGCCGGCGTGGTCGGTGCCGGGCACCCACAGGGTGTTGTCGCCGCTCATGCGGTGGTAGCGCACCAGGCTGTCCATCACCGTCTGGTTGAAGGCATGGCCCATGTGCAGGGTGCCGGTGACGTTGGGCGGCGGCAGCTGCACCGAGAAGGCGCCCTGGCCGGCCTTGGCCTCGCCGGTGCCGCGCCAGCCGGCACGGCCGTAGCCGCGTTCTTCCCACAGCGGCCCCCAGTGCGCCTCCAGGGCGGCGGGCTCGAAGGACTTGGAGAGGCTGTTGAGGCCGGGCTGCTGGATGTCTTCGCTCATGGCGTGTTCTTCAAATGAAAACGGCACCGAGCGGTGCCGTCGTGGCGGTCTGAAAGAGGCGGTTGCCGGTGATTTTAGGCGGCGGCGCTAATCGGAGAGTTCGGCGGCGCGCCGCCAGGCCGCGGCCGTGGCCTCGACATCGCCGCGCTGCTCGGCCAGCACGGCCAGCGCGCGCCAGGCGCGGCAGCGCAGGGCCGCGTGCGGCAGCTGGCGGCTGGCCTGCTCCAGCAGCTTCTGCGCCTTGCCCCAGAGCTGCAGCCGCAGGCAGGCGATGCCGGCCAGGTACTGCAGCAGCGGATCGCGCGGGTTCTGCTGCTGGGCGCTTTCGATGCGGCCCAGCCATTGCGGATCGACGTCGGACAGGCTGTCTTCCAGCGCCCGCACCAGCTTGATCTCCAGCGCCTCGGCCAGCGAGCCCGGCTGGCTCACCAGCGTTTCCCAGGCCGGCAGCAGCCAGGTGCGCGCCAGGGTGGCGTCGCCTTCGAGCTGGCGCAGGCGTTCTGCGGCATGCACGGCCAGTTCGGGCATGGCGCGTTCGCCGGCGTCGAGCGACTGCCAGAGCTTGAGCAGTTGGCTCACGTCGTGCGCCTGGTTGATCAGCTCGATCACCAGGCCGCGCACGATGCTGTGCGAGGCGGTGGAGGAGAAGGCGCGGTGCTTGATCAGCAGGCGCGCGGTTTCCAGCGCGGCCTGGGTCTGCTGCGCCAGGCGGGTGGCGCGCAGGCGGGTGCGCAGTGCCAGGGTGCGGCGGGCGGCGCCCTGCGGCAGCTGTTCCAGCAGGGCCAGCGCGGCGGGCGCATCGCGGTCCTGCAGGGCCCAACTGGCGGCGCGCAGCTGGGCGCCTTCGCGGGCTTCCTGCGCGGGGCGGACGGGTTGGTGGCGGTCTGCTCCAGCGCCTGCTGCAGGTGCCGTTCGCGCGCGGCGCGGTCCTGCAGCGCATGGGCGCTTTCGGCGGCGATCAGGTGGGCCAGGGCGCGCACCTGCACCGCATGGGCCAGCGGCTCGGCGGTGCCCACCAGGGCTTTTTCATGGCCGATGGCGGCTTCGGCCGCCTTGCGGGCGCGGATGAAGCGGCCGGCCGTCAGGTGCGACAAGCCGTCGAGCAGGGCCACGTGCATGGCACGTTCCTTCTGCTGCTGGCGCCAGCGGCCGGCCTGCACCGGCAGGTCCAGCAGCGCGGCCAGGGCGCGCAGGGCCACATGGACCAGGGTGAAGCCGCCGACCAGGATCAGCAGCACCAGGTTCAGCGAAAGATCGATGCGGTAGGGCGGCCAGAACACGGTGATCGTGCCCTGGTTGTTGCCGGCGAAAAGCGCCACCGCCACGGCAATGCCGAAGAGGGCGACGAACCAGAGGGCAGCACGCATGGCGGTCTACCTCCCGGCGGCGGCCGTGGCCAGGGCGGCGAGCGTCTCTTCCGGCTGCGGCAATGCGCCGCTGCTGACCTGCGCCTGGGCCTGCTTGAGCAGGTCGCCGGCGACGGCCACGCGGCGCGAAGTCGGCTCGAAATAACGCTGCAGCGCGAAGGCGGCGCCCGCCAGGTCGGAGCGGGCCGCGTCGGTCTGGCGCGCCAGCACGCCCAGGCGGGCATTGACCAGCTTGAGCTTCAGGTTCTCGCGCAGGAAGAAAGCCTGGTCGGGCGCCAGCAGCACGGCTTCGGGCTGGTCGATGCGGCTCACGCGCACCAGGCCGCGGGCTTCGTCGCGCACCGCGAACCAGGCCTGGCGCAGGGCGGCGCGCCACCACGGATCCGCGGCCACGTCGGGCGCGGGAACAGGTGCCGCGCTGCCGTGCATGGCGGCGGCCTGGGCCACCGCGTTCTGCAGCGGCAGCTCGTCGACCATACGCACCAGCTCGTCGAGCCGGTGCAGCAGGCCGGGCACATCGGTCACGCTGGCGGCGCGCACGCGCTCCACGTCGCGGGCGATGGCGCGCTGCACCGGCGCCAGGCGTGGCTGGGCGGCGCGGGCGATGCGCTGGTCGGCGCTGCGCAGGGCCGCCAGCAGGGGCTCGGCGCTGCCGGTGAGTTCGGCCTGCTGCTGGGCCAGGCGCAGGGCGGAGTCCACGTCCACCACCAAGGTGTCGTCCCGCGAGCGCGACAGGCTCTGCATCAGCTCTTCGAGCTGCGAGCGCTGCAGCGAGACTTCGGCCAGCCGGGCTTCCAGCACGCCGACGCGGGAGATGGAATCCTGCGCCACTTCCTGGGCCTGGCGCGCCATGGCGCGGGCTTCGATGGACTGGCCGCCGGCATCGGCGCTCTGCCGCGCCAGCTGTTCCTGGATGGATGAAAGGCGCTGCCACAGCGTGACCGAGGCGGCCAGCGCGAGCGCGGAAAGAATGCCCACGCCGATCAGCATGGGACGGGCCAGCGAAGGCTGCGCGGCGACGGGTGGGACCGGGGTCGCCGTGGGCGGATCGGGCAGGGGCACGGAACTCATCCGGCCGATTCTATAGACCGCTCCAGGGTGTGCAGCGCTTCGATCAGCCCATCGCGGCCCGGCGATGCCGCGATCACCCGCGCGAAGCCGGCCGCGCGGGCGGCGGCGGCGATGCGGGGATGGGTGGCGATGGCGCCGCCCAGGCGCAAGGCGGCTGCCGCCTGCGGCAGGAGCGCGAAAAGATGGGTGACGGCCTCGGAGTTGCTGAACACCCAGGCGCTGTCCGGACTGGCGAGCCGCGCGGCCTCGGCCGCCTGCGTGGCGGTCCAGGCCGGCGCGGCGCGGCTGTAGGCGGCGATGGTCGAGACCAGCGCACCGGCGCTGCAGAGCCGCTCGGCCATCCACGCGCGGCCATGGCCGGCCCGTGCGGGGTCGTCCTGGCCTTGCTCGGCGCCGCGCACGATGAGCGCGCCGTCACCCGGCGCGATGCGGTGGCCGGCGGCCTGCCAGAGGGCTTCGGAGTCCAGGCGTGGCGCGTCGGGCGGCGGCTGGTCGATGTCCGCCGCCGCCACGCCGCGCGCCAGCAGGACGGCGGCCGTGCCCGGCCCGGGCGCCCAGGCGCGTGTACCGGCCGGCCAGGCGGAGCCCTCGGGGGCCGCGTCGAAAAAATGCTGCACGGCGGCGGCGCTGACGAACATCACGGCGCGCCAGGAGCCCAGCCCGGCCCAGGCCTGAAGCAGCGCGGCGCGGCCAGGTTCGGCCAATGGATGGATCGCGATCAGCGGCAGCGCCACGGCATCGAAGCCCGCTTGCCGCAGCAGCCCGGACCACGACTCGCACTCGGCGGCGGGGCGGGTCACGATCACCCGCATTCAGCGGCCCTGCAGCGCCCCGCCGGCACGCAGCCGGGCAGCGGCCTGTTCGCCCAGCGCGGCGGCATCGGCGATGGTCTGCACCGGGCCTTCGGCGGCGGCTTCGATCAGCGGGCCGTCGCCCTCCACATCGCCCCAGGCGGCGCGCAGGCTCAAGGTGGAGCCCGACAGCGTGGCGAAGGCCGCCAGCGGCATCGAGCAGCTGCCGCCCATGGCGCGGCTGACGGCGCGCTCGGCGCTGGTGGTCAGCCAGGTCTCGCGGTGGTCCAGATGCGCCAGCGCCTCGGCCAGGTCGTGGCGGCCGGTGCGGATCTCGATGCCGAGCGCGCCCTGGCCGGCGGCGGGCAGCATCTGGGTGTCGGGGAGAAGACAAAACGCATGCGCGACTGCAGCCCCAGCCGGATCAGCCCGGCGGCGGCCAGCACGATGGCGTCGTAGCCGCCCTCGTCGAGCTTGCGCAGCCGGGTGTCGAGATTGCCGCGCAGCGGTTCGATGCGCAGGTCCGGCCGCAGCGCGCGCAGCAGCACCTGGCGGCGCAGGCTGGAGGTGCCGACCACCGCGCCCTGCGGCAGCGATTCCAGCGTGGCGTGGTGGTTGGAGACGAAGGCGTCGCGCGGATCCTCGCGGTCCATCACGCAGACCATCTCGAAGCCCTCGGGCAGGTCCATCGGCATGTCCTTGAGGCAGTGGACGGCGATGTCTGCGCGGCCGTCTTCAAGGGCCAGCTCCAGCTCCTTCACGAACAGGCCTTTGCCGCCGACCTTGCTCAGCGGGCGATCCTGGATGCGGTCGCCCTGGGTGGTCATGCCCAGCAGGCTCACCGTGTGGCCGCGTTCGCGCAGCAGGCCCGCCACATGTTCGGCCTGCCAGAGGGCGAGCCGGCTTTCGCGGGTGGCGATGACGATGGACAGGGCTTGGGAACTCACGGCGAAGAAAGAGCTGCAAAGAGCTGGGGCGGCGAAGCCGGCGATGCTAGCATTGCTGCAGCGCACCATAGAAGACCGTCCCAACACGAGGAGAACAACCGTGCAGCAGACCGACAAGGCCGCCCCGTCCCCCAACGCCAAAACGCCCGTGCGGCGCCGCAAGGACATCGAGCAGCCCCTGGTCGACGACATCCGCCTGCTCGGCCGCATCCTCGGCGACGTGATCCGCGAGCAGGACGGCCAGGCGGCCTTCGAACTGGTCGAGCAGGTGCGCAAGCTCTCGGTGGCCTTCCGGCGCGATGCCGACCACGAGGCCGACCGGGCGCTCAAGAAGCTGCTCAAGGCGCTGACCGCCGACCAGACGGTCATGGTGATCCGCGCCTTCACCTACTTCAGCCACCTGGCCAATCTCGCGGAAGACCGCCACTACATCCGCCGCCGCATCGAGCACGAACGCGCCGGCGACACCCAGGAAGGCAGCATCGACGTGGCGCTCGCCCGGCTGCGCTGGGCCGGCGTCTCGCCCAAGCAGCTGTCGCAGACGCTGGCGTCGAGCTACGTCTCGCCGGTGCTCACCGCCCACCCCACCGAGGTGCAGCGAAAGAGCATCCTGGATGCCGAGCGCGGCATCGCCCAGCTGCTGACGGCGCGCGACGAGGTCAAGGCGCGTGCCCAGTTCTCGGCTGCCACCAAGGATGCCCTCGCGCCGCGCGAGCTGGCCGCCAACGAGGCCCAACTGCGGGCGCGGGTGATGCAGCTCTGGCACACCCGGCTGCTGCGCTTTTCCAAGCTCACGGTGAACGACGAGATCGAGAACGCGCTGTCCTATTACGAGGCCACCTTCCTGCGCGAGGTGCCGCGCCTGTATGCCGGCCTGGAGCGCGAGCTGGGCGCTTATCCGGTGGCCAGCTTCTTCCGCATGGGCCAGTGGATCGGCGGTGACCGCGACGGCAATCCCAACGTCACCGCCGAGACGCTCGAATACGCGCTGCGCCGGCAGAGCGAGGTGGCCATCCGCTACCAGCTCACCGAGCTGCACCGCCTGGGCGCGGAGCTGTCGCTGTCGGCCCGGCTGGTGGACTTCAGCCCCGAGATGCAGGCCCTGGCCGGCAGCAGCCCCGACCAGAGCGAGCACCGCCTGGACGAGCCCTACCGCCGCGCCCTCACCGGCATGTACGCCCGCCTGGCCGCCACCCTGAAGCAGCTGACCGGCGGCGAGGCGGCCCGTCACGCCGTCGCACCCCAGAACCCCTATCTGCTGTCG
Source organism: Xylophilus rhododendri (assembly GCF_009906855.1). Taxonomy (NCBI): domain Bacteria; kingdom Pseudomonadati; phylum Pseudomonadota; class Betaproteobacteria; order Burkholderiales; genus Xylophilus; species Xylophilus rhododendri. The sequence continues at coordinate 4,417,961 of NZ_CP047650.1, forward strand.
GAGGAGCTGGTCGCCGACCTGCGGGTGATCGAGGCATCCCTGCTGGCTCAGCATGGCGAGGCCATCGCCCAGCAGCGCCTGAAGCCCCTGATCCGCGCGGCCGAGGTCTTCGGCTTCCACCTCGCCACGGTGGACCTGCGCCAGAGTTCCGACAAACACGAGGCGGTGGTCGCCGAGCTGCTGCAGACGGCCCGCCTCGAAGCCGACTACGCCGCGCTGGACGAGGCCGCCAAACGCAAGCTGCTGCTGTCCCTGCTCAACGACGCCCGCACCCTCCGCGTGGTGGGCATCGAATACTCCGACCTGGCGCGCAGCGAACTTGCCATCTTCGAAGCCGCCCGCACCATGCGCGAGCGCTACGGCAGGAACGCCATCCGCCACTACATCATCAGCCACACCGAGGCGGTGAGCGACCTGCTGGAAGTGCTGCTGCTGCAGAAGGAAGTGGGCCTCTTGCGCGGCACGCTCGACAGCGGCGCGGTCAACGACCTGATCGTGGTGCCGCTGTTCGAGACCATCGGCGACCTGCGCAGCGCCGCGCCCATCATGCGGGACTTTTACAGCCTGCCCGGCATCGCCGCGCTGGTGCAGAGGAGCGGCGGCGAGCAGGACGTGATGCTGGGCTACTCCGACAGCAACAAGGACGGCGGCATCTTCACCAGCAACTGGGAGCTCTACCGCTCCGGCGGGGCGCTGGTCGAGTTCTTCGACAGCATGGCGCTCGAAGGCCTGCCGGCCAACCCGGCGGAAGACCGGCCGGCCGTGCCCGCCACGCCGATCCAGCTGCGCATGTTCCATGGCCGCGGCGGCACGGTCGGCCGCGGCGGCGGCCCGAGCTACGAGGCCATCCTGGCCCAGCCCGCCGGCACCGTGCGCGGCCAGATCCGGCTGACCGAGCAGGGCGAGGTGATCGGCTCCAAGTACGCCAACCCGGAGATCGGCCGGCGCAACCTGGAGACCCTGGTCGCCGCCACGCTCGAAGCCACGCTGCTGCAGCCGGCCAAGCCGGCGACCAAGCAGTTCCTGGCGGCGGCCGACGAGATCTCCAGGGCCAGCATGGCGGCCTACCGCCAGCTGGTCTACGAGACCCCGCATTTCGCCGACTACTTCTTCGGCAGCACGCCGATCCGCGAGATCGCCGAACTCAACATCGGCTCGCGTCCGGCCTCCCGCAAGGCGCAGCAGAACATCGAGGACCTGCGGGCGGTGCCCTGGTCCTTCAGCTGGGGCCAGTGCCGGCTGACGCTGCCGGGCTGGTACGGCTTCGGCTCGGCGGTGGAGGCCTTCTTGGCCGACGGCGCCCAGCCCTCGAAGACCGAACGCGCCAGCCGCGTCGCGCTGCTGCAGCGCATGGTCAAGACCTGGCCCTTCTTCAAGACCCTGCTGTCCAACATGGACATGGTGCTGGCCAAGAGCGATCCGGCCCTGGCCGGCCGCTATGCCGAGCTGGTGCCCGACGCGCGGCTGCGCAAGAAGGTCTTCGGCATGATCGAGGCCGAGTGGAAGCGCACCAACGACGCGCTCAACCTGATCACCGGCGACAAGAGCCGGCTGGCGCACAACAGCTCGCTGGCGCGCTCGATCCGCCACCGTTTCCCCTACATCGATCCGCTGCACCACCTGCAGGTGGAGCTGATGCGGCGCTACCGGGCCGGGCAGGGCGACGACCGGGTGCAGACGGGCATCCACATCTCGATCAACGGCATCGCCGCCGGGCTGCGCAATACCGGCTGAGCCGCTTCAGAGATTGGAATCGTCGCGCGGCGGGCGCTGGCCGATCACCAGCTGCAGCCCGGCGCGCGGCGGCGCCAGCAGGCGCACATAGACGTCGGTGTCCGCATCGCTCCAGGCGGCATAGCGGCTGCTCGCGTCCTGCGACACACGCTCGGCGCCGTAGCGGCCGCGGCCCCAGGCGAGCAGGCTGTCGAAGGCGGCCGCGCCGCCGTCGGCCAGGGCCTGGGTGTCGGCCAGGAATTCGACGCGGCGCAGCGCGCCGCCAGCCAGGAAGAAGGTCTGCGTGCCGCTCAGCCCGGCCAACTGCGCGCCGCTCGATTGCCAGCCGCCGACCAGCCCGCCGCCCATGCGCTGCGGGCGGCGCACCCGTTCCAGCGAGGGCAGCACCGACTGCAGCTCATGCAGGCCCATGCCCAGGCGCACGCCAGGCGGCAGTTCCTGCGCCTGCGCGCCCAGCGCGCAGGCCAGCAGGGCGCCGGCCATCCAGTGCCGCAGTCTCATGCGCCGTCCACCATCGCACGCAGGCGCGCGGCGAGGTCGTCCATGGTGAAGGGCTTGGTCAGCAGGGCCATGCCGGGCTCCAGGAAGCCTTCGGACTGCACCGTGTTCTCGGCATAGCCGGTCATGAACAGCACCGGCAGTTCGGGCCGCTGCAGCCGCGCCGCATCCGCCACCTGGCGGCCGTTGAGGCCGGGCAGGCCGACGTCGGTGACCAGCAGGTCGATCGCCTGCGCCGACTGCAGGATGGCCAGGCCCGAAGGCCCGTCGGCTGCCTCCAGCGCCCGCCAGCCCAGTTCGCGCAGCGCTTCGACGATGAGGCTGCGCACGACCTCCTCGTCCTCGATCACCAGCACCGTCTTGCCGGCCTGCAGCGGCGCCTGCGCCTCGACGGCGGGCGGATGCTCGTCGTGCTCGGCCTGGCCCAGGTGGCGCGGCAGGTAAAGGCTGACGGTGGTGCCGGCGGCCGGTTCGCTGTCGATGCGCACATGGCCCTCGGACTGGCGGGCGAAGCCGTAGATCATCGACAGGCCCAGGCCCGTGCCCTGGCCGATCGGCTTGGTGGTGAAGAAAGGGTCGAAGGCATGGGCCAGCACGTCGGCGCTCATGCCGGTGCCGGTGTCGGCCACCCGCAGGCAGATGTATTCGCCGGGGCTCAGGTCCTCGCGGCCGGCGGCTTCGGCCGCCTCGATACGGGTGTTGCGGGTGGCGATGGTGAGCTGGCCGCCATCGGGCATGGCGTCGCGCGCATTGATGCAGAGGTTGAGGATGGCGCTTTCGAGCTGGTTGGCGTCGCAGCGGGTAGGCCACAGCTCGGGCTGCAACTGCAGCTCCAGGCCGATGCGCTCGCCCAGCGTGCGGCGCAGCAGCTCTTCCATCGACTGCACCAGCGGATTGGCCCGCACCGCCTTGGGCGCCAGCGGCTGGCGGCGCGAGAAGGCCAGCAGCCGGTGGGTGAGGGCGGCGGCCCGGCGCGCAGACTGGATGGCGCCGTCGATGAAACGCTGCAGGTCTTCCGTGCGGCCGGCGGCGATGCGCCGGCGCACCACCTCCAGCGATCCGGTGATGCCCTGCAGCAGGTTGTTGAAGTCGTGCGCGATGCCGCCGGTGAGCTGTCCCACGGCCTCCATCTTCTGCGACTGGCGCAGCTGCTCGTGGGCTCGCTCCAGCTCGCCGGTGCGCTCCTGCACCCGCTGCTGCAGGCCTTCCTGCGCCCGCTGCGCGGCCTGGAAGAGCCGCGCGTTGTCGATGGCGATGGCAGCCTGCGAGGCCATGCCCACGGCGATGCGCTCGGCCCTCGGCGTGAAGACATCGGCGCCCGGATGGCCGAAGAACATGCCGCCGATCACCTCGCCCGTGCGTGTGACCACCGGCAGCGCAAGGTAGCTGCGCACCGGCAGGTGGCCGACCGGCATGCCGGCGTGCGGCGCATTGTGGCCGTAGCGTGGATCCTGGGTGATGTCGGCCGAGCGGATCACCGCTTCGCCGCGGAAGGTGGTGCCGAAGAGCACGGTGGCGCGCGGCATCGGCATACCGGCGAAGCTCTCGCGCGGCACGCCGGAGAGGGCGTAGAGCATGTAGCTCTCGCCGGCGGCGTCGAGCACGTTGTAGAAGAAGGCGCCGAACTGCGCGCCGGTGAGTTCGCGGCAGGCGTCGATCACCCGCTGCACCAGCTTGTCGAGGTCGAGCTCGGCGGCCAGCAGCGCGCCGGTGTGGTTGAGGGTCTCCAGCGCCCGGCTCTCCTCGCGCAGGGCCTGCTCGGCGCGGGCGCGCTCCAGCGCGTCCCAGGTGCGCGAGGCCACATCCTCCACCGTGGCGACCTCCTCCGGCAGCCAGATGCGCGGCGTGGCCTGGTTGACGTAGAGCGTGGCGCGCAGCCGGCCGTCCTTGAGGAAGGGCACGGCGATCTGGCCGCGGATCTGCATGCGCTCCAGATGGGCTTGCACGTTCTCCGGCACGGTGGAGGCGTCCTCGAAGGTGGCGGTGCGGCCCTGCTTGAGCAGGGCGATGTTGCCGTCGCCGAAGGTGTGGAGCGGGTAGGGGCCGGCCAGCGAGGCCACGCCTTCGACCGCGTCGATCTCCAGCAGCACGCTTTTCTCGTCCTCGCGGATCGCGGCATAGCCGACGCGGCTGGCGCCCAGGTACTGGCGCAGCAGGCGCACGGCGGCCTCCATGATGGCGCGCGGATCGGCCAGCGGCCGCAGCGCATCCACGAAGGCCAGCAAAAAGGCCTGGCGCGAGGCGGCGGCGCGGTGGCTGGTGATGTCGATGGCGGTGCCCAGCGCCCGCACGCAGCGGCCCTGCGCATCGAACACGCCGCGGCCCTTGGCGGCCACCCAGCGCACCCGGCCGTCTTCCTTGCCGATGGTGCGGTACTCCACGTCGTAGGTGGCGCGGCGCGCCGGGTCGATGGCCGAGTCGAAGGCGGCAGCGGTGGCCTCGCGGTCGTCCGGATGCAGGCCGGCGTGGAAGTCGGCCATGCTGCAGGGAACCTCGGGCGAGATGCCGAACATGGCCTTGGTGCGCGGCGGCCAGGTCAGCACCTGGGTGCGCAGGTCCAGGTCCCATGTGCCGACCTCGGCGGCCTCGATGGCCAGCAGCAGCGCCTCGCGGCTGACCTGCTGGGCGCGCGCGGCTTCGTCCAGCTCCTGCGGCAGAAGGCTGGCGTCGGCGGGCTGGTCGGCGTGGGGCGGGCTCATGGGCATGCGCTCCGGGCGTCGTGGACGACGAAAGGAGGGCGCGCAATGGTAGCGCCCCGCATCACCGCGCAAACGCCCATGGCCGCGGAGGGGCCACGGTCATGAGGCGCACTGAAACGCTCGGGAAGTACCCAGGGGTTACCCTAGGTAACCGGCTGTCATGGCGGTCGGCGCAAGATCCTTGCCAAAAACCGACAACAACAGGATAGACATGAGTTCCCCAGCCTCCGCATCAGCCACCCCACCGCACTACACCGCCAAGGAGACGAGGGAGCGGGTCTTCGCCATCGTCGCCGCCTCGTCCGGCAACCTGGTCGAGTGGTTCGATTTCTATGTCTACGCCTTCAGTGCGTTGTACTTCGCGGCGTCCTTCTTCCCCAAGGCCGATCCGACGGTGCAACTGCTGAGCACCGCCGGCGTGTTCGCCGCGGGCTTTCTGATGCGGCCCATCGGCGGCTGGCTGTTCGGCCTGATCGGCGACAAATACGGCCGCAAGCTCTCGATGGTGATCTCGGTGGTGATGATGGGCGGCGGCTCGCTGCTGATCGCCTGCCTGCCCACCTACGACGCCATCGGCGTGGCCGCGCCGGCGCTGCTGCTGCTGGCCCGGCTGCTGCAGGGCCTGTCGGTCGGCGGTGAATACGGCGCCTCGGCCACCTATATGAGCGAGGTGGCGCTGCGCGGGCGGCGCGGCTTCTTCGCCTCCTTCCAGTACGTCACGCTGATCGGCGGGCAGCTGCTGGCGGCGCTGGTGATCGTGGTGATGCAGGGCTTTTTGTCGGACGCCGAACTGCACGCCTGGGGCTGGCGCATCCCCTTCGTGATCGGCGCGGTCACCGCGGTGGTCGCCATGCTGCTGCGCCGCACCCTGCGCGAGACCTCCACCGCCGAGACCCGCGCCAACAAGGAAGCAGGCAGCCTGGGCGCGCTGTTCCGCAACCACACGCCGGCCTTCCTGACGGTGCTGGGCTACACGGCCGGCGGCTCGCTGATCTTCTACACCTTCACCACCTACATGCAGAAGTACCTGGTGAACTCGGCCGGCATGTCGGCGCGCACCGCCACCGATATCATGACCTGGGCGCTCTTCGTCTACATGCTGATGCAGCCGCTCTTCGGCGCCCTGGCCGACCGCATTGGCCGGCGCAATTCCATGATGCTGTTCGGCGCTCTCGGCACCCTGGCCACCGTGCCCATCCTGCTGGCCCTGCAGTCGGTCAAGAGCCCCTACGCCGCCTTCGGCCTGATCGTGCTGGCTCTGGCCATCGTGAGTTTCTACACCTCGATCAGCGGCCTGGTGAAGGCCGAGATGTTCCCGCCGCAGGTGCGGGCGCTGGGCGTGGGTTTTGCCTATGCCATCGCCAACGCGGTCTTCGGCGGCACCGCCGAGTACGTGGCGCTCTACCTGAAGGACATCGGCTGGCAGCAGAGCTTCTACTGGTATGTCACGGCGATGATGGCGATCGCCTTCCTGGTCAGCCTGCGCCTGCCGAGGCAGCCGGACTACCTGCACCACGACCATTGAGGGCGGGTATCTCCGCCCCCGTCCAGGCTCGGGTCCCGGGGGAGGGCTGGCTATACTCGCGCGCACTTCCCGCCTTCCCCTCTCCCTCGCACTTCCGCCGAAGTCTTCCCGATGATTCCAGTCATTCTGTCCGGCGGCTCCGGCACGCGTCTCTGGCCGCTGTCGCGCTCGGCTTATCCGAAGCAGTTTCTCGGCGTGACCGAAGAGCGCACCCTGTTCCAGCTGACGCTGGCGCGGCTCGAAGGCCTGCCGGACGTACAACCGCCCCTCATCGTGGGCAACGAGAACCACCGCTTCATCCTGGGCGAGCAACTGCATGCACTGGGCATCAAGCCCCATGCCATCCTGCTGGAACCCGTCGGCCGCAACACGGCGCCGGCCATCGCCGCGGCAGCCGCCGCTGCCATGGCGGACGGCGCCGACCCGCTGCTGCTGATCCTGGCCGCCGACCATGTCATCGGCGATACGCAAGCCTTCCAGCAGGCCGTGCGGATCGGCATTCCGGCGGCCGAGTCCGGTGCCATCGTCACCTTCGGCATCGTGCCGACCTCGCCAGAGACCGGCTACGGCTATATCCAGGTGGCCGAACGCCTGTCGGGCGACCATGCCATCCCGGCAACCGCCTTCGTGGAAAAGCCCGACCTGGCCACCGCGCAGAAGTACCTGGCCGACGGCCGCCACCTCTGGAACAGCGGCATGTTCCTGTTCAAGGCCTCGGTGCTGATGGCGGAACTGGACCGCTTCGCGCCCGCCGTGGCCGAGGCCGCCCGCTCGGCCGTCGCCAAGGCCCGCGCGGACCTCGACTTCCTGCGCCTGGACAAGGACGCCTTCAGTGCCTCGCCCGAGGACTCCATCGACTACGCGGTGATGGAGAAGTCCGACAAGGTGCAGGTCGTCCCCATGTCGGCCGGCTGGAGCGACGTGGGCGCCTGGAACGCCGTATGGGACGTGGCCACCAAGGACCCGCAGGGCAACGCCACCCGCGGCGACGTGCTGCTGCACGGCGTGAACCACAGCTATGTGCATGCCGACCATCGTCTGGTGGCGGTGGTGGGCCTGGACGACGTGGTGGTCGTCGAGACCTCGGATGCGGTGCTGGTAGCGGCCCGCGGCGCGGTGCAGGACGTCAAGAAGATCGTCGACAAGCTGAAAGCCGGCAAGCGCCCCGAAGCCGGCCTGCATCGCGAGGTGTTCCGGCCCTGGGGCTCCTACGACTCGATCGACCAGGCCGACCGCTACCAGGTCAAGCGCATCACCGTGAACCCGGGCCAGAAGCTGTCGGTGCAGATGCACCACCACCGCGCCGAGCACTGGGTGGTGGTGTCGGGCACGGCCAAGGTCTGGCTGGGCGACAAGGAAGTGCTGCTCACCGAGAACCAGTCGACCTACATCCCGGTGGGTGTGATTCACGCGCTGGAGAATCCGGGCAAGATTCCGCTGGAGCTGATCGAGGTGCAGTCCGGGCCCTATTTGGGCGAGGACGACATCGTGCGCTTCGAGGATCGCTACGGCCGGGCCTGATCCGCCAGTCCACAAAGAAAAAGCCCCGTGCAGCGATGCACGGGGCTTTGTCGTTCAAGAGGCCCGAAGGCCGGCCGCTTACAGCGTATCGATGAAGCTGCGCAGCTTGTCGCTGCGGCTCGGGTGCTTCAATTTGCGCAGTGCCTTGGCCTCGATCTGGCGGATGCGTTCACGCGTCACGTCGAACTGCTTGCCCACTTCTTCCAGCGTGTGGTCGGTGGACATCTCGATGCCGAAACGCATGCGCAGCACCTTGGCTTCGCGCGGGGTCAGGCCGTCGAGGATGTCCTTGACCACGTCGCGCAGGCCGGCCTGCATGGCGGCGTCGATCGGGGCGGTGTTGGCCTGGTCCTCGATGAAGTCGCCGAGGTGGCTGTCGTCGTCGTCGCCGATCGGCGTTTCCATGGAGATCGGCTCCTTGGCGATCTTCATGATCTTGCGGATCTTGTCTTCCGGAATCTCCATCTTGGCCGCCAGGATGGAGGCGTCCGGCTCGAAGCCGAACTCCTGCAGATGCTGGCGCGAGATGCGGTTCATCTTGTTGATCGTCTCGATCATGTGCACCGGGATGCGGATGGTGCGCGCCTGGTCGGCGATCGAGCGGGTGATGGCCTGGCGGATCCACCAGGTGGCGTAGGTCGAGAACTTGTAGCCGCGGCGGTATTCGAACTTGTCCACCGCCTTCATCAGGCCGATGTTGCCTTCCTGGATCAGGTCCAGGAACTGCAGGCCGCGGTTGGTGTACTTCTTGGCGATCGAGATCACCAGGCGCAGGTTGGCCTCGATCATTTCCTTCTTCGCGTCACGCGAAGAGGACTCGCCGGCGTTCATGCGCTTGTTGATGTCCTTCAGTTGCGTCAGCGGCACCACCACACGCGACTGCAGGTCGATCAGCTTCTGCTGAAGTTCCTGCACCGGCGGGATGTTGCGGGTCAGCACCGTGCTCCAGGGCTTGCCGGCGGCGGCCTGCTTCTCGACCCACTTCAGGTTCAGCAGGTTGGGCGGGAAATCCTTCACGAAGGTTTCCTGCGGCATGCCGCACTTCTCCACGATGATCTTGCGCAGTTCGCGTTCCTTCTTGCGCACGTCCTCGACCTGGGCGCGCACCAGGTCGCACAGCTTCTCGATGGTCTTGGCCGTGAAGCGGATGGTCATCAGCTCCTCGGAGATCTGCACCTGGGCCGACATGTACGAGGCGCCGCCGTAGCCTTCCTTGTCGTAGATGGCGTGCATCTTCTCGAACAGCTCGCGCAGGCGGTCGAAGCGGGAGAGGGCGTCGCGCTTCAATTCTTCGAGCTTCTTGGTCAGCGCCTTGGAGCCGCCCTTGCCGTCGTCGTCGTCTTCCTCGTCGAACTCGTCGAAGTCTTCCTCGGCCACGTAGTCGTCGGCCTCGTTCGGGTTCGAAAAGCCATCGACCACGGTGGAGATGACGACCTTGCCCTCGCGGATTTCCTCGCCCATGCGCAGGATCTCGGCGATGGTGGCGGGCGATGCGGAGATCGCCTCCATCATGGCCATCAGGCCGCCTTCGATGCGCTTGGCGATCTCGATTTCGCCTTCGCGGGTCAGCAGCTCGACCGTGCCCATTTCACGCATGTACATGCGGACCGGGTCGGTGGTGCGGCCGAATTCGCTGTCCACGGTGGACAGGGCGGCTTCGGCGGCTTCTTCGGCTTCTTCTTCCGTGGCGCCGGTCTGCGCGGTGTTGGTCACCAGCAGGGTCTCGGCATCGGGCGTCTGCTCGTACACCGCCACGCCCAGGTCGTTGAGCATGGTGATGACGACTTCCAGGGTTTCCTGGTCGACCAGCTTGTCGGGCAAGTGGTCGGAGATTTCGCTGTGCGTCAGGAAGCCGCGGGTCTTGCCGAGCTTGATCAGGGTCTTCAGGCGCGAACGGCGCTTGGCCATGTCTTCTTCGGACAGGACGGTCTCGTCCAGCCCGAATTCCTTCATCAGCGCGCGCTCCTTGGCCTTGCTGATCTTCATGCGCAGCGGCTTGACCTTCTCGACCACGCCGGCGGGGGTGGCGGCGACTTCGGTCTCGGCTTCGACTTCACCTTCGAGGTCGGCTTCGATGTCGGACATGTCGGCATCGTCCACGGCCGGTCCGCTCGATGCGGCGGCGGTGGTGGCGGCCTTGGGCTTGCGGCCGCGCTTGGCGGGGGCCGGTGCGGCGGCGGCGGCGCCTTCGGTGGCGGCGGCCGCGGCGGCCTTGGGCGGGCGGCCCGGCTTCTTCTTGGTTTCGGTCGAAGCGGCGGCTGCCTTCAGGATTTCGTCGGCGGCGGCCTTGAGCGATGCTTTGGTGGACACGGGTTGCGGGGCTTTCTTGTCGGCGGCTGCGGAGGTTTTGGCAGGCTTGGCGGTCTTTGCGGACTTGGCCGGAGCCTTGGCTGCGCTGCTGGCTGTGGGTTTCACCGTGGTCACGGCATTCTTGGCCGGGTGGGTTGGCTGGGCAGACTTCGCGGGCTTTTGAACAGGCATGAACACCTCAACTCAAAAAATTCACAACACAAAGAAAACTGGGGCGCCACGGCCCGGCGGAGGAGAAACGAGATGGCGGGAACAGACATCGGCGAATGAATGTTCCGCCACCCGTAGGTGGGGGAGGCTTCCCCCGACGACAAGGGTGTGGGCGATCATTTGGTGTGCAGCCCTTGCGGTGAGATTGGCCAGTCGCGCGCTGTGGCGTCGGTGGGCCGGATCCGGAGGTACTGCTGTCGCTCTTGCCGTCAGCAACCTGACATTATAGCTTCTACGCGAATTTCAAGAGGCCTTTGGTGCCGATTCCAGTGCCAATCGGCGCGAATGCAGGCTGCGATAACGCTCCAGCGCACCCGGGTCGGTGCCGACCTCGGCGATCGCCGCCGTCTCCTGGGCCTTGAGCGATTCGACCTGCATGCGCACCACGCAATCGCGCAGCTCGCCGCGCAGTTCGCCGGTGTTGGTCTCGAAACCGGCCTGCGGGCCCTGCATCACCTTCAGCGCCAGGTTTTCGCTGGCATGGCCCTGCAGGGCCTCGCGCAGTTCCGGCCAGGCCTGCGGGCCGTGTTCGTGGAACTGGCCTTCGAGCCAGACGAAGAGGGGGCCGTGCGGCGGCGGCAGGGCGCTCAGCAGTTCGCGGTCGTCGTGGCCCAGGGTGTCCAGCGCTTCGGCGTCCAGCAGCAGCAGGCGCGCGGCGGTGTCCGGGCGGTTCACGCCGGGCGTGCGCGGGCCGCGGCCGGGCGGCTCGGCATAGGGGTCGACCGGTTCGGGGCGTTTCCACTTGCCGTCCGGGGTACGGGTCCAGCGGCTGGCGCCCGGCTTGGCGTCGCGCCGCTGGCCGCCGGCCGGCGCAGAGCCGTGCTCCGCATGGCCGTGGCCATGGCTGGCATCGGCCAACTCATAGAGATCCGGCAGCAGGTCGTGCGGCATGTGCGGCGGCATGTCGGGCATGTCGCCATCGAAGGCCGGTGCGTGCTCGGGCGGGCGCCGGTCGCCGCGCTGCGGCTTGCCCCAGAGACTGGCCAGTTCCTGGGAGTCGAGATGGACGGCGGTGGCGATGTCGCCGAGCAAGGCCCGGCGCAGCGCGCCGTCGGGCATGGACATCCACAGCGGCCGTGCCTGGCTGGCCATGCGGGCGCGGCCTTCGGCGGTGTCGACATCGCAGTCCTCGCGCGCCGCATCCAGCAGGAAACGGCTGAGCGGCACGGCGGACTCGACCATGCGTGCGAAAGCCTCCTGGCCCTCGGCGCGGATGAAGCTGTCGGGATCGTGCTCGCTCGGCAGGAACAAGAAGCGCACCGCACGCACGTCGGTAGCGAAGGGCAGGGCGGCTTCCAGCGCCTTGCGGGCCGCGCGCCGGCCGGCGTTGTCGCCGTCGAAGCTGAAGACCACCGTATCGGTGAAACGAAACAGTTTCTGCACATGCTCGCTGGTGCAGGCGGTGCCCAGCGTGGCCACGGTGTTGGCAAAACCCAGCTGCGCCAGGGCGACCACGTCCATATAGCCCTCGGTCACCAGGGCGTAGCCCTTCTCGCGCACGGCGGTGCGGGCCTCGAAGAGGCCGTAGAGTTCGCGGCCCTTGCTGAAGACCGGTGTCTCGGGCGAATTGAGGTATTTGGGTTTCTCGTCGCCCAGCACCCGGCCGCCGAAGCCTATGCATTCGCCCTTCACATTGCGGATCGGGAACATCACCCGGTCGCGGAAGCGGTCGTAGCGCTTGCGCTGGGATTCGGGAACGTCGTCTGCCGCTTCACCGGCGATGACCAGGCCGCTCTCCACCAGCAGGGGGTCGTCGTAGGCGGGGAACACGCCGGCCAGCGCCCGCCAGCCTTCCGGCGCGTAGCCCAGCCCGAAGCGCTGCGCGATCTGCCCCGACACGCCCCGGCCCTTGAAATACTGGATGGCCCGCGAGGACTTGCGCAGCTGCTGGCGGAACGCATCGCCAGCCTTTTCCAGCACCTCGAAAAGCGTCACCTGCTTGGCGCGCTGCGCGGCCAGGCGTTCGCGTTCGCCGGCGGCGATGTTGTCCTGCGGCACCGTCATGCCGGCCTGCTGGGCCAGGTCCTGTACCGCCTCGACGAAGCTGGCGCCGGTGTATTCGGTCAGGAACTTGATGGCGTCACCGCTCACTCCGCAGCCGAAGCAGTGATAGAACTGCTTGACCGGGCTGACCGAGAAGGATGGCGACTTCTCGTCGTGAAAAGGACACAAACCCATGAAGTTTGCGCCCGCTTTCTTGAGGGTGACGTGGCGGCCGACGACCTCGACCACGTCGGTGCGGGAGATCAGGTCCTGGATGAACGATGCTGGAATGGCCACGTCGTGGATTATCCGGTGAGGGGATAGACGGACCACGTCCGGGAGGGTCAAGTCCATTAGACTACGCGCCTGCCGAAATATGACGTTGCCGCGATATTGCGTTAACAAACACGAAACGCTCGGCCAAGCCTGTGCAGGGTCACAGAAGCTGCCGCCGCCCTCAGAAAGTCCAGAAATCAGATGAAGCACCACGGGGTGGATCGGTCCCAATCGCCTGGGGACACCGCGTCTGCCGCCGGTGTTCGCGACAGCGCCATCCCGCGCCATGTGGCGATCATCATGGACGGCAACCGGCGCTGGGCCACGCAACGCGGCCTGCCCCAGATGATGGGCCATGCCAGCGGCGCCAGGCGCATCCGCCCGCTGGTGGAGCGCTGCATGGCGGCGGGCGTGGAATGCCTCACCCTGTTCGCCTTCAGCACCGAGAACTGGCGCCGTCCCGAACAGGAAGTCTCGGGCCTGACCAAGCTCTTTTTGCGCTATCTGCGCAAGGAAGCCGGCGACCTGCACCTGCGCGGCATCCGGCTGAAGATCATCGGCGACGTCAGCCGTTTCGAGCGGCCGCTGTGCCAGCTGTTCGAAGAAGTGGAGCTGCTCACCCGCGACAACATAGGCCTGACCCTGACCGTGGCCGTCAACTACGGCGGCCGCTGGGATGTGACCCGCGCGATGCGTGCCTGGATGACGGCCAACCCCGGCGCCTCCCCGGAAACGCTGGACGAAGCGGCGCTGCAGCCCTACTTCAGTACCGGTGACATGCCCGACCCGGACCTGCTGATCCGCACCGGCGGTGAAGTGCGCGTGAGCAACTTCATGCTGTGGCAGATGGCCTATACCGAGATGTATTTCACGGAGACCCTGTTTCCTGCGTTCACCGTTCAGCGCCTGGACGAATCGCTTGTATGGTTCGCCGGTCGCAACCGGCGTTTCGGTGCTTCGGATCCGCCGCCGCGGGAGCCGGGCCTGCGCAGCGCTTCGGCCTGAGGCGTGCGTTTCTTTGTATTCACTTCGTTCGCGACTGACGGTCCACCCCACCTGATGCGCCCTGCGCCGGCTGCGTCCGGGGACCTGTTTTGCACGTCATGACAACCAATCGATCCATGCCCCAGCTTCTGCGCCGCCTTCTCGCGGCAGGTTTGTGCCTGTCCATTGCCGTGGGGCCTGCACACGCCCAGTTCTACCTGGGTACCTTCGGCAATACCGGGCCGACGAGTGGCGCCACGAGCGGCACGTCGTCCGGTACCGGCGCGGCGTCGTCGGTCGGCGCAGGAGCAGGAGCCGGAGCAGGCACGGGTGCCGGTTCGGCGGCAAATGCCGCCGGTGCCGATGCACCTGGCCAGGGTGGCAGCCGGCTCGATTCCAGTGCCCGCTCCCTGAGCAGGGGCGCCCGCAGCAGCGCAGCCGACAGCGGCGACCAGCAGACGCAGCCGCTCGACGACTCGATCAATACCCGTGGCGATTCGCGCCGGGCCCGCACGCCAGCCAAACCCAGCCAGTTCCAGCAGTTCGTGGAACAGGCCACCGGCCGGCTGCTGCCGATCTACGGCAGCGAGCTTTTCGACACGCCCAAGGTCGCCTACGTGCCGGACGGCAATTCGGCCGCGCCTTCGAGTTATGTGCTCGGCCCGGGCGACGAAGTGCGGCTGCAGGTCTGGGGCGGCGTCGATTTCGACGGCACCCTCACCATCGACCGCAACGGCCAGGTCGCCATTCCGCGCGCCGGCGTGGTCACGCTGGCGGGTGTGCGTGAAAAGGACGTGGAGAGTGCCCTGCGCGCCCAGCTCGGCAAGACCTTCACCAATTTCGACCTGAACGCCAACCTCGGCCGGCTGCGCAGCGTGCAGGTCTACGTGGTGGGCCAGGCGCAGCGGCCCGGCACCTTCACCCTGTCGAGCCTGAGCACCCTGGTCAACGCGGTGTTCGCCAGCGGCGGCCCCAACGCCAACGGCAGCATGCGCAACATCGAGCTGCGCCGCGGCGGCAGCAAGGTCACCACGCTGGACCTCTACAACTTCATCGGCTCCGGCGACAAGAGCGGCGATGTGGCCCTGCAGGCCGGCGACGTCATCGTGATACCGCCGGTGGGGCCGCGCGTGGCGATCACCGGGGCGCTCGACCAGGCGGCGATCTACGAGCTCAAAGGTTCGCAGACTTCGCTTAGCAGCATCCTGGCACTGAGCGGCGGCGTGCCCACGCTGGCAGCCACCTCCAAGGCGCTGGTCGAACGTGTCGTGCCCGGCCAGAACCCGCCGCGTCAGGTGCAGGACGTGAAGCTGGATGCGCAGGGCCTGGGCCTGCCGCTTCAGGACGGCGACATCGTGACCCTGCTCAACATCAGCCCCGCGTTCGCCAACGCGGTCACGCTGCAGGGCAATGTGGCGGCGCCGCTGCGCTACCGCTGGTTCCCGGGGATGAAGCTGCGCGACCTGATTCCAGAGAAGGATGCGCTGATCACGCCCAACTATTACCAGCGCAAGAACTTGCTGGTGCAGACGCTGGATGGCGATCGCGGCATCCAGGCGATCGATGCGACCGGCACGGCAGGTGCGGATGTCGATTCGGCACGCAAGGCTGGCGCCACTCTTAGCGACCGCGTGCGCAGCATGGTCGATCAAATCAACTGGGACTACGCCGTCATCGAGCGCCTGGACCGTGATCAACTGAAGACGACCCTGATTCCCTTCAGCCCCGGCAAGCTGCTGCTGAGCGGGGACGAAAGCCAGAACCTGGAACTGCAGCCGGGCGATGTGGTCACCGTGTTGAGCCAGAAGGACCTGAAGCTGCCGGTGCTGCGCCAGACGCGCCTTGTGCGGCTCGAAGGTGAAGTGGCCGCTGCGGGTCTGTACGAGGTCAAGCCTGGCGAAACGCTGCGCCAACTGATCGAGCGTGTCGGCGGGCTCACGCCGCAGGCTTATGTTTTCGGCACTGCCATTGACCGCGAGTCGGTGCGCAAGAAGCAGCAAGAGAACCTGGACCAGTTGATCCGCCGGCTGGAGTCGCAGCAGCAAAGCCAGATTTCCTTCCTGATCGCCAACCGCACGAACGTCGATGCGGTCGTGCTGCAGCAGCAACAGCTGCTGGCGCGTTCGCAGATCCAGAGCCTGCGCACCTTGCGCAGCGACGGACGCATCGCGCTTGAACTCGATCCCAAGCAGCAAACTGTCGTGGCGCTGCCGGACCTGCCGCTGGAAGACGGTGACCATATCCTGGTGCCGTCCACACCTGGTTTCGTGAGCGTGACCGGTGCCGTCAACAACGAGAACGTATTCATCTATCGGACCGGCAAGACCGTGGCCGATGTGGCGCAGGCCGCCGGCCTGCGCGAAGAGGCGGATCAGGACCAGATGTTCGTACTGCGTGCCGATGGCAGCATCGTGACTCGCGGCGATGCCGGCGGCGGTTTCTTCGGCGGCGGCTTCGACAAACTGGCGTTGATGCCGGGCGACACGCTCGTGGTTCCGGAGAAGCTCGATCGTGAGACCACCCGTAATTTCGTGGTCCGTCAGCTGAAGGACTTCACCCAAATCCTGTCCCAGTTCGGACTGGGCATCGCGGCCATCAAGGTCATCCAGGGTCTCTAAGGTGGCGAACGAATTTCAGAACAGGGTGGCGCTGGACGATACGCTGGCGCAAGACGAGCCCGGTCGTGACTTGATCGACCTGCTGCAGGTTGTGGCGGACAACCTGCGTTTGCTGGTGCTCGCACCGGTGGGTGTGGCGGTGCTGGCTTTTGCGGTGACGTTCGCGATTGCTCCGACCTACACCGCCATCGCCACTTTTTTGCCGCCTCAGCAGCAGCAGAGCATGGCGTCCAGCGTGCTGCAGTCGCTTGGTTCGCTCGGCGGCCTTGCAGGTGCCGCCACGGGTTTGAAAAACCCGACGGACCAGTTCGTGTCATTCCTCAAGAGCAATGCGGTCGAGGATGAACTGGTTCAGCGCTTTGGGCTGATGGATCGGTACGAGGCCAAGTTCAAGGGCGATGCGCGCAAGCAGTTGGAGAAAAACACGCGCATCGCAGCCGGTAAGGACAACATCGTGACGGTGGAGTTCGACGATCACGATCCGGCCTTCGCCGCCCAGGTAGCGAATGCCTACCCCGAGGAATTGACCCGCCTGCTCGGACGCCTGGCCATCACCGAGGCGCAGCAGCGCCGCGTTTTCTTCGGAAAGCAGCTTGCGGAGACCAAGGACAGGCTCGTCGCGGCCGAACAGGCGCTTGCAGCAACCGGAGTCAGCGTCGCCACCCTCAACGCCAATCCCGCCACGGCGCTCGAAGGGCCGGCGCGGCTGCGCGCGCAGGTGACCGCACAGGAAGTCAAGCTTGCGTCCATGCGCAGTTTCCTGACCGAGGCCGCGCCCGAGTTCCGGCAGGCGCAGGCCGAGCTGGCCGCACTGCGCAAGGAGCTGGCTCGCGCTGAAACGGCGCAGCCCGCCAGCAGTACGAACGGGGTCGCCGGCGGTAATGACTACATCGCCAAGTACCGCGACTTCAAATACCAGGAGACACTGTTGGAGTTGTTTTCCCGCCAGTACGAACTGGCCCGGGTGGACGAAAGCCGGGAGGGCGCCGTGGTCCAGTCCCTGGATGCGGCACAGCCGCCCGAGCACAAATCTAAGCCCCGCAGGGCCATTGTGGCGGCCGTAGCGGGTGCTGGCAGCTTTCTGCTCCTCCTGATCTTCATCTTTGCGCGCCGGAGCTGGCTCGATGCAAGGGCGGATGGTCAATCGGCCGAGCGCATTGAACGGTTGAGTGCGTCCTGGCGGCGCGCCTTGGGTCGAGGATAGGCCGATGCGGCGATCCGAAGAAGAGACGCAGCACCAGATGATCGCTGCCAAGGATGCGTGGGGCGAGCAGGAAGGTTGGGGAAAACGGGCCGCCAAGCGTGGCGTCGATATCGTGGGCGCCCTGCTGTTTTTCACTTTGTTCAGCGGCATCTTTATCCTGATCTGGTGGACTGTGCTCGCAACCACCGGCGGGCCGGCGACCTACAAGCACCGCCGGGTCGGCCGCGATGGCCGTGAATTCGATTGCCTGAAATTCCGCTCGATGGTGACCAACTCGGCCGAAGTGTTGCGCGATCTGCTGGAAAACGATCCGCAGGCGCGCGAGGAATGGACCACCACCTTCAAGCTGCGCCGCGATCCGCGCATCACACGCTTCGGCGCGTTCATCCGCAAAACCAGTCTCGACGAACTGCCGCAGTTCTGGAACGTCCTGCGCGGCGACATGAGCATCGTCGGACCACGTCCGGTGGTGCAACTGGAACTGGACACCTATTACGGGCCGTATGCGCAGGCCTACTGCAAGATGCGTCCGGGCATCACGGGCCCCTGGCAAGTGAATGGCCGCTCCAACACCACCTATGCGGAGCGTGTCGCCATGGACGCCTCGTACGTGCGCAACTGGACCCTTCTGGGTGACCTGAGCCTGATCGCCAGAACCGTCGGTGCTGTCTTTTCGGGGCGCGGCTCCTACTGATGCCATGTACCTGATCCTTACCCGGAGGAGCGGCGGATGACGCAGGTGGTCCTCGCAAACGACAAACGCTTCGAGGCCACGGCCCCGACCACGATCCTGGACGCTGCGCGCGCGGCCGGCATCGTCTTGGAGCACAGCTGCCGCACCGGCCGCTGCGGTACCTGCAAGGCGCGTGTCGTGCGGGGCCGCACCGAGTCCGTCGGCGACGACAGCGGCCTGAGCGATGCCGACCGCCAGACCGGCCACATCCTCACCTGCACCAGCGCCGCGATCGACGAGGTCCACCTGGACATCGATGACGTCAGCCTGTTGGCGGACTTCCCCAGCCGGACCACGCCCTGTCGCATCGATGCGCTCGACCGGCCGGCCGTAGACGTCCTGCGCGTCCTGCTGCGCTTTCCGCCGAAGGCCGCACCGCGTTACCTGCCCGGCCAGTATGTGGACGTCATCGGCCCTGGCGGCGTGCGCCGCAGCTACTCGGTGGCGAATGCCCCATCGGCCGATGGCCGCCTGGAACTGCATATCCGCGCGGTCCCCGGCGGCGCGCTCAGCGCCTATTGGTTCGGTGCAGCCAAAGCCGGAGACCTTCTGCGCCTGGAAGGCCCCAAGGGAAGTTTCTTCCTGCGCGACGTGGCCGGCCTGGACCTGGTCTTCCTGGCCACCGGCACCGGCATCGCACCGGTCAAGGCCATGCTGGAAGGCATGGCGGACCGCGTCACGCCGGGCCTGCCGCGCTCGGTCACCGTGTTGTGGGGCGGCCGGCATGCCGTCGATCTCTATTGGCAGGTGGCCGCCGGGGGTGTCGAATCCCTGGAATATGTGCCCGTGCTTTCGAGGGCGGGCGATGACTGGCAGGGCGCGCGCGGTCACGTCCAGCAGGCCCTGCTCGACCGGCAGCCCGACTGG
This sequence comes from Xylophilus rhododendri, assembly GCF_009906855.1. Lineage (NCBI taxonomy): Bacteria > Pseudomonadati > Pseudomonadota > Betaproteobacteria > Burkholderiales > Xylophilus > Xylophilus rhododendri. Next base: position 4,437,123 of record NZ_CP047650.1, read on the forward strand.
TCCCGGACCATGGTGTATGCCTGCGGCTCGGCCGCCATGATCGCCAGCGCGTCGGAGCAACTGGTCGCAGCGGGTCTGCCGCCCCGGCGTTTCTTATCGGACGCCTTCGTCAGTTCATCCATTTAATTTCTAGCAAGCAGGAAAAAATGAAGGCAGTGATTCTGGCCGGCGGCCTCGGTACTCGCTTGAGCGAGGAGACCGCCACCCGGCCCAAACCCATGGTCGAGGTCGGCGGCAAGCCCATCCTCTGGCACATCCTCAAGACCTACGCGCACCATGGTGTGAACGACTTCGTCATCTGCTGCGGCTACAAGGGCTATGTCATCAAGGAGTACTTCGCCAACTACTTCCTGCACATGTCCGACGTCACCTTCGACATGAGCCACAACAGGATGGAAGTCCACCACAAACGCGCCGAGCCCTGGTGTGTCACCCTGGTGGATACCGGCGACGACTCGATGACAGGCGGGCGCCTCAAGCGCGTCGCCGACTACGTCAAGGACGAGGAAGCCTTCTGCTTCACCTACGGCGACGGCGTGGCCGACGTCGACATCGGCAAGACGATCGCTTTCCACAAGCAGCACGGCAAGGCGGCCACCCTGACCGCCACGTACCCGCCCGGCCGCTTCGGTGCTTTGGACATGGAAAATGGCAAGGTGCGCAGCTTCCGGGAAAAACCCAAGGGCGACGGGGCCATGATCAACGGCGGCTACTTCGTTCTTTCCCCCAAGGTGCTGGGCTATCTCGCCGACGATTCCACCACCTGGGAGCAAGAGCCCCTGAACCGCCTGGCCGAGGCCGGCGAACTGATGGCCTACGAGCACCACGGCTTCTGGCAGCCGATGGACACGTTGCGCGACAAGCACCTGCTCGAAGACCTCTGGGCTTCCGGCAAGGCGCCCTGGAAAGTCTGGAGCTGACGTGGCGGGCCTGGTCGATCCCGATTTCTGGCGCGGCAAGCGTGTCTTCCTGACCGGTCACACCGGCTTCAAGGGAAGCTGGCTGTCGCTGTGGCTGCAGTCCATGGGCGCGGTCGTGCACGGCTTCTCGCTGGCACCGCCTACCCGACCTGCCCTGTTCGACGAGGCCCGTGTCGCAGTCGGCATGGAGTCGACCATCTCCGACATCCGCGACCTAGCCGCTGTACGCGCCTGCATGCACGCTTTCCAGCCGGAGATCGTGCTGCATATGGCCGCGCAGCCGCTGGTGCGCCTGTCGTATGCAGAGCCGGTCGAAACCTATGCCACCAACGTCATGGGCACGGTACATGTGCTAGAAGCTGCCCGGTCGGCCGGCACGGTCAGGGCCATCGTCAGCGTGACAACCGATAAATGCTACGAGAACCAGGAGTGGGTTTGGGGCTATCGGGAAGACGAGCCCATGGGCGGGCACGATCCCTACAGCAACAGCAAGGGCTGCGCCGAACTCGTGACCAGCGCCTACCGGCGTTCCTTCATGCAGAAGGAGGGTATCGCCCTGGCCTCCGCCCGCGCGGGCAACGTCATCGGCGGTGGCGACTGGGCGCTGGACCGCCTGGTCCCCGACATCCTGCGTGCCTTCCAGGAAGACCGCCCTGTGGTCATCCGCAACCCCAATTCCACCCGGCCCTGGCAGCATGTTCTGGAGCCGTTGTCGGGCTACCTGGTGCTGGCCCAGCGCCTGTTCGGCGACGGCCAGGCTGTGGCGGAGGGCTGGAACTTCGGCCCGCGCGACGAGGATGCCCGCCCTGTGCAGTGGATCGTGGAGCAGATGGCCCGACAGTGGGGTGAAAATGCCCGCTGGCAACTCGACGGCGCCGACCATCCGCACGAGGCCGGCTACCTCAAGCTGGATATTTCCAAGGCACGCCACCGCCTCGGCTGGCAGCCGCGCTGGACCTTGGGCCAAGCACTGGAGCACATCCTTCACTGGCACCAAGCCTGGCTGGGGCAACAAGACATGCGCAGGACCTGCGAAACGCAGATCGCGCAGTACATGACATCGATGAAAAAGGAATCTCTCTCGTGAACGCTCCCGTGATCCCCATCACACCGATCGACGACCAGCCGGCGGCCAGCGCGCCTGCTGCACCCACTCCTGCGACCGCTGCCATCCGCGCCCAGATCGCTGAACTGGTACAGCAGTACGCCGACATCGCCCACGCGCCCAAGCCCTTCGTGCCGGGCGAATCGGTGGTGCCGGTATCGGGCAAGGTGATTGGCGCTTCCGAGCTGAAGATGATGGTCGAGGCATCGCTCGACGGCTGGCTCACCACCGGCCGCTTCAATGCGGCCTTCGAGCAGCGCCTGGCCCAGTACCTGGGCGTGAAGTACCTCATCACCGTCAATTCGGGCTCCTCGGCCAACCTGGTCGCTTTCTCGGCGCTGACCTCGCCTCGCCTGGGCGAGCGCGCTATCCAAAGGGGCGACGAAGTCATCGGCGTCGCGGCCGGCTTCCCCACCACCGTCAATCCCATCCTTCAGTTCGGCGCGGTGCCCGTCTTCGTGGACGTGGACCTGGCCACCCACAACATAGATGCCAGCCTGATCGAGCAGGCCATCACGCCCAAGACCAAGGCCATCATGCTGGCCCACAGCCTGGGCAATCCCTTCAACCTGGACGTCGTCACCGCCCTCTGCAAGAAGTACAACCTGTGGCTGGTGGAAGATTGCTGCGACGCCCTGGGCGCCACCTACAACGGCCAGATGGTCGGCACCTTCGGCGACATCGGCACGCTGAGTTTCTATCCCGCCCACCACATCACCATGGGCGAGGGCGGTGCGGTCTTCACCAACAACCCCGAGCTGAAGCTGATCGCCGAGTCCTTCCGCGACTGGGGTCGCGACTGCTACTGTCCGCCCGGCAAGGACAACACCTGCAACAAGCGCTTCTGCTGGCAGCTGGGCGAACTGCCCGAGGGCTACGACCACAAGTACACCTACAGCCACCTGGGCTACAACCTGAAGATCAGCGACATGCAGGCCGCCTGCGCGCTGGCGCAGATGGACCGGGTAGATGAATTCGTGCAGGCGCGTAAGGACAACTTCGCCTATCTCAAGGCCAAGCTGCAGTCCTGCGCCGAGTTCCTCGAACTGCCCGAAGCCACGCCGGGCAGCGATCCGTCCTGGTTCGGGTTCCTCTGCAAGCTCAAGCCCGAGTCCAGCGTGAAGCGGGTGGATCTGCTGGCCTATCTGGACCAACAGAAGATCGGCACCCGATTGCTGTTCGCTGGCAATCTGGTTCGCCAGCCCTACATGATCGGGCGCGAATTCCGGGTCGCAAGCAGCCTGGAGAACACAGACAAGATCATGAACCAGGCGTTCTGGATCGGCGTGTACCCGGGCTTGACCACCGAGCACCTGGACTTCATCGTGCAGAAGATCGAAGAGTTCTTCGGCATCGGCTTCTGAACACCATGCCGCACGCCGCGCTGCGCCCGCCCTTCGAAAGCGACCTGGAGGCCGTCACCGATGCCATCGGCGCGGCCGACTGGGCGCAGCTGCGCGGCCGGCATGTCTTCCTCACCGGCGGCACGGGCTTTGTCGGCAAGTGGCTGCTGGCGAGCCTGTTGCACGCCGGGCGCAGATTTGCCCTGGATTGCCGCATCACGGTGCTCAGCCGCAATCCGCAGGCGTTCCGCAGCGAAGCCCCCTTTCTTGCCCAAGCGCCCGGCGTCAGCTTGCTGCAGGGCGATGTCCGCAGTTTCGCGTGGCCCGATCAGCGATTCGATCTCGTGATCCACGCCGCCACCGATGTGGTCGCCTCGGCCACGCCGCTCGAAACCTTCGACACCTGCGTGCAGGGAACCCGGCGGGTGCTCGACCTGGCCGTGCAGGCCGGCGCGCAGCGCGTGCTGCTGGTCAGCTCGGGCGCCATGTACGGGCGCCAGCCGGAGGGACAGGAAGGCGTTCCGGAATCCTGGCTGGGTGCCCCCGATATCCGCGACGCACGCTCGGCCTACGGCGAAGGCAAACGCGCCACTGAATGGCTGGGCGCCGCCTATTCAAAACAGCACGGGCTGGATGTGCGGGTGGCACGCTGCTTCGCCTTCCTCGGCCCCTACCTGCCGCTGGACAAGCATTTCGCGCTCGGCAACTTCCTGCGCGACGCCATGGCCGGCCAGCCCATCGTCATCCAGGGCGACGGCACCGCACTGCGCAGCTACCTCTATGCCGCCGACATGGCCGCATGGCTGTGGGCGATCCTCCTGCGTGGCGAGCGCGGCGGCACCTATAACGTCGGCGGTGGCGAGGCCGTGTCCATCGCGCAGTTGGCGCGCCGGATCGCGCAGGCCCTTGCCTCGCCGTCGGCCGTCACGGTCCAGGGCCAGGCAGGCGGCGGCATGGCGCCGGACCGGTACGTGCCCGACACCCGCAAGGCGCTGGGCGCGCTCGCGCTCGGCGTGCCGCTCGCGCTCGACGAGGCCATCCGCCGCACCGCGGCCTGGCATCGTGCCGCAACGGACCTGCCGGCCTGAGCCACCGCCCCCTTTATCCCCATCGAGTCATCCCATGCAAGACACCCTGCAAGACCCGGCCCGCACCGGCGGTCGCTTCGACCCGGCGCAGCTGCGCAAGACCGTGCTCGACATGGCCTTTGCCGGCTCCACCGTGCACATCGGCTGCGCCTTCTCGCTGATCGAGATCCTGGCCGTGCTCTACCGCAAGCACCTGCGCTATCCGGGTAACGATCCCCGGGCCGCCCTGCGCGACTACCTCGTATTGAGCAAGGGCCACGGCGTGATGGCGCAATACGCCTGCATGTACGAAATGGGATGGCTGCAGCGGCAGGACATCGACCGTTATTTCGCCGACGGATCGGACCTCAAGGGCCTGTCGGATTCGCGCATTCCCGGCCTGGAGGTGACTTCGGGCTCCCTCGGCCACGGTTTCTCCGTCGGCGTCGGCCTGGCGCTGGGCGCCAAGCTGCGCAAGACCGACCAGAAGGTCTACGTCATCGTGGGCGACGGCGAAATCAACGAAGGCCCGATCTGGGAGGGCATGCTCTTCGCCGCCCACCATGGCCTGGACAACCTGGTCGTGATCATCGACGAAAACGGCTTCCAGGCCATGGGCAAGACCGAGGACGTCCTGCGCCTGGGCAACCTGCAGGCGAAGTTCGACAGCTTCGACTTCGACGCCGTCAACGTCGATGGCCATGACGAAGACGCGCTGGACGCCGCCATCGGCAGCCTGCTGGCCAACGGCAGCGGCAAGCCCAAGGCCATCGTCGCCAAGACCGTCAAGGGGCGCGGCGTCGGCTTCATGGAACACGACAACATCTGGCACTACACGCGCCTGAACGACAAAACCTATGCCGACGCCGTCGCGGCGCTGGGAGAAAAACTTTGAGAGCCGCCTTTTCCGACACCCTGGTGGCGCTGGCCAAGGCCGATCCGAACGTGCTGCTGCTAACCGGCGACCACGGCTACGCGCTGTTCGACGCCTTTCGCGCCCAGTGCCCGGACCAGTACATCAACGCAGGCATCGCCGAGCAGAACATGGTCGGCATGGCGGCTGGCCTGGCGCGCGCGGGTTTCCGGCCTTTCGTCTATGGCCTGGCTGCATTCGTGCCGGTGCGGGTGGTGGAGCAGATCAAGCTCGACATCGCGCACGACGATCTGCCGGTGGTGCTGTGCGGCGATGGGGCGGGTTTTGTCTACAGCCATCTGGGCACCAGCCATCAGTCGACCGAGGACATCGCGTGCACGCGGGCGATTCCGGGGTTGACGATCTATTCGCCTGCGGACCGCTTTGAGCTGGCTGCCTGTATGGAACAGGCGTACGCACAGAAAGGGCCAGTCTATATGCGCATGGGCAAGGCCGACTTGGGCGATGTTCACACTTTGCCACCCGCTCTGCCAATGAATCAGTTTCAGCCGGTCGCGCGCGGACTCGGCCCTGTCACCTTCATCGCCACCGGCTCGATGGTGCGCACTGCTCTCGACATCCAGGAGGCGGGCTATCCGGACGCCGCTGTCTGGAGCGTTCCGTCCATCAAGCCGATTGACGAAAACCAGCTCGTCGAGATCGCCAGGGGCAGCCGGCTGCTTTGCGTACTGGAGGAGCATTCGGTGATTGGCGGACTGGGAGCTGCAGTGGCCGAAGTCTGCTCTATCCACCATCCCGTGCGTGTCCTGCGCATCGGCGTGAACGACCGCTTCTCGCACCATTGCGGCAGCTACAAATATCTGCTGCAGGAGCACGGACTTGACCTTTCCGCAGCCCGGGCCGCCGTCGATCACGCCGTCGCCAACCTGCAGCCCTGAAAGCCGGCCTGCGGGTCGCTCCGAAGACCGCCCTCCAAAGCACGACAAACAATATTTTGGGACGCATTCTTTTCGTTCTGGCCCGGGTGACCCAGATCTTCCTGATGTTTGCCACATTGAAGATCGGCACCAGCATGCTGCCGCCAAGCGAGATGGCGGTCGTCTTCATGCTCACTTCGGCTGTCGCCATCGTGTCTGCACTGCTAATCAATCCGGTGGGCATGTTCATGAACCGGCGCATGCATGCATGGCACGAGGCAGGCAGCCTGACGCGGTATTTCCACCTGTTCTATGTAGCCGTGGCGATGGTCGGCCTGCTGTGCCTCGCAGCTGCGGCGTGGGGCCTGCCTCTTTACAACGGTGTTCACGGCCGATCGGTGCCGATGCTGGCCGGATTGATAGCCGCCAGCCTCGTCACGCTCTCGATCAATTCGACTGCGATCTCCGGTCTCAATCTGCTTGGCCGCACCCGCGAGTTTCTCTTTCTCAGTGCAGGTACGGCTGCCCTGTCGCTGGCTTGTGCATTCGGATTTGCAAGCACATTCGGTAAGTCGGCAGAACATTGGTTTCTGGGGATCATCGTCGGCCAGGCCATCGTTGGAATGCTGGCGGCAAGGTCCTTTCCTGCCATCGCTACGCCACGTAAAGCCAGCCCTGTGCTGGAGCGCAGGAAAGTCCGAAGCCTATTCGCTTTTGCCTGGCCCATCTCGATTGCCGTCGGACTAGCATCCATCCAGGCTCAAGGTTACCGGCTACTCGGCGGCAACTTTATCGCTATGACCGATCTTGGTCTGGTGGCTGCTGGCGTCGGGGTCAGCGTCGCCATCATGTCGTCTGTTGAGTCGATCCTGTCGTCCTACCTAATGCCTGCGTTCTACAGAACTATCGGCGCCAGCACCCCCGACGCGCAAATGCAGGCATGGGCGGCTTATGCGCGCGTCGCCATACCGATCTTTGTGGTGACCGGATGCTATCTCGCCATCGTGGCTCCGGAGCTTGTCGGCCTATTCATGGGCCCCGCCTACGCCGACGCGGGACAATATGTCTACTGGGGCGTCATCGCGGAGGTATGCCGCGTCGTCGCATATACCTTCGCCATGGTTCTCCATGCAAAATTCAAGACCCGCGCCCTGATCGTGCCAGCTTTATGCGGCGCTTTTACTGCGCTCGCTACCTTCCTCCTGCTCGCACGGCCATTTCAAGGGCTCGGCGTCGGCATATCGATAGCCGCCGCATCCGCCGCGGCTGCATGGGCGACCTTCCTTGCCGTAAGGAAAGAAATCCGCAATCTTCTTAATGTGCACTTATTTTGGCCAGTGCCGCTGGGTGCAGCGGGCATATACGTTACTGCCTTAGGTCTCAAAGCAGAATCCGGTCATGCAACTATGTTTTCGCAAATCCTTGTCGTTGGAATATGCGGTCTGCTATATCTGGCAGTGTTGTTCGCGATGGGCCGGCGTAGTATAAAAAACACCTAAGAGAAAATGTCGACCAGCATATATATCGACCCATCCTACCCATCGTTTCTCGATGGTCAACTTTTTAACGCGCAAAACTCGGTATTGAATCGTGATGATCAATTGCTGCCGTTTATACGCGTTAAAGAAATGCTCGAATCGCGTAACGTTCGCGTGGCGACTGCCGACCACATTGTTGACCATAGTTCAAGCATCAGCGGCTTGGATAAGCCGAAATACTATTCCCTCGGGATTGCATCGAGATTTGAAAGTATTGAAAAAGAAGGTTTGGCAGAACTTGACGCTTTTGTCATCATGGAGCCTCCGATTGTTGCTCCACATCTGTATAAAATGCTGCCACGACTTTCTGCAGTATTCAACCGGGTCTATTTGCATAATACGGTCGGTGATGGGTATAGCATGGAAGGCGTCAATGCCGGGACGCTCCGCAAGTTTTACTGGCCATTGCCGTACGACGGTGTGCTCAGTCAACATTGGAGCCGCTCCGACCGACTGCCACGTGCCGTGGTGATTAATGGAAATCACAAGGCTTGGGGCAAACCCAACGAGCTTTACAGCACACGAATTTCAGCAATGGTGGAGCTGTCGAAATTTGATTGCATCGATCTTTACGGTATGGGATGGAGCAAGTGGTGGGATCGCCGGTCCCTGTGGCCTGCGTATTTTCTTAATAGAAGAGCGCTGATGAAAATCTACAAGGGGCATTGTGCATCCAAGTATGAAGTTTTGGCTGCTTATGATTTTTGTCTGTGCCTGGAAAATATGCACATGCAAGGTTACATAACTGAAAAGATTTTTGATTGTTTCTTTTCGGGGGCAATTCCAATGTATGCAGGAGCTCCGGACATCGCCAACTACATCCCTAGCGACTGTTTTATAGACCGTCGACATTTCGCTTCATGGACTGATATGTGGCGCTTCGCGTCGGCGTTAAGTGCCAAGGAGAAGTGTGTGTATCGGGAGAATGCCAAGAATTTTCTTGAATCGGAGCGGGCTACGCCTTTCTTTCAGTCAATCGACAATGTCGTTTGCGGGTGGCACAAATAATGGCTCGGCCTGCATCGAATTCGCCCGAGCTCGTTACCATTTGCATACCGACATTTAATGTGTCAAGTACTATAAGGCAGACGGTCGAGAGCTTATTAAGCCAAACTTACCAAAATTTCATAATTCATATAGTTGATAATGCATCAACCGACGAAACTGTCGCTATTGTTGAAAAAATCGGTGATCCTCGACTGATTGTTCACAGGCACGACGCCAACATTGGTGCCGAAGGTAATTTTACGCGCTGCATGAAATTGGCCGGCGGGTCCTACACTTGTATTTTTCATGCGGATGATGTTTATTCAAATGAAATGGTCGAGACCCAGGTGTTGTGGCTTAATGCTAACAAACACATCGAAGCGGTTTTTTCTCAAGTCGAAACGATCAATGACGGTTCCATGGTGACGGGACATATAGACATGATTCCGGCTATCAATGCGGGAGAGGTGCGGGAATATTCGTTTCTTGAATTATTCAAAGGCCTTCTGCGATATCGCAACCGCTTGGTTATTTCAAGCTTGATGGTGCGAACATTCGTTTTCACGGACTATATTTTAACTTGGGGTGATGGTCGATTTAAATCCGCTTCAGATGTGGATATGTATTTGCGTTTGGCGCGACGGTGTGCAATTGGTGTCATCGGTCGCCGCCTTATGCAATACCGCATTGGTCAAAACCAGTTTTCCCATAAGATTCGTAACCGTCTCACGCGACCAGATTTTTTTCTAGTGATGGATGCATACCTTCACGAAAACAATGCACTGTTGACACAATCAGATTTTGACCACTATCGATGGCTGGATCGACATGATAGAGTCGCGCGCGCGCTGAATGCTGCCTCTCAGGGAAACACGGATCTCGTCAAGCAACTTCTTGAAAACTGCCTGTCGGTTGATGCGTTGCGTGCCGCATTTTCGGGCCGCACAGGCTCTGTGACATTGCTCGCCGCGATTATTTTAAAGTCAATGTCTAACTTAGGACTTCTTAAGTATTCAGGAGAACTCATCCGTTGGGCGAAAGCAAAAAAATGGAATTGATGTCGACAGTTGCTTTAGAAACCAGCGAGGAGCCGCTGACAATTTCCGTTGTCATGCCGGTAAAAGACCGATTCGACTTGGCAGAAATCTCTATCCGTGCTGTTTTGAATCAAACCTCGGCTATCACGCAGATAATAATTGTGGACGATAGCTCAGCCGTACCGGTCGAGGAGTATTTTTCTGCTTTGATTAAGGACATAAGGACCAAGGGCGTCGAAGTAATCTGCCTTAGAAATGAGCTTAACCAAGGCGTTTCTGCTTCGCGTAATCGAGGTGTGCAATGCTCCACTGGTGCTGTTGTATGCTTCTGCGACTCAGACGACTTTTGGATTCCCCATAAGGTAGCCCATGTGCGTCATGTTTTTATGGAGCCAGAAGTGATTTTGCATTACCATGCTTTTACCTGGTTTTGCGGTACGCTGAAAATATTTTCCATATTGCCGCGAGCACGACTCCAGCGGCTTCCAAAAGCACTCATGGTGATATTTTCATTTCTCAACCCTTCATGCTTAAGTATTCGCAGGGAAGCTTTTGCTGAAGGTTTCGATGAAAGCATGCGTTATCACGAAGACCTTGATTTCGTTCTTCGTAAGTCCCTTCAAATCCCCGTTCATTTTTCTAACTTTCCATTGATGATAATGGGGCGTCCGCCAGGATCGCAGGGCGGTGCAACGGAAAACGGCAGAGCAATGCGCCTGGGTGCTATTGATGCTTTGGCACGATATCGTGGAAAAGGATTACTTCGCTTTATTGCAAATGCCAAACAGGGTTTTCATCGGCGAAAGCTGCGGTGAAAAACAGTTTATTTTTGCACGTCACGAATGGCTTTCGATGAAACAGCGCATCAGCTTCCCTTGGAAAAGCCCAAGTGCTGTATGGTTTGTCTTTGCACCCTGGATTTTAGTCATTTTTCTGTACTGGCTCGATCTCACCATCTTTAGCGAAGCTTCAATTGTGAGAGTGCTTCGGGCTTTGGCCCCAGGGCTTATTCCCACTGCCTTGGTGCTTTTACTTTTTGCGCTGTTCAATCTGGTTTCAACGGCATTTAAACGGAGGCCTGAACCCGAGGCAATCATCACCGTTGATCTCGGCCATGCTTATAAAATGAATCGGGTGTTGCTGAAAGTGTTCTACGCCATTTTGGTATTGGAATTTTTATACTTCGGTCAGATTCCATTGATTTCCATGATGCTTGGGTCCGATGTCACGCATTTTGATTTTGGTATACCGGGTCTCCATGGTTTGTTGTACGCGATCGGTGCTGCGGTAGCAACCATATCGTTTTCTTTGTATCTCCTCACTCAACAGCGTAAATATCTTTTTCAGGTTTTTATGGTGTTACTCGTTTTTTTGCTGCTGGTTACCCGGAAAATGTTTTTGGTTGTCGGTCTGCAAATGCTTATTCTTTACATTGGACTCGTAGGTTGGCGTCGCATTGGTCTGATATCTCTTTGCATCCTTGCGGTAGTTTATATTTTCGGATTTATTGGAGATATACGAACGGGCCGGGAGCAGTTTCTTGATTTGGCCGGTTTGAAAGTGGATTATCCAGAATGGTTGCCCTCCGGTTTTATCTGGGTGTATATTTACGGCATTACGCCGATCGCGAATTATGTCAATATGACTGAATTATTGACGCCTACGTTTAATTTTGTCGATTTGTTTTCGTGGGCCATTCCGCCGCGTATTTTATCTGCATTGTTCGGAGTAGAACTAATCGGAGGATTTGAAAACGATTGGCAGGTGTCTGGCGCCTTTAATGTGGCAAGCGGATTTGCAAATATTTTCCCCACGCTTGGAGGACAGGTTGGCATAATAATTTTTGCCACATTTGTGGGGCTGCTCATCGGATACTTTGCGAAGGTAAAGAGTTTTTACCACATGCTGTCGCTGTGTACTATCTACGCGTCTAGTGTTCTCATGGTATTCAATAATAATCTTATGTCTCTCAATGTGGCGTTTCAGTTCGTTGTGTATCTGATTTGCTCTCGTTTGGCATCCTCTAGCGCGAGGGGGCAAACCAGATTCATCAATGGTTCGTCATCCACCGGACGACATCATGTCAAAACATAAGCCAAAGATAGTCGTTCTGATGGCGACATTTAACGGTGAGCAATGGATAAAAGAGCAGATTGATTCAATTGTGGTCCAGGAGAATGTAGATGTCTCAATTTATGTTTCCGACGATCATTCTTTGGATGCTACGTTGGAAATAGTTAATGGTTTGGTGGGCACGGCGTCTCTTACATTCCTAGCCAAGGCTGATGCCAGCGGTTCCGCCGGTTCCAACTTCCGTCGCCTGTTTCGCGATGTCGACGTATCATCTTTTGATTATGTTGCATTAGCTGACCAGGACGATGTGTGGCATCCGCTCAAACTGATAGAAGCCGTTACCGTCATGGCGCGCGACCGGAGTGCGGGGTATTCCGGCGCTGTCGATTCGTTCTGGCTCGACGGGCGACGCAAGGTAGTGCGCCAAAACGGGCACATGCGGGCAGGCGATTTCCTTTTCGAGGGTGCCGGGCAGGGATGCACCTTTGTTGTGCGGGCGGACCTGTTTTTGCTTGTGCAGGATTTCCTGCGGCGGCACCATGAATTGGCCGAATCGCTGCACTACCACGATTGGCTTATTTATCTGCTGGCGCGCGCCCACGGGCTGCGGTGGACTTTCGATACGCGCGCCTGGATCGCTTACCGGCAGCATGGTAGTAATGAGATCGGATCGCGCGGCGGATGGCGTGGGGCGCGGTCACGCCTCGCAAAGATTCGGAGCGGCTGGTACCGGACGCAGATTGCCGCAGCTATGCAAGCCTACTTGGCTGCGGATCCTGCGAATGTTTTTGTGCAGCGTGCACAGCGGGTTTTTTCGCAGCCAATGTCGTTGGGACGGCGCTTGCAATTCGCAAAGCTTTCGGTGCTGCATGGGCGACGGCGCAAGTCGGATCGCATCGTGGTGCTGGTCGCTGCGTTGATGGGTTGGATTTGACTACCTTGCGTCGCGTTGAATTGATTGATTTGAACATAGGGAGAAACATGAAACGAGCATTGATTACGGGCGTGACGGGACAGGACGGCGCTTATCTGGCCGAACTGCTGCTGACTAAAGGTTACGAGGTCCACGGCATGAAGCGCCGTACATCGCTGTTCAATACTGATCGGATTGATCATTTGTTTCAAGACCCTCATAAATCCGATGGCCGGTTTGTGCTTCACCATGGCGATATGACGGATTCGTCCAGCCTGACGCACATCATCCAGAAGGTCCAGCCGGACGAAATTTATAACCTGGCCGCTCAATCGCATGTTGCGGTCAGTTTTGAGGAGCCAGAATACACCGCAAATTCAGATGCGCTTGGCGCATTGCGGATATTGGAGGCGATCCGTATCCTGGGCTTGGAGAAAAAAACCCGTTTTTATCAAGCTTCGACATCCGAGTTGTACGGCTTGGTACAGGAGACCCCTCAAAAGGAAACTACGCCCTTTTACCCCCGTAGTCCCTACGCAGTGGCCAAACTGTATGCGTACTGGATCACGGTAAACTACCGGGAGGCTTATGGAATTTATGCATGCAACGGCATCTTGTTCAACCATGAAAGTCCGAACCGGGGCGAAACTTTTGTCACTCGTAAGATTACGCGCGCGTTGGCGCGTATCAAGCTCGGCCTCCAGGACTGCCTTTATCTTGGCAATTTGGACGCCATGCGCGATTGGGGTCATGCGAAAGACTACGTCGAGATGCAGTGGATGATGCTGCAACAGGAGCAGCCAGAGGATTTCGTCATCGCCACGGGTGTGCAATTCAGCGTTCGTCAATTCGTGGATGCGGCCGCAGGCGAATTGGGCATGGAAGTACGTTGGGAGGGAGAGGGTGCGGACGAAAAAGGTTATTGGACCAATCCCCAGGGCGGGGCCAGGGCGGAGCCGATTGTCTCCGTCGATCCGCGTTACTTCCGCCCGACCGAAGTGGAAACGCTTTTAGGCGATCCTTCCAAGGCGAAAGAAAAACTTGGATGGACGCCGAAAATAACGTTTGCTGAGTTGGTAGCGGAGATGGTGCGAGAAGACTTGAAGTCCGCCGAGCGTGACGAGCTGGTCAAAAAGCACGGCTTCAGCGCATTTGATTATCACGAGTGATGCGAATTCTTCTGACCGGGGGGCGCGGCATGGTGGGCCGCAACTTCCTTGAACATGCGAGCGTGGCAGCGCATGAAGTATTGGCACCGACCAGCGCGGAACTGGACCTGACCGATGCACATTCCGTGCATCAGTGGTTCGCACGCCATAAGGTCGATATGGTCGTACACGCCGCCGGCAGGGTGGGCGGAATCCAAGCCAACATGCGGGAGCCCGTCGCGTTTCTTTTGCAAAACCTGGACATGGGGCGCAATGTGGTTGGCGCTGCACGGCAGGCGGGCATCAAGCACTTGCTGAACCTCAGCAGTTCTTGCATGTATCCTCGTTATGCGGAGAGTCCCTTGCGCGAAGATCTGGTATTGCAAGGAGAACTGGAACCGACCAACGAGGGTTATGCGCTGGCCAAAATTATTACCATGCGCCTTTGCGAATACATCTCTCGTGAGGATCCGGCATTCGCGTATAAAACCCTGATTCCTTGCAACATCTACGGCAAATACGACAAATTCGACCCGGTGCACTCGCACATGGTGCCAGCCATCATTCACAAGCTGCATCAGGCGAAGCTGGCCGGCCGCACCTCCGTCGATATATGGGGCGACGGCAATGCACGCCGGGAATTCATGTATGCGGGCGACCTGGCTCGCGCGATGTGGAGTGCGGTTGAACGTTTCGATTCCTTGCCGTCCGTCATGAACGTCGGACTGGGAAGTGATTTGAGTGTCAATGAATACTACGCCGTCGCTGCTGCTGTGGTTGGATACGAAGGTGCTTTCGATCATGACTTGTCCAAACCAGTCGGCATGAAGCGAAAAACAGTTGATATCACCACGGCCCAAAATTGGGGGTGGCATGCAGCAACTACGCTGGAAACCGGCCTTTCTCTTACCTATGCGAATTACTTGGAGCAGACCAGTCCATGAATGACATTAAATATCCTCTTGCCACGGCCACCTGGGACGACGCCGAATATGACGCCATTCAACGGGTCGTGAAATCCGGCATGTTCACCATGGGCTCTTGCGTACAGGAGTTCGAAAAGCTGTTTGCTGACTATTCTGGTAGTCGTTATTGCGTCATGGTGAATTCAGGGTCATCCGCTAATTTGCTCATGGTGGCGGCGCTTTTCTATACCAAGACAGGACGCCTGCAGCCCGGTGATGAGGTCATTGTTCCGGCCGTTTCCTGGAGTACGACCTACTATCCTTTGCATCAGTATGGTTTGAAGCTGCGTTTCGTGGATATCGATGTCGAGACGCTGAACTATGATCTGGACCAGCTTGCGGCCGCGATTACAGATCGCACGCGCTTGATTATGGTCGTCAACTTGCTGGGAAATCCCAACGATTTTTCCCGAATTGAGCGGCTTACCCAGGGGCGCAATATTCGCATGATTGAGGATAATTGCGAATCGATGGGCGCTGAATTCAAGGGCAAAAAGGCCGGAACCTTTGGGGTGATGGGTAGTTACAGTGCCTTTTTCTCGCATCATATCTCGACGATGGAAGGCGGGATGGTTACGACTGATGACGAGGAGCTCTTCCACATAATGCTTTCCTTGCGGGCCCATGGTTGGACTCGCAATCTTCCCAAATTCAATCAGGTGACCGGCGAAAAGAGCGATGATCCGTTCAAAGAGTCATTTAGATTCGTGCTGCCCGGCTATAACCTGCGCCCGCTTGAAATGTCGGGCGCAATTGGCATTGAGCAAGTCAAGAAGCTGCCTCGGCTTATCAGCGAACGCCGGAAAAATGGCGCCTTGCTTCAAGCTGCCATGGCAAATCATCCCGATGTCATGATACAGAAGGAAATCGGCCAGAGCAGCTGGTTTGGATTTAGCCTGGTTGTCCGCCCTGGCTCGGATCTCACGCGCGAATCCTTATTGAAGCGGCTTAATGCGGCAGGTTTCGAATGCCGACCGATTGTGGCCGGGAATTTCGCCAAGAATGAAGTTGTTAAATATTTCGACTCCGATACCTTCGGCGAGTTGAAAAATGCCGATCACATCGACTCTCACGGTTTGTTCGTCGGAAACCACCATTATCCCGTTCATGAAGCGGTGGCTGCATTGAAAGCCATCTGATCAAAATGTCAGCAATGCCGCCATTACTGAGCGATCGCCTGACTGTCTGTCTCTTCGCATGGAACGAGGAGCAGCGCATCCTGCGCAGTCTGGAAAATTTCCGCGGGCTATTTCGGGTGCTTGTCGTCGATAACTGCAGTACGGATAGAACCGCTGAAGTGGCGCGCGGCGCAAGCTACGAGTTGACGGTCATTTAAAATCCAGGTTTTATAGAACGCCAGAGGTGATGGACCGCGTTCTAGCGGCCTGTAAAACCGGTTGCCTGTTTATCGCTTCGCTCAGTGAGTTCATACCGCTGCCCTTGGTGAAAAATTATGCCGAAGTCGCCGATAGTGGTTCGCACGATGTAGTCCGGTCTTTTCGTGAAACCATTACTGCGAGTCTTTGCGGTGCCGTTCAGTGGGCGGCCCAAAAAGGCGCCAGCCTGGAGAGCTTCGATTTTTCAGGCGAGGTGCAGTTGATTATCAGGGGAACCTAGTGCATGATAGAGGCCGCATCTGCGTCGCAGATGCCCGGGTTTTAAGGCTCGTTGAAAATCCGAACATGCACTTCTATAAGTTCCACGACTACGACTGGTCGTACACTGAATATAAACATCGACGCTATAACGACGTGCTGGCCCGTCAGATCAACGTTTTCTCCTTATTTTTCGGTCATCGTCGCCACTTACAATGCTGAGCGCACGGTGATTCGTGCATTGAAAAGCTTGCTCGACCAAACGGAGAAGCCGGAAATCATCGTGGTGGATGGAGCATCTCGTGATAACACCGTTCCAATGATTTGGCAGCATTTTTCCGAGGCTCAGGTAAAAAATAGTATCCGAGCCGGACTCGGTAGTTTTCGACGCATGGAACAAAGGCGTCCGCATGGCTTCCGGCAATGGTTGATTTTTATCGGTGCGGATGACTATATGCGGATACTGGCAGTCTGAAGGCGCTAAGGAATGGACTGGACGAGGCTGAAGCCGACCTTGAGCTAGCGTATGGTCGGGTGGAGTTGGTCGACGATCAGCATCGAATCGTTGCAAGCGAAAACGGTCCTTGGTCCGAAAATGGATCCCGCTTGCGGGTAAATATGCCGTTCACGCATACCGGTACGGCGCATAAGCGGCCCATGTTTCAAAATCGTGAATTTAGTCCGGAATTTCGTATTGCCGGTGATTACCATTTCCTATATCCGTCACTTGCGCGGCGTGACCCGCTTTTCATACCGTTGTATGTGGTTCGAATGGGCGATGGTGGGCTGTCGAACAGTCCAAAAAATCGTATACGGTTGATCAAAGAAATCAAGCGGGTGCAACGCGAAAACCACGTGCGGAATCGGCTTGGCGAGCGCGTCTACCTCATGCAAAGTTGATGTATTACCAGTTGCGCGCTGCTATCGGCGCCTGAGGTATGCGCTGGAGTGCTCAGTCTGCCGGTTGGGCTGGCCGATAATCGAACGCGCGTGGGCTGCGGGTGTTGGTGAGTCCATACAGCGTTTGCGATCTCGACAGCTTGGCTCCACCGTCGCGCAGCAGCGGCTGCCACAGAATCGTGCCGTTCGCGGACGATGATTTCGGCAGGATCGCGTCGAAAGGAAAGCTCACGAAAATTCCTTTATCGAAACTCCCTTCGCCGAACTGCGCCGACGACACGTTGGTTTTGGTCGCGTACGCACCAATCGACACTCCATTTGCAAATCGGCGGCTGATTTCGAGTGTCGCGCCGCGGTCGCGAGCAAGGTACTGTCCCACGCTAAGGTTGACCTGTAAATCATTCCAGCCGGTTTCCCAGTAAACCGTGGCGTGCCCGGTATTGACCTCGTATTCGCGGAAATCGAAGCGTTGGTCGAAGCCGCGTTGGCGCACCCGGTTGACGTCCACTCCGAATGCAAGCGGGCTGGCGCGGCGGCGGTACATATATTCGCCTCCCAAGCCGCCGTACATCGATTCCAGCAGGCCACCGTAGGCCATGACGAAATGGTTTTCGCCCCATTGCTCGGCGTGCGTGAGCTGCAGGTTGCTGACAGTGAAGCGCGAGGTCGTCACGTATTCGCGAACTTGGGTACGAACGCGTGGCAGATCGCTGGGCGCGGTGTATTTGAACTTGTCGTAGTTGTCGAGCAGGCGCATGTTCACGCCCCCGGTGAGCCAGGTGTTGGACGTGACACGGTATTCGGCAGCGCCTTGAACGCCGATCTGGTACAGCAGGAAGCTGTCTGGCCCGCCCAGCGACTGCCATAGGCTGGGACTCAGTCCGCCGCGGAGGCGGCCGTTGTCGCTGGTCCACAGCATTTGGCCGTCGCGGTCCTGCACGGCGGTGGGCGCACCCAGCGGGGCATTGCTGAAAGCGATGTTGTGTTCGCTTCGCTGCGCCGGCGACAAGCCTTGGGTGTGCAATGCCACCCAATCCGCCCTACGGATGCTCTTGCCCCCCATGCGCATGCCGTACTCGCTGAATTCGATGGAAAACCGCCGGATCGAAGCGGGCGCGTCGCGGTGTAGCACCGCCGTCATGCGATCCAGCCGGGCCTGCAGATAGGCGGCGCGGGGGAAGCTCAGGCGTACCAGCAGGGTGTCGCCGCGGCGGCTGATGGCGTCTACCGCCCAGCCGGTCTGGGCCTCGATGTCGGCGGCTGTGCGGCTCCAGGCGGGATCACCTGCCGGCATGCGGTCGGTGACTGCCGGGGTGGGCGGGTCGAGCAGCTTGGGCTGCGCAAGGGTGTCCAGTCCGCCATGGAAGGTCACGCCGAACATGGCGCGGTTGCCTCGCTCGATACCGGCGGTGAGGTCTACCGCTTCCGAATAGCGGTAGACGGCGCCGGCATTGACCGGCAGCCGTTGCTTGATGGGATTGTTGAAGGGCTCGCGCTCATAGGCGTTTCCGTCGTACTCCAGCTTGAGGATCAGCGGCTTGATGGGCGTCTGCCACTGCACGCCGCCAAACAAGCTGGTGGGGCCCCGGAAATAGGCTTTGTTGTTGGTGGTGCCTGTGGTGGTGGAACCCGGGCGCGTGTCGAACTGTTCGCTGATCAGGCCGAAGGGATTGCGCAAGTTGCCCCGCGCGCCCAGGTAGCCCCAGCCCAGGCCCAGGCTCCAGTCCAGGTCACCCGTGCGCTTGTTGGCGACGAAGTATTCGCCTGAAAACAAGCCCGTGCCACCCAGATCGCGTGCGCCGATGGCCAGCTCGGGAATCCATCTCGATTCCTTCCAAAGCCGCACCTTGGCGTCTACGCTTTTGTCCTTGTACGACTGGCTGCTGATGACCAGGCTGGGGTCGTAGAGCTGGTTGCTCACTTGCGAGTAGCGGAAGCCGCCTTCCAGCCAGTCCAGCGGCTGGAGCATCACCGTGGCCCGGGTGTAGGGCTGGATATGGCTGTAGGTGAAACGGGTTTCGCCGGCGGGGGCCATGCGTGCCGTCGGTGTCTGCAGCAGGCCGATTTCGCCCCAGTCGCTGGCTGTCAGCGGCAGGTCGCGCTGACGCGAGGCGGAAATGGACCGTTCGCTCTCGGGCGGAGCGCCGACGGGCCGGCCGGCACCGTCCGCGGCCAGACCCTGGGTAGCGAGGAGTTGGATCAGGTCGTCGGAAAAGCCATCCGGCAAGCCGCTGCTGCGCGCTGGCGCCCAGATCCATGCACCTGCGGCGGGCGGATTCTGCGCCTGGGCGTTCCAGGTGCCAGCGCCGTAGCGGAAAGTGCGGCCGTCGGGCTGCGCGATCCAGACGATGTCGCGCTGATCCGGGTCTTCCACGCAGGCGCGCAGGTAGTCCAGCGCCATCACGCCTGCGCGGTAGGGAACCTGGCACAGGGCGCCGTCGTCCAGTACCACCGTGGCGGTGGTGGGGCGAGGCGGTAGTTTCACGCGCTGGCCGGGCTGAAGCACCGGGTCCTGGTCCGGATTGGCTTGCAGCCAGCGGTCGTCCGGATTGCCCACCACGGCACGCCCGGTGACGGGCAGCGCACCCACCCATCGGGACAACGAGATTCCGGTGGGCGCCTTGTCAGCGCGCAAGGCGGACAGTTGCCGGGTGATCCGGTCCTTCAGTGCATGCTGGTCCGGCTTTTCCTCCGGCACGTACCACTGCAGGCCGATGGGATAGCTGTTCTGTCCGGTCCGCTGCCGTTGCAGCCAGGCGCTCAGCCTTTCACCTGGAACGATTTCAGCCGTGTCGGTGGCAGCCAGGGCGGGCGTTGCAAGCGTTGCCGCGCAACCCAGGGCGATGGCGCAGCGGCAAGCCAGGCCCACTGCGCTGGGCGCGAAAAAGGAATGAAGCCTGGACAAGATCTACTCGCAAAAGCCAAGGGCGGGGCGGTCAGGAGGCCGTAAGGCGGGTGGGGGTGGCCGGCCAGATCTGCGTGGTGATGCAGAAGTCTGGCGACAGGCATTGTTCGGAATACACGACCCGTTCCTGCTGGCTGGACAGATCGACGGCGAAACGCGCCGCCGGCAAGCCGGAGGCCAGGCCCTGGGGCACTGTTCGTTCCTCGAACCACTGCAAGCTTTCCGGAGCGAGGTTCTTCAGCGAGGAGGAGGCAGGCGGGGCGATCGGCGAGACCCACACCTCTTCCCGCACGTCTGTTGCATAGCCGGGCATTACGTCCCGCAGACGCCGATAGCGGGCACCACCCGCAAGCGCACTTCGCCAGCTGGGTGCGCCGTCGAAGCGAACCGAGTGCCAGTCGGTTTTCAGGCCGCCCGTGCCGGCGATCCGGCCCTGCCACAGGCGGACGGCTTCCTTGCTGGCGCTGTACCAGACTTCGGTCCCAGGCCCGGGTGTCGCGTCGGTGTAGCCCAGCACCAGCAAGGCGACATTCTTTCCGGCAGTGACCCGTAGATAGCGGTAGGCCGGATTGAGCACGGCAGTGTCGGCAGCCGGTGGCGAGAACAGCGAACGTGCGGCCTCGATGCTGGCGCTAGTACTGGTCGAGCAAGCAGCCGATGCCAGGACGAAGCCCAGGGCCACAAGCGGGCCCGCAAATGACAACGGGGGCAAAGCCCGGCCTGAACCGGGTTTTGCCCCCGCACGCGCTGGCGCGCGGTGCACTATCAGCGGGTGCCGGTGGTGCCCGAGGTGCCGGTCACGGGAGTGTTGCTGTCGCCGGACGACGAAGCAGCGGCCGCAGCGACTGCAACTGCAAGTGCACCCGCGGCGACGGCACCGACGGACACGCCAGCAATGCCGGCGGTAGTGGCAGCGCCGGCACCGGCACCGGTGGTGCCACCGGTGGCAGCAGCCTGGGCATTAGCCAACAGGGGAGCGGCCACGAGACCGGCGGACAAAACAATGGCGAGCAGTTGGCTGGACTTCATGGCGCTTCCTTAAAGAATGGGGGACGATAGTTTTTATCGTAACACGGCTATCGGGCAGACGCACTGTTGGTACAAGGATACTAAACCCAACTCCTTTTAGCCACCTCCGTCATGCCATGCCGTTGCGTCATCCGTCGCATCTTCGGCGCGCCGGCCGGTAGACTTACTTCTCCAACTGCACCACCCGAAGGCCACCAGGCACTGCAGCGGGCCTCGTCCAGAAAGATCCCTTGACCCCCTCCGTCCTCCTCACCGGCGGCGCCGGCTACATCGGCAGCCACACCTTCCTGGCCCTGCACGCCGCTGGTCTCAGGCCGG
The DNA here is from genome assembly GCF_009906855.1 of Xylophilus rhododendri. Classification (NCBI taxonomy): domain Bacteria; kingdom Pseudomonadati; phylum Pseudomonadota; class Betaproteobacteria; order Burkholderiales; genus Xylophilus; species Xylophilus rhododendri. The sequence goes on from NZ_CP047650.1 coordinate 4,458,757, forward strand.
TCGTGCTCGACGACTTCTCCAACAGCCAGCCGGAAGTGCTGCGCCGCCTCGCTGAACTCAGCGGCGCTCCGGTCGTCTTCGAGCAGGCCAGCATCTTCGACGACGCAGCCGTGGCCCGCCTGGTCGAGCAGCACGACATCGGCGCCGTGATCCATTTCGCCGGCTTCAAGGCCGTCGGCGAAAGCGTGGCCGATCCGCTCAAGTACTACCGCAACAACATCGCCGGTTTCGCCGCGCTGCTCACCACGCTGCAGCGCACCGCCTGCCGCAAGCTGGTTTTCTCGTCCAGCGCCACCGTCTACGGCGATCCGGCCACGGTGCCGATCACCGAATCCTTCCCGCGCCAGCACACCAATCCCTACGGTCACACCAAGCTGGTCAGCGAGGACATGCTGGCTGCGCTGGCGGCCTCCGATCCGTCCTGGCGTTTCGGCGTGCTGCGCTACTTCAACCCGGTGGGCGCGCATCCCAGTGGCCGCATCGGCGAAAGCCCCAACGGCATTCCCAACAACCTGATGCCTTTCGTGTCTCAGGTGGCGGTGGGGCAGCGGCCTTTCCTGCAGGTGTTCGGCGACGACTACCCCACGCCGGACGGCACCGGCGTGCGTGACTACATCCATGTCTGCGACCTGGCCGAAGGCCATGTGGCCGCGGTCAACCATCTGCTGGCCGGCCATGAGGGTTTCACCGTCAACCTGGGCACCGGCAAGGGCAGCAGCGTGCTGGATCTGGTCAAGGCTTTCGAAAAAGCCAGCGGCCGGCCGATTCCCCACCGCATCGTGGCGCGCCGGCCGGGCGACGTGGCGGCCTGTTATGCCGACCCTACGGCGGCCCGGGCGCTGCTGGGCTGGTCGGCCCGTCTCGGCCTGGAAGACATGTGCCGCGACAGCTGGCGCTGGCAGGAGGCCAATCCGCAGGGCTACGGTGCCTGAGCCGGGCGCATGTTCTTCGTCGTCTCCAAGCTGCTGAGCGCGCTCACCCAGCCGCTTTCCTGGGTGTTCCTGCTGATGCTGGCCGGTCTGTGGCGCGGCCGGCGGCAGGCCGCGCGCGGCCGCGCCATGCTGTGGACGGGCCTGCTGCTGATCCTGCTGCTGGGCTGGCTGCCCCTGCCGGATCTGCTGCTGCGTCGCCTGGAGCAGGCCCAGCCGGTGCCTGCCGCGCCGGGTGATCCGCAGTGGGCTGCCTATGCCGGCGTGGTCGTGCTCGGCGGCGCTTTGGAGAACGCGTATGTGCGCGATGGCAACGGCCAGGTGGCGCTCAACGGAGCCGCCGAACGCATGACCATGGCGATCGCGCTGGCCCGCGCGCATCCGCGGCTCAAGATCGTGTTCACCGGCGGCGACGGCACCTTGCTGCGGCAGACCGAGTCCGAGGCGGCTCAGGCGCGCCAGTATTTCCGGGAGATGGGGCTGGCCGACGGGCAGGTGCTGTTCGAATCAGCCTCGCGCACCACTTACGAGAACGCGCTTTATTCGGCGCAGCTGCCTGGCATGGACATTCACCGGCCCTGGCTCCTGCTGACCTCGGGCTGGCATATGCCGCGTTCGCTGGCGACGTTTCGCAAGCTGGGATGGACGGTCACGCCCTACGCGGTCGATTACCTGGCCGGAAGATCCACGCCCTGGACGCAGTACGCCATGGTGAAGTCGCTTTCGCACTGGCAGATCGCCGTGCACGAGACCATCGGGCTGTGGGCCTACGGCCTCTCCGGCCAGGCTCAGTGAGCCGAACGTAGTCCGCCGTGCGGCTGCGCCGGGCTGCCGGCGGGCGTCTCGCGCGCCGCGCCGGAGCGGATGAAGTTTCCCCTTGCGGCCCCCAGGCGCCGCATGGAGCGCAGGCTACGCACATGCAGCGCGAACAGATGCTGGCGCAGGCCGCGATGCGGCAGGGCCATGGCTTGCGTCGCTTCTTCCATTTCCCGGTCGGCGCGGCTGGCCGCGCAGCACATGCTCATGAACAGCACGCCGAGTGCCAGCCAGACAGCCAGGGCTGCAAGCGCTATCGAAAGGTTGTTCATTGCGGGTCTCCTGTCTCGTTATCGACGCGAAACCCGGTTATACGCGGGGCCTGGCGCGACGGCATCCCCGTGGTTTCCAGATGTCAACGCGGCTGGATGATTGCGCGGCCATCCTCGACGACGAACTGCGCCAGGGTTTGTACCGGGCTCGCCGCGTCCTCGATGCGGTCGACCGTGCGCAGCCGGGTCTCCCAGGTTTTCGGGGTCAGGTCGACCAGGCCATAGCCGCGTTTTTCGCTGTTGGCGAAAACGATGTGGGGATTGCGTTCCAGGATGGAGGCGATGCGGGCCGGCGAGGCGCCTGAGGGTGAGCTGATCGAGGTGCCGCAGAACTCGGTGGCGATCGGGTCCGACACCTTCGGGTCCGCCGCGTGCACATTGCAGACGTAGTTCTGGTGGATGTCGCCGCCCACGAAGACCGCATTGCGCGGCGGGTTCGCCTTCAATGCCTGCAGCAGGCGGGCACGCGCTGCCGGGTAGCCGTCCCAGGTGTCGGTCGGCACCGGGGCGTCGGCCGCGCCGTAGCGGCGGGGCGAGAACAGGGTCTGCTGCGCGATCACGCTCCAGCGGGTGCGGCCGTCGCGGGCGTCGTCGGCCAGGCCCTCGGCCAGCCAGTCTTCCTGCGCCCGGCCGAGCAGCGTGCGTTGCGTCGCCTGCAGCTCGGCGCAGGCGCCGGGCCGCACGCTGCCGCGGATGCCGCCGCCGGGCTTGTCTTCCCGGCAGGCCTGGGGATCACGGAACTGGCGGGTGTCCAGCAGATGGAAACGCAGCAGCCGTCCGAAGTCCTGGCGCTCGTGGACGCGCAGCGCTTCCGCGCCGCCCAGCCCGCCCAGGCCGCGGACCAGGGTGCGCGCCGGCAGTGGCATGTTCTCGTAGAAGGCCTGGTAGGCGGCGGCGCGCTGCGCCGCGAAGGCTTCGGGCGCCGCATGGCCGACGGTGGCGGCGTAGTCGTTCTCCACTTCGTGGTCGTCCCAGGTGACGATCCAGGGGCAGGCCCGGTGGGCGGCGCGCAGGTCGGGGTCGCTCTTGTGCAGGGCGTAACGCTCACGGTAGTCCTCCAGCGAACGTGCGCGGCGCAGGGTGTGGCCGCGCGCCAGCGTGCGGCCTTGCAGGTCGCGCGGCAGTGCGTTCTCGTAGATGTAGTCGCCCAGGAAAACGACCAGGTCCGGCGCCTGCTCGGCCGCATCGCGCCAGGCTGCGTAGTAGCCGTTCTCCCAGCGCTGGCAGGAGGCATAGACGAAACGCAGCCGCTCGGGCATGGCCTCGGCCGCCGGCGCGGTGCGGGTGCGCGCGGTTTCGCTGACCGCATCGCCGAGCATGAAACGGTAGAAGTACCAGCGATCGGCGGTCAAGCCCTGCACCTCGACATGCACCGAGTGGCCCAGCTCGGCCACGGCCTGCGCGCGGCCGCTGGCGGCGATGCGGCGGAAGTTCGCGTCGTGCGCGATCTCCCAGCGCAGTTCGGCCGGCGCCAGCGGTGAGGGCAGGGCAGCCGGTGCGATGCGGGTCCACAGCACCATGCCGCCGGGATGGGGTGCGCCGCTGGCAACGCCCAGGGCGAAGGGGTCGGCGGCGGAGCCGCGGCCGGCCCAGGCGCCGCTGATCAGGAGGCTGCCGCTCGATGCGCCGAGCGCGTAGCGCAGGAGTTGTCGTCTGTCCATCGCGGCATTCTGCCGAGCCGGCGAGCTGATGGATGACCGCCTGTCTGTCGGTCTTCGAGATGGCGGGATCTCAACTGACATGACGTCTGGCTCCATCGCTGCTTTAATGGGGCATCGTCCATCGCAGCCAACGATCCGCCCGAATGTCCAAGACCTTCCGCCACGATCCCGAGCCCCGAATGAAACCCCGTGCCCTCAAGCGGCAGCGACAACGGGAAGCGATGGCGCCGCCAAGAGCGGCCGAGTACCCCCAGCCGGAGCCGGCGCCTTTGTGGAAGCCTATGGGTTAGGTCCCGTTCGACCGGGATAAGCCGCAAACCTTCTATGGAACAATGAGGGTCATTGACATGGAAGGTTTGACATGATTTTGGTAACGGGCGGAGCCGGTTTCATCGGTTCCAATTTCGTGTTGGATTGGCTGGCAGGCAGTGATGAAGCCGTCGTCAACGTCGACAAGCTCACCTACGCAGGCAATCTGCGCAATCTCGATGCCGTGCGGTCCCATGCTGGCCACGTCTTCGTGCAGGCCGACATCGGCGATACGGCGGTTATCTCGCAGCTGCTGCAGCAGCACCGCCCGCGCGCGGTACTCAATTTCGCGGCCGAATCTCATGTCGACCGTTCCATCACCGGCCCGGCCGCCTTCATCGAAACCAATGTGCTGGGCACCTTCCGTTTGCTCGAAGCGGTGCGCGAATACTGGTCGGCCCTGCCCGAGGCCGAGCGCGCCGCCTTCCGTTTCCTGCATGTATCGACCGACGAGGTCTACGGCACCCTGTCCGCGCAGGATCCGGCCTTCACCGAGACCAAGGCCTACGAGCCCAACAGCCCGTATTCGGCCAGCAAGGCCGCCAGCGACCACCTGGTGCGTGCCTGGCACCACACCTACGGCCTGCCGGTGCTGACCACCAACTGCTCCAACAACTACGGCCCCTTCCACTTCCCGGAAAAGCTGATCCCCCTGATGATCGTCAACGCCCTGGCCGGCAAGCCGCTGCCGGTGTATGGCGACGGCATGCAGGTGCGCGACTGGCTCTTCGTGAAGGACCACTGCAGCGCCATCCGGCGTGTGCTCGAAGCCGGCGTGACGGGCGAGACATACAACGTCGGCGGCTGGAACGAGATGCCCAACATCGAGATCGTGCGCCGCGTCTGCGCGCTGCTCGACGAGCTGCGCCCGCGCGCGGACGGTGTCTCCTACGCCACCCAGCTCACCTATGTGAAGGACCGTCCCGGCCACGACCGCCGCTACGCCATCGATGCCCGCAAGATCGAGCGCGAACTCGGCTGGAAGCCGGCCGAGACCTTCGACACAGGCATCCGCAAGACCGTCGAGTGGTACCTCGCCAACGGTGAGTGGTTGGCCGATGTGCAGAGCGGCGGCTACCGCGATTGGGTCTCGACGCAATACGGGCAGGCAGCATGAAGGTCCTGTTGTTGGGCAAGGGCGGCCAGGTCGGCTGGGAGCTGCAGCGCGCCCTGGCGCCGCTGGGCGAAATCGTGGCGCTCGACCACGACAGCACCGACTGGTTCGCCGACTTCAGCCAGCCCGCCCGGCTGGCCGAGACGGTGGCCGCGATCCGGCCCGACGTCATCGTCAATGCCGCCGCGCACACTGCCGTGGACAAGGCCGAGTCCGAGCCCGAACTGGCCCGCCGCATCAACGCCGAAGCCCCCGCCGTGCTGGCGCGCGCCGCGGCCGGGCTGGGCGCGCTGCTGGTCCACTATTCCACCGACTATGTCTTCGACGGCAGCGGGGATGCACCGCGCGACGAGTCGGCGCCCACCGGACCGCTGAGCGTCTACGGCCAGACCAAACTCGAAGGCGAGCAGGCCATCCAGCAGGCCTGCCCCAAACACCTGATCTTCCGCACCAGCTGGGTCTACGCCGCACGCGGCGGCAACTTCGCCAAGACCATGCTGCGCCTGGGCCGCGAGCGCGATCGCCTCACCGTGATCGACGACCAGATTGGCGCGCCCACCGGCGCAGAACTGCTGGCCGATGCCACCGCGCATGCGATCCGCGCCACCCTGGCCGATCCGTCCAAGGCCGGCCTCTACCACCTGGTGGCGGGTGGCCAGACCAGCTGGAACGGCTATGCCCGTTTCGTGCTGGAAACGGCACGCATGCTGGGCATCGAGATCAAGGCCACCGACGTCGAGGCCGTGCCGACGACCGCCTTCCCCACCCCCGCCAAGCGGCCGCTCAATTCGCGGCTGGACACGGGCAAGTTCCAGCGCACTTTCGGCCTGGCCCTGGCGCCCTGGCAGTCCGGCGTGGAACGCATGCTGCGCGAAACCCTTTCCTGAAACAGGCACCTCCCATGACATCCCGCAAAGGCATCATCCTGGCAGGCGGCTCCGGCACGCGGCTGCATCCGGCCACCCTGGCGATCAGCAAGCAGCTGCTGCCGGTGTACGACAAACCGATGATCTACTACCCGCTCAGCACCCTGCTGCTGGCCGGCATCCGCGACATCCTGATCATCAGTACCCCGCAGGACACCCCGCGCTTCCAGCAGCTGCTGGGCGATGGTTCCCAGTGGGGCATCAACCTGCAGTACGAAGTGCAGCCCAGCCCCGACGGCCTGGCCCAGGCCTTCATCATCGGCGAGAAATTCCTCGCCGGCGCCCCCGCCGCGCTGGTGCTGGGCGACAACATCTTCTACGGCCACGACCTGCAGCAGATGCTGGGCGCGGCCGACGGCAACGGCGAATGCGCCACCGTCTTCGCCTACCACGTGCAGGACCCGGAGCGCTACGGCGTGGTCGCCTTCGACGAGAGCGGCAAGGCCGTCAGCATCGAGGAAAAGCCGGCCAAGCCGCAAAGCAACTACGCCGTCACCGGCCTGTACTTCTACGACGCCGACGTGGTGCGCATCGCCAAGGACGTCAAGCCCAGCGCGCGCGGCGAGCTGGAGATCACGGCCGTCAACCAGGCCTACCTCGAAGCCGGCAAGCTGCGGGTGCAGATCATGCAGCGCGGCTACGCCTGGCTGGATACCGGCACCCACGAGAGCCTGCTCGAAGCCGGCCAGTTCATCGCCACGCTCGAGCGCCGCCAGGGCCTGAAGATCGCCTGTATCGAGGAGATCGTCTGGCGCCAGGGCTTCATCGATTCCGCCCAGTTGGAAAAGCTCGCCCAGCCCTTGAAGAAAAGCGGCTACGGCCAGTACCTGCTGCACGTGCTGCAGGAAGGGGTGCGCGCATGAAGGCCACGCCCACCGCCATCCCCGAAGTGCTGGTGATCGAACCCAGGGTCTTCGGCGACGCCCGCGGCTTCTTCTTCGAGAGCTTCAACCAGGCCGCCTTCGACGAAGCCGTAGGCCACCACGTGGACTTCGTCCAGGACAACCATTCCCGTTCCGCCAAAGGCGTGCTGCGCGGCCTGCACTACCAGATCCAGAAACCGCAGGGCAAGCTGGTGCGGGTGGTGCGCGGCTCGGTGTTCGACGTGGCGGTGGACATCCGCCGTTCGTCGCCCACCTTCGGCCGCTGGGTCGGCGTGGAGCTGACCGAGGACAACCACAAACAGCTGTGGGTGCCGCCCGGCTTCGCCCACGGCTTCGTGGTCACCAGCGAATCGGCCGACTTCCTCTACAAGACCACCGAGTTCTACGCGCCCCAGCACGAACGGGCGATCCTGTGGAACGACGCGGAACTGAAGATCGAATGGCCCGAACTCGGCATGGCGCCGCTGCTGTCGGGCAAGGATGCCGCGGCCAGCACCTTCCAGGCGGCCGAGACCTTCGCCTGAGATCCGGCGCGGGCGCGCCTCAGCGCCCGCTGTCCACCAGTTGGCTCAGCACCTCGGGCTTGAGCACCCGCACCTGCCGCTGGCGCACTTCCAGCACGCCGTCGTCCTGCAGCTTGGAGAAGGTGCGGCTCACCGTCTCCAGCTTCAGGCCCAGGTAGCTGCCGATCTCCTCGCGGGTCATGCGCAGCACCAGGTCGGAAGCGGAGAAGCCGCGCGACTGCAGCCGTCGCGTGAGGTTGAGCAGGAAGGCGGCCAGCCGTTCCTCGGCGCGCATGCTGCCCAGCAGCAGCATCACGCCCTGGTCGCGCACGATCTCGCGGCTCATGATCTTGTGGAACTGGCGCTGCAGCGGGGTGAACTCGCGCGACAGGGTCTCCAGCTGCGAGAAGGGGATCACGCAGACCTGCGAATCCTCCAACGCCACCGCGTCGCAGGCGTGTTTGTCGGTGCAGATGCCGTCGAAACCGAGCAGCTCGCCGGCCATCAGGAAGCCGGTGACCTGGTCGCGGCCGTCGGCGGCCGACACACAGGTCTTGAAGAAACCGGTGCGCACCGCGTAGAGGCTGGAGAAGGGGTCGCCCGCGCGGAACAGGGTCTCGCCGCGCTTGACCGGGCGGCGGCGGTCCACCAGCGAATCCAGGCGCTGCAGGTCTTCCTCGGCCAGGACGACCGGCAGGCACAGCTCGCGCAGGTTGCAGTTGGAGCAGGCCACCTGGAGCGCCTGGCGCGTGGGGGTGGGAACGGCTGAAAGGGCGGTGGAGTCGGTGGACACGGGTGACAAGTATGCACGCGGGCGTTTCCACGGCGCTTGATCCAGATCAAGTCACCGGGACGGCGGCGCGGGCACATTGGCGCGATGTCCGCCGTCACCATTCCCCTGGCCGCCGGCCGCACCCGCGCCGCGCCGCCCGTCCTGTCGCCCGAGCTGCTGGCACGCATGGGCGCGCCCGGGCCGCGCTACACCTCCTATCCGACCGCCGACCGCTTCGTCGAAGCCTTCGGCCCGGACGACTACCGCCGCGCCCTGGCCGCCCGCTCGGCCGGCCCCGGCGGCGCCGCGGTGCAGCCGCTGTCGCTGTACCTGCACATCCCCTTCTGCGAGTCGATCTGCTACTACTGCGCCTGCAACAAGATCGTCACCCGCCAGCACGACCGCGCCGCCGAATACCTGCTGGCGCTGGACCGCGAGGTGGCCCTGCACATCGAGGCGCTGGGCGCGCGGCCGCGGGTGTCGCAGCTGCACCTGGGCGGCGGCTCGCCGACCTTTCTGTCCGACCTGCAGCTGGCGCGGGTGGTGTCCACGCTGCGGCGCGCCTTCAGCTTCGAGGCGGATGCGGAAATGGCCATCGAGGTCGATCCGCGCACCGTCGATCCGGCCCGGCTGGAACGCCTGGCCGCGCTGGGCTTCAACCGGCTGTCGCTGGGTATCCAGGATTTCGATCCGCAGGTGCAGCGCGCGGTGCACCGCGAGCAGGGCTTCGGGCAGGTCGAGCTGCTGATGCGGGCCGCGCGCCCCCTGGGCTTCCGCTCGATCAGCGTGGACCTGATCCTGGGCCTGCCGCAGCAGACGGCAGCGAGCTTCGGCCGCACGCTGGAGCAGATCCAGGCGCTGCGGCCCGACCGCATCGCGCTCTATTCCTACGCCCACCTGCCCGAACGCTTCAAGCCGCAGCGCCGCATCGCGGCCACGGCCCTGCCCACGGCGGCGACCAAGGCGGCCATGCTGGGCGAGGCCATCGCCGTGCTGGCCGCGGCCGGCTATGAACACATCGGCATGGACCATTTCGCGCTGGCCGGCGACTCGCTGGCCGTGGCCCGCCGCCGCGGCCGGCTCAACCGCAATTTCCAGGGCTATACCGACCAGCCCGACGGCGACCTGATCGGCCTGGGCGTCTCGGCCATCGGCCGTGTCGGCGGCTGCTACAGCCAGAACGCCAAGACACTCGACGAGTACTACGACGCCCTGCGCCAGGGCGTGCTGCCGGTGGTGCGCGGCCTGGCGCCCACCCGCGACGACCTGGTGCGGCGCGCCATCGTGATGGCGCTGATGTGCCAGGGCGAGCTGGATTTCCAGGCCCTGTCGGATGCCTACCTGATCGACATCCGCTCGGCCTTCGCCGCCGAGATCGCGGCGCTTCAGCCGCTGGCCGAACAGGGCCTGCTGAGCCTGGACCGCGACGGCGTCTGCGTGAGCGAGCTGGGCTGGTTCTTCGTGCGGTCGATCGCCAGCGTGTTCGACCGCTACCTGCAGGCCGACACGGCGCGCGCCCGGTATTCGCGGGTGCTCTGAAACCCGGGTCGCCGGCGCCTCAGGAGGCGGTCGGCGAGAGGCGCGACAGGGACAGGCCGCCGATGTTGTCCGAGAAGGACAGCACCACGTCGCAGGCCATCACCACCCCCGGCCGGTGGCTCACCGTCAACAGGCCCTGGCCGCTGCGTTCCAGCCGGGCCAGCAGGCGTTCCATCACCAGCGATTCGGTGGCCACGTCCAGTCCTTCGGTGGGCTCGTCGAGCAGCAGCCACGGGGCCTTGCACAGGTAGGCACGGGCCAGCGCCAGGCGGCGGCGCTCGCCGCCGGAGAGCAGGGCGCCGTCCTCGCCGATCCAGCTGTCCAGGCCCTGGGGCAGGGCGCTCACGCGTTCGTCCAGGGCGGCGTCGTGCAGGGCATCCCACAGAGCCACGTCGCTCACGGTATCGGCGGCGATGGCGAGGTTCTCGCGCACCGTGCCGGCGATCAGCGAGGCATCCTGCGGCAGCCAGGCAAAATGGCGGCGCAGCGTTGTCGGTGCCAGCGTGGCGGCATCGGTACCGGCGATGCGGATGCGGCCCGGCGTGGCGGGACGCAGGCCGAGCAGGGTCTCGACCAGGGTGGTCTTGCCGCAGCCCGAGGGGCCGACGATGGCCACGCGGGCGCCGGCTTCCAGCGGGGTGTCGGGCAGCAGCGGCAGTTCCAGCGGGCCGGCCTGGATGGCTTCTCCGTCCGGGCCGGCGGCGCTGCCGGCCGAGAGCCAGTCTTCGAGCCGTTCGGCGCCCTGTGCCGCATCGGCGGCCTGCAGCCGCGCACGCAGCCAGGGCGCGAGGCCTTCGATGGCCATGGCGGCCGACAGGCCGGCCAGCGCCGTCATCGGCGCGCCCTGGCCCAGCGCGAGCGCCATGGAGAGCACGGCGCAGGTGCCGGTCGCGGCGGCCAGCAGCAAATCGAGACGGCCACCGTCGATCGCCTGCCGCCGCTGCGCCGTCCGCAGCCGGCGGCCCTGGCGCAGGGCACGGTGCGCGGCCCAGGCTTCCAGCCCGTAGCAGCGCAGCTCGGGGCCGGCGGCGGCCAGCAGGGCCATCTCGTCCTTGAGGCCGGCCGTGGCGGCGCGGATCGCACGGGCCGTGGCCTCGCGGCGGCGGCAGATGCGCCGTGCCAGCAGCAGCACGGCCAGCGCGCAGCCGGCGATGGCCAGCGCGCAACCCCAGCCCACGATGGCGGCCAGCGCCAGCCCGCAGGCCAGCGCCGCGCCGGCGGCCCAAGGGGCGGGCTGGCGCATCAGGCGGTCCTCGATGGCGGCCACGTCCTGCATCAGCACGGTGGTGGCTTCGCCGCTGCCCAGCGACAGGGCACGGGGGGCCGGCGCCCGGGTCACGGCGCCGAACAGCGCCTGCCGCACCGCCGCCATGGAGCGCAGGGCCGCGCCATGGCCGAGCAGGCGCTCGCCGTAGCGGCCGCCGGTGCGCACGATGGCCAGCAGGCGCACCGCCGCGCTCGGCAACAGGTAGTTGAAGGCCTGCGCGGCGGCCACGCCGGCCAACCCGGCGCCGGCCGCCGCGGCCAGGAACCAGCCGGAGACGCCGAGCAGCGCCACGGCGGCCAGGCCGGCCAGTGCGGCGCAGAGGGCGGCCCGGCGGAAGTCGCGCCGGTACAGGCGGCGCTGAACGGCGAGCAGGGAATCGAGTGCGGGATGCTTCATGCGGTGCGCTCCAGCCGGGCCGGTCAGTGCGGCGCAGAGGGCGGCCCGGCGGAAGTCGCGCCGGTACAGGCGGCGCTGAACGGCGAGCAGGGAATCGAGTGCGGGATGCTTCATGCGGTGCGCTCCAGCCGGATCACCACATCGGCGATCGCGGCCAGTTTCTCGCTGTGGGTGGCGATGAGGGTGGTGCGGCCGCAGCGGCTGGCGGCGATGGTGGCGATCAGCGCGTCTTCGGCGGCCGCGTCTAGGTGGGCCGTGGGTTCGTCCAGCAGCCAGACCGAGGCCGGCTTGAGCAGCGCGCGCGCCAGCGCCAGCCGGCGCCGCTCGCCGCCCGAAAGGCCGGCGCCGCGGGTGTCGATCGGCGTCTGCAGCCCGTCGCGGCGCCGGGACAGCAGATGCTCCAGCCCGGCCGAGCGCAGGGCATCGACCATCGCCTGCCGTGTCGCCCCCGGCCAGGCCAGCGCCAGGTTGTCGGCCAGGGTGCCGGGCACGACCAGCGTGGTCTGGCCGACCCAGGCGGCCTGCGAGGCGATGCCCTGGCTGTTCTCGCCCGAAGGCAGCCGCTGCCCGCCGATGCGCACCTGCCCGCCCGACAGCGGCGCCGCGCCCAGCAGCAGCCTCAGCACGCTGCTCTTGCCGCTGCCCGAGGGGCCGAGCAGGGCGACCGTCCGGCCGGCCGGCAGATCGAAACTCAGGCCGCGCACGGTGGGCCGGGGCTGGCCGGGGTAGTGGATGTCGACGTTCTCGAAGCGCAGGGCCGGCGCGGTCACCAGCGGGTCCATGCAGCTGGCGGGCGGCAGCTCGGCGGCCAGCGGCGCCAGGCGATCCGCGGCGGTCGCGGCGGCCTGCCGGTCGTGGTAGGCCGCGGCCAGCCGGCGCATCGGCGCATAGAACTCCGGCGCCAGCGCCAGCACGAAGAAGGCACGGGCCAGGTCCAGCTTCTCAGGCACCGGAAAGGGCAGCAACCCCAGCAGCTGGAAGCCGCAGTAGACGGCCACCAGCGCCACGCACAGCGCACCGAAGAACTCCAGCACCGCCGACGACAGAAAGGCCAGCCGCAGCACCCGCAAGGTACGCGTGGCCACGTCCTGCGCCGCGCCATGCAGCAGCGCCGACTGCCGCGCCTCGGCCCGAAAGGCCAGCACCACCGGCAGCGCCCGCAGCCGGTCGGCGAACAGGCCCGACAGCCGCGACAAGGCCGCGAACTGCCGTGCCGATTCCCCCGCCGAGGCCATGCCGGCAAAGGCCATCAGCACGATGAAGGGCACCAGGGTCGCCACCAGGATGCCGGCCGTGACCGGGCTGGCGCAGGCGATGGCGGCCAGCACGATCAGCGGTGCCAGGCTGGCCGCGCGCCGGGCGGGGATGAAGCGAGCGAGATAGCCGTCGATCGCGTCCACCTCGTCCACCGCCAGCTGCATCAGCCGCCCGCCGGTACCGGCCAGGGCGGGCCGCGCCAGGGCGCCGTGCACCACCCGCTGGCGCAAGGCCAGCCGGGCCGTGCCGGAGACCTCCGTGCCCGCCCGCGCGGCCAGCAGCGCGATCAGCCCGCGCAGGCCTGCCGAGGCCGCCGCCAGCACCAGCCAGGGCAGGGCGGCGATGCCGGAAGAAGACCCGGCCACCGCCGCCACCGTGCCCGCCAGCCCGCCGGCGAAACCGATGGCCGCCACCGTGTCGGCCAGCAACAGCGCGGTCGGCCTCCGCAGGCCGGCGGCGCTGGCCTGCTCCAGTTCGCCCAGCAGCCGCGGGCCGGGCAGCACGGCGTCGTTCGCGCCCGCGCGTGAGTGCAGTGAATGCGGTGAGTGGTCCATGCGCCGCACTATGGATCGGCCTTCCGCCCGGCTCCTTGATCCAGATCAAGCCGCCGCGACGCTCACCGCACCAAGATCGGTTCGACTGAGCAAACGTCCGGCCCGTGCCGGCAAACATCCCGATGGAAACCGGAATCGTCGACCTCTCGCGGCTGCAGTTCGCACTGACAGCCCTCTACCACTTCCTCTTCGTGCCGCTCACGCTGGGCATGACCTTCATGCTGGTGATCATGGAGGCCGTCTACGTGATGACCGGCCGCCCGATCTGGCGCGAGATCACCCGCTTCTGGAGCAAGCTCTTCGGCATCAACTTCGCCATCGGCGTGGCCACCGGCCTGACCATGGAGTTCCAGTTCGGCACCAACTGGTCCTACTTCTCGCACTATGTCGGCGACATCTTCGGCGCGCCCCTGGCCATCGAGGGCCTGATGGCCTTCTTCCTCGAAGCCACCATGGTCGGCGTGATGTTCTTCGGCTGGGACCGGCTCTCCAAGGTGGCGCACCTGATCGTCACCTTCCTGGTGGCGCTGGGCAGCAACCTGTCGGCGCTGTGGATCCTGGTGGCCAACGGCTGGATGCAGAACCCGGTGGGCGCCGAGTTCAATCCGGAGTCCATGCGCATGGAGGTCACCGACTTCGTCGCCGTGCTCTTCAACCCCATCGCCCAGGCCAAGTTCGTGCACACGGTGAGCGCGGGTTATGTGATCGCCTCGGCCTTCGTGCTGGGCGTGTCCTGCCTCTACCTGCTGCGCGGCCGCCATGTGGCCATCGCCAGCCGTTCGATGACCGTGGCCGCCGCCTTCGGCCTGGCCGCCTCGCTGTCGGTGGTGGTGCTGGGCGACGAGAGCGGCTATGCCCTCACCGACAACCAGAAGATGAAGCTGGCCGCCATCGAGGCCGCCTGGCACACCGAGCCGGCGCCGGCCGGCATCACCCTCTTCGGCGTGCCGGACTTCGAGAACCGCACCACCCGCTATGCGGTGGAGATCCCCTGGATGCTGGGCCTGATCGCCACCCGCAGCTTCGACGGCCAGGTGGCCGGCATGTCCGAGCTGGTGCTGAAGGCGGAAGAACGCATCGCCTCGGGCGTGCAGGCCTACGACGCGGTCGAACGACTCAAGCTGGCGCCGCAGGACACCCAGGCCCGCGCGCAGTTCGAACAGCACAAGCGTGACCTGGGCTACGGCCTGCTGCTCAAGCGCACGCTGGACGACCCGCGCAAGGCCACGCCGCAGCAGATCACCGCCGCCGCCTGGGACACGGTGCCCAGCGTGCCGCTGATGTTCTGGAGCTTCCGGCTGATGGCCTTCATCGGCTTCGCCATGATCGCGCTCTTCGCCACTGCCTTCGTGCTCTGCTCGCTGCGTCGCCACACCCGCGCGCGCTGGTTCTGGAAGCTGGCGGTGCTGGCGCTGCCGCTGCCCTGGCTGGCCGCCGAACTCGGCTGGATCGTCGCCGAAATGGGCCGCCAGCCCTGGGCCATCGACGGCGTGCTGCCGACCTTCCTGGCGCCGTCTTCGCTCAGCCGCGCGCAGCTCTGGGTCACGCTCTTCGGCTTCACCGCGCTGTATGGCGGCCTGGCCGTGATCGAGGTGCGGCTGATGGTGGCCGCCATCCGCGGCGGCCCGCACCGGCACGAACCGGACACCCCGCCGCCTGGCCGCATTCCCGCCACGCCGCTGACCGCCTGAAGGAGAAACGTCATGGCCTTTTTCGATATCGAGACACTGCGTGTCATCTGGTGGGTGCTGCTGGGCGTGCTGCTCATCGCCTTCGCCGTCACCGACGGCTACGACCTGGGCGTCAACACCCTGCTGCCCTTCGTGGCGCGAAGCGACGTGGAGCGCCGCATGGTCATCAACACCGTGGGACCCAACTGGGAGGGCCACCAGGTGTGGTTCATCCTGGGCGGCGGCGCCATCTTCGCGGCCTGGCCGTTCGTGTATGCGGTGAGCTTCTCGGGCTTCTACATCGCCATGTTCCTGGTGCTGTCGGCGCTGATCCTGCGGCCGGTGGGCTTCAAGTACCGCGGCAAGAAGACCGACCTCGCCTGGCGCGCACGCTGGGACTGGGCGCTCTTCATCGGCGGCTTCGTGCCGGCCCTGGTCTTCGGCGTGGCCCTGGGCAATGTGCTGAGCGGCGTGCCCTTCCGCTTCGACAGCGACCTGCGGGTGTTCTACCTCGGCAGCCTGCTCGGCCTGTTCAGCCCCTTCGCGCTGCTGAGCGGCCTGCTGTCGGTGGCCATGCTGGTGCTGCATGGCAGCAACTGGATCGCGCTCAAGGTCGAACCGGGCCCTGTGCACGAACGTGCGCGCGCCTACGGCTTCATCGCCGGTGCGCTGACGCTTGTGCTGTTCGTGCTGGGCGGACTGTGGGTGGCGCAGGGCGGGCTGGGCTTCCGGCTCGCCGCCGCGGCCGACCACTTCGGCCCCTCGAACCCGCTGCGCTCGGCCGCGGTCGCCGCGCCCGGCGCCTGGCTGGACAACTACCGCGCCGCGCCGGCCACCGTGCTGGCGCCGGTGATCGGGCTGCTGGGTGCGCTGCTTGCGGTGATCGGCAACCGGGCCCGCCGCGAGTGGCTGGCCTTCGCCGGATCGGCCCTGGCCTGCGCCGGCATCGTCGCCACCGTGGGGGTCTCGATGTTCCCCTTCATCCTGCCTTCCAGCGTCGATGCCCGTTCCAGCCTGACGGTGTGGAACGCATCCTCCACCGGCCACACGCTGGGCATCATGCTGTTCTGCACGGTGGTCTTCCTGCCGCTGATCCTGCTCTACACCGGCTGGGCGCTGCGGGTGATGCGCGGCCGTGTGACGACCCGCGAGGTCGGCCTCAATCCCGACTTCTACTGAACCATCCCGAACCTCAAGAACGGAGCTTTCTCATGTGGTATTTCTCCTGGTTCCTCGGCCTGGGCCTGGCCGTCGGCTTCGGCATCCTCAACGGCATCTGGCACGAGTTCCATCTGCCTGAAGAGGGCTGATCCGGCCGCGCCTTGATCTGGCGCAAGGTCCGAAAACCCGCTCCGGCTTCCAATGAAGACACAGCAAAAACTGTCTTCAAACCCCAAGGAAACCGGAGCATGTCCCCCAAGAAATTCATCCCCGCCGCCGCAGCCCTCGTCTGCCTGCTGGCACCCCTGGCATCGCAGGCGCAAGACAGCGCCGCACCAGGCCCCTGGATGGTCCGTGCACGGGCGGTCTACCTCGATCCGGCCAACCACGACGACACCGGCCTGGACCTGTCGATCAACAGCAAGACCATCCCCGAGATCGACATCTCCTACTTCTTCACGCCCAACTGGGCGGCCGAGCTGGTCCTCACCGTGCCGCAGAAGCACGACATCCGCTCGGGCGGCAGCACCATCGGCTCGCTCAAGCACCTGCCGCCCACACTCACCGCGCAGTACCACTTCACCAACCTGGGCGCCTTCAAGCCCTACCTGGGCGCCGGGGTGAACTACACGCGTTTCTCCAGCGTGAGCTTCTCGCCGGCGGTGGCCGCGGCATTGCAGCCGAGCATCGACAAGAGCAGCGTCGGCCTGGCGCTACAGGCCGGCGTGGACTTCGACCTGGGCCACAACCTGGTGCTGAACTTCGACATCAAGAAGCTGCAGCTGCGCACCGATGTCAGCTCTTTCGGCAACCGCGTGGGCGAGTTCAGGGTCGACCCCTGGCTGGTGGGCGTCGGCCTGGGCTGGCGCTTCTGATGCAGGCCGGGCAAGAGGATCTGCCGCCGGTGCCGCACCGGCGTGAATTGCGGGAGTGGATGCTGCCGATCACCCGGCCCAGCACGGCGCGGGCCATGGCCCTGGTGGTGCTGGATTTCGTGCTTTATGCGGCCTGCATGGCGGCCATCGTCTGGCTGCGCAATCCCTGGCTGAAATGCCTGGCGGGGCTGGCTTGCGGCTTCGTCATCGGGCGCCTGTTCATCCTGGGCCACGATGCCTGCCACCAGAGCTTCACGCGTCATCGCCGCTTCAACCGCTGGCTGGGGCGGCTGCTGTTCCTGCCCTCGCTCACGCCCTACAGCCTGTGGGAGGTGGGGCATAACGTGGTGCATCACGGCTATACCAATCTCAAGGGTTTCGACTTCGTGTGGGAGCCCTGTTCGCCGGAGGAATACCAGGCCCTGCCGCGCTGGCGGCGCGGGCTGGAGCGGGTGTACCGCAGCGGCTGGGCGCCCTGGCTGTACTACCTGGTGGAGGTGTGGTGGGCGCGCATGCTGTTCCCCTCGCGGCGGCGCATGCCGACACGGCGGGCGGTGTTCACGCTCGATGGGCTGCTGGTGACCGGCTACGGTCTGCTGTGGATGGCCGCGCTGGTCTGGGCCGCGCAGGCCACCTCGCAGTCGGTGGGCTGGATGCTGGCCGGCGGCTTCGTGCTGCCCTTCCTGTTCTGGAACGCCATGATCGGCTTCGTCGTGTATGTGCACCATACCCACCAGGAGGTGGTCTGGCACACCGACAAGAAGAGCTGGGCCGCGGCGCAGCCCTTCGTCTCGACCACCGTGCACATCACCTTCCGCTCCGCCATGGGCAGCGCCCTGCACCACATCCTGGAGCACACGGCGCACCATGTGGACATGGGGGTTCCGCTGTACCGGCTGAAGAAGGCGCAGGCCCTGCTGGAGTCGCGCCTGAAGGGCCGCATCGTGGTGCAGGCCTTTTCCTGGCGCTGGTATTTCGCGACGGCCCGGGCCTGCAAGCTCTATGACTTCGCCGAGCAGCGCTGGGTGGGCTTCCTGGGCGTCACAGCCCTTCGAAAACCAGCAGGCAGTTGAACTGCACGAGGCGCACGGCCAGGCCCGAGCCGTCGCGCCGGAAGCGGATCGCCTCCTGCGAGGCCGGCAGCAGCGCCTCCACCGCCGCCAGGTCGCGGCAACGCAGGTGGATGGCGCCGAGGAAACTGCCGCGCCCCAGTCCGTCGCAGGCCAGCGCCCCATGGCGCTGGAGATAGGTGGCGCGGCCCACGAACTCCACCCCGAACTCGTCCGAGGCCTCGCCCAGCCAGGGCGCGAACTCGCCGAACACCTCGGCGGGGTCGTCGGCCACCACCACCAGGCGCGACAGCGCGAAGGCGCCGTTGGCATGGCCCATGTACTCCGGCAGCCAGACCAGCTCCGGCGTCAGGTGCTGGCAGTAGTAGAGCCGGCCGGCCTCGAAGGTGCCCGGCCGGGTGCGCAGGGTGCGGAAACGTACCTCCTTTTGCACCCCGTTCCGCTCGATCGGCCGGACCAGCGGCTGCACCGGCAGCACCGGCAGGCCCTGGGCCAGGAGCACGTCGTGCAGCGCGTCGGCATCGGCCGTGTCCAGCACCAGGGCATCGATGCCCACCGGCGCGTCCAGCACCTCCTGGCGCTGCAGGCCGCCGTCGTTCGGCACGCCCAGTAGCTCCAGGTAGGAGCCTTCGAACAGGATCACATGGTTGATCGAGCCCAGCGAATGCCGGCCCATCGGCGAGAGCGTGAAACCCAGCTGCTGGAACAGGGCGGCGGCGCCCGCCAGGTCGAAGCGGGTGGTGACCACCAGATGGTCGAGATGCAATGCGGTCATGGCAAGGCGTGGACGGGAGGAGGGCGCACCTTAGCAGGCCCCGCCGCCCCGTGGCCTCACGCGCCGGGCACCGCCAGGCCGGGCTCCGTGCCGGCGGCGAAAAGCATGGACCCGGCCTGCCGGCGCAGCCAGGCGCGGAAGGCCGCCAGGGCCTGGTCGTGCCGGCGCGCGCTGGGCAGCACGAACCAGTAGCCCTGGCGGCTCTCGAAACCCAGGGCCAGCACCTGCACCAGTTCGCCGCGCTGCAGTTCCTCCTGCACCAGGGCGCGTGGCACCAGGGCCAGGCCCATGTCCATGGCGGCGGCCTTGAGCAGGGTGGAATAGAACTCGTAGCGGATGGTGTGGGCCGGCCGCTCCGGCGCCGGCCGCAGCACCCGCTGCAGCTCGGTCCAGGCGTGGGGCACCTCGAAATGCTCCAGCAGGGTCAGGCCGCGCAGGTCGCCCCGGGCCAGCGCGGCGCCGCTGCGTTCGCGCAGCGCGGGCGACATGACGGCGATCATGTCGCGGCCGAAGAGGTAATCGGCCTCGCAGCCGGCCCAGTTGCCGCTGCCGAAACGGAATTCGGCATCGGCGTCGAGCTGGCCGAAACTGCCGGCGGCGATCTGGTTGGTGAACTGCACGTCGAAGTCGGGGAACTCGCGCTGGAAGGAGGCGAAGCGCGGCAGCAGCCAGCGGTCGCCCAGGATGTGCGGCATGCGCAGCGTGAGCGAGGTGCGCGGCGAATGCGCCAGCGCCAGCTGCTCCGAGGCGGCGGCCAGGCCGCCCAGCAGCGGCGTGATGCGCTGCAGGTACCAGGCGCCGGCATCGGTCAGCACCAGGCCGCGGTTGAGCCGCACGAACAGCGGCACGCCGAGCAGCTCTTCCAGCGCGCGCAGCTGCTTGCTGACGGCGCCCTGGGTCATGCACAGCTCGTCGGCGGCCTGGGTGCAGTTGAGGTGGCGCGCGGCGACTTCGAAGACCCGCAGCGCGGTGGTCGAGGGAATGCGGTGGCGCATGGCGTGGAGGTGATCTGCGGAGCTGGCTGTTGCATCGCAAGGATCACGCCAGCCGACATTCCGCCACGGAATCGCAGGCGGAAATATTGTCGTTTGGCAGGCGGGGAACGGCGCCCGACACTGGCTTTTCCTTCTTCCATCCGCTTGCCGCCACAGGCCCTGCCATGAACCTCCCACGACGAAGCCTCTCCCTCAGCCTGGTCCTGGCAGCCCTGCTGTCCGCCGGGGCCGCCCAGGCGCAGAACGCGCTCGAGAACATCCAGAAGACCAAGGTGCTGCGGGTCGGCATCCCGGCCGATTTCGCGCCCTACGGTTCGGTCGGCATCGACATGAAGCCGCAGGGCCTGGACATCGAGATGGCCCGGTACGTGGCCGACAAGCTCGGCGTGAAGCTGGAGATGCAGGCCATCACCACCCAGAACCGCATCCCCTATCTGCAGACCAACAAGCTCGACCTGGTCATCTATTCGCTGGGCAAGACGCCCGAGCGGGAGCAGGTGATCGACTTCTCCTCGGCCTACGCCCCCTACTACATCGCGGTGTATGCAGCCAAGTCCATGTCGGTGAAGAGCCCGGCCGACATGGTGGGCAAGTCGGTGGCGACCAACCGCGGCACCACCGACGACCTGGAGCTGACCAAGGTGGCGCTGCCCGGCACCGACATCCGCCGCTTCGAGGGCAACGACGCCACCATCGGCGCCTTCGTGGCCGGCCAGACGCAGCTGATCTCCACCGGCTCGCCGGCCGCCGAAGTGGTCAAGCAGCGCAATCCGCAGATGAACCTGGAGCTGAAGCTGCCGCTGAAGACCTCGCCCTGCTTCATCGGCATCGCCAAGGGCGAGGATGCGCTGCGCCTGCGCATCAACGAAATCATCGCGCAGGCGCGCAGCAGCGGCGAGGTCGATCGCCTGTCGAAGAAGTGGCTGGGCCTGCCGGCGGGCGACCTGCCGATCTGACCGAGCCTCAGGCCGAGGGCGCGCCCGCCTGCCAGCGCGGATCGGCCTTGGCGAAGGCCTCCATCTGCTCGCAGCGCGCCATGATGCGCATCACCGTGGGGATGCCCTCGACCTCGATGCGGAACACCCGCATCACCACGATGATGCTGGCCAGGCAGATGTCGGCCATGGTGACGCTGTCGCCATGGCAGAAGTCGCCGGTTTCCGGCTCCTGCGCCAGGCGCTGCTCCAGCGCGCGCAGGCCGGTGCTGAACCACTGGATCTGCCAGGCGCGCCAGGCGGCGTCGTCGAAGCCGCCGGTGCCGGTCAGGTACTTGCGCACCCGGGGCGTGATCAGCGGATGGGTGTCGCCCGCCAGCATCGCCGCCAGCGAACGCACCCGGGCACGTGCATGGGCGCCCTGGGGCAGCAGGGCGGGGGTGGGGTAGAGCTCGTCGAGGAACTCCAGGATGGGCAGCGACTGCGTCAGCGGCAGCGGCGAGGCGCCCGGGCCGTGGTCGATCAGCGCGGGAATCGCGCCCATGGGATTGATCTTCAGGAAGGCCTCGCCGCGCTGCTCGCCGGCGTCGAGGTCCACATTGGTCTCCTGGACGGCGATGCCCTTGAGGTTGAGCGCCACCCGCACCCGGTAGGTGGCGGAAGTCCGCCAATAGGAAAACAGTTCGAAGCGTGCGCTGCTGCTCATGGTGGGATGCCCTGGGACCGTGGAGCTGGCGATTGTGATGCCTCCGCCGGCAGTCGAGATGGCTCGATACAATGAGAACCATTCTGATTAAGCCGCGACGGCGGACCGCCCCAGTTCCATGCTCCGCATCCTCTTTTTCCAGTCCCCGTCCACCGAGCATGCCGTCGCCGCCGCCAGGTCGGCGATGGTGGCCCGCTGATGCAGGGCGCGCACGCGGCCCGGCGTTCCTGGCTCCGCTTGCTGCCTGGCCCGCGCCAGGTGCTGTTCCAGCTGCACTGGTTCTTAGGCATCACCGCGGGCACGCTGCTGCTGGTCATCGGCCTGAGCGGGGCGCTGCTGAGTTTTCGCGAGGAGATCGTCGATGCGATCACGCCCGGCGGCCGCCACGTGCCGGTGGCCGAGCGGCCCATGCTGGCGCCGGCCGAACTGCTCGAAGCCGTGCGCGCCGCCCACGACGGCCGTGCCATCGGCACGCTGACCCTGTCGTCCGAGGCCGGCCATGCCGCGCGTGTGCTCTTCGCGCCGCCGCCCGGCCAGCGCCGGGGCGAGACCATCCACGTCGACCCCTACACCGGCGCCCAGCTGCCGCCGCTGCGCGCCGAGCCCTTCTTCGAATGGGTGGAGAGCCTGCACCGCTGGCTGCTGCTGCCGCGCGAGGCCGGGCGGGTGGTGGCGGGCATCCTGGCGGCCAGCCTGCTGTTCCTGTCGCTGTCGGGCCTGTACCTGCGCTGGCCGCGCCGCGCGCTGCAGTGGCGCGCCTGGCTGACCTTCGATACCGCCCTCAAGGGCCGCTCCTTCCTGTGGGGACTGCATTCGGTGGCCGGCACGCTGGCGCTGGTGTTCTATGTGATGTTCACGCTGACCGGGCTGTACTGGGCCTACGACTGGATCCGCGATCCGATCGACCGCGCCGCCGGCGACCCGCGGCCGCCGCGCACGGCCCAGCCGCCAAGGCCCGCCGGCATGGAGGCCAAGGCCAAACCCCGGGCCGATGCGCCGCCGGCCGATATCCGCGCCGCCTGGCAGGCTTTCGAACGCAAGGCGGCCGAGTCCGGCGGCTGGGCCGAGGCTGGGGTGCGGGTGCCGGCGGCCGGCGCCAAACAGCTGCAGATCACCTGGCTGGCCCACGGCGCCAGCCATGAGCGGGCGCGCGACCGCATGACGATCTCGCTGCCCGCGGCCGAGATCACCCAGGACGAGCGGCATGAAGCCAAGACCGCCGCGCGCCAGGCGCTGACCGTGATCTACCCGCTGCACCTGGGCACCTATTTCGGCCTGCCGGGCCGCATCCTCAACACGCTGGCGGCGCTGATGCTGCCGCTGTTCACCATCACCGGCTGGATGCTCTACCTGGACCGCCGCCGCAAGAAGCGGGCGGTGGCGCACGAGCAGGCGGCGCTGATCGCCGGTGCCATGCCGGCGCCCCGGGGCGACGAGCCGCCGGTGCTGGTGGCCTATGCCAGCCAGACCGGCACCGCCGAGGGCATCGCCCTGCGCAGCGCGGCCCTGCTGCGCGCGGCGGGCGTGGCGGTGACGGTCGCCCCCCTGGCCGAGCTGGACCCGGAACGCCTGCGCCACCACCGCCGCCTGCTGCTGGTGGCCAGCAGCTTCGGCGAGGGCGAGGCGCCCGACAGCGCCCGCCGCGCCGCCCGCCTGCTGGCGGCGACGGCCGCGCCGGCGCTGGCCCATCTGCGCTACGGCCTCTTGGCGCTGGGCGACCGGCACTACGCCCGCTTCTGCGGCTTCGGCCATGCGCTGGACCATGCCCTGGAGTCGGCCGGCGCCACCCGGCTGTTCCCGACGATCGAGGTGGACGACGGCGACCCCGCCGCGCTGGCGCAGTGGAGCCGCGCGCTGGCCGCCGATTTCTCCCTGGGCGACGCCACCATGGCGCCGGACCAGACGCTGCCGCTGCAGCGCTGGCAGCTGGTCGAGCGCTGCCTGCTCAACCCGGCCAGCGTGGGCGCGCCGCTCTACCGCATCGACCTGCTGCCGCTGGCCGGTGCGGCGATGCAGTGGCGGGCGGGCGCATTGGTCGAACTCATGCCGCGCCATGCCGACGAAGCGGTGCGGCCGATGCTGGCAGCAGCCGGCTTCGATGCCGACGCACCGGTGCGCCACGCCGGCCGCGGCACCACCCTGGCCGAGGCGCTCGCCGCCAGCGTGCTGCCCACGCCGCAGGCCCTGCAGGGCGCGGCCGGCCGGCCGCAGGCGCTGGCCGATGCGCTGGAGCCGCTGGCACTGCGCCGTTATTCGGCGGCCTCGCTGCCCCAGGAAGGCCGCTTGCGCCTGCTGGTGCGCCAGGCCCGCCACGAGGGCGGCCTGGGCCTGGCCTCCGGCTGGCTGACGGCCCATGCGCCGCTGCATGG
This sequence comes from Xylophilus rhododendri, assembly GCF_009906855.1. Taxonomy (NCBI): domain Bacteria; kingdom Pseudomonadati; phylum Pseudomonadota; class Betaproteobacteria; order Burkholderiales; genus Xylophilus; species Xylophilus rhododendri. The sequence goes on from NZ_CP047650.1 coordinate 4,482,512, forward strand.
CGAGATCTCGCTGGCGGTGCTGCACAACCCCGCCTTCGCACCCGTGGACGACGACGCCCCGGCCCTCTTCATCGGCAACGGCTCGGGTTATGCCGGCCTGCGTGCCCACCTGCTGGCGCGCATCGCCGCCGGCCGGCGCCGCAACTGGCTGCTGTTCGGCGAACGCCAGCAGGCGCACGACGCCTTCTGCGCCGACGAGCTGCAGCAGTGGCAGGCCGAAGGATGGCTGGAGCGCTGCGACCTGGTCTTCTCCCGCGACCAGCCCGAGCGCCTCTACGTACAGGACCGCCTGCGCGACCAGGCCGAGCTGCTGCGCGGCTGGATGGACGAGGCGGCCTGCGTGTATGTCTGCGGCAGCCTCTCCACCATGGCGGTGGGCGTGGAGGATGCGCTGCGCGACATCCTGGGCGAGCCGGCGCTCGAAGCCCTGATCGAGTCGGGCCGCTACCGCCGCGACGTCTACTGAAGGCGGCCGTCGGCGCCCGCCAGGCGCTCCAGCCGGTAGCCCTGGCCGTAGATGGTCTTCAGGCGCAGGCCGTGCTCCGGCTGGCGAAAGAGCTTGTTGCGCAGCCTGTACATATGGCTGTCGAGCGCACGCGAACGCATCTCCTCGCCGCTGGCGCCGCTGTACTCCAGCAGGTGCGAGCGCGACAGGGTCGAGCCCAGGTGCTGGAACAGGGCCAGGGCCAGGCGGTACTCCCGCTCGGTCAGCACGATGCGTTTGGGGCCGGCCTTGCGGGCCAGCTGCAGGCTGGTGGAGCTGCGGTCGAAACTCCAGTTGCCGAACTCCACCTGCGGCGCCTTGGCCGAACCGCTGCGGCGCTGCAGCAGCCGGGTCACCCGGGCACCGAATTCGAGCGGCTTGACGGGCTTCACCAGATAATCGTCGGCGCCTTTGCCGAGGGCCCGGGCAATATCCTGATCGGAATGCCGCGAATTCAACATGATGACCGGAACTTCACTTTTCTGGAAATTACGCAGCCATTGCAACAAATCGATGCCATCCATGTCCGGCGCTTTCCACGCCAATATCAGCAGATCGTAGGTTTCATGGCGCAGCGCCGCCCGCAGCCGGGCGCCGGAGTTGAAAACGCTGGGCGAAACGACGGCGTCGCCTATCGAGATTTTCGACAAGATATTCGTCAGCACGGTCCTTTGTTTTCCGTCTTCATCGAGTATGGCGACCCGCACGGTTTTCCTTTCCCACGAGCCACGGGACTGAGATATTCAAATGTTATTTCAGTATTCCGCCACGCCGCGACGTGAATCCATGGTCTGTATGGACCCGTGTAGCGCAGCGGGTTCAGGCGGTGCGGACCAGGCCCCGGTCGATCAGCGCGCCGATGGCGGCGCCGTCCAGTCCCAGCACCTCGTGCAGCACCTCCTCGGAGTGCTGCCCCAGGCGGGCGGCGGGGCGGGCATCGCTGCGGCCCAGCTCCGAATAGTCCAGCGGCAGGCCGGGCGCCAGGGTGCGGCCGGCGCCGGGCTGCTCGATGTGCTGGAAGAGCGGGTTGGCGGTGGAGCATTCCGCGTCCTGCGCCACCAGTTGCTCCACCGTCTGGTAAGGCCCCCAGCAGACGCCGTTGGCATCGAAGGCGGCGGTGACCTCGGCCTTGCTGCGCGCCGCCACCCAGGGGCCGACCAGCTCGGCGATGTGGCGGCGGGCGACGAAACGCGCGCCTTCCTGCGACAGGTCCAGGCCCAGGCGCTCGCCCAGCGCATCCATCGCCGGCTGCAGGCCGCAGGCCTTGCACAGTCCGCGCCACTGGCGGCCGGTCAGGCCCACGATCATCAGGTGCTCGCCGTCGCGGCAGGCGAAGTCGCCGCCGAAGGCGCCGAACAGGTCGTTGCCGATGCGCTGGCGCGGCCGGCCGCTCTCGGCCTCGGCGATGAAACCCAGGTTGCCCAGCGTGGCCAGGCCCACGTCCTGCAGCGCCAGCTTCACATGCTGGCCGCGGCCGGTCTTCCTGCGATGGCGCTCGGCGCCCAGGATGCCGAGGGCGGCGAGGTATCCGGTGCCCACGTCCCAGGCCGGCATCACATGGTTGACCGGCCGCAGCCCGTTGGCCTGCGCATCGCCGGTGAACAGGGGCACGCCCAGCCGGGCATTGACGGTGTAGTCCACCTGCGAGCCGCCGTGGCGGTCGCCCGAGAGCGTCAGCTGGATCAAGTCCGGCCGAAGCGCGCTCAGGTCCTCGTAGGAGAGGAAACCGCGCGGCGGCAGGTTGGTCAGCAGGATGCCGGCGTCCTCGCCCGGCGCGGCGATCAGGGCCATGGCCAGTTCGCGGCCTTCGGGCTGGGCGGTGTCGATCACCACCGAGCGCTTGCCCTTGTTGAGGCCGGTCCAGAACAGGCTGGTGCGGCCGTCGTCGGCCAGCGGCCAGCGGCCGATGTCCAGGCTGCCGCCGGGCGGATCGATGCGGATCACGTCGGCGCCGAACTGCGCCAGCGTCAGCCCGCCCAGGGGCGCGGCGATGAAGGCGGTGGCCTCGACCACCCGCAGGCCGTCGAGGATGGGCAGCACGGCCGGTGCGCTGGGCTCAGACATGGCGGCCATCCTTGAGTGCGGCTTCGAGCATGCTGCGCGCGATCACCTTCAGCGCCAGCGTTTCCTCGGCGCCCTCGAAGATCGACAGCACCCGGGCATCGACGAAATACCGGCTGGCCGGCGTCTCCTCGGCATACCCCATGCCGCCGTGGATCTGCAGCGATTCGCGGCTGAGGATCTCGGCCGAGCGGCAGGCATAGAGCTTGACCAGGCTGGCCTCCATGCGGCCCTGGCCGGCCTCCAGCAGGCGGCCGACGGCATAGGTGAGATGCCGGCTGGCCGCGAGCCGGCCGGCCATGCGGGCGAACTTGACGCGGGTCAGCGCATAGGAGGCCAGCGGGGCGCCGAACACCTGGCGGTCGCCTGCATGGCGCACGGCGGCCTTCAGCGCGGCGCGCATCACGCCGCAGGCCCGCGCGGCGGTCTGCATGCGGCCGCCCACCATGCCGGCCATGGTGAAGTAGAAGCCGCGGCCCCGGCCGGCCGCGCCGCCGACCAGGCCGGCATCGGGCACGAAGAAGTTCTCGAAGGCCAGGTCGAAGGAATGCATGCCGCGGTAGCCGATGGTGGGGATGGCGCGGCCGCTCAGCCGGCCGCCATCGCCGGGCTGGTCGAAGACGAAGTCGTGGCCTTCGTACGAGGGCTTTTCCACCAGCAGCAGCGACAGGCCCTTGTGGCCGGCGCCGCGCTCCGGCTCCGTACGGGCCACCACCATCAGCAGGCCCGCCTTGCCGGCGAAGGTGCACCAGGTCTTGGCGCCGTCTAGCCGCCAGCCGCCCTGGCAGGGCGTGGCGCGCAGGGTGAGCGAGGCGACATCGGAGCCGTGGTCCGGCTCGGTGATGGCGATGGCGCACAGCGGCTCGCCCCGGGCGATGCGCGGCAGCCAGCGGGCCTGCTGTTCGGGCGTGCCGCCGGCCAGCAGGGCGCGGGCCAGGATCTCGGGCCGGGTGATCAGGCTGCCGGCTGCGGCCAGCGAGGCTTCGGACAGGGCTTCCGTCACCGCGATCATGGTCAGCGCGTTCTCGCTGCCGTCCGGTGCGCTGCCGCCGTGGGATTCGGGGATGGCCAGGCCGAACACGCCCATCTCCCGCAGCGGCTGCAGCAGGCTCTCGGGCACGGTGAGGTCCTGGCGGTGGATGTCTTCGGCCAGCGGCACGACCACCTCGCGGGCGAAGCGCAGGAAGGCGTCCTGCGCCATGGCGGCATCGGCCTCCAGCGCGATCGGGGCGATGTCGCCGCCCTGCAGGGCGACCGCATGGCCGACGGCGCCCAGGCTGGCATGGCTGCCGGCGTGGCGGCGCAGGGCGGCGAGTTCGGGCGAGGTGATCAGCGCATCGACCTCTTCGGCGTCCAGGCCGCAGTCGGCGAACAGGCCTTGCAGCCGCACCAGCGCGGCGGGCAGGGTCTCGATGCCGTGGACGACGGCCAGGTCGGCGTCCAGGCCCGATCCGCCCCTGGTGGCCAGCAGCAGGTTCTCGGCGGCCAGCAGCTCGGCGCCGGTCCAGGCGAGTTCGTAGCTGGGGGACTGGTAGTCGTCGAGCGGGGCCACGTCGAGCCCGCCCTCGCGCGAGCACAGGTGGGCCAGCGTTCTAGTGGCCTGGTCGAGCAGGCGGCGGGCTTCGGCCAGCAGCGGCGCGAGGACCGCGGCGGAGGCTGCCGGCGGGGCAGGGGGATCGGGAAGGTCGCGGACCATGGCGGGGCTTTCGGGTGGATGCGGTACATGCACTGCCGGCGGCGCGGCCGGCGCGAAACATCGACCTTAGCGCGCACTGCGAGGCCGCGGTACCGGGCCAGCCCGCAGTCCGGCCAGCCGACAATGGCGTTTTTTGCCGCGCCTCCGGGCGCCCGACCTTCATGCGACCGTGCATCCGCAACACCGCGCTGCCCTTGCTGCTAAGCACCCTGGCGGCCGGTGCCGCGCATGCCCAGACCGGGCTGGCCCGCGACAACGGCTGCCTGGTCTGCCACTCGGTGCAGCGCAAGGTGGTGGGCCCCGCCTTCGAGGACGTGGCGCGGCGCTATGCGGGCGATGACGGCGCCGTCGAGCGGCTGACGCAACGCGTCCTGCGCGGCAGCGTCGGCCAGTGGGGCACGCAGGCCATGCCGGCCAATGTCGGCACCTCGCCGGACGAGGCGCGCATCCTGGCGGCCTGGGTGCTGACCCTGGGGCGCTGAGCGGCCGGTGGGGAGAAAAAGCTCAGAGACCCCGGACCAGCCGTCTCAGCAACAGACCCTGCAAATCGCGCCTGGTATCGCACACGACGTAGATGTACGCGACCTCGTCCTGGACCTCGTAGATGATCCGGTTCATGCCAGCCAGCACCTGGCGATACGCGGCGATGTTGAGGCTCTCGAACTCCGGCAGCAGCCGACCGGCCCTGGGTTCCGCGGCGATCAGGGCCACGGCCTTTTTGATCTTGGCGAAGCTGGAGCGCCATGTGCCAGGACCGAAGTCCTTGAGGATGTAGCGCCTGAGCTCCTGCAAGTCCGCTTCTGCAGACTCCAGGAAAACGACCTTCATTCGAGGTCCTGGCGATCCATCTCGGCCAGCACATCGTCTGCCGAGCGGAACTTGCCTTCCTCGATTTCACGCTTGCCAAGCGCCAGGATCTTCAGCAACGCGAGGGTCTCCTGATGCTCTTCGTAGGACCGTACATCCACCACGACGAGCCTGGCTTCGCCGTTCTGAGTGATCAGCATCGGCTCGCGGCTTTGCGTGAGGTCCTTGACGATGTCGGCCGCGTGGCTCTTCAAATAGCTGATGGGCTTGATCTGGGTGGAGAACTTCATGACGGACCTGTCTGTCGATCAAAGACCGATTATGGTTTGAATTCGGTCCGAATGGTTCCATCCAGAAAAGACAAAGGCCGCTGCCAGTTGCCCGGCAGCGGCCCGATGTCTCACATCAGCCGAGGCTCAATGCGGCTTGGGCGCCACCCGCGCCTCTTCCAGCACCTCGGGCTCCTGCGCCTCCACCCAGGTCTCGTTGTTCAGCCCGGCGTGCAGCCGTTTCTCGTCGAGCGCGCCGGTCCACTTGGCCACCACGATGGTCGCCACGCCGTTGCCGACCAGGTTGGTCAGGGCGCGGGCTTCGGACATGAAGCGGTCGATGCCCAGGATCAGCGCCAGGCCTGCCACCGGCACATGGCCGACGGCCGACAGGGTGGCGGCCAGCACGATGAAGCCGCTGCCGGTGACGCCGGCGGCGCCTTTGGAGGTCAGCAGCAGCACGGCCAGCAGGGTCAGCTCCTGCATCAGCGTCAGGTCGGTGTTGGTGGCCTGGGCGATGAACACCGCGGCCATGGTCAGGTAGATCGAAGTGCCGTCCAGGTTGAAGGAGTAGCCGGTGGGAATCACCAGGCCCACGGTGGCCTTGTTGGCGCCCAGGTTCTCCATCTTCTCCATCATGCGCGGCAGCGCCGATTCGGAGGAAGACGTGCCCAGCACGATCAGCAGCTCTTCCTTGATGTACTTGATGAACTTCCACACCGAGAAGCCGTGGAAGCGCGCGATCAGGCCCAGCACCACGAAGACGAACAGCAGGCAGGTGCAATAGAACACCGCCATCAGCTTGCCCAGCGAGAACAGCGAGGCGATGCCGTACTTGCCGATGGTGAAGGCCATGGCGCCGAAGGCACCGATGGGCGCCAGCTTCATGATCATGTTGACCATGCCGAAGAGCACCTTGGAGCCCTTCTCGATCACGTCGAACACCAGCGTGCCGCGGCCGCCGAAGCGGTGCAGGGCGAAGCCGAACAGCACGGCCACCAGCAGCACCTGCAGCACCTCGCCCTTGGCGAAGCCGTCGACGATGGTGTTGGGGATGATGGCCATCAGGAAGTCGACCGTGCCCTGCATCTTGCTCGGGTCGGTGTAGGCGGCGATGGCCTTGGTGTCGATGGTGCTGGGATCGATGTTCATGCCGGCGCCCGGCTTGAGCACATTGATCAGCACCAGGCCGACGATCAGCGCGATGGTGCTGACCACCTCGAAGTACAGCAGCGCCAGGCCGCCGGTCTTGCCGACCTTCTTCATGTCCTCCATGCCGGCGATGCCGACCACCACGGTGCAGAAGATGATCGGCGCGATGATCATCTTGATCAGCTTGATGAAGGCGTCGCCCAGGGGCTTCATCGCTTCGCCGGCGTGGGGGTAGAAGTGGCCCAGCAGCACGCCGATGATCACCGCGGTGATGACCTGCAGGTACAGGGATTTGTAGAGCGGCGGCTTGGCCACCGTGGGGTTCAGGGACGTCAAGGGAAACCTCGATTTCAAAACAATGCGCGCGATTGTCAGTCAGCTTATGAAAGCAAGGGATAACCCTTAGGGGTTTGCCGAGGCGCTCTTCTTGCGGAAGCTGGTCTCCATCTGTTCGCATTCGGAGAGCTTGTTGCGCTGCTCCATGGCGGAGCCGCTGGTGTTGCGCCGGGCCTCGTTCCAGCATTCGTTGACCTTGTCGCGTTCGGTCTGCTGCTGTTCGCTGCTGGGGCCGCCGCGCTGCAGCAGGCCGCAGATCACCAGGACGACCAGGACCACGCCGGTCAGGGCCGCGGGGGAGGGGGGCCAGCGGCGTTTGGCTGCTTCTGCTTCCGGCGGGGTGGGGGCTGGCGGGGGCATGGGTGGCGTCCTTTCGTCGCTGCTCTGTCGGCATGGGGTGACGGCTGGTCACTATATGCGGGTGCGGCTTTTGTGCATTCTTCACTATTCTTTTTGGGGGGCGTGGCCTTTGGCCTGTTTGCTTCTTCTCCTGGTCGGAGGGCGGAGCTGGGGGCTTGCGCGCCCCCAGACCCGCGGTAACTTTCTTTCTGCTGAAAGAAAGTCACCAAAGAAAAGCTCAGCGGTCTTTCGCCCGCAACGGGCCTTCGCTGCGCTCGGCCTCTGGAATGTGCCATCCGACGCTCTTGAGGTGACAGTTTGGCCATGCCTGACAGGCGTTACGGGCCTTGCCTCCGGCTGCGGGCAAGGCTGGCAGGATGACCAACAGCCCCCACCGCACTGACGGCGCGGGCAATCCGTCGCGCGTGCATCGCCAGTGCCTTCAATCAACACCGCGTTCCTGCTCGCTTTGCCCGCAGCCGGAGGCAAGGCCCGGAACGTGGAAGCCCGCACGGCCAAACCGTCACGGCCAGAGCGTTCGATGGCACATTCTTCAGGCCGAGCGCAGCGACGGCCCGTTGCGGGCGAAAGACCGCCGAGCTTTTCTTTGGTGACTTTCTTTCAGCAGAAAGAAAGTTACCGCGGGTCTGGGGGCGCGCAAGCCCCCAGCTCCACCCTCCGCCCAGGAGAAGAAGGAGACAGGCCGAAGGCCACCAAAAGAGAGCCGCCCCTTCACCCCAAAGCCACCAAAAAAGCCCCACCCCCCAAAACCAAAGCCACCCCCATGGCCCGCAGCAAAACCCGAGGCGCATAACTGAGCACAAGCACGGTCACCACCGCACTGACAGTGAGCAAACCGCACCACAGCACCAGCCCCTGACCAAGCCCGCGCAAGGCCCAGCAAGCCAGCAGCGACAGGAGCAGCGCCAGGCTGCCTCCGCCCCGCAGCCAGGCACGCCAGCGCCCCGGCTCGCGCCCGCGGCCGAAGCTGTCCTCGTAGTGCCGGTCCATCGCCAGGCTCAAGGCGCAGAACCCGCCCAGCGATGCGGCCAGGGCCGCGGCCGATCCGAACAGCGGATTCATGGCGCGGCTCCCAGCTCACCGGCGCCGGCTGACGCAGCCGCACGCGCCGGCGCCGCCCTGGCCTTGGCGGCGGCCTTGCGTTTGCCCACATGCCACGCCGCACCGGCCAGGGCCAGCCCCAACCCCAGGCAGACCAGGTCGAACCCGGCGACCGCCCACAGCCCGTTGGCCATCGCCATCACCAAGTTGCCCGGTCCGGTGAAGGCATTGAGCAGCGGCACGCAGGCGAACAGCACGGCCCCCAGCCACAGCTGGATCTGCCACATGCGCCGCGAGGGCCAGGCCAGCCCGGCCACCGCCGCCACGCCCCAGGCGGCGAAGAAGCAGGTGATCTCCTCCTGCGGCCGACCCGCGATGCCCACCGGCAGCAGCCGGTTGGCCCAGAAATAGGTGGCGAAGGCGATCGGCAGGCCGGCGATGGCCGCCACGTTCAGCCCGTCGACCAGGCGCAGGCCGAAGCCGACACGGCCGCCGGCCTTGAGCGCCTTGGCGTATTTCTGCCGCTCCTTCACGCCCCACAGCAGCAGGCCGGTGGCCACCATCACGCAGCCGCCCAGGCCCGAGAGGAAGAACAGCCCGCGCATCAGCGGATTGGAGAAATGCGCCAGGTGCAGGCCATAGAGCACGCCGCGCGTCTGCACCGCGCCGCCGGGCGTGTCGCCATTGGCCTGCTGCAGCTCGCCGGTCACGCCGTGGAAGACCATCGAGGGCTGGTCGCTGGACATGTCCTGGCCGTCCTGCTTCGTGATGGTGATGACGGCATTGGCGTCGTTGGGATTGGTCACCACCAGGCGGCCCACCTGCGCGCCCTCGCCCCAGTGCTGGCGCGCCTGCGCCATCAGCGGCGCGATCGCGGCCAGGGTGGCCGGCTGGCCGGCCGGCTTCTCGTTGCGGGCGGAGAAGGCCGGGAACATCTCGGCGTTGAAGGCCTTGGTGTCGCCCTGGTAGGCCGCCTGCAGGGCCGAGGGCATGTACATGAACATCAGCGTGACCAGGCCGGTGTAGGTGATCATCAGGTGAAAGGGCAGCGCCAGCACCGCGGTGGCGTTGTGCGCGTCCAGCCAGCTGCGCTGGCCCTTCTTTGGCCGGAAGGTGAAGAAGTCCTTGAAGATGCGTTTGTGGGTGACGATGCCGCTGAGGATGGCCACCAGCATGAACATGGCGCAGAAGCCGACGATCCAGCGCGCCCAGATCGCCGGCATGTAGTGCAGGTCGTAGTGCAGGCGGTAGAGGAACTCTCCGCCCCGGGTTTCGCGGGCGCCGGTGGAGGGCTCGCCGGTGGCGGGGTCGAGGTTCACGCTTTTGAAGGCCGCGCGCCGCGGGGCCGCCTCGCCGGGCCTGGGCGGCTGCGGTTTGGGGTTCCAGAACATGCGGTCCATCGGCTCGCGTTCGGTGGGCAGGCTGATGAACCAGCGCTGGGCGTCCGCGCCGTGCTTCTGCAGGTAGTCGACGGCCGCCTGCGCCGCGCGCTCGGGCGACACCGGCTCGCTGGCGGCGCGGTGCAGCTCGGGCTTCATCCAGAAAGTGATCTCGTCCTTGAAGTACGAGGAGGTGCCGCCGCAGAACACCAGGAACAGCACCCATCCCACCAGCAGGCCCGACCAGGTGTGCAGCCAGGCCATCGATTGGCGAAAACCTTCCTTCATGCGCCTGCTCCCGGGTGGCCCAGATAGAAATACGCGCCCAGCACGGCGCCGAGCACCGCCGCGGGCAGCGCCAGGCCGAGCGCGGCGCGCCAGGCCGTGCGGGCGGCGAACACCCACATCACCGCGCAGGGATAGACCACGAAGGCCAGCAGGGTGGCGGTGACCGTGGCTTCGAGCCGGGTGGCCGGCAGCACCAGCGCCAGCACCGCCGCTGCCAGGGCCGAGACCGCGTAGCCGCCGAGGATGGCCGTCAGCGCGCGCATGGCCACGCCGAAGCGGTAGCGCAGGCCCTCGCTGCCGGCGGACAGCCAGCGGTGGCGGGTGGAGGCCGACGCATCGGCCAGGCGTGCGGCGGAAGAGGGATGGGCGGGAGCCTGGGTCATGGAAAACGGGGGGCGGGGCAGGACGCCGTGCGAACGGGTCACCACTTAACGAGAATGATTCCCATTGTAGCGGAGCGCCAAGCTTTGCCCGTCACCACAAGCATGGGCGGCTGATCGCTGGCAGGGCTTATGGCTGAAAGCAGGCGTCTGGCAGGAGGTTCACCCGGAATAAGGCGATTTGCATAAGCGGCACTTATGCAAATCACGCCCCGAACCTTCTTTCAAGCCCGCGCCGCCCTCCCTAAACTGGCGACCCTATTCCTGGAGACCTAGAAAAATGGACCAACACTCACGCCACCCCGGAACCCAGCTGCGCCAGGCCCTCGAAGCACGCCGCGGCCTGCTGGTGCCGGGCGCCGGCAATGCCCTGGCCGCCCGGGTCATCGAAAGCCTGGGTTTCGAGGCCGTCTACCTCAGCGGCGCGGGCCTGACCAACAACTTCTACGGCATGCCCGACCTGGGTTTCGTCGGCCTGGAAGACATCGCCCGCCACACCGCCGCCATCCGCGACGCCGTGCCCCTGCCGCTGATCGTCGATGCCGACACCGGCTTCGGCAATGCGCTCAACGTACGCCACACGGTGCGCACCCTGGAGCGGGCCGGCGCCAACGCGATCCAGCTGGAAGACCAGGTGATGCCCAAGAAATGCGGCCACTTCTCCGGCAAGGCCGTCATCGGCCAGCAGGAGATGGTGGGCAAGATCAAGGCCGCGGTGGATGCCCGCCAGCATGGTGACTTCCTGATCATCGCCCGCACCGATGCCCGCGCCATCCACGGCCTGGACGATGCCCTGGACCGCGCCCGCGCCTTCGCCGAGGCCGGCGCCGACGTGACCTTCGTCGAGGCCCCCACCGGGATCGACGAACTGCGCCGCATCGCCGCCGAACTGCCGGTGCCGCAGGTGGTCAACATCGTCATCGGCGGCAAGACGCCCGCGCTGCCCGCCGCCGAATTCGGCGCCATGGGTTTCGGCCTGGTGCTGTATGCCAACGCCGCACTGCAGGGCGCGGTGCGCGGCATGACCAATGCGCTGAGCCGCCTGCAGCGCGACGGCGAACTGCCGGAAGACCCGGAACTGGTCGCCACCTTCGCCGAGCGGCAGTCGCTGGTGCAGAAGCCGCTCTTCGATGCCCTGGACGAGAAATATGCCGGCAGCTGAGATCAGCGCCGTCGATTGCCACGCCCATGTTTTCGAGACCTCCCTGCAGCTGGCGGCCGGGCACCGCCATGCGCCCGAAGCCGACGCCCTGACCGACGACTACCTGCGCCTGCTCGATGCCCATGGCATCTCGCACGGCGTGCTGGTGCAGCCGAGTTTCCTGGGCACCGACAACCGCTACTTCCTGGCGGCGATCGCCCGCCATCCGCGGCGCCTGCGCGGCGTGGCGGTGGTCGATCCGGCCACGCCGCTGGCCGAGCTGCGCGCCCTGAAGGATCAGGGCGTGTGCGGCGTGCGCGCCAACCTGCTCGGCCTGCCGATTCCCGATTTCTCCTCGCCGGACTGGCGCGGCCTGCTCGGCCATATCCGCGAGCTGGACTGGCACCTGGAACTGCACCGCGACGCCTGCGACCTGCCGCAGCTGCTGCAGGCCCTGCTGCCAAGCGGCTGCCGCCTGGTGGTGGACCACCTGGGCCGGCCCGACCCGGCGCTGGGCACGGCCGACCCCGGCTTCGCCGCCCTGCTGCGCGCCGCCGACAGCGGCCGGGTGTGGGTGAAGCTCTCCGCCGCCTACCGCAGCGCCCGCGCGCCGCGTGCCCCGCTGACCGAGCGCCATGCCGATCTGGCAGAACAGGACGCCGCATCGGCCCGCGCCAGCGCCGCCGCCCTGCTGGCCGCCTTCGGCCCCGAGCGCCTGGTCTGGGGCAGCGACTGGCCGCACACCCAGCACGGCGAGTTCATCGACTTCGGCCGCAGCCGCGCCCTGCTCACCGACTGGGTGCCCGCACCCGCGCAGCGCTGCCGCATCCTGGTGGACACGCCCTGCGAACTCTTCGGCCTGCGCTGAAAAGCCCGCTCCATAATTCCGACCGTTTTCATCACAGCCTTCCAGAAGCGAGACTCACATGACCCATCCCATCCTGCGCCGCACCGCCCTGGCCGCGATCGCCGCCACCGCCTGCGCCGCCGCCGTGCCGGCCTTCGCCCAGGACAGCTGGCCCAACCACCCGATCCGCTTCATCGTGCCCTTCTCGGCCGGCGGTGCCAACGACCTGATGGCGCGCGCCGCCGCCGAAGGCGCCGGCAAGCGCCTGGGCCAGACCATCATCGTGGAGAACAAGCCCGGCGGCTCCACCAGCCTGGGCGCGGCCTACGTGGCCCAGCAGAAGCCCGACGGCTACACCTTCCTGATCAGCGCGGCCGGCGTGATCTCGAACAACATGATCAAGAAGTCCATGCCCTACAAGGACGCCGACCTGACCCCTGTCGCCATGGTCGGCCTGGCGCCCTCGGTGGTGCTGGTGCCGCCGGACGCGCCCTACAACAACCTCAAGGAATTCATCGCCGCCTCGCAGAAGGGCCAGGGCTTCCACTGGGCCACCGCGGGCACCGGCAGCACGCCGCATTTCGTCTCCGGCATCCTGGAGACCAAGTACGGCGCCAAGCTCGACATCGTGCCCTACAAGAGCGGCTCCGAATCGGTCACCGCCGTGCTGGGCAAGCAGGTGCAGGCCACCTCCGAGGCCAGCATCGTCGCCCTGCCCTACATCAAGAGCGGCAAGCTCAAGGCCCTGGCCGACACCTGGACCGCGCGCATCTCGGCCTACCCGCAGCTGGCGACCGCCCAGGAGCAGGGCTTCCCCGACATGCAGATCGCCCACTGGTGCGGCGTGCATGCGCCGGCCGGCACGCCCGAGGCCATCCTCGACAAGATGGCCGCCGCCATCGACGCCGCCATGAAGGACGCGGCCACCGCCGAGCACCTGAAGGCGCTGGGCATCGAACCGATCGGCGGCACCCGTGCGTCGTTCGTGAAGTTCGTCGACGAGGAGCGCAGCCGCCTGCGCACCGTCGTCAAGGCCACCGGCATGACGGACGAGTGAGCGGGCGGGCGGGTCCGGACGGCACCGGCGCTGCGATGGACACCCGCCTGATGCGTTACCTGCTGGCCATCGCCGATGCCGGCAGCCTGACGCATGCCGCCGAGGCGCTCGGCGTGGCCCAGCCGGCCTTGAGCCAGGCCATCAAGCGCCTGGAGGCCGACCTGGGCGTGCGCCTGTTCGAACGCTCGCGGCGCGGCGCCGCCCTGACGGATGCCGGCCGCGCCATCATCGACGACGTGCGCGCCAGCCTGGCCCTGGCCGCCTCGGCCACCCAGCGTGCACGGGCGATCGCCGGCGGCAAGGCCGGCCGGCTGCACATCGGCTTCGTCACCCATGCGGTCTACGACGTGCTGCCCTCGGCGCTGCGCCTGCTGCGCGCCGACTTCCCCGGCGTGGAGATCGTGCTCAGCGAGATGGGCAATGCCGACCAGCTGCAGGCGCTGGAGCAGGGCGCCATCGACCTGGCCCTGCTGCACACGCCGCTGCCCTTGCCGGCCCGGGTGCGCATGAAGCTGGTGCGGCGCGAGCGCCTGGTGGCGGTGCTGCCTGCCGGTTATGCGCTGGGCGCGGACGGGCGGGTGGGCATGGCCGACATCGCCGCGCTGGGGCTGGTGTGGTTTCCCGAGCGGCAGCTACCTGCGATGCGGGCGGGCATCGTCGCCGCCTTCCAGCGGGCCGGGCTGGAGCCGCATTTCGTGCAGGAGGCCAATCGCTCGTTGACCGCGCTGTCTTGCGTGGCGGCGGGGATGGGGGCTTCGCTGCAGCCTCAGTCCGCGGCCATGCTGGCGCATCGGGGGGTTTTGTTTGCCGAGCTGCGGGATGGGGATAGCTTGCCGCATTTCGAGCTGGGGGTGCTTTGGGTCGCCGGGACTCGGCCTACCCTGGCGGAGCAGTTGGCTGAGCGGTTGTGAATTTTTTTGGGGGTTTGGGCTTTGGTCTGTTTGCTTCTTCTCCTGGTCGGAGGGTGGAGCTGGGGGCTTGCGCGCCCCAGACCCGCGGTAACTTTCTTTCTGCTGAAAGAAAGTCACCAAAGAAAAGCTCGGCGGTCTTTCGCCCGCAACGGGCCGTCGCTTCGCTCGGCCTGAAGAATGTGCCATCCAACGCTCTGGCCGTGACGGTTTGGCCGTGCGGGCTTCCACGTTCCGGGCCTTGCCTCCGGCTGCGGGCAAGGCGAGCAGGAACGCGGTGTTGATTGAAGGCACTGGCGAGGCACGCGCGCCGGTTTGCCCGCGCCGTCAGTGCGGTGGGGGCTGTTGGTCATCCTGCATGCCTTGCCCGCAGCCGGAGGCAAGGCCCGGAACGCCTGTTAGGCATGGCCAAACTGTCACCTCAAGAGCGCCCGATGGCACATTCCAGAGGCCGAGCGCAGCGACGGCCCGTTGCGGGCGAAAGACCGCTGAGCTTTTCTTTGGTGACTTTCTTTCAGCAGAAAGAAAGTTACCGCGGGTCTGGGGGCGCGCAAGCCCCCAGCTCCACCCTCCGCCCAGGAGAAAAAGCAAACAAACCCCAGAGCCCCCCTCCGCCCAGGAGAAGAAAAAACTCAACGCAGCATGGAAGACATAGCCGAACAGCAGTTGAGCATCCGCACAGCAGCCTCAACGCTCCCAGCAGTAAAGCCAAGCGTCACCCCATCAACCCGTTCGAATTCCGGCCACTGGCAGAACAGCTCGGCCAGCGCAGGCGACTGGGTGCGCAGGGTCACGCGCAGCGGCCCGGCCAGCACCAGTGGCCGCGCCTGGGCAAGCCCGGCCAGCCCTTCGATCACCCCGGCACGAATGGCCGCCCGCGACTGCTCCGGCGACAGCGAGATCCCGCTGGTGAACCCCGTCGCCCGCTTGGTCTGCACGAAGGCCGCCCGCGGGAACAGCCCCCGGTTCTCCTCGATGAACACATCGTCCCCGCTGCCCATCACCACCGGCACGCCGTACTCGCCCGCCAGGGCTCCGTAGAGCCCGGCCTCGCCCAGCTCCTGGTCATTGAGCCAGATGCCGGCGAAGGCAAAGCTGTTGATCGTGTGCGCCAGGATGCCCCGGCCGCGCGCCCGCGAGTGGTAGCCCACCATGCACAGCGCATCGGCACCCAGCTCCACCCCGGCCACCATGCTCAGGTAGCGCGGCTTGCCCTGGATGGCCTGGGCGCGCGGGTCCAGCACGTCGGGCGGCATGTTGCGGAAGCCGCCGTGCGAGTCGTTCACCCAGACCTCGGTGGCGCCGGCGGCGAAGGCGCCGTCGATGGCGGCATTGGCCTCGCGGGCCATCAACAGGCGGGCGCGTTCGAACTCGGGGTTGCCGGGGCGCACCTGTTCGGCGTGGTAGACGCCAGCGACGCCTTCGATGTCGGTGGAGATCAGGACTTTCATGGCGGGTCGCTTCTTCTTCGATCAGGAAAGGGCCAGCACTTCGGCCAGGGCCGGGCGGCGATGGCCGTCGCGGCCGGTCACCGATTCGGCGCGCAGCAAGGCGTGCACGATGGCCTGTTCGGTGCTGTCTGCCGCTGCCTGGAACAGGCTGTCGAGCAGCCCGTCGTGCAGCATCGCCACGGCGGGCATGGGGCGTTCCGGCCGGTCGGGCACGGTGTAGGCGGTGGAGAAGGCCAGGGCGATGTCGCCGCTGCCATGGCCGAAGACGGAGCCGGTGCGCGCCAGGCCCGCGCCGGCGCGTTGGGCCAGGCGGCGCAGCTGGCGGGCGTCCAGCGGCGCGTCGGTGGCCAGCACGATGATGATCGAGCCCTTCTCGGCTTGATCGGCCTCGGCGGACTCCGCATCGCTCAGCTTCGCGGCGAGCCTGTCGCCCAGCGCCTGCCCGGCCAGCACCAGCTGCCGCGGCTTGCCGTAGTTGGACAGCACCAGCGTGCCCACGGTGTAGTCGCGCCCCTGCACGGCGGCGATGCGCGAGGCGCTGCCGATGCCGCCCTTGACCTGGAAGCTCGACATGCCTCGCCCGGCGCCCACGGCACCTTGGGCGAACTCGCGTGCGGCGGCGACCAGCGCCAGCCGGTAGTCGGCCTCGGTGACCGCCATGCGCTGGATGTCGTTGAGCCAGCCGTCGTTGCATTCGAAGACCAGCGGATTGACCGTGGGCAGCGAGCGCCCCGTCTGCGCATTGGTCGCCACGCAGGCGCGGATCTGCGCCGTGGCCACGGTGCCGACCGAGAAGGTGTTGGTCAGCGCGATCGGTGTCTCCAGCACACCCAGCTCGGCCAGCTGCACCAGGCCCACGCTCTTGCCGAAGCCGTTGATCACCACGGCCGCGGCCGGCACCTTGTCGCGGAAGGCATCGCCCGCATGCGGGCGGATCACCGTCACGCCGGTCTGCACCGCGCCTGCCGCCAGGGTGCGGTGGCCGACGGTGACACCCGCCACGTCGGTGATGCTGTCGCGCGGCCCGCTGGGCAGGAAACCGATGGGAGCGGGCATCTCAGGTACGGTCGATCTTGGGGTCGAGTGCGTCGCGCAGCGCGTCGCCCAGCAGGTTGAAGGCCAGCACGGTGAAGAAGATCGCCAGGCTCGGGAACAAGGCCACATGCGGTGCGTTGACCATGTCGGCCCGCGCTTCGTTCAGCATCGCGCCCCATTCCGGCGTCGGCGGCTGCGCGCCCATGCCCAGGAAGGAGAGGCTGGCCGCCGTGATGATCGAGGTGCCCACCCGCATCGAGAAATACACGACGATGGAGGAGATGGTGCCCGGCAGGATGTGCCGCACCATGATGGTCCAGTCCGATGCGCCGATGCTGCGTTCGGCCTCGATATAGGTCTGTTGCTTGAGCACCAGCGTGTTGCCCCGCACCAGCCGCGCGAAGGCCGGCACGCTGAACACGGCCACGGCCACCACCACGTTGGTCATGCTGCTGCCCAGGATGGCCACCACGCCCAGCGCCAGCAGGATGCCGGGGAAGGCGAAGAGCACGTCGGAGATACGCATCACGATGCGGTCCCACCAGCCTTCGTAGTAGCCGGCCAGCAGCCCCAGCAGCGTGCCGATGGCGCCGCCCACCAGCACCGACAGGAAGCCGGCCGCCAGCGATATGCGGGTGCCCGCCAGGATGCGGCTGAAGATGTCGCGGCCCAGCGGATCCACGCCGAACCAGTGCGTGGCCGAGGGCCCGCTGTTGAGCATGTCGTAGTCGAAGTAGTTCTCGGCGTCGAAGGGCACGATCCACGGTGCGAACACCGCGACGAAGACCAGCAGCAGCACGAAGAAGGCGGCGACGATGCCGACCGGCTGCTTCTTGAAGCGGCGCCAGCATTCGCCCCATGGGGTGCGGACCTTGCCGGCGTTGGTGGGGGTGACGGCGCTCATTTACTTGTACCGGATGGTGGGGTTGATGTAGCCGTAGAGCACGTCCACCACCAGGTTGATCAGGATGAATTCGAGGGAGAACAGCAGCACCAGGGTCTGGATCACCGGGTAGTCGCGCATCTGCACCGAATCCACCAGCAGCCGGCCCAGGCCCGGCCAGTTGAAGACCGCCTCCACCACGATGGAGCCGCCCAGCAGGAAGCCGAACTGCAGGCCCATCATGGTGACGACGGGGATCAGCGCATTGCGCAGCGTGTGCTTGAGGATCACGCCGCGTTCGTTCACGCCCTTGGCGCGAGCGGTGCGCACGAAGTCCTCCTGGATCACTTCCACGAAGGAGGCGCGGGTGAAACGCGCCATCACGGCAGCGACTGCCGCGCCCAGCGTCAGCGAGGGCAGGATGTAGTGCTTCCAGGTGGCCGCGCCCACGGTGGGCAGCCAGCCCAGCTGCACCGAGAACACCTGCATCAGCAGCATGCCCAGCGCGAAGGCGGGAAAGGAGATGCCGGACACGGCCAGTGTCATGCCCAGCCGGTCCGGCCAGCGGTTGCGGTAGACGGCCGAGACGATGCCGATGCCCATGCCGAAGATCACCGACCAGACCATGCTGGTGATGGTCAGCATCAGCGTCGGGCCGAAGCGTTCGGCGATTTCGGTGGACACCGGCCGGCGCGAGCGGATCGAGGTGCCGAAGTCGCCCTGCAGCATGTGGCCGAAGAAGCTCACGAACTGCTTGGGCAGGGGCTGGTCCAGGCCCAGCTGGGCGCGGACCATGGCCACCGTCTTGTCGTCGGCCTCCTGGCCGGCGGCGAGCCGGGCGGGGTCGCCCGGCAGCATGTGGACGAACAGGAACACCAGCACCGCCACGATGAGCAGCGTGGGCACCAGGCCCATCAGTCGTTTCAGGAAATAGTTCAGCATTGCGGTGCAGGTGTCGCTCGGATCAACTCTTACTTGACAGCGATTTCGTCGCTGTTGATGTTGCCGTCAGGCATGACGTAGACACCGGAGAGGCGCTTGGCATGGGCGGCCAGGTTCTGCTCGGTGACCAGCGGCACGCGCGGCAGGTCCTTGCGGATCTGTTCCTGGGCGGTCTTGTAGAGGGCTTCCTTTTCCTTCTCGTCCACGGTCACCAGGGCCTTGGCGATGGAAGCGTCCACGATGTCGTTCTTGTAGTACGACATGTTGTTGAGCTTGGGCGCCCAGGCTTCCGAGGCGAACAGCGGGCGCAGCGCCCAGTCGGCCTCGCCGGTGGAAGACGACCAACCGGTGTAGTACAGGCGCACCGGTGCGGTGGCCGGGTCGGCCCAGGTGTCGACCTTCTCGGCGCGCTGGCCCACTTCCAGGGCCTGCACCTGCAGCTTGATGCCGACTTGCGCCAGCTGCTGCTGCACGAACTGGATCACCTTCTGGCTGGTCGTGTTGTTGTAGGCGCTCCAGAGCGTGGACTCGAAGCCGTTGGGGTAGCCGGCCTCGGCCAGCAGTTCCTTGGCCTTCTTCACGTCGTAGGGGATGGGCGCCATCTTCACCGCGTAGCCCACGCCCTGCGGCACGATGCCCTGGGCCGGGAAGGCGTAGCCGGCGAAGGCCACCTTGGCCAGCGCTTCCTTGTTGACCGCGTAGCCGATGGCCTCGCGCACCTTGGGGTTGTCATAGGGCTTCTGCAGCACGTTGAAGCTGAGGAAGCGGGTGATGATGGAAGGCGATGCCACCACCTCGAGCTTGTCGCTCTTCTTGAGCAGCTCGGCCTGTTCGTAGGGGATGGGGAAGGCGAAGTCGGCCTCGCCGGTCTGCAGCATGGCGGCGCGGGTGTTGTTCTCCAGCACCGGCTTCCAGGTGATGGTGTCGACCTTGGGATAGCCCTTGTTCCAGTAGCCGTCGAACTTCTTGCCGCGCACGGCTTCGGTCTGCTTCCACTCGACGAATTCGAAGGGGCCGGTGCCGACCGGGTGGAAGGCGATGTCCTGGTTGCCCCACTTCTTGAGCGCGGTGGGCGAGATCATGGCGGCCGAGGCATGGGCCAGCGAGTTGATGAAGGGGCCGAAGGGCTCCTTCAGGGTGATGCGCACGGTGGCCGGGTTCACGGCTTCCACCTTGGCGACACGGTTGAACTGGTTGTAGCGCAGCAGCTTGTTGTTCTGGTCGAGCACGCGGTCGAGCACGAACTTCACCGCCTCGGCATTGAAGTCGGTGCCGTCGTGGAACTTCACGCCGGTGCGCAGCTTGATGGTGTAGACCAGACCGTCTTTCGACACTTCATAGCCGGTGGCCAGCACGGGCTGGACCTTCAGGTCCTTGTCGAACTTGTAGAGGCCTTCGTAGAAGGTCTTGGTGACGGCCGTGGTGATCGTCTGGTTGGTGTTGTAGGGGTCCAGGGTTTCCGGCTGGAAGCCGATGGACAGCACCGCGTCCTTGGCGGCCATGGCGTGGCCGGAGGCGGCCAGCGCGGCCAGGCCCAGCAGTACGGAAGTCCAGCGCAGGGAGTGCGGGAAGGCGGTCGATTGCTTCATGGAAAAGAACTCCAGTGGGTCAGGGGACAGGGAACGAAAAAAGGAAACTTAGAACGCGCCGCCGACGGCATGGCGCGCCACGAAATGGCCGGGCCCGACCTGCACCAGCGGCGGCACGACGGGTTCGTCGCCGACGGCGCGGATCGGGCTGGGGATCTCGCCTTCGAGCTTGGTGCGCGGCAGGTGCCGGCGTGCCGGATCGGCCACCGGCACCGCCGCCATCAGGCGTTTGGTGTAGGCATGCTGCGGCGCCTCGAAGACGGCGCGGCGCGGGCCGATCTCCACGATCTGGCCGAGATACATCACGGCCACCCGGTGGCTCACCCGCTCCACCACCGCCATGTCGTGCGAGATGAAGAGGAAGGCCACGCCCAGCTCGCGCTGCAGGTCCAGCATCAGGTTGACGATCTGGGCCTGGATGGACACGTCGAGCGCGGACACGGATTCGTCGGCGACGACGACCTTGGGGTTGAGCGCCAGGGCCCGCGCGATGGCGATGCGCTGGCGCTGGCCGCCGGAGAACTCGTGCGGATACCGCTGGGCGGCCTCGGCCGGCAGGCCGACCTTCTGCAGCAGCCAGTCCACCCGGGCCTGGGCCTCGGCGCCCTGGGCGATCTTGTGGATCAGCAGCGGCTCCATGATGGAGAAACCCACGGTGACCCGCGGGTCCAGCGAGGCGAAGGGGTCCTGGAAGATGAACTGGATATCGCGCCGCAGCGACTGCAGCTCGCGGGTGGGCAGCTCGCGGATGTTGCGGCCGCCGAACTCGATCGCGCCCGACTGGCTCTCCACCAGCCGCAGCAGCGAACGCCCGGTGGTGGACTTGCCGCAGCCCGATTCGCCGACCAGGGCCAGGGTCTCGCCCGGGTAGAGGTCGAAGCTGATCTTCTCCACCGCATGCACCCGCCGGGTGACGCGGCCGAAGAGGCCGCTGCGCACGTCGAAGCGGGTGACCAGGTCGCGCACGCTCAGGATGGGCGTGGCGTCCTCGCGCACCGTGTCCTGCGGCGTGGCGGGCTCGGGCGGCGTGGTGTCGGCCTCGGTGCGCAGCAGCTCGAACTTGGCCGGCAGGTCGGTGCCGGCCATGGCGCCGAGCTTGGGCACGGCCGACAGCAGGGCGCGGGTGTAGGCGTGTTGCGGCGCTGCGAAGACGGTGTCGGAACTGCCGGCCTCCACCTTGTCGCCGCGGTACATCACCAGCACCCGGTCGGCGATCTCGGCCACCACGCCCATGTCGTGGGTGATGAAGAGCACGCCCATCTTCATCTCCTGCTGCAGCTCGCGGATCAGCTGGAGGATCTGGGCCTGGATGGTCACGTCGAGCGCGGTGGTGGGCTCGTCGGCGATCAGCAGCTGCGGCTTGCAGGACAGGGCCATGGCGATCATCACCCGCTGGCGCATGCCGCCGGAGAGCTGGTGCGGGAAGCGGTCCAGCACGTTGCGGGCTTCGGGGATGCGCACCAGCTCCAGCAGGCGCAGGGTCTCGGCGCGCGCGGCGGCTGCGCTCTTGCCCTGGTGGATACGGATGGCCTCGGCGATCTGGTCGCCCGCGGTGAACACCGGGTTGAGCGAGGTCATCGGCTCCTGGAAGATCATGGCGATGTCCGCACCGCGGATGGCGCGCATGGTGCCCTCGCGGGCCTGCGCCAGGTCCAGCACCTCGCCGTTGCGCCGGCGCAGGGCCATGCTGCCCGAGAGGATGCGGCCGCCGCCATGCTCCACCAGCCGCATCAGGGCCAGCGAGGTGACCGACTTGCCGGAGCCGGATTCGCCGACCACGGCCAGGGTCTCGCCGGCATCGACGTGGAAGGACAGGTTCTTGACCGCGTCGACGCTGCGCTCGGAGGTCGAGAAACGCACGCTGAGGCCGTCGACCGCGAGCACGCGGTGGTCGGGAAGCACGAGAGGGGAGGTCGTCATTTGGAGCTGTCGCCGAAGATGGCGGTATGGGGCGCTTCGTCGCCGCGGGCATGGCCGCGGTACATGCCTTCGGTGTTGAAGGCCAGGCTGAGGTTGCCGTGGCGGTCGATGGCGATCAGCCCGCCGGTGCCGCCGATGGCCGGCAGCACCTGGTGCACCACGGCGCGGGTGGCGGTGGCCAGGGTGACGCCGCCGTAGGCCATGCGGGCGCAGACATCGTGGGCGGCGGCGGCGCGGATGAACATCTCGCCGCTGCCGGTGCAGGACACGGCGGCGGTGCGGTCGTCGGCATAGGTGCCGGCGCCGATCAGCGGGGAGTCGCCGATGCGGCCGACACGTTTGTTGGTCATGCCGCCGGTGGAGGTGGCGGCGGCCAGGTGGCCGTGGCGGTCGAGGGCGACGGCGCCGACGGTGCCGAACTTGCGGTCCTCGTCGATCGGGGTGGCGGACATCGATGCCTCGGCGGCGGCCATGGCGGCGCCTTCGTGGTCCAGCACGATGCGGCCGGTGCCGCGCACCCGGTGCAGCTGCTCGCGCCGGGCCTCGGTGGAGAAGAAGGAGGGCTCGACCATCTCCAGCCCGCGGTCCCGCGCGAAGGCCTCGGCGCCGGCCCCGGCCAGCAGCACATGGGCGCCGTCTTCCAGCACCGCGCGGGCCGCGCGCACCGGCCGGCGGATATGGCTCACGCCGGCCACCGCGCCGGCGGCGAGCGTGGCGCCGTCCATCACGGCGGCATCGAGTTCATGGGTCTCGTCGTGGGTGAACACCGCGCCGTGGCCGGCGTTGAAGAGCGGGTGCTCCTCCAGCAGCTCGACCGCGCGGCAGCAGGCGTCGAGCGCCGAGGCGCCGTCCAGCAGCATGGCCTGGGCGGCCGCCACGATGGCGTGCAGGGCCGCGTGGTAAGCCTGGGTCTGGGCGGCGGTGGTGGTGCCCGCGCTGATGGTGCCGGCACCGCCATGGATGGCGATGACGGGGGTGGTGGGGTCTTGTCTCATGCGATTTTCTTTTGGGGTTCGATGGCGCTGTCCTGCCCCGGCGGCATGCCCTGGCCGCCATGCAGCCAGGGGCGCAGGGCCTGCAGGATGCGGCCGGCCGAGCCGACCGCGTCGGGCGCGCGCAGGGCGACGGCGCTGGTGAGCGCCTCGATCAGGCCGAGCACGGCGGTCTCGCAGTTGGCCCGAAAGCTGGTCTCGGTGTGGCAGTACAGGGCCACGTCGGCCAGCGGCGCCAGCGGTGAGCTGGGCCGGTCGGTCAGCACCACCACGGCGCAGCCCCGCTCGCGGGCGATGCGGGTGAGGGCCACGGTGTCGGTGAGGTAGCGCGGAAAACTCAGGGCGATGAACAGGTCCTGCGGACCGGCGTGGGTGAGGGTGCGGGCCGCATGGGTGATGCCGCTGGGGCCGGCGAGCAGGCGCACGTCCTGGCAGCTGGCGTCCAGCCCGTGCTGCAGCAGGCCGGACAGCCAGGCGCTGGCGCCGAAGCCGGCGATGTAGATGGAGCGGGCCTGGGTGATGTGCGTCACGGCCGCCTCGCAGGCCGCGTAGTCCAGCGACTGGCGGGTGGCGGCGATGTTGCGGCTGGTCTCGTCGAGGGCGGCGGCGAAGACTTCGGCCACGGTGGAGGGCTTTTCCAGCTTGCCGCGCAGGCGCTCGACCGGGGCAGCCAGCGGATCGAAGCCGCGCACCAGCTCCGCGCGGAAGGTGGCGTAGCCGTCGTAGTCCAGCGCCCTGGCGAAGCGGTTGGCGGTGGCGACCGACACGCCCGCGGCCGTTGCCAGCTCGTCGATCGGCAGCGTGGCGACCTGCAGCGGATGCTGGAGCACGTAGTCCGCCACCTGGCGATGCGAGCGCGTCAGGCGCGGCAGGGCCTGGGCGATACGCTGCGCCACGGTGGTGCTCGGGGGTGCTGCTTTGGTGCTCATCTGCGCCGCGGGTTTGTAAATATGTTTACAGCTGGTGCTGAAAAAGATGGAATTTTCTCATTTTCAGGGGAGCCTGCAAAATCCAAGCCAGGGTTTTGCCGGGTGTGCCGGTCGGGGGCCCTCCGCGGCGCTCTATGCTCGCCCCATGCACGACAGCCACGCACCTTCCTCCATCGTCGCCTTCTGGCGCGACGCCGGCCCCCAGAAATGGTTCAAGAAGGACGAGGCCTTCGACGCCGCCTTCCGGCAGGCCTTCTTCGACAGCCACCTGCTCGCCGCGCGGCAGCAACTGGGCCACTGGATGGACAGCGCCGAGGGCGCCCTCGGCCTGCTGCTGCTGCTCGACCAGTACCCGCGCAACGCCTTCCGCGACACCGCTCACATGTTCGCCACCGATGCCCTGGCCCGCCACTACGCCCGCCTGTCGCTGGCACGCGGCTGGGACCGCCAGGTGGACACCGCCCTGCGCCCCTTCTTCTACCTGCCCTTCGAGCATTCGGAAGACGCCACCCACCAGGCCCTGGCGGTGCGCCTGTGCGAATCGCTGGATGCCCAGACCCTGCGTTTCGCCCGCCTGCACGCCGACATCATCGAACGCTTCGGCCGCTTCCCGCACCGCAACGCGGTGCTGATGCGCCAGAGCACCGAGGCCGAACAGGCCTTCCTCGACCAAGGCGGCTTCGCCGGCTGAACCATGCCACCGCAGCTCGAAGACCTGCCCTTCAACACCCTGGACCTGGTGCTGGCGGCCATCGCGCTGCTGGCCCTGTGGCGCGGCTGGCGCACCGGCTTCCTGATCACCGCCACCCGCCTGGCCTGCCTCGCGGCCAGCCTGCTGGCGGCCGAGGCCGGCTATCCGGCGCTGGCCCGGGCGGTGCAGAACCTGGGCTGGATCGCACCGCCCTGGGCGGCGCCGGCCGCCTTCGTGGCGATCTTCGTGGTGGCTCAACTGCTGCTGGGCGGCCTGGCCTGGCAGCTGCTGCGGCCGCTGCTGCGCCGCATGACCTCGCCCTGGCTGCGCGGCATCGACAGCCTGCTGGGCCTGCTGCCCGGCGCGGTGAGCGCGGTGCTGTGCACCATGTTCGTGGTGGTGCTGATGGGCAGCCTGCCGCTGGGGCCGGTGCTGGCCGAGCAGCTGGAAGAAAGCGCCCTGGCCGATCCGCTGCAGGTGCCCATCGCCATGCTGGAGGACCGCATCGAGCCGGTGCTGGGCCCCGCCCTGGCCCTCACCGCCCGCACCCTGACCGCGCAGCCCGAGCCGCACCAGTCCATCGCCTTGCCCTTCACCGTCGCCAAGGCGCAGGCCCGGCCGGCGCTGGAGGCGCAGATGCTGGAGCTGCTCAATGCCGAACGCGAGCGCGCCGGGCTGCGGCCGCTGGCGGCCGATCCGGACACGGTGGAGGTCTCCCGCGCCCATGGCCGCGACATGTTCGCCCGCCACTACTTCTCGCACGAGACACCCGAGGGCGCCACGCCCTTCGACCGGCTGCGCCAGGCCGGCATCCGCTTTCGCGCGGCCGGCGAGAACCTGGCCCTGGCGCCCACGCTGGAGCGCGCCCATCAAGGCCTGATGGATTCGCCCGGCCACCGGGCCAACATCCTCAATCCGCTGTTCGGCCGGGTGGGCATCGGCATCGTGGACGGCGGCCGCCACGGGCTGATCGTGACCCAGACCTTCCGCAACTAGGGACCGCCGCTCACGCCAGCCCGTACGATACGGCCCTTCAGCCGTCCTGCCCGAGTGGACGCCCCGGCCACAGACATCACCATGAACGACAGCGACACGCAGGCGGGCCATGCCGCCCCGCCGCCTCCGGCTCCCATCTTTCCCTTCGGCGACTCCGCCATGGCCGCCCAGCTGCGCGGCCATGACTGGAGCGCCTCGCCGCTCGGCCCCACGGTCAGCTGGCCGCGCCCCCTGCGCCAGGCAGTGCGCACGCTGCTGGATTCCTCGGTGCCGATGTGGCTGGCCTGGGGCCCGCAGCTCTCCATGGTCTACAACCAGGCCTATGCCTCCATGCTGCATGGCAAGCATCCCGGCGCGCTGGGTGCGCCGCTGGAGTCGGTGTGGGGCGAGATCTGGCCGCAGGTGGAACCGCTGGTGCAGGCCGCCCTGGGCGGCCAGGCGCTGGCGCGGGAGGACATGGCGCTCGCCGTGCACCGCGACGGGCGGCTGGAAGAGGCCTGGTTCACCTTCTCCTACCTGCCGCTGCGCGACGACCTGGGCGCGGTGCGCGGCCTGTCCTGCACCGTCTGGGAGACCACCGGTCGGGTGCTCGACCAGCGCCGCCTGGCCGAGCGCGAGTCGCGCCTGCAGGCGCTGACCCTGGCCAGCACCAATGTGCTCTACCGCATGAGCCCCGACTGGCGCTGCATGCTCGAGATCAAGGGCCAGGGCTTCATGGCCGAAACCGCCACGCCCAGCACCCGCTGGATGGACGACTACCTGCACCCCGATGACCGGCCGGCCGTCGAGCAGGCCATCCACGCGGCGATCCAGGCGCGCCAGGCCCTGGCCATCGAGCACCGGGTGCTCAAGGCCGACGGCAGCGTCGGCTGGATCCATTCACGCGCCGTGCCCGTGCTCGATGCCGAAGGCGAGATCGCCGAATGGTTCGGCACCGCCAGCGACCAGACCGAACGCAAGGCCGCCGAACTCGCCCTGCGCGAGAGCGAGCGGCAGTTCCGCACCCTGTTCGACTCGATGGACGAGGGCTTCTGCGTCATCGAATTCCTCGATGGCCCGAAGGCCCGATGAGCGACTACATCCACATCCTGGCCAACCCGGCCTACCTGGCCAATGCCGGCATCGCCGACGTGGTGGGCCAGCGGGTGCGCGAGATGGTGCCGGCCGAGGCCGATGCCTGGGTGGAGACCTACCGCAATGTGCTGCTGAGCGGCACGCCGATCCGCTTCGAACGCGAACTGGAGCGCACCGGCCGCTACCTGGAGCTGTCGGCCTTCCGCATCGAGCCGGTGGAGCGCCGCCAGGTGGCGGTGCTGTTCCTGGACGGCACCCAGCGCCGCCGGGCCGAGAACGCGCTGCGCGATCTCAACGACTCGCTGGAGCAGCGGGTGGCGCAGGAAGTGGCGGAACGCCTGCGCATGGAGGAAGCCCTGCGCCAGTCGCAGAAGATGGAAGCCGTGGGCCAGCTCACCGGCGGCATCGCGCACGATTTCAACAACATGCTGGCGGTGGTGATCGGCTCGCTCGACCTGCTGGACCGCCGCTTCGGCGCGACCGACCCGCGCGCCAAACGTTATGTGGACGCCGCCCGCGACGGCGCCCGGCGCGCCGCCCAGCTCACCCAGCGGCTGCTGGCCTTCTCGCGCCAGCAGCCGCTGCGGCCGGTGCCGCTGGATGCCAACAAGCTGGTGGCCGGCATGTCGGACCTGCTGCAGCGCTCGCTGGGCGGCGCGGTGCGGCTGGAGACGGTGCTGGCCGGCGGCCTGTGGCGCACCCATGCCGATCCGAACCAGCTGGAGAACGTGATCCTGAACCTGGCGGTGAACGGCCGCGATGCGATGGACGCCCTGGCCGAAGGCGGCCGGCTCACCATCGAGACGGCCAACTGCCACCTGGACGAGCGTTACGCCGCCGAGCACCTGGGCCTGGCGCCCGGCCAGTACGTGCTGATCGCGGTGAGCGACACCGGCTCGGGCATGCCGGCCGACGTGGTGGCCAAGGCCTTCGACCCCTTCTTCACCACCAAGGAGGTGGGGCGCGGCACCGGGCTGGGGCTCAGCCAGGTCTACGGCTTCGTCAAGCAGACGGGCGGGCACGTGAAGATCTATTCCGAGCTGGGAGAGGGCACGACGGTGAAGGTCTATCTGCCGCGCCTGCTGGCCGTCCCGGTCGAGGAGTCCGAGGCCGAGCCGGTGCAGGATCTGCCGCGCGGGGATCTTCGGGAAGTCGTGCTGGTGGTGGAGGACGAGCCGGCGGTGCGGCAGTTCTCCGTCGAGGCGCTGACCGAGCTGGGCTACCGGGTGCTGGAGGCCGATGGCGCCGTCGCCGCCTGGCGGCTGCTGGATGCGCATCCGGAGATCTCGCTGCTGTTCACCGATGTGGTGATGCCGGAGATCAACGGCCGCAAGCTGGCGGACGAGGCCCTGCGGCGCAGGCCCGGCTTGCGGGTGCTCTTCACCACGGGCTATACCCGCAACGCCGTGGTCCACAACGGCGTGCTGGATGCGGGGGTGCACCTGATCGGCAAGCCCTTCACCGTCGAGGAGCTGGCCGCGCAGGTCCGGAAGGTGCTGGACCTGCCTTCCTGAGCGGGACGGGCTCTCCCGCCGCCAGGGCCTCCCGCCGCAGCAGGCCGATGAAGGCCCGCGCCGCCCGCCCGGGCACGACGCCTTCCTGGAACAGCACGCCCGGCGTGCGCACCGGCGTGGGGCTCTCCAGATGCACGATGCGCAGCTCGGCCAGCGCCGGCAGCGCATGCGCCGCCACGATGGTGCCGACCGGCAGCTTGCGCACCATGCTCAGCATGGCGGCCACGGTGTTCATCTCGGCGATCACCCGCGGCTCGCATTGCGCCGAGGCGAAGCAGTCGTCCAGCAGGCGCCGGGTGGAGAAGGTGGCCGGCAGCAGCACCAGGTCCTGCTGGTGCAGCTCGATCATGCGGATGCGCTTGCGCCGCGCCAGCGCATGGCCGGCGGCCACCACCAGCACCAGCTCCTCGTTGAAGAGCGGCTCGAAGCGCAGGCCGCCCGGCGCATCGGGCTTGTAGGCGATGCCGAAATCCAGCTGGCCGGCTTCCAGCCCGCGGGCGATGGCATCGGCGGGCAGCTCCTCCACGATCACTTTCACCGTCGGATTGCGCTGCAGGAACACCGCCACGCAGTCCGGCAGCAGCGCCAGGTTGAAGGTGTGGGTAGTGCCTATGCGCAGCACCCCGGTCATGGACCGGGCCGCGCTCTTCAACTCGGCCATGCCCTGGTCGATCTCCTGCAGCGCGCGCTGCGCATAAGCCAGGAAGGCATCGCCGGCCTCGGTCAGCACCACCCGTTTGCCGATGCGGTCGAACAGGGCCTGGCCCAGCTCGGCTTCGAGCTGGCGGATCTGGTGCGAGAGCGTCGACTGGGTGACGTGCACCTTCTCCGCCGCGCGGGTGAAGCTGAGCGCGCCGGCCACGGCGATGAAGTAGCGCAGATGTCGAAGCTCCATGGGTGTTCCTCGCCTCCTATCGATGGCATCACTGATGTGCAGTGGAATTCATCATTTTGACCTTCGCTTGCGCCCCCCTAAGCTCCGCTCCCATCGCAACGGAGACACACAAGGAGGGGCAGCGTGACCCACAAGGTACTGGCGGGCATCACCATCATCGAGCAAGGCACCTTCATCACCGGACCGGCCGCCGGCATGCTGCTGGCCGACCTGGGCGCCGACGTGATCAAGGTGGAGCAGCCGGGCGCGGGCGATCCCTTCCGCGCCTTCCAGGGCGGGCTCTACAGCCCGCATTTCCAGACCTACAACCGCAACAAGCGCAGCCTCACGCTCGATGCCAAGAACGCCGATGACGCCAAGGTCTTCGATGAGCTGATCGCCGGGGCGGACGTCTACATCCAGAACTTCCGCCCCGGCGCCGCCGAGCGCCTGGGCGCGGGCGAGAGCCGGCTGCGCTCGCTGAACCCGCGCCTCGTCTACTGCGCCATCAGCGGTTTCGGCCAGACCGGGCCGGCCGCCGGCCGGCCGGCCTACGACACGGTGGCCCAGGCCGCCAGCGGTTTCCTGAACCTGCTGGTGAACCCGGCCAACCCGCGGGTGGTGGGCCCGGCCATCGCCGATGCGCTCACCGGCTTCTATGCCGCCTACGGCATCCTGGGCGCGCTGGTGGAGCGCGGCCGCACGGGTGTCGGCCGCAAGGTGGAGGTGTCGATGCTGGAGGCCATGTGCCACTTCAACCTCGATGCCTTCACCCACTACTTCGCCGAGGGCGAGGTGATGGGCCCGTACAGCCGGCCCAGCGTCTCGCAGTCCTACACCCTGCGCTGCCGCGACGACAAATGGGTGGCGCTGCACATGTCCTCGCCGGAGAAGTTCTGGCAGGGCCTGGCGCGCGCCATCGAGCGGCCCGCACTCTTCCAGGACCCGCGCTTCGCCGACCGCAACGCCCGCATCGCCCACCAGGAAGAGCTGATCGTGCTGCTGTCCGACCTGTTCCGCGCCCGCGACCGGGCCGACTGGTGCGAACGCCTGCAGGCCGAGGACGTGCCCCATGCGCCGATGTACGACACCAGCGAGGCCCTGGAAGACCCGCAGGCCAAACACATGGAAATCGAGATCGAGGGCCATCACCCCGAAATCGGCCGCTGGCGCACCGTGCGTTCGCCGGTCAGCTTCGATGGCGTGCGCGACCGCCAGGTGACGCCGCCGCCCACCCTGGGCGAACACGATGCCGAGATCCGCGCGGCGCTCGCCGCCCGCCGCCAGCCCGCCTGAAGAAACCGCATCCCCCAGAAAAGAAAGAGACAGCACATGAAGATCGGCAAGGCCACCGTTCCCCACACCGCCATCAGCACCTCGGACGAACACCGCATCGTGGTGCGCGGCGAAGACCTGAGCCGCGACCTGATCGGCAAGATCTCCTTCACCGATTACTTCCACCTGCTGGTCACCGGCCGCCGGCCGGACGCCGCCGCCACAGCGGTGCTCGACGCCACCCTGGTGGCCATCGCCGAACACGGCCTGGTGCCCAGCGTGCAGGCCAGCCGCATGACCCTGGCGGCCGCGCCCGATGCCCTGCAGGGCGCGGTGGCGGCCGGCATCCTGGGCTGCGGCTCGGTGATCCTGGGCGCATCGGAGACGGCAGGCCGGCTGTTCGTGGAGGTCGAGCAGAAGGCCCGCGACGAGGCCCTGTCGATCGACGACGCGGCGCTCGCCGTGCTGCAGCAATACCGCGCCGACCGCCGCGCCATCCCCGGCTACGGTCATCCGCTGCACAAGGAGCGCGATGCCCGGGTGGACGCGCTGTTCCAGGTGGCACGGGAGCAGGGCGGCGGCACCGGCTATATCGACATCGCCGAGGCGGTGGAACGCCAGCTGCCCTCGGTGCTGGGCAAGGACCTGCGGCTCAATGTCTCGGCCGCGATCCCGGCCGTGCTGCTGGGCATCGGCTTCCCGCTGGGCGCCCTGAAGGGCGTGCCCATCCTGGCGCGCACGGCGGGGTTGATCGCACACCTGAACGAGGAGCTGGAGCAGACCATAGGCTTTGCGCTGTCCTATCAAGCCACCCGCGAGGTGCGATACGACGGCGCGATGCCAGCCTAGACAAAGAATCGACAGCGACAACAAGACGAGGAGACAAGACATGAAGAACCAGAACCCGAAGCGCCGCCTGGCGCTGCTTTCGGCCGTGGCCGCCTGCCTGGCGAGCGGCCTTCCCGCCATGGCGCAGACCAGCGCCTTTCCCACCCGGCCGATCCGGCTGATCGTGCCCTTCGGCCCCGGCACCTCCACCGACACCGTGACCCGGGTGGTCGCCGACGCCATGGGCCGCAGCCTGGGCCAGCCGCTGGTCGTGGAGAACCGCGCCGGCGGCGGCGGCACCATCGGCACCGACCTGGCCGCGCGCGCCCCGGCCGACGGCTACACCCTGGTGATGGGCACGGTGGGCACCCATGCCATCAACAAGACGCTCTACCGCAAGCTGAGCTACGACCCGATCAAGGACTTCGCGCCCATCGCCCTGGTCGGCCAGACTCCCACCCTGCTGGTGGTGGGTGCCGGCTCGCCGCTGCAGTCGCTACAGGACCTGGCGGCGGCCGCGAAGAAGGCGCCGGGGCTGGGTTTCGCCTCCGCCGGCAGCGGCACCTCGGGCCATCTGGCGGGCGAGCTGCTCAAGCAGAAGCTCGGCGGCGAGATGGTGCATGTGCCCTACAAGGAGGGCGGCCTGGCGCTGTCGGACGTGATGTCCGGCCAGGTCGATTTCATGTTCTACCACCCGGCCGCCGTGCTGCCGCAGATCAAGGCCGGCAAGCTGCGGGCGCTCGGCGCATCGGGCGCGCAGCGCAGCGCCGCGGCGCCCAATGTGCCGACGGTGGCCGAGCAGGTCGGCGGCGGTTTCGACCTGGTCGCCTGGTTCATGCTGTATGCGCCCTCGGGCACACCGGCGCCGGTGCTGGCGCGGCTGCGCGAGGCCGGGGCCAGGGCGCTGGCCGACGCCGATGTGCAGGCCAAGCTGCAAGGCCAGGGCGTGGAGAAGGGCGAGGTGCCCGCCAGGGACCTGGCCGCCTTCTCGCAGCGCGAGGTGGCCAAGTGGGCCGAGCTGGTGAAGGTCTCCGGCGCACAGGTCGATTGAAGGGGCATGGCATGACCACCGGACACGGTCCCCGTCGGCGGCAATTGCTCCAGGTCCTGGCCGGCGCCGCCGCGCTGCCCTGGCTGGCCAGCGGCTGCGCCACCCAGGGCGGCGGCGGTGTGCTGCGCCAGCGCACCGTCACCTCGTCGGCCAGCGACCAGGTGCCGCTGGCCGTCTTCGAAAGCGGCAACCCGCGCGGCCGGCCAGTGATCTTCATCCACGGCTTCGCGCAAAGCCACGAGAGCTGGATGCGCCAGCTCCAGGCGCCCGAGCTGCAGGGCGAGCTGCGCCTGATCGCCTTCGACCTGCGCGGCCATGGCGATTCGGGCAAGCCGCTGGCCAAGGAGGCCTACCACGACCCGCGGAAATGGGCGCAGGACCTGCAGTCGGTGATCCAGGCCAGCGGCGCGGCCAAGCCGACCCTGGTCGCCTGGTCCTACGGCGGCCGGGTGCTCAACGACTATCTCTCGGTCTTCGGCGACGGCGATGTCGGCGCGCTCGACTACGTGGCCGCCACCTCCACCGGCCAGCCCTTCGGCCAGGGTAGCGCCGCGCGGCTGATGGGGCCGATGCTGTCCGACGACGCCGCGCTGGTGCCGCAGGCCGATGCCGCCTTCCTGCGCGCCTGCTTCGAGAAGCAGCCCGGCGATGCCGACTTCGAAGCCATGCGCCGCTTCAATGCGCAGTGCCCGGTGGCCGTGCGCAAGCTGCTGGCCGGCCGGCCCGCCAACTACGACGACACCCTGCGCCGCCTCAAGGTGCCGGTGCTGGTCACCCACGGCGACCGGGACCGCATCTCGGCCGTGGCCATGAGCGAATACACCGTCTCCCTGGTGCCCCAGGCCCGGCTGTCGCTCTATCCCGGCATCGGCCACAGCAGCTTCCACGAAGACCCGGCGCGCTTCAACGCGGAGCTGCTGGCCCTGGCAAGGCAGAGCGGGTGAGCCGGGCATTTCATTGCAATTGGTAACCAATTGCCGTAAGGTCCCGGCACAGAGACAGTCAGATCCGATCTTTTGCCGACCTTTGCGATGACCCAGGCTTCGAAGCACCGTATCCGCCCGAGAGGTTTTTTCACTGTCGCCGAAAACGCCGTGCCCGGCGGCCAGCCGCCGCGCGCCTAGGCCATGGCCATGTCGCAGCGGGACCGGGACCGGGAGCGCCTGGAGCTGGCCCTGGATGCGGCCGGGCTCGACCTGTGGGAGAACAACCTGGTCACCGGCGAGGTGATCCAGCACGCCGCCCGCACCTTCCGTGAACTGGGCTATCCCGACGAGGAGGTGCCGCAGCTGGTGGCCAACTCCCTCGACCTGGTGCACGAGGATGACCGCGACCGGCTGGGCACCGCGCTCGGCGAACTGCTCGCGGGCAGCACGGCCGACTACCGCTGCGAATTCCGCCTGCGCGCCCGCACCGGCGACTGGGTCTGGTATGCCAACCACGGCCGGGTGATGGAAGGCGAGGGCGGCCGGCCCGGCGAGCGTTTCGTCGGCGTCACCTTCAACATCGACGAGCGCAAGCGCCGCGAGACCGAGCTGGCCGACATCTACCGCCAGCTCGAAGAACAGAACCAGCAGCTGCACCGGCTGATCGCCTCGCTGGAGCTGCTGGCCGCCACCGATGCCCTGACCGGCCTGGCCAACCGCCGCACGCTCATGGAAAGCTCCGCCCGCGAATGCAAGCGCGCCGAGCGCTACGGCCATGCCCTGGCCATGCTGCTGGTGGACATCGACCGCTTCAAGGACATCAACGACCGCTGGGGCCACCTGGTCGGCGACCATGTGATCTGCGCGGCGGCCGAGCTGTGCCGCCAGGGCATCCGCCAGGGCGTGGACATCGCCGCGCGCCTGGGCGGCGAGGAGTTCGTGCTGCTGCTGCCCGAGACCGACGGCCGTGGCGCCATGGCCCTGGCCGACAAGCTGCGCCTGGCCATGGCCGGCCACTGCGTGGCCGACGGCGACGGCCAGCCGGTGCCCTTCACCGTCAGCATCGGCGTGGCCTCCTTCGAGCCGGGACTGAGCCACATGCAGCTGCTGCACCATGCCGACAAGGCGCTCTACCGCGCCAAGCACCAGGGCCGCAACCGCGTGCACCGGTTCGAGGACGTGGCGGCCGGCTAGCCCACTGACAGACGGAGGGTGAGCGGCACCTACGCGGCAGCGCCGGGCCGGGACTTAAGGTCGTGCAAAACGACGATAACAAGGCCCGATCCGTGACCCACCATGCCCGCTCGCTCCCTCCCGCGCCCGACCTGCGCCAGCCCGTCCTGCTGAAGGCCAAGAACCTCAAGATGGCCACTTCCGCCCACGCCTATGTGCGGGGCAACACCCTCAAGTTCTACGAGTGGCTGGACAGCGCCGGCACCACCCTGCCGGAAGGTCCCTCGATCTGGATCTGCGGCGACTGCCATGTCGGCAACCTCGGGCCCATCGCCAACGCCAGGGGCAAGGCCAAGATCCAGGTGCGCGATTTCGACCAGACCGTCATCGGCAACCCGGCCCATGACCTCGTGCGCCTGGCGCTGTCGCTGTCCATGGCCGCGCGCAGTTCGGACCTGCCCGGCGTGGTCACCGCCCGCATGGTCGAGCAGATCGCCGAAGGCTACGAATCCGCCTTCGACCCGGCCGACGAACTGCAGGAACACACCCGCCCCGATGCCGTGCAGGTGGCCTTGAAGAGCGCCCAGCAGCGCACCTGGCGCCACCTGGCCGAGGAACGCACCCAGGGCAAGACCGTGGCGATACCGCTGGGCAAACGCTTCTGGCCGGTGTCCGGCAAGGAGCGCAAGGCCATCCGCGAACTGTTCGACGACGAGGTGGTCAGCGCGCTGGTGGCCCGGCTGAAGAACCGCGACAGCGATGCCAAGGTGCAGTTCCTGGACGTGGCGTACTGGATGAAGGGCTGCAGCTCGCTGGGCAACCTGCGCTACGCGGTGCTGCTGGACGTGGGCGGCCAGGCCTCCACCGGCCAGGACATCTGCCTGATCGACGTGAAGGAGGCCATCAAGGCCGCCGCGCCGCGCGCCGCATCGGCCGGGCAGCCGCGCGACAACGGCCTGCGGGTGATGGACGGCGCCCAGCGCATGTCGCCCAACCTCGGCGGCCGCATGGCCGCGGCCCATGTGCTGGGCCGTGCGGTGGTGCTGCGCGAGCTGCTGCCGCAGGACCTGAAGCTGGAGTTCGAACGGGTCGACCAGCGCGAGGCCATGCGCGCCGCCCGTTTCCTGGCCCATGTGGTCGGCCGCGCCCATGCCCGGCAGATGAACGAGGCCGAACGCCAGCGCTGGAGGACCGAGCTGGGACGCGGGCGCAGGAGCAGCCTGGACGCGCCGGCCTGGCTGTGGAACAGCACGGTGGACCTGATCGCCCTGCACGAACGCGCCTACCTGGATCACTGCCGCCGTTACGCGATGGAGACACTCGCGGTGGGCGATGTCGAGGCCCTGCTGAACTGACGCGGGCCGGGGACCATGAATAGCGCGGACCTATCGCCGCGATTGTCACAATAGATACACGGATCCGGGACAAACTTTTGACAGTGTGTCCTGCGTGCGTAGTGCTTGTATGCCGAGCTTGAACGCCGGGCGCGCCTAGCGCCCGTGCGTCCGCTTCGAGACGAGGGGCTGTCTTTTCCCAGGAACCCGTCCCCATGTCATCGTCTCGCGTCCACGCCCCGTCTTCCTTCCTTCTGCTGCCGCTGGCCATGGCCCTGGCCTCGGTGTTCGGTGCCGCCGGCGCCCACGCCGCCGACATCACGATCACCGGCAACAGCACGGCCGCGCAGTCGGTGGTCAAGAACCAGACCCTCACGGTGCAGTCCGGCGCCACGCTCACGGTAGGCGCCGGCGCCAACGCCGCCACCGTCACCGGCAATGGCGCGACCATCACCAACCTGGGCACCATGAGCACCACCGGCACCACCGCCATGGGCAACCAGAGCGGCCGCATCGTGCGCGACAACACCGGCGTCACCGGGCTGACGGTCAACAACGGCAGCGCGACCAATGCGAGCGCCGTGATGCAGACCGCCGACAACGACGTCATCCAGATGAACAAGGCCAGCGCCAGCGTCACGCTGAACAACTGGGGCTCGATGATCTCGTCGAATGCTTCCGGCGGCGGCGCGCAGGTGGTCGACTTCAACGCCATCACCTCCGGCGCCAACATCGTCAACAACTACGGCAGCATGCGCGCCACCGAAGCGGACGCGGTGCGCACCGGCGTCAACGGCGTGGTCAACAACTTCGGCACCATCGAATCGACCACCACCACCGGCAGCAGCAGCGACGGGGTGGACATGCAGAGCAACTCCGGCGCGCTCATCAACAACTCCGGCAGCATCGTGGGTGGCCGCCACGGCATCACCGGCGGCGCGGCCAACGCCACCAGCGTCTTCAGCGCCACCGTCAACAACAGCTTCAACAGCGTGATCCGCGGCTCCAACGGCTCGGGCATCAACATCGACGGCTTCAACGCCAAGGAGATGGTCTACGTCACCAACGCCGGCACCATCAGCGGCAACGGCATCACCGGCGATGGCGACGGGGTGGATGTGGACGGCCTGGTCACGGTGGTCAACACCGGCACCATCCAGTCGCTCAACGCCTTCAGCGCGGCCGGCAGCGGCCTGGCCTTCAGCGAGGGCATGAGCGTGGGCGGCGGCAGCATCACCAACTCCGGCGTCATCCGGGGCCTGGTGGCGGCCGGCAACACCAATGCGCTGGGCATCGGCATCACCCTGACCGGCAACGACATCACCACCGGCATCAACGCCGGCAAGCGCGACGGCATCTACGGCAACGCGCTGGTCGTCAACCAGTCCGGCGGCCTGATCCAGGGCCAGAACAGCTCGGCCATCGTCGCCAAGGGCCTGGCCAGCGGCTACACGGTCACCATCAACAACGCGGCCGGCGCCACCATCCGCGGCGGCGGCAGCAGCGACGCGGCCATCCAGACCGGCCTGGACCGGACCGTCATCTCCAACAGCGGCCTGATCGACGGCTCCAGCAGCGGCAAGGCCATCAGCATGGGCAGCGGCGGCAACTCGCTCACCGTGAGCGGCGGCTCGGCCAGCATCCTGGGCAATATCGACGGCGGCGCCGGCGGCCGCAACACCATGACGCTGGACATCGGCAGCGGCAACCGCTTCGCCTACGCCGGCTCGATCGCCAACTTCGACACGGTCACGGTGGCCAGCGGCACCACCACGCTGTCCGGCCAGAGCAGCTACACCGGCACCACGGTGCTGAGCAGCGGCGGCGTGCTGCAGCTGGCCTCGGCCAACACGCTGTCCTCGGCCAGCAGCCTGGACCTCGAAGGCGGCACCCTGGTGCTGTCCGGCGCCGGCTCCAACCAGACCTTCGCCAGCCTGAGCCTGGGCCGCAGTTCGAGCATCGACCTGGGCACTTCCTCGCTCACCTTCGCCTCGCTCGGCACCATCGCCTCCACCGCCACGCTGAGCATCGTCGGCCAGAGCGCCGACGGCACGCCGCTCTACGCCTTCCGGCTGCTGGGCGATTACAGCGGCAACACCGCCTTCGCCACGCTGCTGGCCAACACCACCATCGACGGCCTGAAGACCAGCCTGCGCTTCGACGGCACCTACACCACCGTCAGCGCCGTGCCGGAACCCGCCAGCCTGGCGATGCTGCTGGGCGGCCTGGGCCTGGTGGGGTTCATCGGACGCCGCCGCGGCGCCTTCGGCCGCGCCTGAGCGCGGTCCGCGGGCCAGGCAGCGCACGCGGCGTTTTCCTACGCGCCGACGGCGCTGCCCAAGCGGCGCGCCTCTCCTGCCTTGCGTCAGAGTGATATGCCGGTGGCAGGTGGCCTTTTCCAGGCCGCCTGCCCCGCATTTCAACCCTTTCGTCCAGACAGGAGTCCCCGCATGGCTGCGCCGGACAAACTCGACCGCTACAAGGCCAAACGCAACTTCGCCATCACCAGCGAGCCGGCCGAGGGCGGCGACGAGGGGAGCGAGGCGCTGAGCTTCGTCGTGCAGAAGCACTGGGCCAGCAGCCTGCACTACGACTTCCGCCTGGAGCTCGGCGGCGTGATGCTGAGCTGGGCCGTGCCCAAGGGCCCGAGCTACGACACGGCCGACAAACGCATGGCGGTGCATGTGGAGGACCACCCCATCTCGTATTCCTCCTTCGAGGGCGAGATACCGGCGAAGCAGTACGGTGCGGGCAAGGTCATCATCTGGGACAAGGGCACCTGGCATCCCATCGGCGACCCGGAGCAGGGCTATCGCGACGGCAACCTCAAGTTCGAACTGCACGGCCACAAGCTGCTGGGCAAATGGGCGCTGATCCGCATCAAGAACCGGCAGTCCAGCAAGCAGGAAGCCTGGCTGCTGATCAAGGAGAAGGACGGCTACATGAAGCCGGCGGCCGAGTTCAGCGTGGTGGACGAGTACCCGGACAGCGTGGCCAGCCTGCCCGCGCCGACGAGCGCCGCCGCCAGCCCCAAGCCTGCGCCGGCAGCAGCTGAAGCGCCCAAGGCCGAGCTGCCCGCCAAACTCTCGCCCCAGCTCGCCACCCTGGTGGAAGGCCCGCCGCGCGATCCGGAGAACTGGGTCTACGAGATCAAGTTCGACGGCTACCGCCTGCTGGCCCGGGTGGATGGCAAGTCCATCCAGCTCTTCACCCGCAACGGCAACGACTGGACAAAGAAGCTCGCCTCCCTGCACGCCACGCTCAAGAAGATGAAGCTGCTGCGCGGCTGGTATGACGGGGAGATCGTGGTGCTCAACGACAAGGGCGTGCCCGACTTCGGCGCGCTGCAGAACGCCTTCGACGCGGAATCGACCGCGGACATCGTCTTCTTCGTCTTCGACGCCCCCTACCTCGACGGCCGCGACCTGCGTGGCCTGCCGCTGGATAGCCGGCGCGAGCAGCTGCAGCAGGTGCTGGCGGAGCGGCCATCGGAGCAGGTGCGTTTCAGCGATGTGTTCGACGCCCCGCCTCAGAGCATCGTCGCCTCGGCCTGCCAGATCGGGCTGGAGGGCGTGATCGCCAAGCGCCGCGACTCGGTCTACCGCTCCTCGCGTTCGGCCGACTGGATCAAACTCAAATGCAGCCACCGGCAGGAGTTCGTGATCGCCGGCTGGACCGATCCCAAGGGCTCGCGCAGCGGCATCGGCGCGCTGGTGCTGGGAGTGCATGACGAGGACGGCAAGCTGGTCTATGCGGGTAATGTCGGCACCGGCTTCAACAGCCGTTCGCTCGAAGAGATCCGCGCGCGGCTCGATGAGGTGCCGGCCACCAAGTCGCCCTTCGCGGCCAAGGTCGCGATGGTCGGCAAGCCGCACTGGGTGGAGCCGGTGCTGGTCGCGGAGGTGACCTTCGGCGAGTGGACCTCCAGCGGCCATATCCGGCATTCGGTCTTCCACGGCCTGAGGACGGACAAGCCGGCCAGCGAGATCGTGCGCGAGAAGGCGGCCAGCGCGCCCAAGAAAACCAAGGCCAAGGCCCAACCCGTGGCGCGGCCGGCCGAGGCATCCCATGCGCTGTCCACCCGCCTGCGGGTGACCAACCCCGAGCGGGTGATAGACACCAGCACCGGCATCACCAAGGTGGAGCTGGTGCGCTACTACGCCCTGGTCGGCGAACTGATGATGGAGCACCTGCACGACCGGCCGGTCTCGCTGGTGCGGGCGCCGGCGGGTGTCGGCGGCCAGCTCTTCTTCCAGAAGCATGCCGAGACCGAGAAGCTGCCCGGCATCCGCCAGCTCGATCCGGCGCTCTACGCCAGCCATCCGCCGATGCTGGAGGTGGAGAGCCCGCAGGGCCTGCTGTCGGCCGCGCAGTGGAACGTGGTGGAGTTCCACACCCTCAACACCGTGGCGAGCAGCTTCGAGTTTCCCGACCGGCTGGTGTTCGACCTGGACCCGGGCGAGGGCGTGGCCTGGTCCGAGGTGAAGAAGGGCGCGGAGCTGATGCATGTGTTCCTGGAGCAGCTCGGCCTGCCGGGCTTTCTGAAGACCAGCGGCGGAAAGGGCCTGCATGTCGTCGTGCCGATCAAGCGCCAGCACGACTGGGACAGCGCCAAGGGCTTCGCGCAGGCGGTGGTGCAGCACATGGCCCAGACCCTGCCGCAGCTCTTCGTGGCCAAGAGCGGGCCGAAGAACCGGGTCGGCAAGATCTTCATCGACTACCTGCGCAACGGCCTGGGCGCGACCACCGCCTGCGCCTGGTCGGCGCGGGCACGGCCGGGGCTGGGCATCTCGGTGCCGGTGGGCTGGGACGAGCTGGGCAAACTCAAGGGCGGCGACCACTGGACCATCCGCAGCGCGCAGACACGGCTGGACAAGGGCAACGAACCCTGGGCCGGTTATGCCAAGGCGACCAAGGCGCTGACCAAGGCGATGAAGCTGATCGGCTACCAGGCCTAGCGCGCGGGGCCGAAGCCGAAGGCGCCGGGTTTTCTCGGCGCGTCGTCCTCGGCCGGCTCATCGTTCCCGGGGGCGTCGTCTGCCGTGCGGGGACCGGCGTCCAGGTCTTCCACCAGAGCCTGCAGCGCCAGCAGGCCTTTGGCCATCGCATCGCCGTAGTGCGCAAGGGCGCGGTCGGCGCGGTCCAGCGGCCGCCACGTGTCCTCTTCCTGTTCGATCAATACCCAGACGAAACCGCCCTCGGCTTCGTCCACATACACGGCAATCCGGCGCAGCTCGGTCTTCATCCGCACAGCCTAGACGGCCGGGTCCCCGCGACTGCATCAGACCGTATCAGCACCCGGCTGACCGCCTGTTGCCGGCCCCACCTACAAGCCCGCGCAACGGCCGGCCCGCACACTGGCCGCCAACCTGCCGGACCTCCCGGCGCAGCGAGGATCCTCATGGCAACTGGCAGTCGTACCCTCTGGAAAGGTGCCATCACCTTCGGCCTGGTCCATATCCCCGTCGGCCTGCACACCGCTTCGGTGGAGCAGGGCGTGGACTTCGACTGGCTGGACAAACGCAGCATGGACCCGGTCGGCTACAAACGCATCAACAAGAAGACCGGCAAGGAGATCGACAAGGACGACATCGTCAAGGGCGTTCAATACGCCGAGGGCAAGTACGTGCTGATCTCGCCGGAGGAGATCGAGAAGGTCTTCCCGCGCACCACCCAGACCATCGCCATAGACCGCTTCATCGACGCCACCGACATCCCCTTCGTCTTCCTGGAGCGGCCCTATTACGTGGCGCCGGTCAACAAGAGCGACAAGGTCTACGCCCTGCTGCGCGAGACCTTGGTCAAGACCAACAAGATCGGCCTGGCCAAGGTGGTCATCTCCACCAAACAGCACCTGGCCGCGCTGGTGCCGTCCGGCCCGGCGCTGGTGCTCAACCTGCTGCGCTGGGGCGACGAGGTCAAGACGCTGGACACGCTGAGCCTGCCGCCCGAAGGCAGCAAGGCCGGCTTCAGCGCGGCCGAGATGAAGATGGCCACCCAGCTCGTCAAGGAGATGACGGGCAAGTGGGATCCGGAAGACTTCAAGGACGAATTCCGCGCCCAGGTCATGAAGCTGGTGGACCAGAAGGTCAAGGCCGGCAAGACCGAGACGGTGCTGCAGCCGGAGGAGGACGAACCGGAAGGCGGCGGCGAGGTGATCGACCTGACGGCGCTGCTGCAGCGCAGTTTGAAGGGCGGCGCCAAGGCGGCCGCGAAGAAGGCGCCGGCCAGGAAGGCTTCGCCCCGGTCGGTGGTCCAGAAGAAGAAGGCGGCTTGATGCGCCGCTGATGGCTCAGCGTGTGGTCGGATGCGTCCGCACGAAATCCACGAAAGCCTGCAGCGGCGCCGGCAGCAGACGCCGGCCGGGGTAGTAGAGGAAGGGCCCGGAGAACTGCGGCCACCAGCCCTCCAGCACCGGCTCCAGCGCGCCGCTGTCGAAGTGCGGCTGCAGCCAGTCCTCGAACAGGTAGACGAGGCCCGAGCCGGCCATGGCCGCTTCCACCGCCAGGTCCACCGCCGCGCCGGACTGCACGATGAGCCGCGAGACCGGCTCGATCTGCAGCTTCTCGCCAGCCTTCTCGAACTCCCAGGCCGGCATGGCGCCGCTGTGGAAACGCATGCGCAGGCAGCGGTGCTTGAGCAGCTCCTGCGGATGCTTCGGCCGGCCGAACTGCTTGAGATAGCCCGGCGAGGCGGCGCAGGCGAAGCGTTGCAGGCGCGGGCCGATGGGCACGGCGATCATGTCCTGCTCCAGGCGCTCGTCGTAGCGGATGCCGGCGTCGCAGCCAGCGGCCAGCACATCGACGAAGCTGTCCTCGGCAATGATGTCGAGCACGATGTCCGGATAGGCCGCGAGGAAGCCCGGCACGATGGCCGGCAGCACCAGGCGCACGGCGCTCACCGGCACGTTCAGGCGCAGGGTGCCGGCCGGCCGGTCGCGAAAGGCATTGACCACGTCCAGCGCCGCCTCCACCTCGCCCAGGGCCGGCGCCAGGCGCTCCAGCAGGCGCTGGCCGGCCTCGGTCGGCAGCACGCTGCGGGTGGTGCGGTTGAGCAGGCGCACGCCGAGCTGGGTTTCGAGCCGGCGCACCGCCTCGCTGACGGCCGAGGCGCTCTGCCCGTTCTGCCGCGCCGCGCCGCGAAAGCCCTTGGCGCGCACCACGGCGACAAAGGCATGGAGGTCACCGAGGTCAGCTTGCATCGTGCGGATTTCAGCACAGCCCGTGCGGAAACGACGGGCTTATCGCACAGAGCCCCGAAACCTAGACTGGGCCGCATCCCATCCGAAAGGCAAGACACCATGAGCGACATCCAGAAATCCGGCAGTTATCTCCTCGCAGGCCGCCAGGTCAAACGCCTGGGCTACGGCGCCATGCAGCTCGCCGGCCCCGGCGTGTTCGGCCCGCCCAAGGACCGCGCCGCCGCCCTGGCCGTGCTGCGTGCCGCGGTGGAAGCGGGGGTGAACCACATCGACACCAGCGACTTCTACGGCCCGCACATCACCAACCAGCTGATCCGCGAGGCGCTGCATCCCTATGGCCAGGACCTGACCCTGGTCACCAAGGTCGGCGCGGTGCGCGACGACAAGGGCGGCTGGCTGCCGGCCTTCTCGGCCGAGGCCCTGGAAAAGGCGGTGCACGACAACCTGCGCAACTTGGGTCTGGACGTCTTGGAGGTGGTCAACCTGCGCGCCATGTTCGATGTGCACGGCCCGGCCGAAGGTTCGATCGAGGCGCCGCTGAGCGCCCTGGCCCGGCTTCAGCAGCGCGGCCTGGTGCGGCACATCGGCCTGAGCAATGTGACCACCACGCAGATCGCCGAGGGCCAGCGCATCTGCCCCATCGTGTGTGTGCAGAACCAGTACAACCTGGTCAACCGCAGCGACGACGCCCTGGTCGACAGCCTGGCGAAGGACGGCATCGCCTATGTGCCCTTCTTCCCGCTGGGCGGCTTCAGCCCGCTGCAGTCGCAGGGCCTGTCGGAGGTGGCGACGCAGCTGGGCGCCACGCCGATGCAGGTGGCGCTGGCCTGGCTGCTGAAGCGTTCGCCCAACATCCTGCTGATTCCGGGCACCTCCTCGCTGGGCCATCTGCGCGAGAACCTGGCGGCGGGCGGCCTGGAACTGTCGGCCGAGGTGATGACGGCGCTGGACGGTGTTGCCGCCGGAGCCGCCGCGCACTGAGCGGGTAGAGTCGGCCGCCACTTCCACCGCGAGCCGACACGCCATGAACCCACTGCAGTCCGAACTGCGCCGCCTTTACCTCCTGCCCCCGGCCAGCGAAGGGGAGGGCGATGCGGCGCCGCGGGATGCCCACCGTTGCCTGGTGCTGGAGCTGGCGCGTGCGCCGGGCTGGGGCGTGCTGTCCCGGGTCTGGCAAGGCGTGCAGGCCGAGCTGGAATTGCCGGCCCCGGCCATCGCGGTATCGGGCACCGACGGGCTGCAGCTGTGGTTCTCCCTGGTGCAGCCGGTCGGCATGGCGCGCGGCCATGCTTTCCTTGAAGGGCTGGCCGCGCGTTTCCTGGCCGATGTCGATGTGCGCCGGCTGCGGATGTTCCCCTCGGCCCGCGACGGCATGGCGCCACCGCCGGTGCCGGCCCTGCAGGGCGATTCGGGCAACTGGTCGGCCTTCATCGCGCCGGACCTGGCGCCGGTCTTCGAGGAAACACCCTGGCTCGATATCCCGCCCGGCAACGAGGGCCAGGCCGCGCTGCTGCGCACCATGCGTTC
Source organism: Xylophilus rhododendri (assembly GCF_009906855.1). Taxonomy (NCBI): domain Bacteria; kingdom Pseudomonadati; phylum Pseudomonadota; class Betaproteobacteria; order Burkholderiales; genus Xylophilus; species Xylophilus rhododendri. Next base: position 4,526,923 of record NZ_CP047650.1, read on the forward strand.
GATCAGCCGCAGCAATTTCGAGGATGCGATGGCGCTGCTGGCGCCCGCAGCCTCGTCGGCCCTGGCGGTCCAGCCCGGCCCGCTGGTGACGACCGATGTTCCCCTGCCCGCCAACGATCCCCGCCGCTTCCTGCAGAAGGTCATGGACGACGAATCGGTGGACCTCGCCTTGCGTATCGAGGCTGCGAAGGCCCTGCTGCAGACCGCTGCGTCGCGCTAGCCAGCTTCAATCGCCGAAACCGGCCAGGTTCAGGGCATACGAGCGGCCGATCCACAAAGCCCTGTCCCGATGGTCGCCCAGCCCATCGCCGGTATTGGGATGCAGGAACACATCCAGCGCGCCATGGTTCAGCGCCAGCCAACTGGTGACCTCCGCAAAGGCGGATGTGGGTACCGCCAGCTGGTAGCATCCACATCGGATGCGGGCCTACGGGCTTCTCATGAAAGCGGCCGATCTGGACCATGCTTGCCAGTTCGGCGGTGATCCTCTCGCGTAACGCCCAGGCCGCATCGCGGCTGTCGGCATCGAAATAGACATGGGCGTGCCAGTCGCGGATGGAGGCGGTGTCGCTTGCTTGCATGGTCCTGCGATTGTGGCCCGGGGATGCGATAGTGCCCGGCCCTGCCAACGAAAGGACCTGTGCGCATGCAGCCGCCCCACCTCCAGCCCGTCGAACTGTCCAAGGCCTACCGCCTGCTCAACCATGGCCCGACCGTGCTGGTCTCCGCCCGCCATGGAGGTGCCGACGACGTGATGGCCGCCGCCTGGGCCTGCGCGCTGGACTTCGCGCCGCCCAAACTCACCGTGGTGCTGGACAAGGCCACCCGCACCCGCGAGCTGGTCGAGGCCAGCGGTACTTTCGTGATCCAGGTGCCGACCCTGGCCCAGGCGCGGCTGACCCAGGCGGTGGGCACCCGCAGCTTGCACGACCAGCCGCGCAAGCTGGCCGACACGGGCGTCGAACTGTTCGAACTGGAGGGCTTCGACCAGCCCTTCGTGCAGGGCTGCTCCGCCTGGCTGGCCTGCCGGCTGCTGCCCGAGCCGCACAACCAGCAGACCTATGACCTGTTCATCGGCGAGGTGGTCGGCGCCTGGGCCGACGAGCGTGTGTTCCGAGACGGGCACTGGCATTTCCAGACCGCGCCGGGCGCATTGCGCAGCCTGCACTACATCGCCGGCGGGCAGTTCTACGCCATCGGCGAATCGGTGCTCGTGCCCGGCCCCACGCCGGACTGAATCAGGCCGCCGCCCGGCCGCGCGACTCCCGTCCGCAGGCCAGGGCGGCCAGCGCCAGCAAGGCCGCCGAGATGCCGTATAGCCAGGCCGAGGACACGATGGGCAACATCAGCCCCGCCACCAGCGGCCCGGTGCCCGCACCGATGTCGCGCCACACCGAACGCGCCGCCAGTGCCTGCACCCGGGCTGGACCCGGATAGCGGTGCGCCACGATGGGTGCGATCAGCGGCAGCTGCAGCGCCCGCAGCACCACGATGGCGCCCGCGCAGCTCCACAGCCAGCCGCAGCCGAAGCCCACCAGCGCCACGCAGGTCAGCAGCGACATGGCCACCAGCAGCCGCTCCGCGCCCCAGCGCTCGGCCATGCGGCCGCCCAGGGGGCTCAGCACGATCTCGCCGCCGTAGCGCAGGGCCAGCAGCACGCCTGCGGCCAGCACCGCGCCGCCGGGCAGCAGTTCCTGGCCGAGGAAGGACAGGCCGATGATGAACAGGCCGTCCAGCGTGAAGCCTTCCAGGAAGGACCAGCTGTCCAGCGCATTGGGCAAGCGCGGGCCGCGCCGCGTTGGCGGCGGCAGGGCCTCCACGCCGCGCGGCAGGCGGTGCGCGGCCAGCAGTCCGCACAGGGCGACTACAGCCAGCACATGGAAGATCGCCCGCGGCCCGGCGTACTGCGTCAGCAGCGCACCGGCGGGCAGGGCCAGCACCGGCCCGGCCGCGATGAAGGCCCGCGAGCGGCCGGAGCGCGAGGCCGAGTTGCGCGCCAGCGCGGTGGACAGCGCCTGCGTCACCAGGTTCAGCGCCGCGAAGCACAGCCCCCACACCAGGCGCAGCGGCAGCAGCCACCAGAAGCCCGACAGCGTCGCATACCCCAGCGCGCAGCCGGCGGCGGCCAGCACGGCCAGCAGGCAGGTGGCCCGGTCGCCATGGCGGGCGTAGAAACGCACCACCCAGCCATAACCCGCGATGCGCACCAGCCGGTTGGCCGCCAGCAGCAGGCCGGCCTCGGCCAGGCTCACGCCAAAGGATGCGGCGAACATCGGCAGCAGCAGGTAGAGCACGGTGTCGCCCGGCAGCGTGGTGCCCAGCGCGATGGCGGCATGGCGCGAGTCGCGGTCGGCCTGGTGGTCTTCGAGGGGTGGGGTGCTCTGGGTCGTGCTGGTCATGGGCGGCCGATGCTCGGCCGGCGCGGCCTTCCTGGCAAACGACTTTCCTGGTGCTGCATGCGTGCAAAAATCGCACGCATGACGGATCGCCTCCCGCCCCTCAACGCCGTGCGTGCCTTCGTGGCGGCGGCACGCCACCAGAGCTTCACCCGTGCCGCCGTCGAGCTGCATGTGACCCACAGCGCGGTGAGCCGGCAGGTCAAGAGCCTGGAGAGTTTCCTGGGCACCGCGCTGTTCGAGCGCCGCATCCGGCAGGTGGTGCTGACCTCGGCCGGCCAGGCCTTTTTCGCCGAGGCTTCGGCGGCGCTGGCGCAGATCGCCTTGGCGGCGGCGGCCTTCACGCGCACGACGGCGCCGCAGGCGGTGCGGGTGAATGTGCGGCCCTCGTTCGCGGTGCGCTGGCTGATTCCGCAGCTGCCGGATTTCGTGGCGCGGCATCCCGGCATCGAGCCGCAGGTCGTCACCAGCACCGCCGCGCCGGGGCGGGCGAAAGAGGGTTTCGATGTGGCCGTGCGGCGCGGCCTGCAGGGCTGGCCGCCCTCGATCCAGGTGCAGCCCTGGCTGGAGGATGGGGCGGTGGTGGTCGGCTCGCCCGAGCTGCTGGCCGCCACGCCGCTGGCCAGGGCGGCCGACCTGTCAGCCCATGTGCTGCTGTCGGCGCGCAGCCGCAGGAGCGACTGGGACGACTGGCTGGCGGTGGCCGGCTGGCGGCGCGGCAAGCCGGCCGGGCGGCTGCAGTTCGACCATCTGCACCTGGTGCTGCAGGCCGCGGCCGACGGGCTGGGCCTGGCGATCGCGCCGCTGTCGCTGCTGGGGCAGGACCTGGCGCGCGGCCGGCTGCTCGCGCCGCTGCCCGCGCAGCGCCTGCCGCTGGAGCGCTACTACCTGGGCCTGGCGCCGGATGCCGCGCCGCAGGCGGCGGTGTTCGTTCAGTGGCTGCTGGCGTCGCCCGGTTTCGCTTCCACCGCTGCCTGAATTTTGGGCATCGTGTCGCAGGCCGCGCCGGGCCACGCTTTGGCGCACTTGCTCCGGTGCCGGTCCACAAACTTATGCACAGGCGCGGTGGATAGTCCGGCCGCCCGGTTTCAGTGCAGCACCAGCTCGGCGTCGGGCCGCGGCGCGGGCGCGGGCGTGTCGCCCAGCATCTCGCGCAGGCCGGCTTCCACGCCGGCTGCCATGGCGTCCAGGGCCAGGTCGTTGTCGGCCAGGCCGAAGGGCTCCTCGATCTGGTCGCTCAGGGCTTCCAGCGCGAAGAAGGTATAGGACACGAAGGCCACCACCAGCGGTGTCATCCAGCCGATGGAGTCGACCAGCCCGAAGGGCAGCAGCGCGCAGTACACATAGGCGCTGCGGTGCAGGATCACCGAGTAGGTGAAGGGCAGGGGGGTGTTGGCGATGCGCTCGCAGCTGCCGACCGCCATCGAGAGTGCATTGAGCGAGCCGTCCATCACCTGCATGCGGTGGCCGTCGATCTGCAGCGGCGCGCGCTGCACCTGCAGCCAGCGTCCCAGCCACAGCAGCACCAGCGTGGGCGCGGAGCGGGCGCCCGTCAGCTGCTGTTGCAGCTCTGCAGGCAAGAGACCTTGCGTGCCATCGGCCGCGGCCCGGCCGCGCAGCTGGTTGCGTGCGGTGGCGGCGAAACCCGCCAGCCCCAGCACGAAGGGCCGCGCATCCACCTGCGGCGCGGCCGCCGACAGCACCAGCCGCGCCAGGTTGCGCGACTCCACCAGCAGCGCGCCCCAGTGCTTGCGCGCCTCCCACCAGCGGTCGTAGCTGGCGTTGATGCGAAAGCCCAAAAAGATCGCCATGGCCACGCCCATCAGCGAGAAGGGGCTGGCGTTGAGCGTGACCTTGAAGACGAAGAGCTGGCCATGCACCCAGACCACCGCGCAGGACAGCAGCACGATGGCCAGCTGCTGCTGCCAGATCAGCCGGATCAGCGATCCGCGCCGCACGAAGAGAAGGTGGATCCAGTGGGGGCGGGGGCGGACGATCACGCGGAACGCGCCTGTGCGGCGCCATGGCTTCGAGAGCCGGGGATTGTGGTGCATGCGGCGCCGCGACCGTTTTCCTCGGGAATCGGCGCGGGTGCGGAGATTGCATCCCCGCAAATCCCGCCGCCGGCGGGCCCGGCCGTGCTGGGGTAAGCTGCCGCGCTTTTTGGAAGCCTTCGTGCTTCCCTCACCAGGGAGTCTGGATTTTGTCCCACTGGGCCATTGGTATCGACATCGGCGGTACCTTCACCGACCTGGTCGCCATCGACCACGCATCCGGCTGCCAGTGCAGCCTGAAGATCCTCACCACCCACGAAGACCCCGCCGCGGCGGTGCTCGACGGCATCGCGCAGCTGATGGCGCGGCACGGCATCGCGGCCGCCGAGGTGCACCGGGTGGTGCATGCCACCACGCTCTTCACCAACGCCCTGATCGAGCGGCGCGGCGCCCGCACCGGCCTGCTGGCCACACGCGGCTTCGGCGACATCGTCGACATGGGCAACGAGCGCAAGTACAACCTCTACGACCTGCAGATCGAACGTGTGGCCTCCCTGGCGCCGCGCGACCTGCGCGCCGAGGTGGACGGACGCCTGAACGCCGCCGGCCAGGAGATCGAGCCGCTGGACATCGCCCAGGCCCTGGCCGAGGTGCGTCGGCTGGTGGAGGCCGGCGTGGAGTCGCTGGCCGTCTGCCTGCTGCACGCCTACCGCTCGGATGTGCACGAGCGGCGGCTGCAGGCCGCCATCGCCGAGGCCCATCCGGACCTGGCCGTCACCCTGTCCTGCGACACCGCGCCGGTCATCCGTGAATACGAGCGCATGACCACGACGCTCGCCAATGCTTACATCCTGCCCATGGCCGGCCGCTACCTGGCATCGCTGGCGCAGCGCCTGGGCGCGCTCGGCCTGCCGCAGGACATCCTGATGATGCTGTCCAACGGCGGCCTGGCGCACCTGGACCATGCACGCAGCCACCCCATCGCATTGCTGGAATCCGGCCCGGCGGCCGGCGCCATCTCGGCCGCATGGCACTGCCTGCGTGAAGGCCAGGGCGACCTGCTGGCCTTCGACATGGGCGGCACCACCGCCAAGCTCTGCCTGGTGGAGCACGGCCAGCCCTCGGTGGCCTTCGGCTTCGAGGCGGCGCGGCGCGAGCGTTTCGCCGAAGGCAGCGGCATGCCGATCAACATCACCGCCATCGACCTGATCGAGATCGGCGCGGGCGGCGGCAGCATCGCCCACCGCGACGCGCTGGAGCTGCTCAAGGTGGGCCCGCGCAGCGCCGGCTCCGAGCCCGGCCCCATGGCCTACGGCCGCGGCGGCGAGGAGCCCACGGTGACCGATGCCAACCTGCTGCTCGGCTACCTGGATGCGGGCTACTTCGCCGGCGGCACGCTGCAGATGGATGCCGACGCGGCCCGCCGAGGCTTCGAGACACTGGGCTCGCAACTCGGCCGCAGCGCCGCCGAAGCGGCCTGGGGCGTGCTCGACATCGTGGCCGAGAACATGGCTGCCGCCGCCCGGGTGCATGTGGCCGAACGCGGCCGCGATCCGCGCAATTTCGTGCTGGTCGCCACCGGCGGCGGCGGGCCGCTGCATGCCTATTCGGTGGCCAGAAAGATCGGTGTCTCCACCATCGTCTGCCCGCCGGAGGCCGGCGTGGCCTCGGCCTTCGGACTGCTGGTGGCCACGGCCCGCGCCGACCGTTCGCGCACCTTCAGCTTCCAGCCGGCCAGCGGCGACCTGGCGGTGCTGGAGCGCAGCTTTGCCGAACTCGAACACGAGGTGAGCGGGCCGCTGCTGGCCCTGTCGGCCAACTTCGGCCCGCTGCGCCTGCGCCGGCGCGCCGACGGGCGTTTCATCGGCCAGGGCTTCAACCTGGCGGTGGACCTGCCGGACGGCCCCTACCGCTTCGACGACCCCGCCGGCGAAACCGCCTGGCGTGCCGCGCTCGACCAGGCCTTCCGCCAGGAATACCAGCGCAAGTTCGGCCGCATGCCGCCGGACGTGGCGATCGAGCTGGTCAACCTGCGCTCCACCGGCGAGGCCGTGCCGCTGCGGCCCTTCGAGCCCGCCGCGCTGCAGCCGGCGGCCGTGCCCGAGCCACGCTCGCGGCGCAGCGTGTTCTTCCGCGAGACCGGTGCCTTCGTCGATACGCCGGTGTTCCGCCGCGAGCAGCTGGGCAGCGGCTTCGAGGCCCATGGCCCCTTGCTGATCGAGGAGTCGAGCACCACCACCGTGGTCGGCCCCGCGGCCCGTGTGCGGCTGAGCGCGCAAGGCAATCTGGTGATTTCGATCGAGGAGACCGCGGCATGAATACCGCCACCCCTATCCCGGCTGCAGCAGCCGCACCGGCCGGCCGCGCCGGCGATGCCATCTTCCTGGAGGTGTTCTGGACCCGGGTGCGCTCGGTGGTCAACGAGGCCGCCAAACTCATCGTGCGCACCTCGTTCTCCACCCTGTCCTCCGAGGCCAACGACTTCGCCGTGGTGATGACCGACTCGCGCGGCCAGACCATCGCCGAGAACGCCGGCGCCATCCCTTCCTTCATCGGCACCCTGGGCAACACGGTGCGGGCGATGATCGCGGAGTTCGGCGCCGAGGCCATGCGCCCGGGCGACATCTACATCACCAACAACCCCTGGATCGGCACCGGCCACCTCAACGACGTGTGCCTGGTCAAGCCCATCTTCCACGAGGGCCGGCTGGTGGCCTTTTCCGCCACCACCGGCCATGTGCCGGACATCGGCGGCAAGATCCGCTCGGTGGATGCACGCGAGCTGTTCGAGGAAGGCTTCCACATCCCGCCGATGCATTTCCTGCGCGAGGACCAGCCCGACCCCACCCTGCTGCGCCTGCTGCGCACCAATGTGCGCACGCCCGAGCAGACCACCGGCGACATCTGGTGCCATGCCGGCGCCAACGAACTCATCGCAGACCGCATCGCCGCGCTGCTGCGCGAGTACCGCCTGGACCAGGTCGACGACCTGGCCGATGCGCTCTTCGCCCGCAGCGAACAGGCCATGCGCCGCGCCATCGCCGCGCTGCCCGAGGGCGAGTACCGCTATGCCATGGAGACCGACGGCTTCGACGAGCGTTTCCGCTTCGAGCTGGCCCTGCGCATCCGTGGCGGCGAGATCGAATGCGACTTCGCCGGCAGCTCGCCGCAGCAGCCGCGCGCGGTGAACTGCGTGCTGGCCTATACCCACGCCATGGCGGCCTATGCGATCAAGAGCCTGCTGCTGCCGGAGCTGCCCAACAACCAGGGCCTGTTCCGGCCGATCCGCACCCTGGCGCCGGAAGGATCGCTGCTCAACCCGACGCAGCCGGCGCCGGTGGGCGGCCGCTCCTGCACCGGCCACTACGTGCCCACCGTGATCTTCGGTGCGCTCTACCAGGTGCTGCCCGACAAGGTGATGGCCGGTGTCGGCTCGCCGGTGTGGATCACCAACATGAGCGGCCGGCGCGACAACGGCAAGCCCTTCGCCACCGTGCTCTTCTACAACGGCGGCATGGGCGCCACTTCGGGCAAGGACGGCGCCTTGGTGATGTCCTGGCCGAGCAATATCTCGCCCACGCCGATCGAGGTGGCCGAGCGGGATTCGCCGCTGCGTTTCCGCTGCAAGCGTTTCATCGCCGGCTCCGGCGGCGAGGGCCGTTGGCGTGGCGGCCTGGGCGAGGAGGTGACCTTCGTCAACGGCCATGCCACGCCGGTGACCATCGTGTTCCTGACCGAACGGGTGAAGGTGCCCGCGCCCGGCCTGGGCGGCGGGGATGCCGGGCAGCGCGGCGCGGTGCTGATCAACGGCGTGGAGATCGATTCGCGGGTGCCGCAGGTGCTGCGGCCGGGCGACGAGGTCACGCTGCGCACGCCCGGCGGCGGCGGTTTCGGGCCGCGCGCGGAGCGGGCGCCGGATGCGCTGGCCCTGGACTTGCTGCGTGGCCTGGTCAGCGCCTGAGATGTCCTTCTTTCTTCCTTTTCACGCAGAAGCCGCCATGCAAGCCATTCGCTCCTCTTCCCGTACTCCCAAGACTTCCAGGAGAACCCTGCTCGCCGCCTCGCTGGCGGGCCTGGCCCTGGCCTTGCCCCATGTGGCACGGGCCGATTCCTGGCCGGACCGGCCGGTTACCCTGGTGGTGGGCTTCTCGCCCGGCAGCAGCATCGACATGGTGGCGCGGGTGATCGCCCAGCGCCTGGGCGACAGGCTGGGCCAGCCGGTGGTGGTGGACAACAAGGCGGGTGCTGGTGGCAACCTGGCCGCCGGGCAGATCGCCGCGGCGCCGGCCGATGGCTACAAGTTGCTGGTGGTGGCCAACAGCATCGCCATCAGTCCCGCGGTCTATCCCAACCTCAAGTTCGACACGCAGAAGGACCTGAAGGCCATCGCCTATGTGGGCATCGGGCCGGTGATCCTGAAGGTGAACCAGCAGCGGGGCTTCCAGTCGGTGGCGGATCTGGTGAAGTACGCCAAGGCGCATCCGGGGCCTTGAACTTCGGCTCTTCCGGGGTGGGCGGGACGCCTCACATGGCGACCGTGCTGTTCGACAGCATCGCGGGGATCAGGATGACCCACATTCCCTACAAGGGTGGGTCGGAGGCGCTGGGTGCGCTGGTGGGCGGGCAGGTGGATGTGCTGATCAATCCGTTGCTGGGGGATGCTGCCTCCGACAAGGTGAAGTCGCTGGCGATCAGCGGGGCGCAGCGGTCTTCCCTGGCGCCGGGGGTGCCTACCTTTGCGGAGGCTGGGTATCCGGGGTATGACATGGGGGTCTACTACGGGGTGATGGGGCCTGCTGGCATGCCTGCCGAGGTGGTCAGGAAGCTCAATACGGCCATCAACCAGGTGTTGGCTGATCCTGGTGTGGTGGATGCGTTGACCGTGCGTAGCGGGATCGTGTTGAAGCCTGGGTCGGCTGAGGCGTTTCAGTCGATGCTGGATGAGGATATTCAGCAGTGGAAGTCGCTGGTCAAGAGTGACAAGTCTATTGTTGAGTAGGCTTGTCTTGGCTTGGTTTTGTTCTCCTGCGGAGGGCGGGGCTGGGGCTGCGCGCCCCAGACCGCGCTCACTTTCTTTGCTTCGCCAAAGAAAGTAAGCAAAGAAAGGCGACCCGGCTGCGGGAGTCCCCCTCCTGCGGAGGGGGCACGCTGCGGTGCTCGCAAAAGCGGGGTCCACGACAACTCGCTTCGCTCAAACAGGTCGTGGCCCTGATCCGCTTTTGCTGCGCTCCTCGCTCACCCGCAGACGGGACCCGGATACGGGGACAGCGGCTGCTTCGCAGCGCAACGGGCCGTCGCTGCGCTCGGCCTCTGATTGAATAACCCGCCCTTTGGCATCGGCCGCATTTCAGTGGAGGCCGAGCGCAGCGAAGGCCCGTTGCGCTGCGAAGCAGCCGCTGTCCCCGTATCCGGGTCCCGTGAGCCCGAGAGCGAGGAACGGAGCAAAGGCGGATCAGGGCCACGACCTGTTTGAGCGAAGCGAGTTGTCGTGGACCCCGCCTTTGCGAGTACCGCAGCGGTGCCCGAAGGGCCTCGGGTGTCGGGTCGCCTTTCTTTGCTTACTTTCTTTGGCGAAGCAAAGAAAGTGAGCGCGGTCTGGGGCGCGCAGCCCCAGCCCCGCCCTCCGCGAAGGAGAAAAATCAACCCAAAAGCACAGACCCAAACGCCCGAAAAGCAACCCCCACACAAGCCCCCGCCAAAGCCGGCAAACAAACCCGCCCCACCCGAACCCCGGTAGAAGCAAACAACGCAACCCCCGGCAAATCCAGCGGGTGCAGCAAGAACCCCGCACTCCGCTCGATCAGCGAAACCCGCAGATGCCCCTGGTGCGCCATCTCCTGCACCACCCCCACCATGGCCGTATTGCCCGCCAGGTACTTGGTGACCATGGGCAGCAGCAGCCCACTGTCGATCCCGAACACCCGCAGCACGGGCGCCAGCGCCCGGTTGAGCGCATCCACACCCCCCACCCGCTGCAGCCCCAGGACGACCACCAGAGACATCAACAGCATCGGAATCATCGAGATGCAGATCCGCACCGCCTGCGCCCCGCTGCCATTGACGATCTGCAGCAGGCTGGTCCCATCCTCCGCACCGGCAAGGGCAGGCAGCGCGGCATGCGGCGCGGAGTCCAGGAAGCGCCCCGTGCCCCAGTAGGTGGCCGCGGCCGCCACCAGCCCGCCCGCGATGGACATCAGCAGCACCGGCGCCAGCTGCATGCCCATGCCCGCCAGCGGAAACATCGCATTGGCCGGCGCCATCGCCAGCATGGCCGCCAGCGTGGCGGCGAGCTGGCGGCTGGGGATGCCCTGGCGGTCCATCAAGGCCAGCGTGGGCATGGGCGCCGCGAAACTCACGAGCGTGATCTGCACCATGGCCAGCACGCCCAGCCCTGGCAGTCCGAAGGGCCGCGCCACGGGGGCCAGCCAGGCGACCAGCCGGCCGGTCACGCCGCGCACCTCCAGCCAGCGCATCAGGATCATCATCACCACCATGATCGGCAGCAGGGTGTAGAGGGCGGTGTCCACCGCGCTGCGGCCGGCGTGGAGGATGACATCGATCAAGGCTTGCATGGGACTCGGGGAACCCGGCGGAACGCGGGAAGGGAAAGCGGGAAAGGAAGGCGGGCGGGATGGTGCCAGCCATGGCGGGCCGGCGCGGGTGGCGGGGCTTTCAGGGCTTTGCGCGGCTTGCGAGCGTGGCGGCGGCGGGTGCCGCATCCAGCACCGCATGGTCGCTCTCGTCTTTCAGCTCCACGCCGCTGAGGCCGCGCCGCAAGGCTTCGCGGATCAGCCATGAAAGGCGGAAGGCGGCATCGGCATAGGCCAGGCCGGCCGGCCGCACGTTGGAGATGCAGTTGCGCTGCGCATCGTGCCGGCCCAGGCGCGGGCCGAAGGTGAGGTAGATGCCCAGGCTGTCGGGCGAACTCAGGCCCGGGCGCTCGCCGATCAGCATCACCGACAGGCGCGCGCCGAGCGCTTCGCCGGCCTCGTCGGCCAGGGCCACCCGGGCCTGCGTGGCGATGATGACGGGCGCCAGGCGCAGGGCCTGCGGCAGCAGCGGACGCAAGGCGTCGAGCAGGGGCAGGGCGTGGCGCTGCACCGCCAGCGAGGAGAGCCCGTCGCCGATCACCACGCAGAGATCGCAGGGCTCGGCGATGGCGCGCAGGCGCGCGGTGTCTTCGGCGTGCAGCCGGCGGCCCAGGTCGGGGCGGCGCAGGTAGGTGCCGCGGTCTTCTGCCTGGCTGCGCACCGACTCCACCGGCCAGCCGGCCTCGCGCAGGCTGGCGGCCAGGGTGTCGACGTCCAGCGCGGCATGGATCGCATCGCGCGCCATCGCATGGGCCCAGCCGAACCGCAGGGTCTCGTCGGTCGGCATGCCGGCGCCGCTGCGGCCCAGGGCCAGGCGGGCGGGCGTGGCGGCGCGCCAGTCCTGCCAGGGGTCGGGCGTGACGATGCTGGGTGCTGTTTCGTCGTTCATGCTTGCAGGGCCTTCAGGCCGCCCATGCCGGCCAGCAAGGCGTTGGCCGATGGCGGCGCCAGGCGGCCGGCGCCGTCGGTGATGCCCATGCGCTGCAGCCAGGCCTCGAACTCGGGCGCGCGTTGCAGGCCCAGGGTCTGGCGCAGGAAGAGGGCGTCGTGGAAGGAGGTGCTCTGGTAGTTGAGCATCACGTCGTCGGCGCCCGGCACGCCGATCAGGAAGTTGAGGCCGGCGGTGGCCAGCAGCACCAGCAGGTTGTCCATGTCGTCCTGGTCGGCCTCGGCATGGTTGGTGTAGCAGATGTCGCAGCCCATGGGCAGGCCGAGCAGCTTGCCGCAGAAGTGGTCTTCCAGGCCGGCGCGCACGATCTGCTTGCCGTCATAGAGGTACTCCGGGCCGATGAAGCCGACGACGGTGTTGACCAGCAGCGGCCGGTAGCGCCGCGCCAGCGCATAGGCGCGGGCTTCGCAGGTCTGCTGGTCCACGCCGAAATGCGCGTCCGCCGACAGGGCGCTGCCCTGGCCGGTCTCGAAGTACATGCAGTGCTCGCCCACGCTGCCCCGCTTCAGGGACAGGGCCGCGGCATGGGCCTCGTCGAGCAGCTCGGGCGTGACGCCGAAGGAGCGGTTGGCCTTCTCGGTGCCGGCGACGGACTGGAACACCAGGTCCACCGGCGCGCCGGATTCGATCAGCCGCAGGCTGTTGGTGACATGGGTGAGCACGCAGCCCTGGGTGGGGATCTCGAAACGCTGGATCAGCTCGTCCTGCAGGTGCAGCAGTCGCTCCAGCGCCGGCAGGCTGTCGCTGACCGGGTTGATGCCGATGACCGCGTCGCCCGCGCCGTAGAGCAGGCCGTCGAGCGTGGAGGCGGCCACGCCGCGCAGGTCGTCGGTGGGATGGTTGGGCTGCAGGCGCACCGCCAGCCGGCCGGGCAGGCCGAGCGTGTTGCGGAACCGGGTGACCACGCTGCATTTGCGGGCCACGGCGATCAGGTCCTGGTTGCGCATCAGCTTGGAGACGGCGGCGGCCATCTCGGGGGTGATGCCGCTGGCCAGGGCGCCGAGGCTGGCCGTGTCCGCGCGATCGGACAGCAGCCAGTCTCGGAAGTCGCCGACGGTCAGGTGCGATACCGGGGCGAAGGCGGCGGCGTCATGGCTGTCGATGATCAGCCGGGTGATGTTGTCCTCTTCGTAGGGGATCAGCGCCTCGTCGAGGAAACGCCGCAGCGGCGTCTGCGCCAGCACATGGCGCGCGGCCATGCGCTGCTGGGCGGTGGCGGCGCCTATGCCGGCCAGGTAGTCGCCGGAGCGCGCCGGGCTGGCGCAGGCCAGGAGCTGTTTGAGGTCTTCGAATTCGAAGACCTGGGCGGCGATGGTGGTGCGATAGCGCATGCGCCATGCTGCAGCAAGGCGCGTGCCGGTGTCAGCCCGGTTTCCTGCGGCGCCGTGCGGTGCAGCCGAGCAGGCCCAGGCCGCCTGCCAGCATCGCGTAGCTTTCGGGTTCCGGAACGGCGGCGACCTGCAGGTTCGAAATCGTCGCGCTGACCGGGAGCGAGGCGGTGATGGTGAAGTCGATGGCTCCGGTGTACGGAGTCGTGAATGTGTAGGTGCCGGAGTTGGCGAAATTCGAACTGAGAACCACAGTGGCGGCGGTGCTGCTCATGATCAGCATGCCGGCATTTGAGCCCGAGGCCACATAATCGAATGAAATCAGGTCCGTGACGTTGCCGAACAGGCCGCCAGCGGTGCCGAGTTGCGCTGAGGTGGATGTTGGAAAATTCACGCTGCCGGCTGTCGTGAAATGGGTGAGATCGAGCGCCGCGGCCTGGGTGGCCGCTGAGGCCAGGGCAAGTACCGATGTCGTGCAGACAGATGTCAATATCGATTTCATTGGATTATCCTTCTGAATAAAATGTCCCGTCATCTCGAATGAATATTCGAATCGATTGCTGACGGATATTTATTTTTCAGGAAATCGATAACGCCTGCCAATTCGTCATCGGCCTTGTTTCAGATATTTTCGGGAATCCGGATGATCTGCGTGGGGCGGCGATCGCCCATCGTTTGGAGCCTAATGTTCCGGCTCGAACATCGTGCGGCAATGTTCCAGGAAATCTTCCATGCTGTCGGCCTTGTCGAACACCGCTTCGGCCCCCAGCAGCAGGCAGCTGCGCCGCAGCAGGCTGGTGGCGCTGTTGCTGAGCACCACCACCCGCAGCCCCAGGGTCTGCGGCTGCAGCTTGATCAGCACCCCCAGGCCGGTGCCGGCGTTGAGGAACAGGTCCAGCACCACCAGGTCGGGCTTGGGGTGGCTGCGCAGCCAGTCGATCGCTTCCATCTCGGTTTCCGCCCATCCCACCGGCTCGATGTCCGATACGCTGGCCAGCGCCGCACTGAGGATTTCGCGTTGGGCGGGCTGGTCTTCGACAAGAAAGGCGGAATGCATGGCGGTGTTGGTGTGGAAAGCGCTTCCAGTGGTTCCGGCGAGATTGCCCGACAAGACCTCGCAGCTTCGTCGGTGTGCCGGCCAGGGCCTTGTAGGCGATGGGCGCGCCCGGCCCATAATTTGCCGATGAAGGGTTCTCGTAATTCGCTGGCCTCCCTGCGTGTCTTCGCCGCCGCCAGCCGCCATCTCAACTTCAGCCTCACCGCAGAAGACCTGCACCTGACGCAGAGCGCGGTCAGCAAACACATCCAGGCGCTGGAACTCAAGCTCGGCGCCAGCCTGTTCAAGCGCACGCCCACCGGCCTGCAGCTGACCTATGCGGGCGCGATCTACCTGGAGAACATCTCGGCCGCGCTGCGCCTGATCGACGAGGCCGATGCCAAGGTGGCCCACCCGTCGGCGCGGGTGAACCTCAACATCGCGGTGTCGCCGTCCTTCGCGCAGTACTGCCTGTTCCCGCATTTCCAGGATTTCTTCGACCGGCATCCGGAGATCCGCATCAACGTGCGGCCGCGGCTGATGTCGCCCCGGGACAAGTCCGAGCGCTTCGACGCCGAGATCCAGCTGCACACCGGCCACCGCTCCAACATGAGCTGCGACTATCTGTGCGGCCGCGAGATGTGCCTGGTGGCCGCGCCGGCGCTGCTGGCGCGCGCGCCGATCGCCTCGGTGGAAGACCTGCAGCGCGTGCCCCTGCTCAAGCGCGCCCAGCGCGGCTACGGCTGGGACGAGTGGAAGGCCGAGATCGCGCCGGACTGGCCCGGCCCCGGCCGCAACGCGCCGGAGTACGAAGGCTTCTCGATGCTGCTGCCGGCCCTGCTGCACGGCCTGGGCGCGGCCATCGTGCCGCTGTGCATCGTGCGGCCGGCGCTGGCCAGCGGCGCGCTGCTGCGGCCCTTCGGCGAGGCGGTGCAGGGTCGCTACGGCTACTACCTGATGCAGCCGCGGCCGCTGCAGGGCGGGCCTTATCTGGAGGCCTTCACCGGCTGGGTGCAGGAGCTGGCGGCGGGGCTGAACGCGCCGGGCTGAGGCTCGCTATTCCGGAGCGGAATAGCGTATGCCGATTCGTCGTTTGTCCGGCAGGAAACGGCCGCCCAGAATCGGCCGGACTCATTTTCAGCAGGTTCGTGATGACTCCCTTCCGCCGTTCCCTGATCGCCGCCCTGGCGCTGACTTCCCTCATCGGCAGCGCCGCCCAGGCCGCCTGGCCCGACCAGCCGGTGCACATCGTGGTGCCCTATTCGCCCGGCGGCAGCTCCGACGTGATCGCCCGCGCCATCGGCGACGAGCTGGGCAAGGTGCTTGGCCAGCCGGTGATCGTGGACAACCGCGCCGGCGCCGGCTCCATGATCGGCACCCAGTACGTGGCGCAGGACGCAGGCAACGGCTACACCCTGCTGCTGGCCGACGTGCCCTTCACCATCGTGCCCGCGCTCTACCAGGAGAAGGCGCGCTACGACGCCGAGAAGAACTTCGCCCCCATCGCCCTGCTGGGCGTGGCGCCGACCTATCTCTTCGTCAACGAGAAGTCGCCGATCCGCAGCGTGCCGGAGCTGGTGAAGAAGGCCAAGGCCGATCCGGGCGCGCTGTCCATCGGCTCGGGCGGCAACGGCTCGCTGACGCACCTGATGGCGGCTCTCTTCATGATCAACAGCGGCGCCAAGCTCACCCACATTCCCTACAAGGGCGCAGCCGCCTCGGTGACCGATCTGGCGGCCGGGCAGATCGACGCATCCTTCACCACCATGGCCAGCGCCACCGCCCTGTTGCAGGCGGGCAAGCTGCGGCCGCTGGCCGTCAGCAGCGAGCAGCGCCAGAAGGACACGCCCGCCGTGCCAACCTTCGGCGAGGCCGGCGTGCCGCGCATGGCGGTGGAGAGCTGGTGGGGCCTGATGGCGCCGGCCGGCACCCCGAAGGACGTCCAGGCCACGCTGACCAAGGCCATGGCCAAGGTGATGGAGACCACCGTGGTCAAGGCCCGCATGGCCGCCGTGGGCGTGGCCGCGCCGGCCGATGGCAGCCCGGCGGCGCTGCAGAAGATCGTCAAGGCCGACCTGGTGCGCTGGCAGGACGTGATCCGCAAGGCGGATATCAAGATCGATTGAGAGCGAAACAAACCCGATGAACGACAACAGAGACAACTGGCTGGACTCGGCCCAGCAGGATCCGGCCCTGATGGCCGATTTCCACACCCTGTGCAACTTCGGCGGCCGCCTGGCCGGCACCCCCGGCGAGGCCGCGGCCATGGCCTGGGCCGTGGCGCGCCTGGGCGAGATCGGCTCGAGCCGCCGGGTGGACGTGCCCTATGCCGGCTGGCGCGCCTTGGCGTGGAGCCTGCGTGTCGAGGGCGGCGCGGAGCTGGCCTGCTACCCGCTGCTGCGTTCGGCCGATACCCCGGCCGAGGGGCTGGTCGGCGAAGTGCTGGACCTGGGCGAAGGCCGCACCGAGGACTTCGACCGTGCAGGCGAGGCCGTGCGCGGCCGCATCGTGCTGGTGCGCCATGAATATCCCTTCTCCTCCCGCCACATGCACCGCCGCCGCAAGTACGACCTGGCGATGGCACGCGGTGCCATCGGTTTCCTGATGGCCAACCCGCTGCCGCCGGGCGGCCTGCTGTCGGGCTCCTCGGGCCGGGCGGTGGACGGTCCCGGCATTCCGGCCGCGTATGTCGATGCGGCTTCCTGCGCGGCGATCCTGGCTGCCGCGCCGGGCACGCAGGTACGGCTGAACATCGCCGGCGAGGAAATCCGCGGCGCGCAAGCCGGCATCGCCATGCTCGACCTGCCCGGCGGCAGCGGCAAGACCATCGTGCTCAGCGCCCATCTCGACGGCCACGACCTGGGCCAGAGCGCGCTGGACAACGCCACCGGCCTGTCGGTGGTGCTGGCCACGGCGCGTGCCCTGGCGCCGCGCATCTCGCAGGCCACGCACGGGCTGCGGGTGTGTTTCTTCTCGGCCGAGGAGTGGGCGCTGGCCGGCTCGGCCCAGTACCTGTCGGCGCTGGATGCGGCCGAGCGCGACAGCCTGACCCTGGACATCAACCTCGACACGGTCGGCGGCGACGACCGCCTGACCGCCCTGATCAGCGATTTCGCCGGCCTGCAGCCCTTCGTGGCCGACGCCGCGGCGCTGTCGGGCGTGCAGGCCGACAGCTACCTGCCGCTGATGCCCAACTCCGACCATGCCAACTTCGCGCGCCACGGCATCCCGGCCCTGCGCCTGGTGGCGGGCTTCGACCGGCCGGAGTCGCGGGTGCGCCACATCCTCTCGGCCGGCGACGTGCTCGAGGTGGTGGAGGAGGCCGAACTGCGCCAGGCACTGCGCCTGACCTGCGCCATGGCCGACATCGCGTTGAACCTGCCGGCCGCCGGCCTGGCGGCCCTGCGGCAGTGAGGGCGGCAGGGCCACTCAAGCCTTGATACAAGCCCGGGGCGATTCCGGCATCCAATCGTGCGCGAGGCCCGATCCACGGGACCCGCAACATCCAGAGGAGTCGCCATGCCGCAATACGCCACCGTGACAGGCCATGTCACCTACATGCCGGGAGACGGCACGCCGATCAAGATCCCCAAGGGCCGCATCGAGGTCGAACTCGCGCCCGACAGCGCCATCCTCAGCTGGGAGCAGGCCGACGGCGTGGTGGGTTCGGCGGCCATCCCGCGCAGCCAGTACGACGAGTACGTGGAGCAGGGCAAGATCGAGGCCTGAGGGGGGCCGTCAGGGGCCTCAGTGGGACGAGACCCAGGGCTCGTCCCCGGCCAGCGCCGGCATGGCGAAACGGTTGCGCAGCCGCGCCGTTTCCGCCGCCGGGCTCTGGCCGAAGAGGCGCTTGAACTCGCGGCTGAACTGCGAGGCGCTCTCATAGCCCACGGCGGCCGCCGCCGCGCCGGCCGTCATGTTCTCGCGCAGCATCAGCAGCCGCGCCTTGTGCAGCCGGATCGACTTCAGGTATTGCATCGGCGAGGCGTCGGTGATCTCCTTGAAGCGCGCATGGAAGGTCGAGACACTCATGCTCGCTTGCCGTGCCAGCGTGGCGATCTCCACCGGCCCGGCGTAGGCCGTGTGGATATGGCGCACGGCCCGTGCGATGCGGCCGACCCGGCCCTGCGCCGACAGTGCCGCCCGCAATGCCGGCCCCTGCGGCCCGGTGAGCACCCGGAAACAGATCTCGCGCACGATGGAGCCGGCCAGCATCGCGCATTCGACCGGCGAGGACAGCGTCTGCAGCAGGCGCAGCAGGCAGTCGGCAATCGGCCCGTCCATAGGCGTGGAGAGCAGGCTGGCCGGCTCCGCGCGCGAGGGCCCCAGCAGCCCGTCGAGCTGCGCGATCAGCTCGGCCACCAGGTTCAGGTCCAGTGTCAGGTAGACGGCCAGCAGCGGCTCATCGGCCGAGGCCTCGGTCTCCATCGCGAAGGGCACCGGCACCGCCACGGCCAGGTAGTGCCGGGCGTCGTAGACGAAGCTGCGGCCGCCCCAGCGGCCCTGCTTGCGGCCCTGGCAGACGAAGACGATGCCCGGCTCGTAGAGCACCGGCGTGCGCGCCAGCGGGCGGTTGGAACGCAGCAGGCGCAGCCGGGGCACCTCGGTGAGGGTGTAGCCCTCCTGCGGGGCCAGCGCCGCGAGCAGGGCGACCATGCGGCGCGATGTGTCGTCCGGCTCGGTCATGGCTTCCTTCAGGCGGTGTCGGTGGAGCGGCTCAGCGATTCGAAGCGGTCGATCCGCTCCTGCATGGCCTGCAGCTTGCCGCGCACCAGGGCCAGCGCATCGCTGCCCAGCAGCAGCTGGGTCGGCGGATCGGCCATGTCCAGCAGCTGCAGGATCGCCTCGGCGGCCTTGGCGGGGTCGCCCAGCTGGTGACCGTGCTTCTGCTGCCGCGCCTGGCGCACCGGATCGAAGAGGCTGTCGTAGTCGGCGATGGCGCGCGGGCTGCGCACCATGGAGCGGCCCGCCCAGTCGGTGCGGAAGGAGCCCGGCGCCACGGCGGTGACGGCCACGCCAAAGGGTTTCATCTCCTGCGCCATGACTTCCGAGATGCCCTCCAGCGCGAACTTGCTGCCGCAGTAGTAGGCGATGCCCGGCATGGTGATGAAACCGCCCATGGAGGTGATATTGACGATGTGTCCGCTGCGCCGCTGCCGCATGCCCGGCATCACCGCCTTGGCCATGGCGACGGCGCCGAAGACATTGACGTCGAACTGGCGGCGCATGGCCTCGAGCGGCGACTCTTCCAGCACGCCTTCGTGGCCGTAGCCGGCATTGTTGACCAGCACGTCGACCGGCCCCAGCTCGCCTTCGATGGCCTGGACCAGCCCGTCGATGCGGTCGAAATCGGTGACGTCCAGGATGCGGCCATGGGCCCGCCCCGGCGCCAGGGCCTCGAATGCGGCGCATGCCTTTTCGTCGCGCACGGTGCCGGCGACCCGGTGGCCGCGCGCCAGCGCGGCGGTGGCGAGCGCGCGGCCGAAACCGCTGCTGACGCCGGTGATGAGGAGGAGTTTGGGATTCGTCATGGGGACGATGGTAGGAAACGGCGGCCGATTCAGCACCGCCTGTTTCTCCGGCATGTTTGCCCGATTCTCCGGAAGTCAGGGCGCAGCACCGCCGCCGTGCAGGCGCCCCGGAGGCCTCAGCCCGGCACCTTGGCGAGCAGGCGCTGGTCCAGCAGCCGGCGGATGCGCAGGGCCAGCGCATCGTGGGTATAGGGCTTGCCGAGCAGTTCCACGCCGGCATCGAGCCGGCCGCCGTGCACGATGGCGTTCTGCGTGTAGCCCGAGGTGAACAGCACGGCCAGGCCGGGCAGGCGCTGGCGGGCCTGGCGGGCCAGCTCGGGGCTGCGCAGCGGGCCGGGCATCACCACGTCGGTGAACAGCAGCTGGATGTCCATGCCGCTTTCCACGATGGCCAGGGCCGAGGCCGCATCGCGCGCCTGCAGCACCCGGTAGCCCAGGCCTTCGAGCATCTCGACCACGGTGGCGCGCACCTCGTCGTCGTCCTCGGCGACCAGGATGGTCTCCTCGCCGCCGACGATCTCGCGCGGCGCTTCGGGCGCCACCACGTCCTCGGCCTGCGTGGCGCGCGGCAGGTAGAGCTTGACGGTGGTGCCGTGGCCGAGTTCGCTGTAGATCTTCACGTGGCCGCCCGACTGCCGCACGAATCCGTAGACCATCGACAGCCCCAGCCCGCTGCCCTTGCCCTCGGCCTTGGTGGTGAAGAAGGGGTCGAAGACCTTGGCCAGGATCTCGGCCGGCATGCCGCTGCCGGTATCGGTCACCGCCAGCAGCACGTACTGGCCGGGCTGGATCTCGGCATGCTGGCGCACATAGGCCTCGTCCAGCACCGCATTGCCCACCTCCACCGTCAGCCGGCCGGCGCCGTTCATGGCGTCGCGGGCGTTGATGGCCAGGTTGAGCAGGGCGTTCTCCACCTGCGAGGGGTCGGCCAGGGTGTTCCACAGGCCGCCGGCCACGACCGTCTCGACCTCGATCGATTCGCCCAGCGTGCGGCGCAGCATGTCGTCCATGCCGGAGACGAAGCGGCCGATGTTGACCACCTTGGGCTCCAGCGGCTGGCGCCGGGCGAAGGCCAGCAGGTGCTTGGTCAGCCGCGCGCCGCGGCTGACGGCGGCCATGGCGTTGGCCACGTGTTTCTCGCCGCGCTCGTTGCCGGCGGCCAGGCGCGCGAGCAGCTGCAGGTTGCCGGCCACCACCTGCAGCAGGTTGTTGAAGTCGTGCGCCACGCCGCCGGTGAGCTGGCCGACGCTTTCCATCTTCTGCGACTGGTAGAGCGCCGCCTCGCTGCGCTGCAGGGCCTCGGCGGCCTCGCGCTCGGCGGTCATGTCGCGGCCGACGGCGTGGATGCGGCCTTCGTCCTGCACCGCCGTCCACATGATCAGGCGCCAGTGGCCTTCGCGGTGGCGCAGCCGGCTTTCGAAGCGTGCGGTGGTGGTGCCGGCGGAAAGCGCCTGCAGCGCTGCGGCGGCGGCCTCGCGGTCCGACTCGTGCAGGAGATCGGTGAAGGCGCGGCCGGCGATCTGCTCGGCGGGCCAGCCCAGCATGGCGGTCCAGGCGGGATTGCCGGCCAGGATCAGCGCCTGGGTGTCCAGCACCATCATCAGGTCGGTGGCCAGGCGCCACATGCGGTCGCGGTCGGCGGTGCGCTCGGCCACCTGGCGTGACAGGCCCTCGGCGAACTGGCTGAGCTGGCGCTGGGCGGCGACCTTGCCGGTGGTCTCGATGACGGTGTCCACCATGCCCTGCACCTGCCCGGTCTCGTCGCGCACCGGGCTGTAGCAGAAGGTGAAGAAGGCCTCTTCCATGAAGCCGGAGCGGTTCACCGGCAGCGGGAAGTCCTCGATGTAGGTGGCCTCGCCGGCGTAGGCGCGGTCGACGACCGGCTCCAGCGTGTCCCAGGCCTCGTGCCAGACATCGGCGAAGGACCGGCCCAGGGCTTCGGGCTTCTGGCCGAGGATGGGGCGGAAGGCGTCGTTGTAGATGGTGATGCGGTCCGGCCCCCAGAGCAGGCACTTGGGAAAGTGCGAGGCCAGGATCATGTCGCAGGCGATACGCAGGCAGGCCGGCCAGGTTTCGATGGCGCCGAGGCTGGTCTGCGACCAGTCGAATTGGCGCACCTGCTCGCTCATCATGCCGCTGTGCGCGGGGAAAACGCCGGCGGGCGCCGGGTTCTCGTCATTCAAGGCAGGTGTCATCTCGGGTCTCGCGGGAGTGGGTGGCCGCTCTGGAAGCTGGGCGTCGGGCGGTGCATGCTACAGGAGCATGGTGAACCGTTCGCATTGTGGCAAACGCAGGGCGGCCGCGCTTCTATTCCAGCCCGCCCAGAGCGCGCAGCAGCGACTCGGCCGTCGCCGGGGCCTTCAGCAGCACCGGCCGGCCATCGCCGCGCCCGGCGGCCACGGCTTCGCGCAGGGCCTCGTAGACGGCGATGGCCAGCATGAAGGGCGGCTCGCCCACGGCCTTGCTGCCGAAGACGTTGTCCTCGCGGTTGGGTTCGGGCCAGAGGTCCACCCGCAGGTGCTCCGGGATGTCGCCGGTGGCCGGGATCTTGTAGGTGCTGGGCGCATGGGTGGCCAGCACGCCCCTGGCGTTCCAGACCAGCTCCTCGGTGGTCAGCCAGCCCATGCCCTGCACGAAGCCGCCCTCGATCTGGCCGATGTCGATCGCCGGATTGATGCTGCGGCCCACGTCGTGGAGGATGTCCACCTTGAGCACGCGGCTCTCGCCGGTGAGCATGTCCAGGGCGACCTCGCAGCAGGCCGCGCCGTAGGAGAAGTAGTAGAAGGGCCGGCCGGTGAGGGTGTGTTTGTCGTAGTGGATCTTGGGCGTGCGGTAGAAGCCGTCGCTCCACAGCTGCACACGGGCGGCGTAGGCCGCGCCGACTACGTCGGGGAAGGCGCGGCTGCTGGTCGGCGAGATGACCTGGCCGGCGAAGAAACGCACCTCGGCCGGCTTGCAGCCATCCTGCCCGGCGATGTAGGCGGCGATGTTGTCGCGCACCTGGCGGGCGGCGAACTGGGCGGCGCGGCCGTTGAGGTCGGTGCCGCTGGAGGCGGCGGTGGCCGAGGCGTTGGGCACCTTGGCGGTGTCGCTGGCGGTCATGCGGATGTCGGCGAAGTCCAGGCCCAGCTCGTCGGCCACGATCTGCGCGACCTTGGTGTGCAGGCCCTGGCCCATCTCGGTGCCGCCGTGGTTCACCTGCACGCTGCCGTCGGTGTAGACATGCACCAGCGCGCCGGCCTGGTTGAAGAGCGTGGCGGTGAAGGAGATGCCGAACTTCACCGGGGTGATCGAGAGGCCGCGCTTGACGATGGGGCTGTCGGCGTTCCAGGCCTCGATCTGCGCGCGGCGGCGGCGGTAGTCGGAGGTTTCTTCGAGCCGGGCAAGCAGCGGCTGCAGGATGTTGTCCTCCACCGTCATCTGGTAGTGGGTGACGTTGCGCTCGGTGATGCCGTAGAGGTTGCGCAGGCGCACGTCCAGCGCGTCCAGGCCCAGGTGGCGGGCGATGTCGCCGAGGATGGCCTCGATCACGATCACGCCCTGCGGGCCGCCGAAGCCGCGGTAGGCGGTGTGGCTCTGAGTGTTGGTCTTGCAGCGGTGCGAGCGCACCACCACGTCCGACAGGTAGTAGGCGTTGTCGGCATGGAAGACGGCGCGGTCGGCCACCGGGCCGGAGAGGTCGGCCGAGAAGCCGCATTCGGCCAGCATGGTGAGGTCGAGCGCGGTGAGCAGGCCGTCGTCGTCGAAGCCGGCCTGCCAGTCGTATTCGAAGGGGTGGCGCTTGCCGGTGACCATGAAATCGTCGTCGCGGTCCAGCCGCAGCTTGACCGGATGGCCGGTCTTCTTCGCCGCCAGCGCGGCCCAGACGGCCAGGTGGCCGGCCTGCGTCTCCTTGCCGCCGAAGCCGCCGCCCATGCGCCGGCATTCCACCCGCACCGCATGGTTGGCCACGCCCAGCGCATGGGCCACCCAGTGCTGCACCTCGCCGGGATGCTGGGTGCTGGAGTGGATCCACCACTGGTCCTGCTCCAGCGGCAGGGCGTAGGCGATCTGGCCTTCGAGGTAGAAGTGTTCCTGGCCGCCGACCTTCAGGTTGCCCGACAGGGTGTGGCGGGCGCGGGCCAGGGCGCCGGGTGCATCGCCGCGGGCGACCGTGACCGGGGGCAGCACGTAGCTGCCGGCGGCGTGGGCCTCGCGGGCGGTCATGAGGGCGGGCAGGGGGTCGATGTCCAGCAGCACCTTGCGGGCGGCGCGGCGGGCCTGCATGGCGCTGCGGGCGACGACCAGGCCGACCACCTGGCCGACATGCTGGACGGTGTCGAAGGCGAAGACCGGCTCGTCGTGGGCGAAGGCGGCCAGCATCTTGTCGCCGCTCACGTCGTGGTGCAGCACCACGTCGACCACGCCGGGCATGGCCAGCGCGGCGGCGGCGTCGATGCCGCGCAGCCGGCCGTGGGCCACGTTCGACAGGATGGGCGCCGCATGCAGGGTGCCGCGCACCTCGGGGATGTCGTCGATGTAGGTGGCGCCGCCGCTGACCTGCGCGCGGGCGCTCTCGTGGGCCTGGGAGGTGCCAGCCACACGGGGCCGGACTTCGCCGGAGCCCGATCCCGCCGGTTGCGGCAGGGTGGCGGCGGTGGTGTCGGCCACGGCATCGGCGGCCAGGGCGCGCGGGTCGTCCTCGGCGTCGCGGCTCAGCGGTGCGTGGTTGTCGCGGGTGTTCATGCGGCCTCCCCTGCGGTGGTTTCCTCGATGCGCAGCGAGGCCAGGCTGATGCTTCGCTCGCCCTGGCTGTCGCGCCAGAAGCGCTGCAACAGGTTGGCCAGCAGCACACGGCGGTAGGCGGCGCTGGCGCGCATGTCGGAGATGGGCTGGAACTCGGCCTGCAGGGCGGCGCCTGCGGCCGCGGCGGCCTCGGCGCTCCACGGGCGGCCGAGCAGCGTGGCCTCGGCATCGCGCGCGCGCACCGGCGTGGCGGCCACGCCGCCGACGCCGATGGAGGCATGGGCCACCAGGCCGTCCCGCAGCACCAGGCGGATCGCCAGGCAGACGGCGGAGATGTCGTCGTCCTGCCGCTTGCTGATCTTGTAGGCGCGCTGGAACTCGCCCTCGGCCACGGGGGCACGTCGATGAAGGCGACGATCTCGTCGGCCGCGATCACGTTCTGGCGGTAGCCGAGGTAGAGCGCCTCCAGCGGCAGGCTGCGCTGGCCGCGCACGCTGGCCAGCACCACGCTGGCATCGAGCGAGATCAGCAGCGGCATCGAGTCGCCGATCGGCGAGCCGTTGGCCACGTTGCCGCCCAGGGTGCCGGAGTTGCGCACCGGCAGGCCGGCGAAACGCGCGGCGAATTCCTTCAACTGCGGTCGGCCGGCGCAGAGGGCGGCGTAGGCGTCCTGCAATGTGACGGTGGCGCCTATGCGCAGGATGTCGCCCGGGAGGGTCTCGACGCGGCGCAGCTCGGCGGCGCGGGTCACGTCCAGCAGCTGGGCGAACTGGCGGTGCTGCTTGGTGATCCACAGGCCGACGTCGGTGCAGCCGGCGACCAGCTGGGCATGCGGCCGTTCGGCTCGGGCGCGCAGCAGGGCGGGCAGGGTGGTCGGGGCCTGGTAGCCCTCGGCGGGCTGCGGCGCGGGCGGCAGCTGCTGTAGCAGGGCCAGCAACGCCGGCTCGTCGACGGCCACGCGCGGCAGGCTCTCCATGCGCTGCGCGGCATCGAAGATCGGCCGGTAGCCGGTGCAGCGGCAGAGATTGCCCGAGAGGTCTTCCTGCGCCCGCGCCCGGTCGATGGAGCCGCCGGGCACCACCCGGTTCTGGTACATGCCGAACAGGCTCATCACGAAACCCGGCGTGCAGAAGCCGCACTGGGAGCCGTGGCAGGCGACCATGGCCTCCTGCGCCGGATGCAGGCAGGCGGCGGGCGGGGCGCTGTCTTCCTCGACGGGGGCGATCAGTGGATCGCGGGAGATGTCCTCCACCGTCCACAGGGCCAGGCCCTCGACCGAACGGGCCAGGCGGATGCAGCTGTTGATGGCGCGGTAGGCCACTGTCGGCCGGCCGTCGGCGCCGGGGCAGGCCTCGCCCAGCACCACGGTGCAGGCGCCGCAGTCGCCTTCGCCGCAGCCTTCCTTGGTGCCGGTGTGGTGCAGGTCCTCGCGCAGCAGGTCGAGCAGGGTGCGGTCGGGGGCGACGTCGTGCAGGGTCACCCGCTTGCCGCGGCGGATGAAGTTCAGCGGGGCGGTGGTGCTCATGCGTGGACTCGTGTCGGGTTCGAAAAAGCCATGCGGGAGGTTAAGCGGCTCCGGCCGTCCAGCCATAAGCCGGCCGGTATAGAGGTGATCCGCAAGGGCGATGCCAGGCCTGCGTGCCCCGCCGTGGTGCAGGATGCGCCCGGGCCGCGATCTGTATGCGCCATTGTGGACAATCCGCCGTCCGCCGCGAGTTGGCCGAAAGCTTGCTTGCCCGGGTGGGCCCACACTCAAGCATTTCCATGGACATCGACTTCTCCCAGCTCGACCCCTACCAGCGCTACAAGCTGATGGCCAGCCTGATCGTGCCCCGGCCGATCGCGCTGATCACCACCCTGGGCGAGGACGGCACCATCAACGCCGCGCCCTTCAGCATGTTCAACATGGTGGGCGAGGATCCGCCGGTGGTGATGTTCAGCGCCAACCGCATGGAGCCCGGCCCGCAGAAGGACACGGTGGCCAATGTGCTGCGCACCGGCGAGTTCGTGGTGCACCTGAGCGACGAGGCCATGACCGCCCGCATGGACGCCTGCGGCGACCGCCTGCCGGCGCACGAGAGCGAGCTGATC